>JAKFCD010000075.1:0-41161 GCA_036676805.1 Elusimicrobiota bacterium
GCCGCCGCCGCGTGCGCGCGCGCGCGGATCTTGCTCGAGCGCCGCGCGCCGGGCCCGCGCTGGGCCGAGGCGGAGCGCGAGGCGGCCGGCGTGCTGAGGTCCTTCCTCGCCTCCCCGGCCGCGGCCGAGCTGGCCGCGGCGGAGATCCTGGGCCGCGAGGTCCCCTTCGCCTACGCCGACGGCCCGACCGCGGTGCGCGGCGCCATCGACCTCGTCTACCGCTTGAAGGGGCGCCTCGTCGTCGCCGACTTCAAGAGCGAGCGGGTCGATGAAAAATCCGCCGCGAAGATCCGCGCGAAGTACGCCGAGCAGGGGCGCGCCTATCTCGAGGCGGTCAGGCTCGCCTGGGGCGGCGACGCCGAGTTCCGCCTCCTCTTCCTTCGCCGCCCCGACCTGTCGGTCTAAATCGAAGGGTTCTACTGTCGTTGACGCAGGCTTATGTACATCACTCAGGTTCCCTCGTCGAGGAATCCGGATTCTTCGACGAGAGGCCTCTGGACCGCTCCAAGAGGAAGAGATTCTCGACGGAGGACAGCTTCCAGGACGCGATTTGCCTGAGTCAAGTGCATATGCCTGCGTTGACGACAGTGCCGCTGTGAACGGCGTGGATAAGTCCGGGGTTACGGCGTGCCGGGCTTGCGGCGGTTCTCGAGGTCGCGCAGCTTGTGCTCGTAGTCCTTGCGCAGGGCCTCGCGCTCCTCGGCGAGCTTGCGCAGCTTGTCGTCGAACTGCGAGGCGTACTCGATCTTCGCCATGTTGAGCTCCTGGCGCAGGCGCCGCTCCTGCTCGCCGTAGCGCTCGGAGATCTCGGCCTCCTTCTGCGCGAGCAAGGAGCCCTGGCGGTTCTTCTCGGCCTCGAGCTCCTTGACGCGCGCCTCGTGCGAGGCGAGCAGGGACTCGCGCTCGGAGCCCAGGCCGCTCTCGAGCTCCCGGCGGCGGCGCTCGAAGTCGTCCTCGAGCTTGGCGCGGCGCTCGACGAAGGACTTCTCGAGGTCCCGGCGGCGCAGCTCGGCGGCGGCCTCGCGGCGCTCGGACTCCTCGCGCAGCGCGGTCGTCTCGCGCTCGGTGGCCTCCCGGACCTTGAGGCGCAGCGTCTCCTCGCGCTCCCGCAGCGAGTGCTCGAGCTCGGCGCGCGCCCGCGCGGCCTGCTCCTCGTAGGCGGCGATCAGCTCGCGCTCCTTGGCGATCAGGGCGGCGTCGGTCTCCTTCATGCGCCCGCGCAGCGCCTCCTCGACGAGCTTCTCCCGCTGCGCGAGAGAACCTTCCAGCTCGCGGCGGCGCTGCTGCAGCTCCACGTCGCGCTCGTCCTCCCACTGCTTGCGCTCGCGCTCCATCTGGTCGCGCTGGGCCTTGAGCCAGCTCGCCTCGCGGTGGCTGAGCTCCTCCTGCAGCTCGCTCTCCTTGCGGATCCAGGCCTGCTGCAGCGCGGACTCGGCGCGGGCCAGCTCGGCCATGCGCTCGTCGATGGCCTTCTGCATGCGCCCCTCGATGTCGGCGCGCATGGCCTGCGCGGCGGCCTCGCGGTCGCGGGCCTCGATCTGCAGCTGCAGGCGCTGCGTGTCGAGCTCCTGCTGGCGCCGCTTCCACGACTCCTCCTGCGTCGCGGCCTTGCGGGCCTGCTGGGAGTCGAGCTCGGAGACGCGCAGCTCGAAGCGCTGCTCGAGCTCCTGGCGCAGGGCGGCGACGGCCGCCTCCTTCTCGCGGAAGGAGGCCTCCAGGCGCTCCCGCTCGGAGCGGAAGATGGTCTCGCGCTGGGCGGCCCACTCCTTGTCGCGGGCCGTCCACGCCTGCTGCAGGGCGGCCTGCTCCCGGGCGTACTTGTCCTTGAGCGACGCCTCGAGCGCGGCGGCGCGCTCCGCGAGGACGGCGCGCTCGCGCCCGATCGCTTCCTCGTACGTCTTGCGGTAGCGCTCCTCCTGGGCGGCGGCCTCGCTCTTGACCTGCGCCTCGCGGGCGAACGCGGCGTCGCGCAGCGCGCGCTCCTTCTCCGCGTAGGCCGACTCGAGGCGCGTCTGGGTCTCGGCGGCCTGGCGGCGCAGCGTCTCGCGCTCCTCCTCCAACGCCGTCCGCTTGGCGTCGAGCTCGGCGGCGGCGGCCTCCTCGGCGTGCGCGCGCTCGGCCCGTGAGCGGCCCTCGGCCTCGCGGGCCAGCGACGCCTGCTTGGCCTCCTGGCGCTTGAGCTCGTCGTTGAGCCGGCGGCGGAACTGCTCCTCGAGGGCCTGCAGCTTCGCGTCGTGCTGGGCCTCGTGCTGGGCCTCCTGCTTGAGCGCCTGGTCGAGCAGCTGCCGCTGCAGTTCCTGGGCGGCGTCGTCGTGCGCCTTCTTCCAGCGCGTCTGCTCGGCGGTGAGCACGCGGCGCAGCTCGCCCTCCCGGGCCATGAACGACAGGGACAGCTCCTCCTCGCGCTTGGACGCGGCGGCCTCCATCGCGCGGCGCTCGGCGGCGACCTGCTCGCCGAACTCGGTGCGGGCGCGCTCGAGCGAGTCGCGGTGCTCCTGCTGCAGCCGGCGCTCGCGCTCGGCCCAGCGGCCGGAGAACGAGGCGTCGAGCTCGGCCTGGCGGCGGGCGAGCTCTCCCTCGAGCTCGGCCCGAGCCCTCTCGGCCGTCTGCATGTCGGCGGCGCGCTGCGCGGCCAGCTCCTCCTCCTTGACCCGGTAGCGGGCCTCAAGCTCGCCGCGCTCGTCCTCGAGGCGCCGGCGGCTCTGGGCGAGGCTCTCGCGCAGCTTGGCCTGATGGGCCTCCCACTGCTGCTTCTCGCGCTCGGTCCACTCCGTCTGCATCTGCAGGAAGCGCCGTCCCAGCTCCTCCTCCTTGGCGCGGTAGTGGTCCTGCAGCTCCTGCTGGCGGCGGAAGATCTCCTCCTCCTTCTTCTGATACCCGCCCTCCATCTCGCGCAGGCGCTCGTTGAGCGCGGAGTCGCGGGCGGCGTACTCGGCCTCCAGCTCCGCGCGCTGCCCGGCCAGTTCGGCGCGGCTCTTGGCGAGGATGTCCTCGATGCGCTTCTGCTGCTGCTTCCAGACGTCCTTTTCCTTCAGAACGAGCTGGTCCTGGAGCTGCTGGTACTTCGCCACGAGCTCCGCTTCCTGCTTCTCGTGATGGACCAGCACGGCCTTGTTCCGTTCCTGCATCGACTCGTCGAGCTTGGCCTCCTTCTCCCGATAGTGCTCTTCGAGAAAGCGCCGCTCGGCCTCCAGGCGCTCCTGCAGCCGGCCCCATTCCTGCTCGTTCTTGTGCTGATACACGCGGTCGAGCTCGGCCTGGCGCTTGGCGTGCTCCTCGTCGAGATGCCGGCGGTGGTCCTCGAGCACGTGCTCCTTCTGGCGCAGGCGCGCCTCGAACTGGGCGATCTTGGCCTCGAACTTCTCGCCGAGCGCGTGCTCCTCGCGGGCCAGCGCCTCGCGGTTGTGCTTGAGCAGGTCCTCGATGTCGCGCTCGTAGCGCCGCCGGAACTCGCCTTCCTTCGTCTTGATCTGCTCGTCGAGCAGGCGCTGCTGGCTCTCGAGGTCCTTCTCCTTGGAGCGGAGCGCGTCGGTCTGGATCTTCAGGCGCTCAAGCAGGGAGGCCTTCGTGTCCGAGAGCGCCTTCTCCTGATGGGCCAGCGCGGCCTGCAGCTCGCGCTCGGCGTCCTGCCGGGCGACCTTGACCGCGTCGATGACCTCGCGCCGCAGGCCGCCGATCGAGGCCTCGCGCGCGGCGATCTCGCGCTTGAGCGCGTCGATCTGCATCGTGAGCTGGAGGCGCTCTTCCTTTACATGAGCGTCCTGCTCGCGGAACATCTCTCGGCGCAGCTCCTCGCGAAGCTGGTCCTCCATCTTCTTGTGGTCCGAGATGGACGCTTCCCAGGCCTTGACCGTCTCGCGCCAGCGCTTGACCGTCTCGTCCTTCTCGCGGGCGTCCTGGGCGGCCTCGTCGCGGGACTTGAGGGCCTTGGCGGACTCCTGGCGGGCCTCGGTCAGCTCCGCGCCGAGCCGGTGCAGGCGCTCCAGCGCCCAGCGCAGGGCCAGGCGGGCGGTGTCGAGGTCGTTGACCGTGGAGGGATCGAAGCCGTTGGGCTGATCCGGGGGCTGCGGCGGCTCGGGGCGGTTATCCATGGTCGTTCGACGCGTCGGCGCCGCGCTAAGGAATATTGCCTGATCCCTGTTACGAATTTATGCCGGAAGGGGGGCGCGGCGACTGTTTCCGGAAACAGTTCTCGCCGCCGATTCAGCGATCGGCGACGCTCATCCGGTCATTCCATGGCATTGCATGCTCACTCGCCGGATGTTCTCCTCCAGAGGCCCGAGTCCCATCGCATCTCGACGGGCTTGAAGGTTTTGCGGATCTTCCGAGGGCCATGGCTCCCAGCGCCCTGGGCCCACACAACGGCCCTGAGTCCCGAAGCGTTGCGGGCGGTTTTCGGCGACCGCAACACGGTCATAGAGGTAGGCAAAGTTTGCGCCGCTCGTCTCACCCAACGGAAAGAGCTTTTCGAGAATCAATAAGACTTGTTTCTGAAATTCGAGATCACGATCAGCGTGCTGCGCAAGAAGCCATGCGGCTTGGTCCGCCGCGGATCCGAATTCGCTGATCTTGAACCAATCATAATGCTTGAGAAGACCCTTTAACTCATCCCGATTTAGGGAATCTATCGCTTCCCAGCGTTTGTTGAACTCTTCCCAGAATTGGCGGGTCTCCTCCTCCGAGTAGCCTCGAACCTGCATGTCATCAATCCGGCGGCGCATGAACTGGTCCACATCCGCCATATGGACGAGCTTGCGTTTGACCCAGTTGAGGTCTTTAGGGTCCACGGGCAATTCATCAAAAGCGCGACGCATCCGGGCTACCTCATCATCGAATGCCAGCAGGGCGGTCGCGACGCGGGAAATTGACAAAGCGGTGATATCCTCTAGGGCAGTCGCCTAGCTGACGAGCTCTCCGCCGAAGGACATGCGGCCCGCCGCCTCGGGAAGATAAAGAATATGGACGTTTTCCTTGGGCCGGCCGCAGGCCCGGGCGAGCGCCGCGCAGAGCTTCGCCGCTTCTTCCTTCAACTCCGCGGCGCCGCCGACGCGGGATTTCAGCACCGTGACGAAGATCGGGCGGACGTCTTCAGAAACATCGGCGCGGCTTTCCGCATAGTGCTCCTTGGGCAAGGTCCGCAGGCGCACCCAGGTCCGTCCGGCGGGCGTTCCCAAGACGTCGCCCGCGGCATCCGCCAAAGCCCGGGCCAAACCGGGTCTCAACGGCTCTCCGTCGTCCATCACGAGCTCGACTTCTAATATCGGCATGCGCGCTCCTTCATTCTCTTTCTCGGGCCTGAATTCGCGCGAGCTCCCACGCGTCGGAGAGGGCGCGCCTCAGCTGTTCGTTGTTCGACTGAACGTCCGCCTCGTGGATTCGGTGCCCGTTTTGGGGGCAGATATAGAGATCGTTGATGCTTCCCATTCCGCCGAAGGCGCTCAGGAAGTGTTCGATCGCCGCCGGATCGCCGCCGCGAAGGCGGCGGGCGTCCTCCGCGAGCCAGGTCGCCCAGTGTGTTATCCCGAACGCGGTCAGCTTCGTTGAAATGGCTTCGAGCAGGTAGGCGAGCTTTTCCGTGTCTGGCGTTTTGTCGGTCAATGGAACTCCGCGTTATTCACAATTTTTCCCGGGGAAGAAGTGTGAATAACAGGAACAATTCGAGTCGTAGACCGTTAACGGTATGCCGTATTCCCGTCCGTTAAGTCGTTTGACGTTGATTCCGTTCAATCCATTTGTCGTCGCAGTTTTTCATTTGTTTTTTGTCGCTTGGCGGTTGCCGTATTTTTAAAACTGATTGAGTCAGCATAAGAAGGGCAATAGAGCCCGCAATGAAGGTGCCCCCAATCAGGGCATTAGTTTCCGGGCGACTTCCGTCCCGCTTGGCGGCGGATTCATATGTCGACCAAGAAACGGAGAAGAGGATTGCCGTTACAGTCGCTTCAAAGGCTAAGTTTAATGCTGTTCGGATTCTCATATTACAGCAGCCTAGTCCGTCGCCGTTCAGTCCGCTTGCCGTTTAATTCGTTCGTTGTTAAATTTATTTCAGCAAGTCAGCGTGCGCAGGTGGTAACCATAACGCCAGGCTGAACGGCGGCGGCTGCCAGCTATCCAGCCGGCACGAGGCCGCCGTCCGTTCAAGCCACTAGTTCGGCAGAGGACAGGTGACGGCACCGCCGTTATCCGTTCTTGGCGTCCAACGAGGCCTAATGCTCCAGTGCTAATTTTGAAAACCGGTTTCTCTGCGAGTCGCTTCCGTTCAACTGTTTCCAGAAACAGTTGCCGTTTAAACTTTATGCTTTTGCCGTTAGCCGAGCTTCTTCTGCCGAACCAATAATTGTGCATATGACGCTCTGGATTGTTGTAGATATGCGAATTATAGAGCGAAAATCAGGGTTGCGCCAGGTGGGGGGGAATATGCCGCGAGTGGGGGCGGCATAGTCTGCGATCTCGGGCGTCGCGCGGGCCTATTTTAAATGGGTCTTTCGTCGGCCGGCGCAGGGACCGAAGGCTCAGGCAACCAAGCCGAAATGAGGCTATTCTTGAGTTGTGAAGAGATCCGCCGCCCTCTCCGCCCTCTGGCTGGCCCTCAACCCCCTATCCGCCGCCGCCCAGGTCCGCGTCGGCGCCTCCGCGGTCGCCGCCGAGAGCTCTTCCGCGGTCGGCGCAGCCGCCGGCGCAAGATCCGGCTCCGCGTCCTTTACCCTCGCGAGCCTCGCGCTCCCTTCCGGAGCTCTTTCCGTGTCTCCGTCCCCGATTCCTTCTATAACACCGGTCGCCGTTTCCATCTCTCCCGCCGCCGCAATAGTCACTCCCGCCTCACTCGCGCATCCTTCCCGCAAGGTCACCCCCCCCGTTGCCGTTAAAATCGCCGTTAACCCGTCGAGCGTCCTCACCCCCACCGCCCAATACGTCGCGGTTCCCTTAACCCGTTCAGAGAAGGCTGTCGCGGTCGTCCGCGACGAAGTCGCGAACTGGGGCGTCGCCCGTTCTCCCGAGGACGGCGTCGTGGCGCCGTCATTCGCGTTATCCCCGCGTCCGCTTTCGCCGAAAGCCGCCGCGTCGCCCGATTCACGCGCCGCCGGCGTTCCCGCGCCCCGCGCCCCCGCGTCCACCGGGAATCCCCGCCTCTCGAAGTCTTTGGTCGCCGGCGGAGCGGCCCTGATCGGCGTCGCCCTGATCTCCGCCGCCGTCCCCGCTTTAATTCCCGCCGCCGTCGTCGCCTGGAAAGGCGCTTTCGCCTGGTCCGGCCTCGCGGCACTGGCCGCCTCCCGCTTCTGGCGCTCCCCCAAAGCCGCCCCCGACGTCCCGCGCGGCCCTCCCGCCCCATCGGGCGGCTCGTTCTCCTCGTTCAAGGCCGCCTGGGCCGCCGCGCGCGACAGCGCCGCCGCCCAGCGTTCTTTCGAGACCCGCGTCGGCGGAGCCTCGCGCGAGACCTTCCGCGACTGGGCCCTCGGCGGCCTGCGCACCGGCCTGTACTGGATGGCGCCCTCGCTTCTCCTGATGCTCGCCGGCGCCGCTGCCGCCAAGGGCGGCATGCTGCTCTTAGGCATCAAGGCCGCCGCCGCCGCTCCCGCCGCCGCCGCCCTTCTGCCCTTGTCGTCCTTGGTCGGGACCTTCCTGCCGATGGCCCTGGCCGCCGAGGCGGGCAGCGTGGCGCTGTTCTTCGGCGTGGCGGCCCTGGCCCGCAAGCTCGGCGCGGGTAAAGCCGCCCCCTGGCTCGGCGGCGCCGCGGCGCTCGGCGCGGCGGCCGCGGTGCTGATGACCTTGACGTCCTCGCCGTTTATCATCATCGTCAGCCTCGCCCTCGAGGCGGGCGTGCTGTGGACCGCGTCGCGCTCGAATTCTTTCATCGCGCCGCTCGCTTTGCGCGGCATACTCACCGTGTTCTCCCTCGAGGCCGCCCGCCTCGCCGCCTACCTGAAGGTCGGCTCGGCCGGGGTCCTCGTCGGCCTGCCCGCGGTGTGGGGGGGAGTCGCCGTGGCCGCGCTCGTCCTGCTCGCGTGGAAGCTCAAGGCCCCCGCTTTTCGCCTGTTGGACATCGGCTCCTGGTGGAACGCCCCCGAGAACGGCCAGCGGCCGAAGTCGCCGGGACGCCTCCTGACGGCCGGCGTCGCCTGGGGCCTGGTGCTCTACGCGATCGGCGACCTGACGTTCTGGGCGGTCAACGCGCTCTCGCCCGGGACGGAGCCCGCGCCGGCCATACTCGCCAAGATGCTGACCTCCGGCGTGGATCTCGTGCTGTACAACTTCGTCATCGTCGGCCTGCTCGAGGAGTATATCTTCCGCCGCGGCCTGTTCAAGATGATGAACGACAAGCTCGACAAGTGGGGCCTGTCGATGGGGAAGGCCTTCTGGCTCGCCGCCGTCGCCTCGGCGCTGATCTTCTCGGGCGTGCACTACATCGACTGGGGCGCCATGATGGGCTGGTTCGGCCTGGGCGACGCGACGGCGTCATCCGGCTTGGGCGGCGCCTACGCCTTCTCCTGGGGCGGCTTCACCGCGCGCGCCGTGCTCGGCGTGGTCCTGGCCTGGATGTACAAGAGGTCCGGCGTGCTGGCCGTGCCCATCATCGCCCACTTCTGGGCCAACACGATGGAGGGTCTGGGCCTGGCCTGGGGCTTCCCGATCTTCCTCTCGCTCGCGGCCTTCGCCTTCGCCGCGTCTTTGTTCTACCGTCCGGCGCTCAGACCGAAGTCGTCCTGAACAAAGGCTCCAGCAGGCGCTTGTAGCCCGCGCGCGACAGCGCGTACACCGAGTAGGACGTGAAGAACGCCGCGATCACGTCGACCGTGTAGTGGTTGCGCGAGAGCAGAACGCCCACGGCCATGATGATCGAGCCCGCGAGCATCAGCCGCTTGAGCCCCGGCGTCTTGAAGAAGAGGAAGAACAGGAACGGGATCGCGGTGTGGCCGGAGAACACGAACTCGTTCATGAAGGTCCAGGTGCCGAGTATGCGCGAGAAGATCGCGTCGTGCAGGCGCATGTCCACCATGTCCGCGGGCGCGCCGATCGGCGACAGGAACACGAACGCCGTGCGCACGACCATGTACACCGTCAGCAGGAAGATCAGGAAAGGGATGCGCCGGGGATGATACGCGACCGCCGCGCCGACGGCGTAGAGGTGCAGCCCGAACCAGCCCCAGGACAGGATCGGCAAGGTATTGACGAGGGGAAGGCGCCGCAGCAGCCAGTCGTTGCCGATCGGCAAGGCGCGCTGATCGGCGACCCAGCCGAGCTTGGTGTAGAGCGCGTAGCTCAGGCAGAACATGAACAGGGCGCCCGCAAGGGTGAAGATCCACCACTTGTAGGAAACGCCGTGCCATTCGTCTTTAATCTCGGCGATCTCGCGCTGCGCCGCTTTGGGGATCGGAATCAGCTTCCGGAGCTCTTTGATCTCGCGCGCCGATTCCGTAAATCGCCGTTCAAGCTCTTCAAGCTTTTGTTCGAGGATATTCTCGGCCGGGGGCATGGCTGGATGATATAAAATCTCGTCGTGGAGCCCACGTCGAGTCCTTCTCTTTTAGGTGAAGTCCGCGACTTTTTGTCGGGATTAAAAAATGATTGGCCCGAGCTGTTCAAGCCGGCCAAACGGCCGAAGGCCGAAGCTCCCGCCCCAATCGCCGTTCCCCAGACGCCCGTTCCCCGTAAAGCGCCCCCTTCAGTCCTCATCCCATCCGTTTCCGTAGACGCTCCCCTGAAAGCCGGTCTGCCTTCGAATGATCTTTTGCCTTTGTTCCGTTCCCGCGCCGAGTACTGGGCCCCCTATCTCGGCGTCACCTTCAACCGCCTGAGCGTCAAAGACCAGCGCACGTTGTGGGGCTCGTGCACGCGGGAGGGAAACCTCAACTTCTCCTGGCGCCTAGCCCTCGCCCCCGATCCGGTCCTCGACTACCTGATCGTCCACGAGCTCTCCCACCGCGCCCAGATGAACCACTCCCGCCGCTTCTGGGCCGTCGTCGAAACGGTCTGCCCCGGCCATCGCTCCCACCGCCGCTGGCTGCGCAAGAACGGCCGCGCCCTTCACCTCGCGAAGCGCCCCTAACCGCGTTTCAGCAGGCGGTCCCAGCGCCCCTTGACGTATGCCAGCCACCCATCCATGGTCACATACGCCGCCGGGATGAGGAACAAAGTCATCGGCATCGCGAAGGTCAGCCCCCACGCGAGCGACAGCGCCATGGGCGCCACGAAGGGCTCGTATCCGCCGAACCCGTAAGCCGTCGGGAACAGCCCCAGCAAGGTCGTAATCGAGCTCGCCCAGATCGGCCGCAGGCGCTCGGCTCCCGCGTCGACGGCGGCCTGCTCGACGGGCATGCCGGCGGCGCGCTTGTCGTTGATGAAGTTGACGAGCACGATCGCGTTGTTGACGACGACGCCCGTCATCGCGATGACGCCGAGCATGGCCATGAAGGAGGCCGGCTGGCCGTGGACGAGCAGCGCGTACACGACGCCGATGAGGCCGATGGGGACGGTGAGCAGGATGATGAAGGGCTGGGCGTAGGAGCCGAAGAGCACGGCCAGGATCACGAAGTCGAGCATGAGCGCCACGCCGAAGGAGCGGAACAGGGAGCGCATGGACTTCGCGGTCTCCTCCTCCTCGCCGCCGTAGATGAGCTCGTAGCCGGGATGGCGCTTGGGGACGTCGGCGAACTTCTCCCGGACGAGGCGGTTGGCCTCGCGGGAGGTGATGATCTTCTCGTCGACGTCGGCGAAGACGCTGACGGCGGGCTTGTAGTTGTAGCGCGGCAGAAAGGGCGCCCCGCGGCGCTCCTCGACCCGGGCCACGCGCGAGAGCGGCACGGCCTGGCCGCGCGGGTTGAGCACGTCGAGGCGGAGCAGGTCCCGGGGCGAGTCGCGCTGCTCGGGCTTCAGGCGCAGGCGGATCTCGACCTCCTCGTCGGGGCGCTGGATGCGGGACACCTTGAGTCCGTCGACCGCGTAGAACAGGTCGCGCGCGATGCTCTGGGCGTCGACGCCGGCGAAGGCGGCCTCGCTCTCGTCGGGGATCACGCGCCACTGCCACTTGCCGTCCTCGAGCGAGTCGCGCACGTCGCTGACGCCCTCCATCGACTCGAGGTAGGCCCGGATCTCGCCGGCGAGCTCGCGGTTGACGGCGGGATCGCGGCCGCGCACGCGGACCATGATCGCCTCGCCGACGGGGGGGCCCGGCTGAAGCTCGTTGACGGAGACCTTCAGCGCGCCCGGCGGCAGGCCGATGCGCGCGCGCAGGCCGGCGACGATCTCCTTGGTCGGGCGCGCGCGGCTCTCCTCGGGGGTGAGGTAGACGTGGACCTGGCCGTAGCCGGTGCTCAGGCGCTCCTGGTCCTCCTGCCCCTTGAGGCCGACGACGGAGGTCTGGACGTCGAGCTCGGAGGGTGAAAGCTCGGCGACGGCCCGCTCGACGGGGAGCAGCGCGCGCTGGGTCGCCTCGAGGTTGGTGCCCGGCGGCATCTCGACCTGGATGAAGAACTGGTCGATGAGGCCCTCGGGGAAGAGGACGAACTTCAGGCGCACGTAGGCGAGGCCGGCGGTGAAGAGGAGGAACGCGAGCAGCAGGAGGGCGAACTTGCCGCGGTGGGAGATCACCCAGGTCAGCATGCGGCGATAGCCGGCGACGACGGCGTGGTACCAGCGCCCTCCCGCGGTCTCCCCGACGGGCTTGCCGAAGGGGAGCAGCTCGAGCACGTGGCCGGGGAGGATGAAGAAGGCCTCGAACAGGCTCGCCGCGAAGCACATGACGACGACGACCGGGATCATCAGCAGGAACTTGCCCATGATCCCGCCCATCAGCGCGAAGGGAAGGAAGGCGCAGGAGGAGACCATGACCGAGCCGAGCACGGGCCACATGACCTCCCTCGCGCCGTCGACGGCGGCGTCGAAGGGCTTCTTGCCCCGCTCGAGGTGCTTGTAGATGTTCTCGGCGACGACGACGGAGTCGTCGTCGAGCATGCCCAGCACGATGATGAAGGCGAGCAGGGACATCAGGTTGAAGGTGAAGCCCAGCGGCACGGCGAAGACGAGGGCGGCGGCGAAGGAGATCGGCACGCCCAGGGCGGCGACCGCGGCCAGGCGCCAGTCGAGGAACAGGAACAGCGCGGCGAGGATGAGGACGCCGCCCTGGAGCATGTTGCCGGTCATGACCTTGAGGCGGCGCTTGACGAAGAAGCTCACATCGTTGGAGAGCACGAGCTCCAGGTCGAGGGCGGCGGCGCGCGCGGCGGCCTCGTCGCGCAGCTTCATCACGCGCCCGGTCAGCTCGATGACGTCGGCGGACTTGTGCTTGCTGACGTGGAGCTCGATGGAGGGCTTGCCGTTGGCGCGCGTGCGGGTAGCACCCTCCGCGAAGCCCTCGGAGACGCGGGCGAGGTCGCGCACGCGCACGTTCTGGCGGGCCTCGTTGCCGCGCACGACGATCGAGCCGACCTCGGGAGCGGTGAAGACCGCGCCGCGCACGCGAACCCAGTTCTCGAGGTCGCCCGACCACGTCGAGCCGGCCGAGCGGTCGACGTTGCGGCCGCGGATCGCGGCGGCGACCTCGCCCATGGTCAGGCGGTGGCGCGCGAGCTTCCCTCTGTCGGCCTCGACGAGGATCTCGCGCTCGCGGTCGCCCTTGAACGTGACGCGGGAGACGCCGTCGACCTCCTCGAGCTGGTCCTTGAGCTCCTCGGCGAAGCGGTCGCGGGCCTCGTCGGTGCCGCCGGCGACGGAGAGCGTGATCAGCGGGCGGTCGGCGGTCAGCTCCTGCACGATCGGCTTGTCGGCGAGCTCGGGCAGGTCCTCGACGCGCTGGGCGGCTTGATAAAGATCGTTGACCGCCTTGTCCTTCTCCCGCTCGGTCAGGTCCTCGTCGATGCGCAGGACGACGATGGAGAGGTTCTCGAGCGACCAGCTCTCCGCGCGGTCCACCCCGGAGACGGTGCGCACCTGCTCCTCGATCTTGCGGGTGACGAGGGTCTCGACCTCGTCGGGCGAGGCGCCGGGGTAGGGGGTCGTGATGAGGACGATGTCGAACTTGATGTCCGGGAACGCCTCCCGGCGCGAGGTGAAGAAATGCCAGCCGCCGATCACGCACAGCACGAGCGTGATGAGGTTGGAGAGGACGGGGCGGCGCAGGAAGAACTCGATCACGGCGCCCCCAGCAGGCCGGCCTGGCGGGCGAGCTCGACGAGCGCCAGGGCCTCGTCGGCCTCGGCGCGCACGTGCTCGGCGCGCGCGCGCCGCAGGTCCTGATGGAAGCGCACGAGCAGGTCGGTCGTCGCGCGGCCGCTGCGGAAGTCGGACTCGCCCGCGGCGAGCTTGGCGCGCTCGATGTCCTCCAGGCGCCGCGCGGCGGCGAGGCGGCGGCGCGAGAGGGCAAGCGTCTCCCGGCCGTCGCGCCAGGCGCGGCGGGCGGAGTTCTCGGCGGCGGCGAGCTCCGCCTCGGCGGCGGCCAGCGCGAGGCCGGCCTGCCGGCGGGTCAGGCGCTCCTGGCGGAAGGTGAGCGGGACGACGACGCTCAGGCCGACCGAGGCGACGGGATGGCGCCAGGTGCCCATGTCGCTCCACGCGCCGCCGTAGGTGGAGTCGAGGCCGCCGAAGGCGTAAGACGCGTCGAGCGACAGGTCCGGCAAGGTGTCCAGGCGCGCGACGCGCGCGGCCCAGGTCAGGGCGTCCCGCCGGCGCCGGTACGCGTCGAGGTCGGGGCGGCGGGCGAGCGCGTCGGCCTCGCTCGCGGGGAGGGCCTCCTCGGCGGGCAGGCCCCGGACGGGCGAGGTCGAGGCCTCGAGAGCGTCCGCGGGCTTCTCGGAGCGCAGCGCCGCGGCGAGCGCGTGGCGGGCCCTCTCCCGCGCGGAGGCCGCCAGGAGGACGTCCGTCTCGGCCGACTCCAAAGCGGCCTCGGCCTGGAGCTTGTCGGAGGCCTCGGCGGTTCCGTAGCGGCGCTTTTCCGTGGTCCTATTGAGGAGGAGCCTGGCGTCCGAGACGGCCTCTTCCCGGATCGTCTGAAGCCGCTGGGCGGCGCGGAGCTCGATCAGGGCGGCGGCGGCGGCGGCGGCGGCGGCGGAGCGCGCGAAGGCGAAGTCGGCCTCGGCCGCGTCCGCGCCGGCGCGGGCGCGCGAGCGCCGCGCGACGTCGGGGCGTCCCCAGAAGTAGCGCAGCAGCCTCTGCTTGAGCTCGAGCGAGAGCCGGGAGTCGACGCTCGGGTCGAGCACGCGGAAGGGGGTGGGGTTGACCAGGCGCTCGCCGCGCCAGACGAGCTTCGCCTCGGTGCCGAGCAAGGTCGTCTGGGACAGGCCCGTTTCCCAGCGCTCGAGGCGCTCGCGGGAGCCCTGGAAGGCCGGGGCGGAGCGCGGCGCGCGGTCGTCCTGCTGATAGTACGACCCGAGCACCTTCGGGTCGAGATTCGACAGCAGCAGCGGCTCCTCGAGCGCGGCCGCGTCGCGCCGGGCGCGGGCCGCGGCCGCCTCGGGGGAGCGCTCGACGGCCAGGCGCATCGCCTCCGGCGCGGTCAGCGGCTCGGCGAAGGCGGGCGCCGCGAGAACGGCGAGCAGGAGAGCGGACCTCACTTGGTCCTCCTGGGGGCCGCGAGGCCGGCCAGCACCATGTCGAGACGGGTCTCGATGGCCTCGTCGGAGAGAAGCTGGCCCGCGACCTCGCTCAGCGGCCGCCCGAACGGGCGCTTGGCGCCGTGCGTCTCGAGCAAGGTGACCACGAGGTTGGGCGCCGAGACGGCGCCCATCAGGAAGGACATCGCCATGCCGTCGGTGAGCGTCCGGAATTCTCCCGTTCGCCGGCCCTCCTCGACGAGGCCGAGTATGATCGGGATGTGGCGCGGGAAATTGGCGGCCGCGAAGCGGGCGACCTGCCGCTCGCCGTTCAGCGCGTCGCGGATCATCCCGGCGAACAAGCGGCGATGCTCCCGCGAGAAGACGGCGATCGCGCGCAGGGTCCGGCGGAGCCGTTCGGACGGGGTGCCGGGGCCCTCGGAAGACACCGTCAGGCGCGCGAAGAAATCCGCGTACGTCTCCTCCATCACCCGCTCGATGAACGCCGCGCGGGACTTGAAGTGGTAGTGGAACAGGCCCGTGTTGACCCTCGAGCGCCGGCAAATCTCGCGGATCGAGATGCCCCCGCAGCCCTTCTCGCGCGCCAAAGCGAGCGCGGTCTCGAGCATCCGTCGCGGGGCGTCGCCTTTGGGCCTGGGCATGATATAGTTGGACAGCCGTATAATTATACTGATGTCCAACAATAAGTCAATGCTGCCGGGCGCTCTGCGCGTCTAGTCCGCGAGCTTCTCGACGATGCCCGGCACGTCGGCCGGGGTCACGCCCGAGAGCCATTCGCCGCCGGGGTAGATGAACGCGTTGGGGCCCTGCTCGCACAGATCGAGGCAGCCGGCTTTCGCGACGCGCACCTTGCCTTTGAGGCCCTTCGCCTTGACCGCGTGCTTGAGCGACTCGCACAGCTCCACGCCGCCGCGGCCGGGGTTGCCGCAGGCGACGCGCCCGCCCTCGCGGGCGTTCACGCAAACGAAAACCGTTTTCTTGAAGGGAACGGACTTCTGATCCATGGCTGATTATACCGCGACCGGATGCTCCTCGGCCGCGTGCCGGATCGCCTCCCGGGTGAGCCGGGCCGTCCACACCGCCCCCGAAAACGAGCAGATCAGCCCGATGATCTGCACGCCCGCGATCGCGTCCCGGCCGAGCCCCCAGGAGAACACGAGGGTCAGCGCCGGATAGGAGAGCATGAAGGTCGTGGCCTTGGAGAGCTCCATGTTGCGGATCGCCATGTACCAGAGGACGAAGTTGAGCGAGGACATCAGCAGCCCCTGCATGACGAGGAACGCGAGCGCCTCGGAGGACCAGGACCAGCGGCCGCCGCGGCCGAGCGACCACAGGCAGACCGGGGCCATCGCGAGGATGCCGTAGAGCACGCGGCCGCCCGACAAGGTCAGCGCGTCCAGGTCGCGGGGCAGGCGCTTGGCGAAGATGTGGGAGACCTGATAGAGCCAGGGCGTGCAGAGGATCATCAGGTCGCCTTTCCAGCGCGGCGAGGAAAGGTCGTGGAGCATGACGAGGCCCGTGCCGCTCATGACCAGCAGGGCGGCCAGCGACAGCTTCAGCGTGGGCCGCTCCCCGAGCAGCCACGCCGTGAGCAAGGCGGAGTAGATGACCTCGACCTGGGCCACGATCGCGGCGTTGGCCGGAGTCGTGTGCGCCAGGGCCGAGATGTAGATGACCGTGGCCGCGCCGCTGCACAGACCCATCATCGCCAGAGAGGGGGCGACGTCCCGCGCGAAGATCCGCCGCCAGCGCCCCTTTGCCAGCAGCCAGGGGGACATCGCCAGGAGGCCGACGACGAGGCCTCCGGTCGTGAACAGGGCGCCCGAGAAGTGCGCCATGCCGAAGGCGCCGATCAGCGGCCACAGCGCCGTGATGGCCCAGTCCAGGACGAGCGCCGCGATAGGGCTCATCCGCCCATTATCGCACATGCGCCCGCCTCGGGGCTACTTCGCGCGGCTCAGTGGCACAGCCCGCCGGCGGGCCGGGCGAGCTCCGGCGCGGGGTAGGCGGCCAGCAGGCGCTCGACGAGCGCCTCGTAGCCGGCCCGGCGCGCCGGGCCCATCCTCTCGGCCTCGACTCGGTCGAACTCCTTCTTCAGGACCTCCCAACGGGCGGCGGGGAGGGCCTCCATCGCCATCGGGTAGAGGATGTTGTCCTCCTTGCCGATGTGGGCGGCGAGGAGGGCGGAGTAGCCCGAGGCGGCGCGGGCCGCGTCCTTGAACGCCGCGGCCTCGCCGGCGCGGACGCGCTCGAGCGCCGCGGAGAAGGACTGCACGTAGGCGCGGCCCTGCGCGTGCTCCATCAGCATCACGGCGACGGGGCCGCCGTCGCGCGAGAAGCCGGCCTCCTCCATCGCGGGGAACAGGAGGTCCTCCTCCTTGCCGTGGTGGGCGTGGTCGGCGAAGACCTTGATGAAGTCGAGCGCCGCGGCGAGATCGTCGGCGGGGACCGCCTCGCCCTCTCCCAGGCGCAGGCACATCCCGTTGAGCGCGCGCAGCATGCGCAGGATGGTCCGGTGGTCGTCCATAAGCTCTTTGATCGCGGGTTTCATCGGGGTCTCCTCCTCCGCCGCAGCGGATGAGGAGAGGATAGCAAATCCGGATATAAAAATCCGGTATAGTCAGGCCGCGAGCATGGACGCGGGCAGGCGCAAGACGAAGACCGCGCCCTTTCCTTCCTCGGCGGCGGCCGTCAGCGAGCCGCCGTAGCGTTGGGCCACGCGCCGGCAGATCGCCAGGCCGATGCCGCTGCCCTCGTACTCGCTGGACGTGTGCAGGCGCAGGAAAGGCTGGAAGATCTTCTCGGCGTACCCCTGATCGAAGCCGATGCCGTTGTCGGCGAACGTGAGCTCCAGGACGTCTCCGTCACGCCGGCTCTCGACGCGCACGACGCACGGGCGGTCCGGGCTGCGGAACTTCACGGCGTTGGAGAGGAGGTTCAGCAGGAGGTTGTGGAGCGGGATGGCGTGCGCGCGCAGGACCGGGAGCCGGCCCGCCTCGACCCGGGCGCCGGCGCGGGCGATCTCCGCGGCCAGCTCGGACCTGACCTCGTCGAGGAGGACGGAGAGGTCGACGGTCTCGCAGGGAAGGGGATCGCGCCCGACCCGCGACAAGGTCAGCATGTCGTTGACGAGCTTGAGCGCCGCCGCGGCCGATTTCCGCATGCGCGCCAGGAGATCGAGCTCGGAGGCGGCGAGCTTGCCTTTTACGCGCTCCTCCAGCAAGCCCGCGAAGGAGAGGATCCGGCTCAGCGGCGCGCTGAGATCGTGCGAGGCCGCGTAAGCGTACAGCTCCAGCTCGGAGTTCGACCGCGCGAGCGCCGCGGATTTCTCCTGGATATCGTTGTCCCGGCGCACGCGCTCGGTGATGTCGCGGAAGTGCCAGACGCGGCCGTAATAGCGGCCGTCCGCTCCGCGTGCCGGGCTCGAATAGCGCTCGAAGACGCGCCCGTCGCGCAGCGGCAGCTCGTCGATGCTCGCCTCGTCGGGATGGTCGTAGAGGTGCCGCACCCGCGCGAGAAAATCCTCCGGCGAGACGAGCATCGAGAGCACGCTGGCGATCGCCCGCTCGTCTGAGCCCGAGGCCAGCACCGCCTCGGGGATGGCCCACATCCGAGCGAAGAGCTTGTTGTGCGCGATGATCCGCCCCTTCTCATCGACGACCAGGATGCCGTCGGGAGAGCTCTCCTGCTGGGCGGCCAGCAGCGCGGCGTGATAGGAGAGCTCGGCGGTGCGGGCCTCGATGCGCTCCTCGAGCTCAAGCCTCAGCCTCCCGAGCTCCTTCTGGGCCAGGTGCCGCTCGGTGACGTCGATGGCCATGCCGATCATGCCGCGCGAGCGGGACTTCGTGCGGATCGCGGTGACGACGACGTGCGCCCAGACGATCTCGCCGTCCGCGCGGCGGAAGCGCTTCTCGAGCTCGAAGTGGTCGGTCTCTCGCCGGACGAGGCTGGCGAAGCGGACGGCGCACTCGGCGACGTCGTCGGGATGCGTGACGTCGTCGAACTTTCGCTCGCGGAGCTCCTCCTCGGTCAGGCCGAGCATCCGCTGCAGCGCGGGATTGGCGTGGGCGAATCGTCCGTCGTCGTCAAGTTCGGCGATGCCGACGGGGGAGAGTTCGTACAACGTCCGCAGGCCCGGGGTTCTCGCGGACGAGGAGCGTCGCTTGGCGCCGGGGGGGGAGGCCATGCCGGATTATAGGAAATCGAGAGTGGTATTATTGTAACTAACCATCTCAGTCCCTTTTTGGCGTCCACTTCGGGCCGCGAACCGGCGGCTTGCGCTCGAAAGGCTTCTTGGCGGCGTCGAAGGGTTTCTTCTCCCAAGGCTTCTTGGCGGCGTCGAAGGGTTTCTTCTCCCAAGGCTTCTTGGCGGCGTCGAAGGGCTTCTTCTCCCAGGGCTTCTTGGCGGCGTCGAAGGGCTTCTTGACCCACGGCTTCTTGGCGAAGGGGGCCGGGGCGGCTGCGCTAGGCACCGGAGCGGCGTCGCGGCGGTCGGAGGCGGCGGGCTGCCCGCGGCGGTCCTTGCCGGAGCGGCGCTCGACGAACCCGGGCTTGGTGGTCGATTCGCCTCCGGCGGATCGGCCCCGGGGGCGGGTCTTGTCCACGCGGCCCTCGACGACGAAGATCTTTCGGTCGCCGATGAACGCGCCGTTGAGCTTCTCGACGGCGGCCTTCGCCTCCGCGTCGGTGGACATCTCGACGAAGCCGAAGCCCTTGGGCCGGCCGGTCTCGCGATCGAGGATGACCTTGGCGCTCAGGACGGTGCCGCACGCGGAGAAAAGCTTGGCCAGGTCTTCCTTCGTGGTTTTGTAGGGGAAGCCGCCGACATAGATGTTGTTCGCCATGAAGGCATAATACGATTCTTGGCGGCCTCCGAGGAAGTCACGCCTCGCGGATATTAGCTTTACGTCCCCGTCCGCGCTCCCGGGGCTATACTGCGGCGAGGAGGTGCGACATGGCCACCGAGAGAAAGGCGAAGAGGGCGCTGAAGCGGCCGCGTCCCGACCGGCCGGGCCGCGTGGGCGAGGTGCGCATACTCGAGTCCTCCCGGACGCGGGGGCTGAACATCAAGGTGATTCGTCCCAGGCGCGCGGCGCGCTGATCAGGCGTCGGGCGCGGAGGCGGGCACGGCGAACTTCGGCTCGCGCCGCGGCTTGCGCGGCTTCATGCCGCGCTCGAACATCTGCAGGAAGGAGGCCGCGAAGCGCGCGATCTCGTCGGCGTCGTCGAAGAAGTTCGCGTTCTCGAAGCTCAGCGTCTCCGCCCGCGTCGAGAAGTTGAACGAGCCGCTCTCGAGCATCTTGCCGTCGAAGATCGCGAACTTGTTGTGCATCTTCTGGTAGCGCGGATCGCGCGTGCGGTCCGGCCCGCTGATCAGCCTCAGGTCGACGCCGTGCCAGGCGAAGAACTCGTCGAGCTTGGACGTCCCCGTCTGGCTCTTGTCCATGACGATCTTCACGTCGACGCCGCGCTCCTTGGCGCGCAGCAGGGCCTCGGCGATGGGCTGGGAGAAGAAGCTGAACATCGCGATCTGCACGGTGGCCTTCGAGGCGTCGATCGCCTTGATGAGTGCCTGCTCGATGCCCGAGTTCGGCGAGAACAGGTGGAGCGGGAAGCGCAGGCGGCCGAGCTTGATCGGCTTGTCGGTCTCCATCGGCGGAGCGGGCGGCAGGGGCTTGCCCCGCCCGGCCATCTCGGGCTCGGCGTCCTCCGCCTCGGGGAAGGCGGCGTCGGCGCGGGTGACGATCTCCTCGAGCTTGTCCAGGTCCGGCTCCTCGGCGAGGCCGCGCATGTAGTCGAAGTACTTGAGGTAGCCCGAGACGCGCGCCTTGTCGACCGAGAAGAAGACGTTCTCGTAATGGTCATCCTCGGACTGGGGAGTGTAGTTGAAGGAGCCCATCGAGACGAGCCCTTCGTCGGCGACGATGAACTTGTTGTGCATGATGCCGCCGTTGCGGCCCTTGAGGAGGAGCACGTCGAAGCCCTCCTTGATGAGGTCGACGATCATCTGCTTGGGCTTGCGCGGCGTGACGCCGTCGTCCTCGTAGCCGGTCGTGTACACGTGGCTGCGGTCGAGCACGATCTCGATCTTGACGCCGCGCTTCTTCGCCCGCTGGAGCGCGTCCCACATGCCCTCCAGGCTGAACTCGTACATCGCGACGCGCAGCGTCTTCGCCGCGGAGTCGATCTGCTTGATCAGGTCCGCGGCGATCGGCTCGTGGGGACGGATCGCGCTGACGGGGAAGTCCACCCCGTTGAAGGCGACGCGCTTGGAAGGCGGGAGGGGGTCGTGGCCGGGCTCGGGCGGCGGCGGCGGCCCGCGCGGCTCCAGCGCGTTCTCCCGCATCTGCGCGTCGGTCGGGATCTCGCCCTCGGGATAGGCCGGGGCCGTCTCCGCGATGTCGAACATGTGCTGGAAGGTCTTGGCGAAGGCCGCGACGTCGGTCGCGTCGTCGATGAAGTTCGCGTTCTCGAAGTTGGCCACGCCCGCGTTCTTGCTCGCGTTGCCGGAGCCCGTCTCGACGAGCTTGCCGTCGAAGATGAAGTACTTGTTGTGCATCTTCTCGGCCAGCGGGAAGTCGCTCTCCTCGCCGTTGGGGCCCGAGAGCACCCGCAGCTGGACGCCGCGGCGCTGCAGCCAGCCCAGGAAGAGCTGGACGTGCTCGTGCTGGGCCTGGCTCTTGTCGGCGACCATGCGCACGGCCACGCCGCGCTTGACGGCGCGGTCCATGGCGTCGATGATCTTGCGCGAGGTCATGACGAAGGCCGCGGCGTCGACGGAGACCTGGGAGGCGTCGATGGCCGCGGCGATGGAGTCCTCGAAGAGGTCGCCGGGGTTGAAGATCCACGCCGGCAGGCGGGTCCCGTTGAACTCGACGCGCTTCTGCGCGTCGGAGGGAGGAGGGGGAATATCGAGGGTCCACTGCTTCGCCGCGGAATCGGCGACGCTCACGCTGAGCGCCCGAAGGTGCGCCCAGGCGTCCCGGTAGGCCTTGACCCGGTCCGCGTCCGCGGAGAACAACACGTTCTCGTAGTGGTTCTTCTCCGACGTGTATGTCCAGTTATAGGAGCCGAACTCGGCCATCTTGCCGTCGAACACCGCGAACTTGTGGTGGTTGATGCCGTACTTCGTCGGGCTGCCGAGGACGGCGACGTCGGCGTGGTTGCGGATCAGCGCCCAGATCTGCTCGCTGCGGTAGCGCTTGTAGTCGGCGTCGGGCTCGTTTCGGGGGTTGACGCTGGTGTCGTCGAGGATGATCTCGAGCTTGACGCCGCGCTTCTTGGCGGCGAGGAGCGCCTTGAGGATGGAGCGCGAAGTGAACTCGTAGAGGACGATCTGGATGGACTCCTTGGAGCTCTGGATGGCCTTGACGATGTGGGCCTCGACGGGCTCGTTGGGGCGGAAGGCGACCGAGGGGAAGGTTTCGCCGTTGAACTCGACGGGGCGCGGCGTCGTCGGGCCGCCGCCGTCGTCGCCGGCCTGCGCCGGCGGGGGGGTCTGGACCTTGGCGAGCGGATGGAACGCGCCCTCCGTGAAGGCGGCCAGCGCGGCGGGAACGTAGGACTCGACGCCGAGCTTGGCCTCGAAGGAGCGCGCGGCGTGCTCGCGTCCGCCGGCGAGGTCGCGGGCGTCGGGCTTCGGGGTCTCGAGCTCGGTCTTCAGGCCCTCAAGGGCGGTTTTCACGGCCCGCGCCTCGCCGGGGAGGACGGGCGCGGCTCCCGCGCCGGGCTCGCGGGCCTTGGCGGCGGCGGGCAGCGGCCGGGCGGCGAGCGCGGACGGTATGGCGGCGGCCGGCAAGGCGGGGATCGCCGCGGCCGGCGCGGCGAGGGCCGGCGCGAGCGCCCATGGGGCGCTCGGCGAAGGCGCCGTCAGGGAGGGGGCGGAAAGCGCCGGGACAAACGGCGTCAGCCCCGGGGCGAGCGCGCCGGCCGGGCCGGTGACCGGCGCGATGGGGGCGGCGAGGCGGACTTGGACGGGAACCGAGACTTGGGCGAATACGGGCCCCGGTCCGGCGATGATGAGGGCGAGCGAGAGCCGCCACATTCGTCGCATCGAGGTCAGTATAGCCCGCGTCATGCCGCCCGCCGCAGGGGTATAGGACCCAACGACGCCGAGGCAAAGGGCCTGCGAAACCCAGGGCCTCATGGCCTAGTGTAGTGAGTCCAACACGTCTTTACTTTTTAAAATCAATGCCGTTAATCCGCCTCATCTGGGACGAGTCGGTCCCTTGAGCGAACTCGCACCGGTGCGAGTTGCTGCTCAGGTCCGGTTAAATGGATAAGCCAGCCTCAAGGATGGCCGGGCCGCCGGGTTACTTGGTCTTGGCGGCGGGGCGGGGCTGGCCGGGGGTCTTGATGTCGGCCTTGCGCCTCAACTCGAGGATGAAGGCCTGGGACGCGTCCTTGAGCTTGTCGGCGAGGAGCATCTCGCGCAGGTCTTCCTTCACCTCGGCGAAGGAGGCGGGCGCGGCGGGGCGCTTGGCGACGACCTGCAGGATGTGATGGCCGCGCGGCCCGGGCACGACCTTGATCTCGCCGGATTTCAGCGAAAAGGCGACCTCGTCGATCTCGGGCGGCAGCATGCCCCGCGAGACGAACCCGTAGTCGCCTCCGACGGCCTTGCCGCTGGCCGCCAGGGATCTGTCCCGGGCCAAGGTCTTGAAGTCCGCGCCGCCCTTGACCTTGGCGACGATCTCCTCCGCCTCGGCCTCGGTCTTGGTCAGGATGTGGCGCAGGTGTGCGGACTCGGGCTTGCCGAGCTTGTCCTTGTTGGCGTCGAAGGCCTTCTTGAGCTCGTCGTCGCCGACCTTGATGCCCTTGGCGTCCATGACGAGCTTCTCGCGCACGATCTCCTCGGCGAGGTCCGCCTTGACCTTCTCGACCGTGGTGCCGGCCTGCTCGAGCTGGCTGACGAGCAGCTCGCGGCTGCCGAACTGGGCCTGGAGCCGGGCGAAACGGCGATCTATGTCGGAACTCGAGGCGGTGATTTTTTTAGAGGCCGCGGCTTGACGCATGAGGAGCTCGTCGATCATCTCCTCGAGGGTCTGGGAGCCGTGGCGCTTCCAGAGGCGCTCGAGCACCTCGGACTGACGGATGGCCGTCCCGTTGACCCGCACGACGTCGAAGTCGCCGGGGACCGCGGCGGCGCGGGCGGAGGGCGAGAGGGCGGCGATGAGCACGGCGGCGATGACGTGGTGCATGGGCTCTCCTTTAATAGTGCGGAGATGATATAATAAAATTCTGAAGATCCCCGCCATGCTGAATTTCACCCCACGCTCCATCGAGAAGGTCGAAGACGCGCGCCTGCGCATCGTCTGGGACGACGGCCACCAGACCGAACTTCCGTTCCACCTCCTGCGCCGCCATTGCCCCTGCGCCATGTGCAAGGACGAGTGGACGGGGGAATCCCTGCTCGATCCCGCGGCCGTGCCCGACACCCTCGGCGCCACGCGCGCGGACGTCGTCGGGAACTACGCGCTGAGCTTCGCCTTCAGCGACGGCCACGGCACGGGAATATATACTTTCGAGATGCTGAGGAAGCTGTGCCGCTGCAAGGACTGCGAGTACCACCCGGGTTCGGAGACCAATTGATGGAAGCGGGCTGGAAGACGATCATCGAGCCGTTCAAGATAAAGAGCGTCGAGCCGCTCGGCTTCACGACGCGCGGCGAGCGCGAGCAGGCCCTGCGCGACGCCGACTACAACCTGTTCGCGATCCCCGCCGACAAGGTCCTCATCGACCTCCTGACCGACTCCGGCACCTCGGCGATGTCCGCCGAGCAGTGGTCGGCGATCATGCGCGGCGACGAGTCCTACGCCGGGGCGCGCAGCTTCTACGAGCTCGAGCGGACGGTGCGCGACCTGACCGGCCTGCGCTTCGTCATGCCCGTCCATCAAGGGCGCGCCGCCGAACGGGTCCTTTTCTCCGTCGCGGGCGGCCCGGGCAAGGTCGTGCTCTCCAACTCCCATTTCGACACGACCCGCGCCAACGTCGAGGCGTCCGGCGCTTCGGCGATCGACCTCCCGGTCCCCGAGGCGCTGGATTTCTCCGCGCCCGGCGACTTCAAGGGCGACATCGACCTGCGCGCGCTGGAGGCCAGGCTCAAGGAGCTCGGCTCGGCCAGGGTCTCGATGATCGTGATGACCTTGACCAACAACTCCCTCGGCGGCCAGCCCGTCTCGATGGCGAACCTGCGCGCGGCCGCCGAGATCGCGAGGCACTACCGCGTGCCCCTTTTCCTGGACATCGCGCGCTTCGCCGAGAACGCCTGGTTCATCAAGCGCCGGGAGGCCGGCTACGCGACCCGGCCGGTGCGCGAGATCGTCCGCGAGATTTTTTCCTACGCCGACGGGTGCTGGATGAGCGCGAAGAAGGACGCCTTCGTCAACATCGGCGGGTTCCTCGCGCTCAACGACGAGAAGTGGATGTGCGAGGCCCGCGAGACCCTCATACTCGGCGAGGGGTTCACCACCTACGGCGGCCTGGCCGGGCGCGACCTCGAGGCGATGGCGGTCGGCCTGCGCGAGGTGCTCGACGAGCACTACCTCGAGTACCGCATCCGCTCGATCGAGTACCTCGGCGACGGCCTGCGCAAGGCGGGCGTGCCCATCGTCGAGCCGCCGGGCGGCCACGCCGTCTACCTCGACGCGAGCCGTCTGCTGCCGCACATCGCGCCCTCGGGCTACCCCGCCCAGGCCCTGGCCTGCGAGCTCTACCTGACCGCGGGGGTCCGGTCCGTGGAGATCGGCTCGCTGATGTTCGGCCGCCGCGAGGACGGCAAGTTCCTGCCCGCGCGCATGGAGCTCGTGCGCCTCGCGATCCCGAGGCGCGTGTACACCCAAAGCCACGTGGACTTCCTGATCGAGGTCGTTTCCGACGTCGCCCGGCGCGCGAAGTCGATCCGCCCCCTCCGGCTGGTGTCGGCCTCGCCGCGCCTTGCCCATTTCACCGCGAAATTGGCGCCCGAGGTCCTGGCTTGAACCCCAAGGGCCGCGTCCTGCTCGTCGGCGCCGACACCGCCCTCGTCAACGAGCTGGCCCCGTCCATGGTGGGACGGGAGTTCGAGCTGCTGACGTCGCCCGACGTCCGGACGGCCGCGCTGCGCCTGGCGACCGAGGCGTTCTCGGCCGTCGTGCTCGACGCGACCCGCGTGCCGCCGGCCGATCGCGACGCGCTGGGCCAGCTGCAGAAGGAGAAGGGCGGCTTCGCGCTGTTCATGCTGGAGCCCGCGACCTTGCTGTCGCCCGCGCAGGCCGCGCCCTTGCGCCGCCTGATGTGGCCGCCGCCGAAGGGCTTCCTCGACCAGGTCCGCGCGGGCGAGGTCCCCGTCGTGTTTCTCGTAGAGCAGAGCCTGTACATCGCGCAGGCGGTCCAGAACGCGCTTCGCCAGTCCGGGATCGTCTTCATTCAGATGGAGACGCCGGTCGGGCTCGTCGAGCTCCTGGCCGATCAGAACCGCCTGGCCGAGGAGCAGCGCGCGTCCGCTCCGAAGCAGGGGGCGGCGGGGTTCTGGGAGCGGCTGGCCGGCAAGGCCGAGGAGACCGAGGCGCCGCAGGCGATGCTCGGCAAGGTGGCCGTCGTGCGCTTCAGCCAGGCCTGGGCGGACGCGGCCGCGCTCGACGCGAAGCTGCGCCTGACGATTCCCGGCGCCGTTTCCTACCAGGTGACGACCGTCGATCCGATCCGCGCCGCGACGGCGTCCGTCAAGGGCGGCGTGCCCGCCGTCCTGCCGCGCGAGGCGGCCGTGCGCGTCGCCGAGATCCTGACCGACGGGCTCGAGGCCGTGCGCTCGGGCCCCCGCGAGGTCGAGCGCATCCTCCTCATCGACAACGAGCTGACGACGCTCGCGCGCCTGTCCGAGGCCCTGCTCGCGCGCGGCTACGAGGTCGCGACGACGACCGACGGGGAAGAGGGCATGCGCCTCATGGAAAAGAAGCCCTTCGCGCTGGCGGCGATCGGCGGAAGCGCTCTGGAGGCGACCAAGCTCGCCGGCGCCAAGCTCGCGCTGGCCATGCGGGAGAAGGACAAGGACCTGCGCATCGTGCTCATGATCGACCAGTTCCCGGCGCAGGACGCGCTCAAGGGCGTCAGCCGGGCCGTCGAGCTCGGCCTCGACGACGCCATCCTCAAGCCGATCGACGTGACTCGCCTGATGCTCTCCATCGAGCGCGCCCTCGAGCGCCGCTTCCTGCTCCTCGAGAACCTCCGCCTGCGCAAGGCGGCCGAGGTGGCCGCTCAGAAGCTCGCCGAGGTCAACGGCTTCCAGACCAAGTTTTTCGCGACCGTCGCGCACGACGTCAAGAACCCGCTGACGGCCATCCTCGGCTACAGCGAGGTGCTCGGCATGCGCCTCAAGGAGCGTCCCGAGGAGCTTAAGTGCGCCTCGCATATCCACAACGCGGCGAAGACCCTGAACCTGCTCGTCAGCGACCTCGTGGACCTCGCCGCCATCGAGTCGGGCAAGCTGCGCGTCGAGATCGGCGCGCTGGACCTCGCCGCCGTGGTCAGCGAGGTCAAGTCGCGCGTGGACGTCGTCGCCTCGCGCAAGCAGATCCAGTTCTCGACGGCGCTGCCGCCCTCGATCCCGGCGCTGCAGGGCGACCCGAACCGCATCGGGCAGGTCATCCAGAACCTGAGCACGAACGCGATCCAGTACACGAAGGAAGGCGGCAAGGTCGTCATCGAGGCGCGCGTCGAGCCCGAGTGGGTGATCATCGGCGTGCGCGACACGGGCATCGGCATCTCCAAGGAGGACCTGCCGCGCGTTTGGGAGCGCTTCTTTCAGACGAAGGAGGCCCAGACCATGCGCAAGGCCGGCTTCGGCCTGGGCCTTAAGATCTCGCGCGAGATCGTGCAGATGCACGGCGGCGATATGGGCATCGAGTCCGAGCTCGGCGTGGGTTCCTTCTTCTTCTTCAAGCTCCCGGTGCCCAAGGCCGCGGCCGCGCCGGCCCCGCCGCCCGCGCCGCCGGGCCCGGCGATGATCCGCATGGCCGCGCAGCCTCCGCCGACGAATCCACCGGCGTCCTGATGCGCCTCGACGAGCTCCGGGCGCGGGTCGCGCCCGGCTCCCTTCGCTCCTCGCCCGCCGAGCTCGCGGTCTACTCCTACGACGGCGCCCTCGATCGGGCGCGCCCCGACGCGGTGCTGATCGCGCGCAGCGCGGACGACGTGCGCCGGGCGGTGGCCTGGTGCGCGGCCAACGGGGTTCCCTTCATCGCCCGCGGCGCCGGGACCAACCTGTCCGGCGGCTGCATCCCGGTCAAGGGCGGCCTCGTGATCTCGCTCGCGCGGCTCAACCGCATCCTTTCGCTCGACGCGGCGGGGCGCGTCGCCTGCGTGGAGCCCGGCGTCGTCAATCTCGACCTCCAGAAGGAAGCGGAGAAGGTCGGCCTGTTCTACGCCCCCGACCCGGCGAGCTTCCGGGTCTCCACGCTCGGCGGCAACGCGGCGGAGAACGCGGGCGGCCCTCGCTGCCTCAAGTACGGGGTGACCACGAATCACGTGCTCGCCGTCGAGGCCGTGATGCCCGACGGCTCGCTCGCGAAATTCTCCCTGGAGGACGATGGGCCCGAGCTTCTGAGCCTGATGATCGGCGCCGAGGGGACCTTGGGCGTGCTCGTCAAGCTGTGGGTCAAGCTGACCGCGCTGCCGGAGGACACGCGCACCGTGCTCGCGGGCTTTGCGTCGATCGACGCGGCGGTCGCCTGCGTCTCCGCGATCATCGCCGCGGGCGTCCTGCCCCGGGCCCTCGAGGCGATGGACCGCCCGACGGTCGAGTCGGTGGAGGTCGGGCGCCCGCTGGGCTACCCGAAGGACCCCGCGATCCTGCTCATCGAGCTCGACGGCGCCGCCGCCGACTGCGCCCGCGAGGCCGCCGAGGTCGAGCGCCTATGCCGCGAGTCGGGCGCGGCCACGGTGCGCGCCGCCGCCGACGCGGCCGAGCGCGAGCGCCTGTGGGAAGGACGGCGCGGGGCCTACGCCGCGCTGGCGCGCCTGGCGCCGAACGTCCTCGTCGAGGACGGCGTGGTGCCGCGCGACAAGCTGCCGGACGTTGTCCGCCGCATCCAGGAGATCGCGGCGAAGCACGCGGTGAAGGCCTACCTGCTGTTCCACGCCGGCGACGGCAATATTCATCCCAATATCGCCTATGATGAACGCGACGCCGCTGAAACCTCAAGAGTCAAGGCCGCGGGCCACGACATGCTGCAGGCCTGCGTGGAGCTCGGGGGCTCGCTGTCGGGCGAGCACGGCATCGGCCTCGACAAGCGCGACGCGATGGCCTGGCTCTTTACGCCCGAAACCTTGAAGCTCTTCCATCGGGTCAAGGCCGCCCTCGATCCCGACGGCCTGGCCAACCCCGACAAGATTTTCCCGCTGCCGGGAACGAAGCCGGGCCTCGGCTTCATCCGGCCTCCCGCGGGCGCGCTCTCGGAGTACGCGAAGCTGCTCGTCGACAAGGTGCGCTCGGCTCCCGGCGGCGCCTCCTTCCGCGTGCGCGGGGCCTCGACGCGCTTCAAGGACGAGACCCCGGAGGGAGCCGTCGAGCTGCTGACGACGGGCCTCGGGCGCATCGCGGATCTCGACAAGCGCAACTATACGCTCACCGTCGAGACCGGCGTCTCGCTCCACGCCCTGCAGCGCGAGCTGGAAAGCCAGGGCGTCTTCGTGCGCCTGCCCAAGGGGGGCGGCACGATCGGCGGCCTGCTCGCGACGCGGCCGTGGTCCGGCCTGCGCGAGGACGTCCTGGGCATGCGCGTGCTCCTCTCCAACGGCGACGTCGTCGAGCTGGGCGGAAAGGTCGTCAAGAACGTGGCCGGCTACGACCTCTCCCGGCTGCTGCTCGGCTCGTGGGGGACCTACGGCGTGATCCTCGAGGTCACGATGAAGCTCCACGCGCGCCCGGTCGACGTTCCCGCGGCCCCGCCGGCCTCCAGGCCGCCGAAGCTCTCTCCCTGGGCGCTCAAGGTCCGCGAGGCCTTCGACCCCGAGGGCCGTCTCAACCCGGGACTGGTACAATAAGGCATGGCCGAATCGCTGGAGCGTCTCCTGACGGACCTCGGCGAGCGGTCCACCTACGACGCGGCGAGCCAGTGCTCCCGCTGCGGCTACTGCGAGCAGGCCTGCCCCACCTACGTCGCCACGGGCGACGAGTCGAAGTCGCCGCGCGGCAGGAATCAAATCGTACGTTTGATGCTTGAAGGCAAGCTGGACGACAAGGTCTCCGCGATGGAGGCGTTGTCGACGTGCTTGACCTGCGGCGCCTGCACGACCGCTTGTTACGCGAAGGTTCCGGTCGTCGATATCGTCCTTGAAGGAAGGCGTATGCTGAGGGGCGAAACTCACTGGCTCGTGAGGGCGGTGTGCCGGATCATGATAACGAGTCCACGACTTTTTGCCGTTCTTCTTAAAATCGGCTTTCTCCTGAAGCGGTTCGGCATATCGGCGTTGGGGCGGCCGGCGCTCCGCGCCGCCGGACTCCCGGTCCTCGCCGCGATGGATGCGCACACGCGGGAGGCGCCGTTCTGGAACCTGGACGACCTGACGAAGAACCGCGAGACTCCGGAGGCCCCCGCCTACCGCTACTTCGCCCCCTGCGGCCCCCGCTACCTTTTCCCGCGCGTCGGCGTCGCGACGCTGTCCGCGCTCGACGAGCTGCTGGGCAAGGGCGCCTGCCTGGACAACCCCTGCTGCGGCCTGTTGGCCCACAACTACGGCGACCTCGAGGACGCCCGCGAGTCGGCCCGCAAGAACATCGAGCACGCGGAGAAGAGCGGATCCGAGCCCGTTATCGGCGACTGCTCCTCCTGCGTCGCCTTCCTCAAATCCTACCCCCAGCTGTTCCTGAAGCCCGAGGACGCGCAGTGGCGCTCCCGCGCCGAAGCCTTCTCCAAGAGGGTCCGCGACGTCATCGAGGTCTACGGCGAATGCGCCGACAAGCTGCCGGCGGGCGCGGCCGAAGGCGTCGAGACGACTTATCACGACTCCTGCCGGGCGATCAATCCGCAGGGCCTCAAAGCCCAGCCGCGCCGCGCCGCCCAGAAGGCGGCGGGCGGCTCGTTCTGCGAGATGGCGGGCGCCGACGCCTGCTGCGGGGGGGCGGGGGCCTTCGCCTTCGTCCATGAGGACCTATCCGAGGAGCTGCTCAAGACCAAGATCGGCGGCGCCGCGGCCGTCCAGGCCGGGGTCGTCCTGACGAGCTCCACCTCCTGCCTCATCCAGCTTGCCCGCGGTTTTCGTAAATACTATCCTGACGCCCGGGTGCTTCACCTCTCCGAGTTCGTCGCGGGGGCGCTCGAGAAAAAACATGGGGCGTAGACAAGAGCTCGAGCAGCGCCAGTCCCTCCTGGCCCGTTTCGGCCGCATGGTCGCGGCGGAGACCAGCCTCGACGCCTTGCTCGGCATCATCGCCGAGGAGGTGCGCAACATCCTCTCCGCCGACCGCTGCTCGGTGTTCCTCGTGGACTTCTACAAGGGCGAGCTGTGGACGAAGATCGCGCTCGGCATGGAGGAGAAGGTCCTGCGCATCCCGATCGGCCAGGGCATCGCCGGCTTCGTCGCGCGCACCGGCTCGGCGGTAAACATCCGCGACGCGTACAAGGACACCCGCTTCGCGCAGGACCTCGACCGCATCACCGGCTACCAGACGCGCACCGTCCTCGCCGTGCCCCTGCGCGGCCGCGACGGCAAGGCTCTCGGAGTCTTCGAGGTCTTGAACAAGTCGCGAGGTTCGTTTACAGAAGAAGACGAGGGGCTGCTGCGCATCCTCGCCACCATGGCCGCCACCTTCATCGAGAACGCCACCCTCTATGACGACCTTCGGCGCTCTCACCTGGAAACGATCTACCGCATGGCGCTCGTGGCCGAGTACCGCGACCAGGAGGACACCGGGCGCCACCTGCGGCGCATGAGCCGCTTCTCCGGCATCCTCGCCCAGGGCATGGGCCTCTCCTTCCTCGAGGCGGAGGAGATCCGCTACGCCGCGCCGCTGCACGACATCGGCAAGGTCGCCATTCCGGACTCGATTCTTCGAAAGCCGGCGAAGCTCACGCCCGAGGAGTTCGAGGAGATGAAGAAGCACACGATCTACGGCGCGAAGATGCTGGCCAACGCCGAGAGCCGTCTGCTGCGCCTGGCCGCCAAGATCGCCGTCGGCCATCACGAGTGGTACGACGGAACGGGCTATCCGTACGCGCTCAAGGGCGAGGCGATCTCGATCGAGGCGCGCATCGTCACGGTCGCCGACGTCTTCGACGCGCTGTCCTCCAAGCGCGTCTACAAGGGCGAGTGGAGCGTGTCGGACGCCGTCAAGTACATCCAGGAGAAATCCGGGAAGCAGTTCGACCCGAAGGTGGTCGCCGTCCTCGTCGATAAGCTCGGCGAGATCCTCGAGGCCCGCGACGAGGAGAACCGGCGCATGGTCGAGGACGAGGCCGCCTCCCTCCAGCAGCACTTCCCGCCGCCGCAGCCCGTCAAGCCGGTCTGAGCTCCGTCCGGGCGAGGCTCCAGCCGCCCGGCGACCTCAGCCTCGCGCTTTATTCGGTATCCCCCTTACCTCCAGCGCTGGAAGTAATGGGGATAACCTCGTCGTCGACTTAAGCGCGGGAACCTTGACGGGGCTCGTCCATATCAGGCCGGGCGGATGATCCGGAGGGAGCCGGCGCGCGGTCGCCGGGCCCGGAGGATCATCCTCCCGGACGCGACTACGCGAGCTAAAGCGAGGCGCGACCGGCCGCCCGCGCTAGGTCTTCTTCAGGTGGGGGGAAAGCTCGATGTCGAGCGCGAGCAGCCCGAGCGTCAGGTCGCGCAGGAAGCAGGCGACCCCGGCCATCAGCGCGAGCACGTCGAGCGCGAACGCGGCGACGACCAGCCCGCCGACGGGCCAGCCCGCGAGTATCTTCAGGAACAGAAGAAATACCATCAGGCAGGACAGGAACAGGCTCGCGCCGAACAAGGTGATGCTGCGCTGGAGCCAGTGCGCGCGCTTGTGCGTGATGTCGAGCTGCTCCTGCAGCGCGGCGCGCGCGGCGGCGGCCGGGGCCGCGAGCTCCCGGCCCAGCGAGCGGCAGCGGTCGATCGCCCGGCCCAGGCGGCTGGTCGCCGACATCAGCAGCAGCCCGACGGCGGAGACGAGGACGGCGGGGGAGATCGAGAACTGGAGGACCCGCGCGAGCGTGTCGGTGTCGGCCTCGGGAAGGGTCATATTGCCCATCCTACCAAATCTTGCTATGATGGTCGGGAACCGCGGGCGTGGTTCAATGGTAGAACGGGTCCTTGCCAAGGATCAGACGGCGGTTCGATTCCGCTCGCCCGCTCCAATTTCCTTCCCCCGAGACCATGTTGAACGTCACCCGCCGCATCCTCATCAGCGCCCCGTACGATTCGGTCCGAGGCTATCTTCGCGATCTCTCCGAGGTCGCCCATTATGACCCGAAGGTCGACGCCATCGCGGTGTCCCCCGAGGGGGAATCCGCCGAGGCGAGCGGGCGCTTCTTCGGGATGCCCTGGCGCGGGACGTTCCGCTTCGACTTCGAGCCGGACGGCGGCTACCGCGCCGTGATGGTCACCGGCCCGCTCGGCCGGATGGAGTGCCGCATGACGATCCGCCCGGTCAACGGCGGCACCATGCTCGTGCACGACGAGGAGTACGAGCTGCCGTTCTTCCTGCGCCCGCTGCAGCCGCTGGTCCGCCGCTGGCTGGACCACGCTCTCGAGACCGAGCTCGACGTGATCAAGGAGCGCGCCGAGGCTCTCAACCGGCGCCTGCAGCTCGAAGTCCTAGACGCCTAGGCGGCGACGAGGCGGTAGGCGCGCTCGAAAAGGAGCCCGCCGGCCGCCCAAGCGGGAAAATAATCGAGGCGCACCAGGCTCAGGACGGCCCATTTATGGCCGCGGTACTCCGGCTCCCACGGAGCCTCCCCGACCGCCGCGCGCAGCGCGAGACCGGTCAGCAGCTCGCAGACCATGATGAGGACGGCGTAAAGCGCCCCGCGCAGCGGCCACGCCCGATCCCCGACGAGCGGCAGGAGAAAGGCGAACCCCGGATACAGCAGGGCGTAGACCGGGAGCATCCACACGTAGGAGAAGCCCAGCAGCCGCCGGTCGCGCTTGCCCGAGGCCAGCGCCGTGAACACCACCTCGGCCGCCACGCCCACGCAAGCCAGAACCAAGGTCCTTTCGAGGTGGAGGAGCACTAGGCTCCGTGGCACTTCTTGAACTTCTTGCCGGAGCCGCAATGGCAGGGGTCGTTGCGGCCGACCACGGGGCCGGTGTTCACCACGGTCACGCCGGGCGCGGCCGCCTCCTCCTCGAATGCGCCCTTCTCGACGCGCTCCTTGTTCTTCTCGAGCCAGGCCTGGACGGCCTTCATGTCCTTGATGTCGACGCCTTCCTTCTGCATGTGCCCGGCGAGGACGCGCAGCTGCTTGAGAAAGGCCGGGTCCTTCCATTTGCGGAAGAAGGTGCCCATCATGCCCTTCATCTTGGGGTCGTTGGCGATCTCGGGGGGCAGCGGCGGCATCCCCGGCGGCATGCCGGGCATGGGGGAGGCGTCCGCGGCCGGCGCGGGCTCTTCTTTCTTGAACGGGTTCTTTAATTTAGGGAGCCAGGACATAAATCAAAATGGCGGAAGGGGAGGGATTCGAACCCTCGAAGGAGTTGCCCCCTTGGCAGTTTTCGAGACTGCTACCTTCAACCGCTCGGTCACCCTTCCGTGAACGAACGTGAATCAGAAAATATTGAGCGGTTGAAGGAACATTTTAGCATAGGTGGGACCGGCGAGGGGCGGCCGGACGAGTCCGCCGGAGGAGGCTACCTTCTCAGGGTTTTTTTCAGCCGGAGCACCTCGGTCGCGTCCCTGCCCTTGAAGGAGAGGTTATACGAGACGGCGACTTCGTCGCCGACGGCGAGGTCGGCCAGCGAGATGGTCTTGCCCTCGACCGTGTCGACCTTCGCCTTGGCGGCGGAGAACCGCCGGATCTTCCCCGTGCTGTCCTTCACTTTCAGCTTGCCCGCGGCGGCGTCCACGGCCATGACGACGCCCTTTTCCTGGCGGTCCGACACGTTCCTTTGAGGGTAGTCCTGCAAGGGCAGCGCCGCCCCCTGCCCCCGGACCGCGCCTCCCGCCAGGACCAACGCCAACGTCAACGCCCACGATGTGGATGTGTTCATAGACGTTCCTCCTGAAGCTGAACGGCTTCTCCTAGGAGTATAGGGCCAGCGACGGGCGCTGACGACTCCCGCCAGGTGAATGTTTTTCGACGGGCCTGCGGCACCCGACGCGGACGCCGCGCGCGCGGCGTCCGCGTCCCGTCCCGGCGTCCTAGTCGATGCTGATCGTGCGCGACTTCGCCGACTCGGCCTTCGGGAGATGAATCTCGAGCACGCCCTCCCCGTAGCGGGCCTTGACCTGGTCGGCCTTCACGCTTGTCGGAAGAGCGAACGCCCGGTAGAACTCGCCGTAAGGCAGCTCGCGCCTAAGCCAATCCCGGGATCCTTCCGAGGGTTCCTTGCGCTCGCCGCTGAGGATCAGGGTGTTGTCCTTGACCTCGACCTTGCATTCGTTCTTCTTGACCCCCAGCAGCCCGGCGTAGACGATGAGCTCGTCGCCGGTCTCGCAGATGTCGACCGGCGGGGCATAGCCGCGGCCCACCAGAGCGGTTTCGGGAAAGACGGAGGCGAGCAGCGGGCGCCCGCTGAAGAAATCCTCGAACATGCCGTTGATCGTGTCCCGGAAGCCGATCATCTCCCGGAACGGGTCCTGCTCCGCGCGCTGAACGGCGACCGGCGTTTCCTGCGTTCTGCTCATTTCTTTGGCCATGGAATGTCTCCCTTTATTCGATGTCGATGAGGCGTACCTGCGCCGGCGTCACGCGCGGCAGATGAATCTCCAGCCGGTCGCCCTTGAAGGCGGCCTTCACGTCGTCCGTCCGGACCGGGGACGGCAGCGAGAAGCGCCGGAGGAACGAACGCGACGACTCGCGCCGCTGGAGCACCCCGTGCCGGCGCTGCTCCTGCGCGCGCGCCTGCTCGGCCCGGATCGTCAAGGTGTTCTCGGTCACCTCGACCTTGACGTCCTCCCGCTTCATGCCGGGCAGCTTCGCCGAGACCACGATCTCCTCCGGCTTTTCCTCCACGTCCACCTCCGGCAGATGCCCCGCCCCGCCGATGAGCGCCCAGGGCTTCTCGAACAAGGGCTCCACCGCCCCGCGCATGATCTCGAATCGGTCGGACGCGGCGCCTCTTCGGTGCTTGGCCCAGGGAATGATGTCTCTGAATGTCATGATAGTCGCCTCCTTTCGACCGCATGCTACCTTCCCCGCGGGGCCTTGGCCATTGCGGGCGCGTAACGGCCGCGTGCCGGAATCAGGCCCCGTCGCGCAAAGCGGCGCGCGCGGCGTGAAAGCCGCACATCCCGTGGACGCCGGGCCCGGGCGGCGTCGACGCGGAGCCGCCGTCTTGGGTCCGCGACAAAGGAGGTACGGCGCCGTCGTGGCCAAGGCCCTCCAGGCTCGGGTACAGTATGCGCCCTGGAGGGAGCCATGCCATACGTCATCACCGAGAAGTGCGTGGGCGAGCAGTACGCAGATTGCGTGGACGTCTGCCCCGTCGAATGCATACATCCCATCGAGCATGAGGGCAAGCCCTACATGATCATCGATCCCCAAGTCTGCATCGACTGCGGCGTCTGCCTGCCGGAATGCCCGATCGGAGCGATCGTCGCCTCCGTCGACGAGGCCCCGAAGGACGCCGAGGTCAATCAGAGCCTGGCGCCGGCGGCGATCGAGTACGAGGCCAAGCACGGCAAGGTCGCGCCGCGCCCGCCCAATGATCCCCCGCGCCGTCCCGACAACAAGCTCGTCAAATGAAGCCCGGGGGGCCTCGCTGCGGGAAGGCGTCGTGCTCGACGTCAGGCGGCGCGGACGCCCTCGTTACCTCAGCTTTCGGCGGTATTAGCTGCGCGAAGATTCAAGGAGGCGTCATGCACGATAATAAGGAGCTGCAGCACTGCGCCCAGGAATGCCTGGACTGCTATCGGAAATGCGTCGCGACGATCCAGCACTGCCTGACGAAGGGGGGCAAGCACGCCGGGGCGGACCATATCCGCATGCTGACCGACTGCCTCGAGATCTGCAGGACCTCGGCGGATTTTCTCTTGAGGGGCTCGCCTTTTCATCGGGAGACCTGCGGCGCCTGCGCGGAGATCTGCCGGACCTGCGCGGCCGACTGCCGTCGCCTCGGCGACGACAAGGTCATGCTGGCCTGCGCCGACGCGTGCGAGCGCTGCGCCAAGGCCTGCGACAAGCTGAGCGCGGTCCCCGCCCGGCATTAAAGGCCGTGCTCTTTTAGCAGCCCGGTCTTCGTAAGCCCGTAGTCGCGGCGCCTCTCGGCCAGCTCGGGGCAAGCCGATGATCGGTCCTTGGCAAGAGTGTCGCATACGGGGTTACTTATGGCGCCCTTGCTTAATTTCCCTAAACGGCTACACTGAGGCATGGGCGGGATAATCTCGAGCGCGCTGCTGGCCGCTGCCCTCTGCTGGCCGCCGGATGCCTCCGCGTCCGATTTCCAGGACGTGGTCGTCAAGCCCGGAGACACCTTGTGGGCCATCTCCAACAAGTACCTCAAGGACCCGGCCAAGTGGGATGAGATCGTCAAGCATAATAAGACGCTGTCCTCGGACCCCACGGTGGCGCTTCCGGGCATGACGCTGCGCGTCCCCTCGCGGCTGATCCGCGAGGAGCTGCGCGCCGCGCGCCTGGTCAGCCGCGTCAACAGCGTGATGTTCCGCCGCAAGGCGACCGCCGCGTGGAAGCCCGGCGCCGACAACATGGAGCTCTACCGCAACGACTGGATCCGGACCCTGGACGACTCCTCCGCGTCGGTGCGCTTTCTCGACGACGACCTCCTGAAGCTGGGGCCGAACTCCATGGCCGTCATCAAGCCCGTCAACAAGGATTACGCGGTCGAGCTCAAGCGCGGCGGCACCTTCATCGGTCGCGCCAAGATCGTCACCGCGGGCGCCGTCGTCACCCCCAAAAGCGGGGACACGCGCTACGTCGCCACGGTGCGCGACGACATGAGCACGAAGGTCGAGGTCCTGCGCGGCGAGGCCCTGGTCGCGGCCGCCGGCCGGACCGTGGCGGTCAAGATGGGCATGTCGTCGGAAGTCGCTTTGGGCCTGGCGCCCAGCGTCCCGGCCCAGATCGCGGACATGCCCGCCTTCGAGGCGCGCGCCGCCGAGCTCAAGGGCGGGATGCTGGCCGGGCTCCAGGGGACGAGGGCCCCCGCGGTGCCATCTAGGGCCGCTCCCGCCGCCGCGCTTCCCTCCGCCGCGGCGAACGATCCCAGAGCCGCGCTCGCCGAGCTCAAGCTCGGCTCCATGGTCTCGGGCTACCGCATCCAGTGCAGCGAGGTCCAGGATATCTCGGATCTGCTGGTCTCCAAGAACGTCGACTGGGACGAGAGCGTCTCGGCCGCCTTCCTGGGCATCCCGCCCGGACGGTATTGGTGCCGGGTGGCGCCGCTGGACCTTTTGGGCGCCGTCGGGAAATTCGCGAGCCCGCGTCAATATGTGTTGAAATAGGCGCAATGGACGCGACTTCCGCCCCCGTGATCGCACGCAAGCGCATCCTGATCGTCGAGGACGAGCCCGGCTATCAGGAACTCATCGAGAGCATCCTCAGCGCGGGGCCCTTCGACCTGACGATCTGCGGCAGCGTCGAGGAGGCGATGGTCAAGATCGACACGGAGCTCTTCGACCTGATCATCACGGACATCAACCTGCAGGGGATGACGGGCATACAGGTGCTCGAGAGGATGAAGGCCCTCGACCGCCTTGAGGCCTGCCCCGTGGTCATGTGCTCGAGCCAGTTCGACCCCGAGACGAAGGAGCTGGTCGCGAACCTGGGCGCGGCGGGGTTCATCCCCAAGCCCTACCAGTACGATATGCTCGTTTCCACCGTCCGGTCGATGCTGGGCGTGGAGTTCTAGGACGTCCTAGGACGCGACGACGGCCCCGTTCTCGGCGACGGCGAGCCCTTGGGGGACCGTGAAGCAGAACCGGGAGCCCTTCCCGAGCTCCGACTCCACCCAGATTCTCCCGAGATGGGCCTCCACGAAGTGCTTGGTGATGGTCAGCCCCAGGCCGGTGCCGCCGCTGCGCTGGCCCGTCACCTGCTCGAACTTCTCGAAGACGCGCGTCAGGTAGGCCTCGGGGATGCCCGGCCCCGTGTCGGCGACGCAGAAGCGCACGGCCTTGCCGCCCTCGATCTCCTCCGCGCCGATCGTGATCGAGCCGCCCGCGGGGGTGTATTTGATCGCGTTGCCGAGCAGGTTGGTGATCACGCGCTCGAGCAGGTCGGAATCGGCGGTCAGCTTCAGCTCCGGCGGGATCGCCAGGACGACGTTGAGCTTCTTCTGGATATACAGGGACTCGAGCATCCCCATCGAGCGCGCGGCGAACTCGGCCGGGGAAACGCTCTTGAGCTGGAGCTGCGTGCGGCCGGAGTCCATCTTGGCGATGTCGAGGATGTTGTTGATCAGCGACAGCTGGCGGCTCAGCGAGCGCTGCATCGATAGGATGATCGTCCTCTGCTGCGCGGTGAGCTCGCCCGCGCCGCCCTTGAGCAGCATCTCGACGAACCCGATGACCGAGCCCAGCGGGTTTCTCAAGTCGTGAGTGATGTTGTGGAGAAAATCGTCCTTCATCTTGTCGAGCGCCTTCTCGAAGGTGACGTCGCGCAGCGCGGTCACGACGGCGCCGCTCGAGGCGCCGTCGGCGATCTTGACCGGCAGCGACCTCACCCGGAAAAAGACGCGGCTCTTGGCCTCGCCGAGCTCGACGTCGATGAAGGCCTCGGGCTTGGACTGAGCGGCGGAATCGGCCACGGCGGCGGTGAGGCCGGAGGCGGCCGCGACCTCCGAGAGCGGCTTGCCCTCGAACGGGACCTCGGGATCGATGGCGAGCATGTCCAGCGCGCGGCGGTTGGCCAGCTGCAGGTTCGAGCGGTCGTCGGAGAGCAGGATGCCCTCGTCGATCGTATAGAGAATCGCCTGGGTCTTGCGCTGCTCGGCGACGAGGCGGTCGATCTGCAGGGCGGCGTAGGCTTGCAGCCGTGCCGCCATCTTGTTGAAGGTCTCGGCGAGGTCCTGGAGCTCGTCGCGCGTGGAGATCTTGACGGAGACGTCGAACGCGCCTTTGGCGACGGATTCCGCCGCCTGCGTCAGCGACAGCAGCGGCGAGGTGAGCAGGCGGGCCATGAGAAGGGAGGCGATGATCGTGACGGCGACCACGATGATGAGGATGATCCTCGAGGTGCGGCGCATCTCGAGGGAGGCGGCGTAGGCCTCGTCGCGCGGCTGGATGAAGACGGCGGCCCAGCCCATGCTGCGCACCGGCGCGTAGGCGCCCACGAGCTCCCGCCGCTGGGCGTCGCTGAACTCGCTGGAGCCGAGGGACTTCGACTGCAGCGCGGCGGCGACGATGGGCCAGCGGGGCAGGTCCGTCAAGGTCTCCGGGGAGACGAGCTCCCGGGGATAGAAGAGGGGCTCGCCCTTGCCGTCGACGATGACGGCGAAGCCGGTGCCTCCGGCCTGCTTCGAGCCGATCCATTCGGAGAACGCGACCAAGGAGACCGCGACGCGCAGGATGACGGACTCGTTGAGCGGGTAGTAGGCGAGCAGGACGACGTCGTCTCCGATCCTCGCGACGACCCGCGCGTTGTGCCGGCCGCTCGCCGCCGCGATGAAGCCCTCCTCGGCCGAGCGGTTGGCGAGGGGGGACTCCGCGGAGAGCTTGGGGTTGTAGACCTTGATGACCTCGAGGCCGCGGCGGTTGAGGGCGGAGATGTCCATGACGTCGGGATGGGTGTCGATGAGGCTTCGCAGGACGAGCTGCTTCTGCTCCCAGGTCAGGTCCTGCATCAGGGAGTTCGCGGCGAAGAGAATCTTCTCGTCGTTGACCTTCAGGTAGGCCTCGACCTGGTCGGCGAGGGCGCCGGCCAGCGAGGTGTGCAGCTCCAGCACCGAGGCCTGGATGCCCTTCTGGCTGACCGTCGAGAGGTGCGCGGCCATATAGATCGCGGGAGTCAGCGCGAGCGCGCCCATCACCAGCACGAACTTCGTCAGCAGCCGGATTCTCATCGTCCCGCCAAGGATAAGGGTCTTGCCCGTCGGCGTCAATGGGTAATTATTGTTATGATCCGCCGAATGACCGAGGAAACGATCCCTTGCCCCGGCTGCAGGGCGCCCCTGAGCCGGGCCCGCGACGTGTGCGAGGGGTGCCGCCGCCCGTGGTCCGAGAGCGATTTTGAGGCCGCGCGCGCCGCGGCCCTCGCCGGCCGGTCGCGGCGGACGCGCCGCGTGAAGGCCGTCGTCTCAAGCCTCCTCCTCCCCGTGTGCGCCGCGGTCCTGCTGGTGCGGCGCGAGGAGGCCCTCGGGCTTTACTCCGCCGCGCGCGCCGCGGCGGCCCGGCGCCTCGAGGAGGCCTCGCGTCCGGCGAATCCCGGCAAGCCCCTCTCGCCGCAGGCTAAGGCCCTGCTCGGAGCCCTGCGCAAGCCGGTTCCCGCGCCGGAGGCGCGGGCCGCCGCGCCGCGCCCGGCCGCGCTCCCCCCGGCGCCGCCTCC
>JAKFCD010000076.1:0-4860 GCA_036676805.1 Elusimicrobiota bacterium
CAGCGGCGCCGGCGTGGCCTCGACCTGGTCGCCGCTGGCCGCGAGCGCCGGCACCGGCATCACCTCCGAGATCATCACGGGCGTGAGCAACTTCCCCAACCCCTTCGACTCGCGCAAGGGCGGCGACCTGGGCCTGACGAAGATCACCTACATCCTCAACGGCGACTCCGACGTGACGATCACGATCTACGACGCTCTGGGCTACCTGGTCAAGACCATCAGCATCCCTCCCGGCTCCGAGGGCGGCAAGCTCGGCCAGAACTTCGTCCCGTGGAACGGCCGCAATGACGCCGGCGTCAACGTCTCCAAGGGCGGCTACACGGCCCGCATCAAGGTCAAGGCGCCCGGCGGCACCGCCACGGTCATACGCAAGATCGGCGTCATTCACTGATTCCGCTTGATGGCGGGGGGGACTACTCGCTAGAATCAATATGTGACCCTCCGCCTGTCGTTCGCGGCCGCATTCCTCTTAATAGCGCCTCTCGTTCCCGCGCAGACCCCCGACCCGCTCAAGGCGGCGCTCGAGGCGGCCAAGGCCTCCGATCCGATGACGCGCCGGCAGGCCGCGGAGGTCCTCGGGCGATCACGCGATGCCGCCGCGGTGCCCGCGCTCGAGACGCTTTTAGGCGACCCCCACCCCTTCGTGCGCGCGGCGGCCTGCGAGGCCCTGGGCCAGCTGCGCTCGCGCGGCTCGGTGCCCAAGCTCGCGGCGGTGCTGACAGGCGACGCCGATCCGCGCGTGCGCCAGGCCGCGGCGATCGCCTTCGTCTATATCGGAGACCCCGCGGCGGCCGCCCCGCTGATGGGCGCCCTGAAGGACGGGTCCGCGCCGGTGCGGCACGCGGCGATGCGCGCGCTCGGCAAGCTGCGCGCCGCCGGCGCCGTCGGGGCGCTCGCCTCCGTCCTGGCCGATCCCGACGCCTCCGCGCGCAAGGTCGCCGTGTCCTCGCTCGGGGAGATCGCCTCCAAGGAAGCCGTCCCCGCCCTCACCTCCGCGCTGTCCGACGCCGACGCGGGCGTGCGCGCGGAGGCGGCCAAGTCGCTCGGCCTCATCGCCGATCCCGGCGCGGCCCCGTTCCTCGCGGCCGCCCTCAGGGACGCCGACGCGGGCGTGCGCGTGCAGGCCGCCGCCGCGCTGGCGAAGGCGGGGGATACGTCGGGCCTTCCCATCGCCTACGCCGCCCTCAAGAGCCCGGACGCGGCGACGCGCCAGCAGGCGGCGTCCACCATCGGGCTTGTCGGGGACGCGAAGGGCCTCGCCGCGCTGGACGCCGCCCGGGCCGTCGAGAAGGACGCCAACGCCCAGGGCATGATGGATTTCGCGCGCGCGCAGCTCCGCGCCCGGCTCGGCCTGCCGGAAAAGGCGCCGGCCGCTCCGCGGCCGGCCAAGAAGCCCGCGGCCAATCCCTCTAAGACTCCCGCCAAGACTCCGGCCAAAAAGGTGAATAGATGAATTTTCTGGGCAAATCCTTCCCGAAGCGCTTTTGCATAATCTTTTGCCTGGCCTCCGCGATCGCCTACCTCCCGATCCTCGCCGGCATTCCCCGCAACGGCCTTTTTTCCTCCATCGAGCGGGTCTGGCACGACGCTTCGTTCGTTCTGCGCGAGGCGAGCGTCAAGACCGGCGATCCCCGGCTCGTCCTGCTGGCCGTCGACGACGACACCGTCCAGGCGCTCGGCTTCCCGCTGCCGCGCAAGGTTTACGCCAAGGCCCTCGATAAGCTGACGAGCTACGGCGCGAAGACCGTCATTTTCGACGTTCTATTCCTTGAGAATCGCGAAGGAGACGCGGAACTCGCCGCGGCGACCAAGCGGCACGGCGGGGTCATCCATCTTTTCGTGGCCGAAAAACCCTCGGGCTCCGACACGGTCCGGGTGCAGATGGCGGTCAAGCCTCTCAAGGCCGCGGCGCAGCATCTGGGATCTCCGAGCATCGGCCAGCATCTCGACGATGACGGGCACATCCGCACTTTCGCGCTCTTCAATCCCGAATTCGAGGACCCGGTGCTGAAGGAAGGCCGTCCCTCGACCTCTCTCTCGGCCGCCGCGGTGGCGAGCTTCACGGGAAAATCCCTCGACCAAGTCCTGCTCGAGAATCCGGCCGACCAACTGCCGATCCCGGTTCTGAACTTCCGACGGCCTCTCGAGTGGCCGAAGCACCCGGGCAGCCCCGCGAGCGACGTGCATCACTCGCCCTACCGCACGATCTCCCTCATGGACGTGGTCTCCGGCCGCCTCTCGAAGGAGAGCCGGGAGGCCCTCAAGGGCGCCCTCGTCATGGTCGGCTCGATCAGCACCGGCTACTTCGACCATTACCCCGCGCCGTACAATCCGCACATGCCCGGCCCGGAATTCCATTTGACGGCCATCGACAACGTCCTCAATGGGGACGCTCTCGAGGCCACCAGCCGCCTGATCATACTGCTGCTCGTGCTCGCGGCGGCCTGGTTTCCGTATCTTTTGCTTCGCGTGCTGTCCCCGGCCCTCGGCGCCCTCGCCGTGGCGGCGACGCTCGCCGCGATGGTGGGAGGTTCCCTGCACCTGATGGCGGGCGGCACGATGCTCTACCCGGTCGCGCCCGGCCTGACCTTGATCGTGAGCTTTCTCGTCCTCACCGTGCACCGCGTCCTGACCGAGGGCGCCGAGAAGCAGCTGATCAAGGCCAAGTTCGGCCAATTCGTCTCGCCCGAGATCGTCGAGGAGCTGGCCAACGATCCCGAGAAGGCCAAGCTCGGCGCTCAGAAGCGCGAGATGACGGTGCTATTCCTCGACATCGCGCACTTCACGACGATCTCGGAGAAGATGGGCCCCGAGGCCTTGATGGAGTTCCTCAATAAATACCTGTCCGCGTTGAGCTCGGTCATGCTCGACCGCCGCGGCACCATCGACAAGTACATCGGCGACTGCATCATGGCCTTCTGGAACGCCCCGCTCGAGAACAAGGGCCATGCGCGCGACGCGGTCCTCTCGGCCCTGCTCTGCCAGGAGGCGATCGCCGAGCTCAACAAGAACCTCGACCCGGGCCTGCCGGAGACCCCCGCGATCCGCATCGGCATCAATACGGGCCAAATGAACGTCGGCTTCACCGGGACCGAGCGCAAGCTCGCCTACACCGTTATCGGCGACGAGGTCAACCTCGCCTCCCGTCTCGAGGGCGCCAACAAGTTCTTCGGCTCGAATATCATGATCAGCGAGGCGACTTATCAGGGCTCCAAGGACGCCATCGAGGCCCGTTATCTCGGCCGGGCCCGCGTCGTCGGCAAGGCCGTGCCGGTGCCGGTGTACGAGCCCCTCGCGGTGAAAGGGAAGCCGACGCCCGTTTGGGCCAAAGCGCTCCCCCTGTGGGACAAGGGCATCAAGGCCTTCTACGACAAGCGCTACGACGAAGCGCTGGTCTCCTTCACGGAGTTCCTCGCTCTGCTGCCCGAGGACGGCCCGGGCGAGCTTTACCGCAACCTCTCGCGAGACTACGCGGCCCTGCCTCCCGACGACTGGGATCAGGTCTTCAACCTCACGGCGAAATAGAATGGATATCTTCTGGCGGCTGATGTTCGGCCACCTGCTCTGCGATTTCACGCTCCAGACGAACTTCATCAACCGCTGGAAGCGCACGAGCATGTGGGGCCTGCTCGCGCATTGCGCGATGCACCCGGCCGCCTACCTGATCATCGCCTGGCCCTTCCTGGGAAATTACTGGATCGAGAACTCCTTCTTCCGCCTCGACGGCTGGACGTGCGTCGCGATCATCTTCATCACGCACTTCCTCGAGGACTGGTGGCGCGTGTACACCATCTTCAAGTACGGGATGCCGGACAACACGCTGTTCTTCGCGTGGGACCAGGTCATCCATTACGCGGTGATCTTCTCCGTCGCACCCCTGGCCGTCACCACGACGGCGACGGCGGGGTTCTTCCCCGAGAAATGGCCCGTGCTCGGGTGCCTGTTCGTGCTGGTCACGCACGCCTGCACCGTGCTCATCTACTTCCTCGAGAAGGACCTGCATGGAGCGGATTATCCCGGCGACGACGAGAAGCATCTCGCCATGGCCGAGCGCCTCGTGCTCTCCCTGTGCTTCCTGTTCCCGACCTTGGCCGGGGCCTTGGCGCTGGCGGCGGGCTGGCTCGGGATCATGTTCTTCCTGCGCCGCCGCCGCCTGTTCGACCTGACCGCCTTCACGTTCTACATGGGCGCCGCCGTGGCGGCGCTCTGCGGCGTCGCCGCCCGAATCGTCTACTACTCATAAGGAATCCACCATGAACGAAATTCTCGTCCTCTCCGCGTCCCGCACCCCGATCGGCTCGATCAACGGGGCCTTCGCCAGCCACACCGCGCCTCAGCTCGCCGCCAAGGCCATCGCCGACGCGCTCGGGAAATCCGGGGTGAAGCCCGAGGAGCTCGGCGAGGTGGTGCTCGGGTGCGTGATCCCCGCGGGCATCGGCCAGGCGCCCGCGCGCATGGCCGCGATCGCCGGCGGCATCCCGGTCTCCGTCGGCGCCACGACCGTCAACAAGGTCTGCGGCTCGGGCATGAAGGCCGTCATGCTGGCCTCCCAGGGCATCGCGCTCGGCGAGCACGAGTACGCGCTGGCCGGCGGCATGGAGTCGATGTCGAAGGCGCCGTACCTGCTCGACAAGGCCCGCTCCGGCTACAAGTACGGCGACGCGAAGCTCCTCGACGCGGTCCTGCGCGACGGCCTCATCGACCCCTACGACGGCATCCACATGGGCGACTGCGGCGAGCTGTGCGCCAAGGAGCACGGCCTGACCCGCGAGATGCAGGACGCCTGGGCGGTGCGCTCCTACGAGCGCGCGGCCGAGGCCGTCGCCAAGGGCTGGTTCAAGGGGGAAATCGCTGCCGTTG
>JAKFCD010000077.1:0-11330 GCA_036676805.1 Elusimicrobiota bacterium
TTCGGGCAGAATTTTCCGGCAGCAGCAACGAAGCCCTCCGAAAGGAGGGCTTTTGTCTTTGCGGCGAACTACTCGCTCTGCATTCAAGGATGGCGGAGTCCGCGTTTGGTAGAGTGATCGCGTGATCCCCGTCATCATAGTCGCCGCGACAGCCCTTGTCGCACTCATCGGACGTCGCGCGGTGGCCTCTGGGATGGGATGGTACCGCACTCTGCGCCTGCCGCCTTGGGCGCCCTCCGGCCGATTTATCGGTCTCGCGTGGGCCGTCATCTACGCGACGACGGCGACTTCGGCGATCATGGTCTTTCGACGGACGACCAGCGAGCCGTTCATTGGGATCGCGGCGCTCTTCCTGATTAACGCGGGACTTCACCTGCTGTGGAGCCACCTCTTCTTTCAACGGAGAAGGATCGGAGCCGCGCTTATCGAAATGCAGGCTCTTTGGGCCACTGTGCTTCTTCTTATGGTCTTGATCAGGCCGTCGTCGCCCCTGGCGGCCGCGCTCCTCATCCCCTACGCCGCTTGGGTCCCCGTCGCCTCGATCTTGTGCTGGCGGGTCTGGAGGCTGAACTGATGGTCCTTCTCACGGGGGCCACCGGCTATGTGGGCGGGCGCCTGCTTCAAGCGCTCGAGCGGGAAGGATCGCATGTGCGCTGTCTGGCGCGCCGGCCGCGGGAGTTGAAGGGCCGGGTCGGCTCGCTCACCGAGATCGTCGAGGGCGACGTTCAGGATCTCGCGTCGCTCGAGCGGGCTCTGGCCGGCGTCGACTGCGCCTACTACCTTGTCCATTCCATGGGGTCCAGCGGCTCCTTCATGGACGAAGACCGCGCGGCGGCGTCGAATTTCGCCGCGGCGATCAAGACCCGTGGCGTGCGTCGCGTCATCTATCTGGGGGGGCTCGCGAGCGGATCGGAGCTGTCGGCCCATTTGGCCAGCCGACTGGAGGTCGGCCGAATCTTGGCGGCCTCCGGCGCGTCGGTGATTGAACTGCGCGCCTCGATCATCATCGGATCAGGAAGCCTATCCTACGAGATGGTCCGCGCCTTAGTCGAGAAGCTTCCGGTCATGGTTGCGCCTCGATGGGTCGAAGTCGCGGCCCAGCCGATCGCGATCGAGGATGTGGTGGCCTATCTTCTTGCCGCGCGGACGCTGCCGATCCCGGGCTCGGCGGTCCTTGAGATCGGAGGAAGGGACAAAGTGTCCTATCGGGGAATCATGGAGGAGTACGCGCGCCAGCGCGGTCTTCGTCGCCTGATCGTGCCCGTCCCGGTCCTCACGCCTCGCCTCTCCAGCCTTTGGCTGGGCCTGATCACGCCCGTGTATGCGCGGATCGGACGCAAACTCATCGACAGCATGCGCAATGAAACGGTCGTCCGGAGCAGCGCGGCGGGGGAAGCTTTCCCGGGGATTCGACCGCGAGGAATCCGGGAGGCCATCGAGCGGGCGATCATCCACGAGGATGCCGAGTTCGCGCAGACGAGATGGTCGGACGCGTTGTCCGCCGGAGGGCCTTCTCGCGAGGCGATGGGCGGTACCGGGAGACCTCGAATCGTGGATTCGCGCGTGGCGCCGGCCGCATGCTCGTCCGCGGAGGCCTTCGCGGCCGTCGAGCGCATCGGCGGGAAGACAGGTTGGTATTATGCGGACTGGCTCTGGAAGCTTCGCGGCTTTCTGGATCTTTTGGCGGGAGGAGTCGGTTTGCGGCGGGGCCGCCGGGATCCGAATAAGCTTTCCGCCGGCGACGCGGTTGACTTTTGGCGCGTCGAATCGATCGAGCCGGATCGGATGCTGCGACTTCGCGCGGAGATGAGGCTGCCGGGGCGGGCTTGGCTGCAATTCGAGATCGAAGGAGATATCTCGAATTGCTCGATAAGGCAGACCGCGATCTTCGACCCGGTCGGCGTTCTCGGGCTCGCCTACTGGTACGCGCTGTATCCGCTGCACGTCCTGATCTTTCGAGGCATGCTCCGCGGCATCGCGCGTGCGGCCCGCGCTGCATGAAGATATCGCGGCGGCGAGCCGCGGTGACGGTGACAGTCCGCGACAAGATGCAGAGCGGCTACTCCTACGTCCGGACCGAGCCGATCGGCCGTAGCTATCATCCGGATTTCAAGCCGGAGCTCACGCCGCCGCAGATGCTCGCGCTGGGGGTTTTCGGCGGGAAGTACATGACGGATTGTCGCGAGGAATTCCCGTCCTCTTGGTTCCGACGCGCCAAGCTGAGCCCAGGCCGGCGCGACCCGGCTCTGAATTTCTTCGGCGTGGACGCCTCGCTGCCGCTCTCAGAGTGGAGGCGCCGGGGATGGCTGTACCGGGAGGACCCTCGCGGTTGGTTCCAATGGTACTGCCGCTATTATATGGGCCGCCGTTGCCCGGACGACGAGAGGCAGGTCGGTCGTTGGAAAGCGATGCGGCGCCATGCCGCTCAAGTCCGGAAAAACTGCCCCCGAGGAGCCCTCTTTTGCCGCCGCAGACAGCGCCAAGCGCTCTTGCATTGGGCCTACGACAGCCGCGCCATCTAAAGGCCGGGCGGCCGTCGTCGCCAGCGCCGCGGCTTTCGGGTCGCAGGAGGCAGCTTAAAGCGCGTCTGGAAGGTTCTTTCTATTGAATGACTAGGGCAGCCAATCTAATCTCGAGGGGATCGCCGTCGCGGCGGGCCCGAACAAGGATTTTTTTGTCTCGTATCGACAATTCGAATCGGACTGGCGGAAGTCGGCAACTGGCTTCTGCGAGTCTCGGGAACGAAGGCGGAGGCGGCGCGAACCGGGCCTCTGCCGGTCGTGAAGGAGCAGCCCGAGGGGGTCCGCCCGGCGCCCGCGGATTCCGACCTGCCGACTCCGATCGAAACCGAGCCGATGCCGGAATTGCTGTGGCTTACTCCGTAGAGGCAACGCGAACTATCCTCAAGGAATAGTCGAAAGCCCTCCAGCGATGGAGGGCGATTATTTTTGGTGCGCGCGTTGGCTACTTGATCGAGCGCGCAGCGACGTAGGCGGCAGCTGAAGCCGTCGTCGTCAGGATCACTCCCCACAGCACGTCGGCGGCGCTGACTCGCGGCCCCCAACCTCTCAGTACCGCCATGTTGGTTAGATCATAGGTGCCGTAGACCAGCAGCCCGAGAACCGCTCCGTTCTGTAGAGCGGTTCGTAGGCCGCCTTCGCGCAAGGCGTCCATCGTGCAGAAATAGACGACACCCCCTCCGTAGAGAACGTAAAAGACGATCGCTGCGGGCCAGCCCACCCGGTCGGCCATCAGGTGCCCGATTTCGCGCCGATAAAATCCACGAGCCAAGAATCCGAGCCAAAGCAGGTCCAGACTCATCGTGACTATGCTTGCGGCCGCCCAGGAGGAGATGCGCGCGGTCATGACCGAATCATCGCAAAACTCGCTTAAGCGGCGATGCTTTCGACCTTGAAGGTCTCGACCAACTTCTTCGCGACCAGGTCCATGTCGATGATGTTGCCCTTCTGGACCTTGGCCACGGCCTTGAGGTTGATGCCGTCGACGATGCCGACGGTCTCCTCGGCGGAGGCGCCGGCGACCAGCTCCATGCCCTCGCCGGCCACCCAAGCGGCGGTATGCCGCGCGTGGATGCGGCTCATGGCGCGCCACGTCTCCTTGTCGAACACGACGGCCTCGGAGTGCTTGTCCTTGGCCGCGGCGCGGCAGAAGGAGGCCGCGGTCTCGGCGTAGGCCATCAGCTCGCCGAGCTTCATGTGGGCGATCTGGTTGTGCGTGAGCTTCTGGTCGTAGCAGGACTGCAGCACGCGCGACAGCGCGCGCAGGGCGACGGCGGACGCGTCGGCGCCGACGTCGGGCCCCTTGGCGTGCAGGGCGTCCATCTCGTCGGCGATCTTGTCGTAATAGCGGCCGTCCGCGTTGATGTTGGCCTGCCAGCGCTCGCGGAAGGTCGTCAGCTCCAGGATCTCGCTCGTGCCCTCGTAGATGCAGGTGATCTTCACGTCGCGCTTGATCTTCTCGACCGAGAACTCGCGCACGTAGCCGTTGCCGCCGAACGCCTGGATGGCGTTGTCGGCCGCCTTGTTGGCGGTCTCGGAGGCCAGCAGCTTGGCGATGGCGCCCTCGGTCTGAAGGCCCTCGGCGCCGCCGTCGATGGCCAGCGCGATCTCCTCGATGAAGGAGCGGCAAGCCTCGAGGCGCGCCGCGTAGGGGACGATGAGCTTGTGCGTGAAGCCCTGCTTGGTGTTCAGGGGCTGCCCGCCGACGACGCGCTGCTGGCTGTAGCGGATGGCCTGCTCCAGCGCCTCCCAGCCGCAGCCGAGCGACATGGCCGCCACGAGCAGCCGCGTGTAGCCGAACACGGCCTGCGCCTGGCGCAGGCCTTTGCCCTCGACGCCGCCGATCAGGTTCTCCACCGGGACGTACACGTCCTTCAGGTTGACGGGCGTGGTGTCGGAGAGGCGGATGCCGTGCTTGTCCTCGTGCTTGTCGGACGTGAGGCCGGGCGCGCCGCGCTCGATGACGAACCAGGAGACGCCCTTCGGGGCGCGAGCGAGGATCGTATACACGCCGGCGACCCCGCCGTTCGTGATCCACATCTTGCCGCCGTTGAGCTTGTAGCCGACGACCTTGTCGCCTTCCATCACGCGCTCGGCGCGGGTCTTGAGATGCAGGAGGTCGGAGCCGGCGGCGGCCTCGGTGGCGCCGTAGGCGACCAGGCACCGCTCCTCGACGATCTTCTTGATCCACTTCTCCTTCTGCTCGGGGGTGCCGCCGACGAAGATGGGGTCCATGCCGAGGAAGGTGGCGAACAACGACGTGCAGACGCCCAGGTCGTAGCGCGAGATGAGCTCGCAGGCGCGGTAGATGTCGAAGGAGTTGCCGCCCAGGCCGCCGAACTTCTCGGGGATCATGAGCAGGTTCACCGCCACCTGCTCCGGATCGTAGAGGTCCTTCATGATGTCGGCGGGAAACTTGTTCTCCTTGTCCAGCTCGGAGAGACGCGCGTGTGTCAGGTTCTTCTTCGCGTATTCGCGGATGGTGTCGAGAACGATCTTGCGCGTGTCCGCGTCGAGTCCGGTCATTCCCATGCTTTCTGCGATGCCCATGATTCCCTCGCTGGTTGGAGTATTATCTGCAGATATTACTCCTCTGGGCGGAAAAAATGAAAGACCCAGCCGGGCCTAAAGCGGCGGGTCGCCCTTGCCGGCGCGAGCCCCCAAAGCTCTCTAGGCGGGGGCGACGGGCAGCCGATCTCGACGTGAACTATCCTCAAGGATGGTCGAAAGCCCTCCAGCGATGGAAGGCTTTCTTTTTTGGTCGTTGCGGCTCAGCCCCCCGCGATCGAGGCGACGACGAGGAACGGCTCCTTGCCGCGCGCGACGTCGTCGGGCAGTATGGAGTCGGGGGACTCATTGGAGAGGTCCTCGGAGCAGGCGTAGAAGCGCACGAGCGGGCGGCGCGCCTTCGTGACATGGTCGCGGATGGTGCCGCTCAGCGCGGGGTAGCGGGCCTCGAGGGCGTCGAGCACCGCGCGCTGGGTCACGGGCGGCGCGACCTCGAGCTCCACCTCGGCCGGGACCCGGCCGAGCGTCCGGAGGAACGACGGCACGATCACGCGGACCATCGCTACCCGATCGTCTGGACGGAGACCGACAGGACGTGCGGCAGATCGCGCGCGATCGGCCGCCAGGAATCGCCGCCGTCCGCCGAGTGGTAGACTTGGCCGCCGGTCGTGCCGAAGTAGACGCCGCAGGGATCCATCGAGTCGACCGCCATCGCGTCGCGCAGCACGTTGACGTAGCAGTGCTCCTGAGGGAGGCCCTTGGTCATCGCCTTCCAACTGCGGCCGCCGTCCTTGGTGCGGTACACGCGCAGCTTGCCCTCGGGCGGGATGCGTCCCTTCTCCGGGTCGATCGGGATGACGAAGACCGTGTCGGGCTCGTTGGCGTCGACGGCGATCGGGAAGCCGAAGTCGTTGGGCAGGCCCTTGCTGATGTCCTTCCACAGGCCGCCGCCGTCCTCGGACTTGAGCACGCCGCCGTGGAGCTGCATATAAAGAACATCCGGCTTCGCCGGATGCTGGGCGATGCGGTGGACGCAGTAGCCGACCTCGGCCTTTTTGTCCGGAATGTAGTCGGAGTGGAGGCCCTTGTTCATCGGCCGCCACGAGGCTCCGGAGTCGTCCGAGCGGAAGACGCCCGCCGCGGAGATGGCGACGAACATGCGGCCGGGGACCTTGCGGTCCAGCAGGATCGTGTGCAGGCAGAGGCCGCCGGCGCCCGGCGCCCACTTCGGGGCGGTGGCGTGGGTGCGCAGCGCGGGCAGTTCCTTCCAAGTGCGCGCGCCGTCGGTCGTCTTGAAGAGGGCCGCGTCCTCGACGCCGGCGTAGCAGGCGTCCGGGTCGTCGAGCGACGGCTCGAGGTGCCAGACGCGCTTGAACTCCCAGGGGCGGAGCGACCCGTCATAGAACAGGTGCTGGCCGACCTTGCCCTCGTAGACGAACTTGTTGCTCTCGCCGCGCGGCATGCCGTCCGGGCCTTTCTCGGGGCCGCCGCCGGGCGTCTCCCAGGTCTTGCCGCCGTCGGAGGAGCGCTGGATCACCTGCCCGAACCAGCCGCTGGTCTGCGACGCGTAGATTCGGTCCGGGTCGGCGGGAGAGCCGGCCATGTGGTAGACCTCCCAGCCGGAGAAGAGCGGCCCGCTCACCTTCCACGACTTGCGCTTGCCGTCCGACGTCAGGATGAACGCGCCCTTCTTGGTGCCGACCAGGACTCGGATCTTCATAGGTGGTTACTAATACCTCTCCCGGCGCCCGATGTCAACGATAGCTGATAGGTCCACCGGGCGGGGCGAGCATGCGCCCGAACATGCGCCGCAGGAAGAGCCCGACCGTGACGATCAGCAGGCTGAAGCCGGTCAGCGCGGCCAGAGGCCCCCAGCTGCGGGAGCTCGTGACGACGGAGGCGAGCTCGGCCGTCGTCGGCTTTCCGGGATCGAAATAAATCTCGACGGTCTCTCCGACCTCGTACGCTTTGAAGCCGTAGACCTCGGTGGAGACCACGGTCTCGGAGCGGCCTCTCGCCTCGAAGGCGAAGACGGGCGTGTAGCTCGTGTGCTCGTCGTACTCCCTGTTGTGGCTGGAGTCGCTCGACGTGACTTGGCGGCGGCTCTGGTGGGCGCGCATCTCGACGATCCGCGCCGGCGTCCGGGTGCCGCGCAGGACCAGGCCCGCGCGGTCCGACGCGACGCGGATCGCGAAACCGAAGATGAAGATGCCGAACGCGATCATCGCGAGCGGGCCCGCGCGGTGAACGAACCTGAAGAGGCGGTCCGGCTCGGCGTCGCGCTCGCTCATCGCCGAACAGTGTAGGCCGGCTCGCGGCCGGCGTCAAGGCCGGCCGCGATTCCGCGTTTGCTAGACTTCACCGCATGACACTGTTCAAGGAAGGCCTCGAGCCCCGCCTGCGCGAGGCGGCGCTCATCGTCCTGCGGCGGCACCACCTCGGCGAGGGCGACCTGCGGCTCGAGGAGAACGAGCCGCACGAGCCGCCCTCCTGCCTCATCCGCGGGCACCGCGTGCGCGTGGAGGTCAACGACGACTCGGTCGCGTTCCGCGTGCTCTCGGGGCGGTGGAGCGGACGGCGCGCCGACTACCCGACCGCCGGGGCGTTCATCGCCGCCTTCGAGGAAGCCTTGCAGGACGCCCTTTTGGGGGCGTGACGTTGCCGCGCCCCCGGCTATCTGTTACTATTCGGCCTTGACCATGGAACATCGGAGCCGGACCGCCGTTCTTGCCGTCGGGATCGCGGCGCTGCTCGGCTGCGCGCCGGGAAGCGCGCGGCGCGCCGTCGCCCCGGCTCAGGCGCCGGAGCAGGAGCTCGACGCCCCAGGGCGGGCGCAAGGCCTCTACGATGAAGGCGCCGCCGCGCTCGAACGGGGCGACGTCCCGCTGGGCCGGGAGCTGGTCGGGCGCTCCTTCGCGGCCCTGGCCGCCTCCGTCGAGGACGCGCGCCTGGCCGCCGACCTGCGGGCCGACGTCGCCGCGATCGCGGACAAGATCCGGGGCTGGGACTCCTCGCCGGCCGGGACCGAGGAGCCCGGAGAGCTGGACGTCTCCGCGGAGGTCCTGGCGGCCGAGCCGCCCGCGCCCGTGCATAACGGCGCCGCGGCCTCCTCGGCCATCGAGCTCGATCCGGACAACGAGCTCACGAGGAAGTACATCCACCTCTATACGGAGAAGCGCAAGCGGGGCGTCGAGGAGGCGCTGGCGCGCTCCGGCCGCTACCGGGAGCTGATCGGGCGCGAGCTCGCGAAGGCGGGGCTGCCTCCCGAGCTCTTCTATCTCGTGATGACCGAGAGCGAGTACAAGCTCTTCGCCCGCTCGCATGCCGGCGCCGCCGGGCTCTGGCAGTTCATGCCCTTCACCGCGCGCAAGTACGGCCTGGAGGTCTCGTTCTGGGTCGACGAGCGCTACGACCCCGAGAAGGCGACCCAGGCGGCGATCCGGTACCTGAGCGATCTCCACCGCTGGTTCGGGGACTGGCATCTCGCGATGGCGGCGTACAACCGGGGCGAGAACGGCCTGGGTCGGGATTTGGCCGCCACGCGCTCGATGGATTTCGCGACGACCTCCCGGCGCGGCGCGATGCCGCTCGAGACCCGGAACTACGTGCCGAAATTCATGGCCTGCGCCTTCATCGGCATGAATCCGGGCAAGTACGGCCTCGATCCGCGCTACGAGGAGCCGTTGGCCTACGACGAGGTCGCGCTCGAGCGCGACCTCTCGCTCGAGGTCGCGGCCAAGGCCGCCGGCGTCGAGCTCGAGGCGATCCAGAGGCTCAACCCCCAGGTCCGCGGCTGGGCCACGCCGCCGAAGCGGCCGGGCTTCCGGTTCCGGGTGCCCAAGGGGTCCAAGGAGGGCTTCCTCGCGCGCCTGGCCGAGGTCGCGGTTTGGAACCCGGGGCCGTCTTTGGTGCGCTACACGGTCCGCAGGGGCGACGTGCTGGGCAAGATCGCCAGCCGCCACCGCACCACCGTCAAGGCGATCTCGGCCCTGAACGACATCCGCAACCCGCGCCTTCTGCGTCCCGGAATGGTGCTCAAGCTCAAGCCCGGACGCGGCTACCAGCCTTAGCCCGGCCTTGACGGCCGGTCGATCGCGGGACTACACTCGCTTTGCCTGTCGGCAAGGAGAACCCGCGATGATCCGACCTTTGTTCCTGCTGCTCGCCGCCTCTGTCGCGCTCGGAGCATGCTCCAAGAGCGCGGAACCTTCCGTCGTCGAGGCCGCGCCCGTCGAGACCTTGGAGACCGAGGGCGGTCCTGGAGCTCCGGCGGAGCTCCAGTCCGGCCGGCGACACGAGGGTTCGGCGCCCTACGAAGGGACGAGCTACTACAAGTACGTCGCGAAGAAAGGGCCGAGGCTCAGGCTCGAGGTCTTCTACGTCGGAAACCTCGATATCTTCTTCTACCCCGACGGTCGATTCGAGGAACACGAGCATCAATGGGGCGGCATGAAGTCGGTCGGCGAATCCGGCGACGAGGTCCGGAGGTGGGACAAGCTTAAGCCCGGCGAGACGATCTATTTCACCGTCGTCAATAACAAGGAAGCGCCCGAGATCGACGGTCGGCCGACCGGCCGCTACACGTTGCTCCTCGAGGAGCCCTAGGCTCTCACCCGCGCATGAAGCTCTTGAGGCCTGACGACCTCCCTCGGTTCTCCCGCGAGACCGTCTTCCGGACGCCTCCCTTCGCCTCCTGCGCGGCTTTCCTCGTCTTCACGTTGCTGGCCGCGGGCACGCAGGCCTTCCTATGGACCCAGGGGCTGTGGTGGATCGCGATCCTGTTCATCCCCATGTGGCTCTTGGTGCTTCCCGCGCTGTTCACCGCCGCGCGAGATTCCTTCACCGCGGATAACTGGGTGCTGCGCGCGGGGGCGGAGGGCCTGATGCTTCAGCTGCGCTCCTATGCGAACCGCCATTTTCCGCGCGACTGCGAAACGGTGGTCTATCTTGCCTGGGAAGAGGTCGCGGGCGCGTCCGGCTTCCTGGAGCGGCAAAGGCTTCCCCGCGGGCTGCATAGCGCCGTCGGAGTGGAACGGCGGCATCGCATTCTGGAGCTTGAGCTCGGAACGGACACCGAGGAGCTGAGGCAGGCGATCTTGCGCGAGCGCGAGCGGAAGGCCCCGAAGATCGGCATCAGCCGCTCCAAGAGCAGCCATTACCCGGTCACGGTGGTTTCCCCGGGCGTCGTTCGCGTCGCATTCGGGGGTTTGAGCCCCGGCCTGGACCGCGCCCTTGAGATTCTCGGCGAACGGGCGCCCTGCAAGCGCGAGCTGCGGCGGCTCGACGTCGATTGGGAGGGCCTGGAAGGCCGGGAGCTCGAACGCTTCATCGTCCGCCTCTACCGGGAAGGCGACACCCTCAGCGCTGATTCCATCGTCCAAAGACGCTACGGCGTATCCTTGATCGAAGCCCGCGATTACGTCGAGCGTCTCGCGCGCGAATCGCTCTAGAGCTAGAACCGGCTCTTGGGGAGAACCTTGCGCGGGTCCAGGGCCACGTTGGCCCGGCGCATCTCGAAGTGAACGTGAGGTCCCGTCGAGCGTCCGGTGTTTCCGAGGAGGGCGATCACCTGCCCCTGCGCCACCTTTTGGCCGAGGCGGACCTTCAAGGAATGGTTGTGCGCGTAAAGCGTGGTCATCCTCGCGTCGTGGCGCAGGATGACGACGTTGCCGTAGCCGCGCATGCGGCTGTTCGCGTAGAGGACCTCCCCGGCCGCGGAGGCGTACACGGGCTCGCCCTCGTCGGCGGCGATGTCGACGCCCTCATGCGCCTTTTTCCAGCGATGGCCGAACTCGGAGCTGACGATCCCCGCGGCGAGCGGCCAGCGATAGCCGCCCTTGTAAGCCGGAAGCTTCGGATAACGGCGACCGACCACGCGCTTGACCGGGGCGGAGGAGAGGTCTCCGGCGTCATGGTGCTTCTCGTAGAAGGCCTTTTTCGCGGCGTAGTACCCGAAGTCCTTGATCAGCCCGCCCGCGACGACGGCCGTGCCGTAGGCGACCTTGGTGGCGATCTTGGCCGTGCCGTACGTCACCTTCGCCGTCGTCTTCACCGTGACCTTCACCGCCTTCCCGGCCATCCGGCAGCCGGCCGACAGTAGAACGGCGGCGAGGATGACGGCGATCAGGCGGGGCATCGAGTGAGGATATACCCCCTTCGGGAAAAAGTCCAGTCGCCCCTTCTCCCAGTTCATGGAGTTTTGAGGCAGGGGCGAGGGAATTTTTTGGTGGGGTGGATCGTATGAATAATAATGGATAAACCACAAAGACACCAAGACACAAAGGATTTTTGGTTACGACCGCT
>JAKFCD010000078.1:0-1917 GCA_036676805.1 Elusimicrobiota bacterium
CTTACTATAGGAATGAAAGGACGGCTTCTCGCGGCGCTTTTCCTGGCGGCCGCCGCGCTCGACGCGGCGGCGCAGCGCATTTCCCTCGAAGTCCCCCTGTCGCCCCGCCCCGGCCTTTCGGCGACGGCCGCCGTCTCTCCTCTCGCCCAGACCTTCCCCCTCGGCCTGAGCCCCTGGGCCCCGGCTCTGACGGCGGCCGCGATCCAGCCTCCGGTCAACGCAATCCCGTTCCCGGCTGCCCGCATCAAGGCGGCGGCCCCGGCCCTCCCCGCCCCGCTGGCTCCCGCCGCTCTCTCGGCCGCCAAGCCCTCCGCTCACGCCCAGTCCCCGAAGGTGATCGATAGCCTGCGTCTCCACGGCGCGCAGGCCGCGAAGCTCTCGGAGCTCAAGGGCGAGGCCGGCGCCGGCGCTCTCGAGAGGAATTTCATGTCGGCCGCCGCCCTCGGCGACGACCCTCTCGTGCCTCCCGCCGGCGACGGCGCCGAAATCGGCCCATCCTCGGACGCCCGCCCCCTGCTGGCGCGCATGCTCGAGCGAGTACGCCTCGACGACCGCGGGCGCGCCGACGAGAAGAAGGCCCTCGAGGACTCCTTCAAGAGGCTTCTCGAGACCCCGACCGGCCGCCGCTACGCTTCGGAGTTCCTCGCCGAGGGCCTGACCGCGGTGGTCCGCTTCGACGACTTCCCCGACTCCCAGCTCTTCCTCGTCGACGGCCGCAAGAAGTTCTACGCCGCCCAGGCCTACACCGACTGGCGCGAGGAAGGCTACGCCGAGATCCGCCTCAACCGCCACTACGTCGACGGCGACCCCGATTTCATGCGCGAGTCCTTGCCCTCGATCATCGGCCACGAGCTTCTCGGCCACGGCCTCTGGTACGGCCGCGCCGCGAAGGAAAACCTCTACCTCGCGTTCCACTATCACGAGCTCAACGAGACCTTGGCGCGCCTGGTGGGCTGGGCGATCGATCACGAGATGGACGGGCGCTTCGAGGAGGCGGGGGCATGGAACTACCTCTCCGATCCGGCGCATTACCTCTCGAACCTGAAGATGCGCCTGCCCTACTACGCCGTGACCTTCGGGCAGTCCGAGATGGCGAACCCCCTGGCGACTTTACGCGCGCGCCTGGCCTCGGCCGAGGCCGAGGTCGTGCGCGCCCGGAACAACCTGGCCTCGCAGAAGACCTGGCTGCCCGTGCTGGAGCACTTCTCCCGCGATCACGGCATCCCCGCGAGCCGCTTCGACCTGCTGCGCAAGGAGCTCTCCGACCTCGAGTCCCACTACCAGAACGAGGTCGTCAACGCCGAGTCGATCGTGCGCGAGGTCTCGGGCCTGATGGAGCGGATCGCGGCCGAGCCCGACCACGCGTCGGAGAATTACCTGAAGGAGGCCTCGGCGCACCCTTTCTTCGAGCGCCTCAGCGCCGACGCCGCCCGCCTCGGCAAGGCCCTGGAGACCATGGCCAACGCCGCGCCGCCCGCACCCCCGCGCCCCGCCGCGCCGCGCCCCGCCGATCAGATCACCTGGGAAGCGCTCGCCAAGATGTACCAGGAAGACGTCGCCGCCGACGCCAACCGCCCCGTCAAGCACTGGCGATAATATAGGGGTCAGACCTCCCGTTGTTGCAAACAACGCAACAACGGGAGGTCTGACCCCGGCCCTTAACGGAAGTTCTTGAACTGGAGATCGAGGTCGAACTTTCCCGCCTTGAGCACGCTCATCGCGGACTGGAGCTCGTCCTTGGACTTGCTCGTCACGCGCAGCTGGCCGTCCTGGATCTGGGCGTTCACCTTGAGCTTGTTCTCCTTGAGCGCGGCCTGCATCAGCTTGGCCTTGTCGGTCGGGATGCCGCTCTGGATGGTCACGTCGATGCGCGAGGTCTGGCCGAGGGCCGCCTCGGGCTTGCTCTTGGTCAGGTTC
>JAKFCD010000079.1:0-5686 GCA_036676805.1 Elusimicrobiota bacterium
ACGGCCTCCTGGAAGGACGCGCACAGGTCGTCGAGCTCGCGGCCTTTCGGCCTTCGGCCCTTCAGATGATAGAGCACCGAGGTTTTCAGGCCTGAGAAGGAAAAGTCCCAGGTGCCGGGCATGGCGGGCCGCGGGAAGGCGACGGCGGCGGGGTTCCCCTTGGCGGCGCGCCTGTCGATCTCCGGGCCGCCCGGATATCCGAGCCCGAACAGGCGGGCGACCTTGTCGTAGGCCTCGCCCGCGGCGTCGTCGCGCGTGCGGCCGAGCACGCGGTAACGGCCGGGGCCCATCGCGAGCACGAGGTCGGTGTGTCCGCCCGAGACGACGAGGGCCAGCACCGGCCAGCGAATCCTGTGCTCGAGCTCGGCCGCGAGGACGTGGCCCTCCAGGTGGTTGACGCCCACGGCGGGAATGCCCCGCAGGCGCGCGAGCGTCTGCGCCGCGACCTTCCCGATGAGCAGCGGCCCCATGAGGCCCGGGCCGCGCGTATAGGCGATCGCGTCGAGCCTTCCCGGCCCGGCGTCCTTGAGCGCCCGGGCAACCGCGGGCATCAGGTTGTCGAGGTGCGCGCGCGCCGCGAGCTCGGGCACGACGCCGCGGTAGGGGGCGTGCAGCGCCGTCTGGGAAGACACGACGTTCGAGAGCAGGCGTCCGTTCTCGACCACGGCGGCCGAGGTGTCGTCGCAGGAGGTCTCGAGGCCGAGGATCCTCACCCTTCGCGCTTGAGCGCCCCGAGCACGTCCCTGGCCTTGAGCAGCTCGACGGCGCGGTCGAGCGCCTCGTCCTTGACCAGCTCCGCGTCCTTCACCACTGAGCGGGGCTTCCGGTCCTTGGCGTAGATCATCTCCCACTGGGCGTAGAGCTTCGCCTCCGCCTCGGGCGTCACGGGCACGACGATGTCCGGCGTAATGCCGCCCGTCTTGTTCTTCTCGTCGCGGTGGATCGCCCGGCCGGACGGGGTGTAGTAGCGGGCCACCGTCAGGCGCAGCCCCGAGCCGTCGGGCAGCGGGATCAGGGACTGCACGCTCGCCTTGCCGAAGCTGCGCTCGCCGACGACGACCGCGCGCTTGTGGTCCTGCATCGCGCCGGCCACGATCTCGGACCCGGACGCGGAGCCGCCGTTGATGAGCACGACGAGCGGCAGGGACGGGTAGGGGGCCTTGGCGCCCGCGGTGAAGTCCTGGCGGCTGTCGGCCTTGCGCCCCTGGGTGTAGACGACGAGCTTCCCCTCGCCGAGGAACATCGAGGAGATCTCCACGGCCGCGGACAGAAGCCCGCCCGGGTCGTTGCGCAGGTCGATGATGAGGCTCGTGGCGCCGTCCTTCTTGAGCTTCCTGAGCGCGTCGGCGACGTCGTCGGCGGTCTTGGCGCTGAACTCGGCGATCCGCAGGTAGCCGACGCCGCCGTCGAGCTTGAGCGAGAGGGTCGATTCGATCTTCACGAGCTCGCGCGTGATCTCGACGACGACGGTCTTGTAGCCGTCGCCTTTCCCGTCGTCCGGGCCGCGCTCGAGCTTGAGCTTGACCTTGGTCCCGGGCGCGCCGCGCAAGGTGCGCAGGGCGTCGGACATGCCCATGTCCTTGGTCGCCTCGCCGTCGATCTCGACGACGCGGTCGTTGGGCAGGACGCCCAGCCGGTAGGCCGGGCCGCCCGGCATCGGCGTCTGCACCGTCAGCCAGTCGTCCTTGAACGTCAGGCGCAGGCCCACGCCGCCGAACTGCCCCTCGGTCTCGGTCTTCATCTCGCGATGGATCTCCGGCTCCATGAACTGCGAGTACGGGTCGAGGGTGCGGACCATTCCCGTCGCGGCTCCGTAGATGAGCTTCTGCGTCTCCGGCTCGTCGACGTAGTTGTCCTGCACGAAGCCGAGCACGTCCACGAGGAGCTTCAGCTGCTCGTAGGTCTTGTCCGCGTTGGCCGCGCGGGCGGGGAGGGCCGCGAGACAGGCGGCCGCGGCCGCCGCGATCAGAAGGCGCTTCATGTGCATTCTCCTAGTCTATTTCTTTTCCAGCCAGTCCGCCGGATCCAGCGCGTCGGTGCCGCGGCGTATCTCGAGATAGACCTGCTTCCCGGCGCTCGCGAGCTTCTCGCTCCCGCGCACGGCGTCGCCCTTCTCCTTGACGATCTCGCCGAGCTCGCCGTACACGCTGAAGAACCCGCCGCCGTGATCGACGATCACGACCTGGCCGTACGAGCGGAACGGGCCGGCGAAGATCACGCTGCCCGGGGCGATCGCGCCGACGGGAGCACCGCGGGCGGAGGAGAGCACGACGCCCTGGCGCACGGTCCAGGTCCCGAGCTGCTCGTCGCGCTCCCGGCCGAAGGGGCGCACGATCCTTCCGGCGACGGGCCAGGGCAGAGAGTGCCGGGGAAGCGCCAGCCGGGGGACGGTCCCGGGCTTGCGATATTGACGCGCATCGCGCTGGCCCAGCTTTTCAATTAACGCGGCCATGGCCTTGGCCGTATCCTCGAGCTCCTTGGCGCGCCGCGCCCGGGCGGCGACCTTCACCTGGGTCTCCTCGAGGGCGGCCTTCTTCGCCTCGAATTCGCGGCGATGGCCCTCCCGCTCCCTCTGGGCGCGGCGCCGGCTTTCGTCGAGCTCGCGCGCGCGGCGACGGGTCTGCGCCGCGACCTCCTCCGTCTTGAGCCGGAACCCGTGCAGGCCGCGCAGATGGCGCCCTTTCTCGAGGATCGCCGCGCGGCGGAACTCCTCGGACCAGAGCTCGCGGGTTCCGTATATCTCGCTGCGCGCGGCCGCGGCGGCGGAATGGCGGGCGGCCTCGGAGGCGATCGCCGCCGACCAGAAGCCGGCGACGCTTTTCGCGGCGTCGAGACGGGATTTCAGGGCCGCGCGCTTGGCCTCGGCGCGGCGGATGTCGGTCTGCAGCCCCTCGACGCGCCGGCGGGAGAGCGCGTCGCGGCTGGCGAGCCCCTTGACGTCGGCGCCGAGCTCCCGCTCCGCTTCGCGCAGCTCTGAGAGCTCCCGCAGCGTCTGCTTGAGCTCGACCTGGATGCGCGAGAGCTCCGCGCGCTTGGCCCTCAGCTGGGCGGCGGCCGGGGCCGCGCTCAGCGCGAGCATGGCGGCGAGGATCAGGCTTCGGCGCGCCATAGCGACAAGGACCATCCCAAAGTCGCGCAGGCGCCGACCAAGGCGAGCTGTGCTATGGGCTCCGGCCAGGCCCACAGCAGCTCGTCGCGGTGAAGCGGCCAGGACATCGCGAGCGCGAACGCGGCTCCTCCGGCGCCCGCGGCGGCCGCCCACAGCGCGAGCCGCTTTCCCCTCGAGGCGGCGCCGTTCGCGGCCAGGCTCAACGAGCCCAGCGCGAGGGCCGCGATGAGACAGAGCAAGGAGCTCAGCGCCACGCGCAGAAGGTAGGAGTAGAAGCGCAGGCGAAGGATGGCCTGGACCTGCCCGGGCTTCCAGCGCAGGTCCGACCAGTCCGAGAGCCGCCGGACCCCGTCGAGGAACGAACCCAGACGCGTCAGCGCCCGCGGCGCGGGCCGGACCTCGAACGCGGAGGGAAGGGGGTTGTCCCCCACGAGCGCCGTCGCTTCCGCGAGCTCGGGATCGTCGCGCTTGAGCGCGGCCAGGGCCTCGTCCGCCGGGACGAAGCGCACGTCCAGGACGTCGGGAGCGGCGCGCAGCTTCTCCTCGAGCACATGTGCCCGGGCCTCCTCGAGCGAGGCGGGCGCGAACAGCACGACGCGGAAATCCTCGCTCAGCGAGGACTCCAGGCGCGAGCAGTGCCGCTCGACGAGAAGAAGGGTCTCGCCCGCGAGCCCGGCCGCCGCCGCGAGCGCCAGAAACGACGCCAGCCGGATCTTGCCTTCGGAGCTCATAGAGACGATTCTATGAAATGCGGGAGCGCCGAGGAAGGCATCGGGGCGTCAGCGGTAGGGGACGAAGACGGACAGGCCCTTCTTGACGGCCCCCCCCATCGTGGGAAGGGCGAGGAGGATGGTGAGCAGGATCAGCCAAAGGCTGCGCTCCATGACGAACTTCAGGAAGCCCGTCTTCTTGATCGGGGCGGCGGGCGCCTCCAAGGCGGGCTTGGGCTCCGGGACGGCGGAGGCGACCTTGATGACGCCGGACAGGGCCAGGGCGCGTCCCAACTGGGAAACCGGCAAGGTCCCGGACACGAGCGCGGTGGCGCCGCCGGCGGGGGCGGTCTCGATGCCGAGCACGCGCTCGAGCTTGAAGCCGGCCTTGGAGGTCAGCTCTCCGACGCTCGCGGCGATCGATTCCTCGGGGCGCGTCACGTCGCCGACCCGCACCGTCAAAAGGTAGTCGCCGGTGACGCGGGCGTCGGCCGACGGGCGGGAGCCGCGCTCCACCTCGACGCGCCGGACCCCGGGCCGCCCGAGGGCGTCGCCGAGCCGGGAGGCGGGAAGCCAGCCGCTGATCCGCACCGAACCGCCCGCGGCGGGCCGCGGCTGGAAGCGGGCGTCGGGGCGGAAGGCCGCGGCCGAGCCGAGACCGGCCACCGCGTCGCGCAGGGAGCCGGCCTCCTGGGCGTCGAGCTCCAGGGATACGAAGAGCAGGCCTTCGCCCAACGAAGAAGAAAGCTCCGGCTCGGCGAAGGCCGGCTGCAGGCGGTCTTCGAGCCTCGCCCTGCCGGGCTCCGGCGCGGCGCCGAACAATCGCGTCTCGTAGTCCCGGCGGGCGTCCTCGCTGGCCGAGTCGAGGGCCGCGTCAGGGGCGCCGGCGACGGAGGCGGCGGGCGGGGCCGGCGGGTTCACGGAGGCCGTCTCGGTCCGCGACGCCTCCGGGGCCGCCGCCTTCGCGGCGACGGGCGCGAACGGCCGGGGACGCGGGCGCGAGGCGGCCGGGGCGGGAAGGGCCTCGGGAGAGAGCTTCGCCGGCGCCGGGGGCTTGGGCTTCGCCTCGGGCTTGGCCCCGGACCCGGTCTTGCCGTCGGGCTTCGTCTCGAAGAATTGGCCGACCTCGGCGTCGGGATGCTTGTAGCCGCCGCCGTCGCCGAACGCCTTATTGGAGAAGGGAGACGGCTTGGCGGGGGCCGCCCGCGCCGTCGAGAGAGCCAAGGCCGTCACGACGAGAGCCGGGATCATTTGTCTCACGGCCTGATTCTACCACGGGGCGGATTCTAGGTCAATAGACCTGTATTCGTAGGCCCAAGGACCCATGCCTCGGCTCGGGCCCTGAGGCCCGCGAGGGCGAATCCGAGGACCGCGCCGATCGCGCAGGCCGCGGCGCCGTGCGAGACGGCCAGGAGGGGCGAGGCGCCTCCGGCGCCGATCGCCGCCACCGCGCCCGCGGGCGCCAGCAGCCCCAAGGTCAGCCAGCCGCGCGCGTCTGCGAGAAGCCTCGGCGCTCCGGACTGAGACTCTCTTTTTCCGATGAGGATCAGCGCGAGGGTCAGGCTCGGCGTGCCGATCAGTATCTCGCGCCAGCGCCACGGCCACCACCAGAGCACGTCGGCCGCGGCCGAGAGGCGGTCCACCGACTCCCACATGCCGGCCGCGCCCAGCGCCGCCCGCGGGGCCAGCAGCGCGACGGCCGCCAGCGACAGCGCGAACGCGGCGACGAGATGGCGCACGCGCAGCGGCGCGCTCCAGGCGGCGCGCACGGCCGGTCCGTCCGAGGCGAACAGCGCCGCCGCGCCGACGGCCGCCGGCGCGGACAAGGTCCACAGGGTCCAGGCGCGCGCCAGCTCCTCGCGCCGCT
>JAKFCD010000080.1:0-52970 GCA_036676805.1 Elusimicrobiota bacterium
GCCGTGGCCCGCCGCGGCCGCGCTCGCGGGAGCCGCGCTCGCGGCGGTTTCCTGGCTTCCCGCGGCCATCGCCGCCTACGGACCGGCGCGCGCCGCGGTCCTCTTCCCGGCCGACCCCGGGCCGCGCGAGGACCTGGCCTACGCCGCGGCCGCCGCGGGCAACCTCGCCGCGGCCGACGCGCATTGGTCCGCGGCGCAGGAGCTCGCGCCGTACAACGCCGTGCACCCGTGGCGGCGCGCCCAGCTCGCGGGCAAAGCGGGTCGCTGGGCCGACGCGGAGCGCCTCACCGCCCGCGCGATAGAGCTCGAGCCGGGATTTTTGCGCGCCCGGCTCCTGCGCGCCGAGGCGCTTTCGCGCCTCGGACGCGCGTCCGACGCGCGAGCGGAGACCGGCGCGTTCCGCCGCGCGCTCGCGGAGCGTGGAACTCCGCCGCTCCATTCGGGCTACGAGGAAACCGTCTGGGGGCTCGACCCCGCGATGAAATGATAGACTCTCCGGGATGAGCCTGAGATCAGTCCTCGTCACCGGCGGCACCGGCCTGCTCGGCAAGGGTTTCGAGGAGACCGCCCCCAAGGGCGTGGCCATCGCCTCCGTCCACCTGCGGGACTATACCGTGCCGAGCTCCCGCGCGCGCCACTTTTCCCTCGACCTCTGCGATAAGCGGGCCGTCGAGCGCCTGTTCTCGCGCCGGCGGTTCGACGCCGTCATCCACGCGGCCGGCATCGCGAGCGTCGACTATGTGGAGCGGCATTACGCCGAGAGCCTCGAGTCGAACATCGTCAGCACCCTCAACGTCACGGCGGCGTGCCGCACGCGCGGCATCCACCTGGTGTACGTGTCCACGAACGCCGTGTTCGACGGCACTCAGGCGCCGTATCGCGAGGCTCACGCGGTCAATCCCGTGAACAAGTACGGCCGGCTCAAGGTCGAGTGCGAGAGGCTCGTCCAAGAGACCCTCGACTCATGGACCATCGTGCGCCCGATCCTGATGTACGGCTGGAACCGCATGGTCACCCGGCCCAACCCCGCCACCTGGATCCACGAGAAGCTCCTCAAGGGCGAGACCGTCGAGCTCGTCGACGACGTCCGCGAGAACCCACTTTACAACCTCCAGTGCGGCCGGGCGCTGTGGGCCGCGCTGCGCAAGAAGCCGAAAGGGATCATCCACCTGGCCGGCAAGGGCACCGTGAACCGTTGGCAGTTCGGCCTCAAGGTCGCGGAAGTCTTCGGACTCGACTGCGCGCTGATCCGGCGCGTGGCCAGTTCGCGCTTCCCGAGCATCGCGGCCCGCCCCCCCAACACCTCCTTCGTCACGACGCGCATGGAAAAAGAGCTCGGAGTGAGGCCGATGACGATCGAAGAAGGCTTGCGTCACATGAAGGCCGGGATGAGGGCCGGGGCATGAGCCGGGGCATGAGCCGCGGCTTGAACGCGCTCGCCGCCGTGCGCCGCACCCTCGAGATCGAGGCTGACGCGCTGAACGCGGCGCGACGCGCCGTCGGCCCGACGTATGTCCGCGCGCTCGATCTGCTCGCGCGGTGCCGCGGCAAGGTCGTCGTCACGGGCGTCGGCAAATCCGGGCTTGTCGCGCAGAAGATCGCGGCCACGCTCTCCTCGACAGGCACGCCCGCGCTCCACCTCGACCCCACGGAGGCGCTCCACGGCGACATCGGGCTCGTCGAGAAGCGCGATCTCGTGCTCGCGATCGGAAAATCGGGCGAGTCCGCCGAGCTGTCGGCCCTCCTCCCCGTGCTGCGCCGCTTGGGCGTGAAAGTGATCGCCGTGACGGCGGCGCCGCGCTCCACGCTCGGCCGCGCCGCCGCCGTCGTCCTGATCACGCCGGTCGCGCGCGAGGCGTGCCCGCTCGACCTCGCGCCGACCGCGAGCACGACCGCGGCGATGGCGGTCGGTGACGCGTTGGCGGTCGCGCTGATGGGGCGCCGCAAGTTCACGCGCGAGCGCTTCGCGTTGAACCATCCCGCGGGCCAGATCGGCCGCCGCCTGACCCTGCTCGTCTCGGACGCGATGCGCTCCGGGCCGGACCTGCCTGCCGTGCGCGGGACGGCGCCGCTTCGGCGCCTCGTCGACGAGATGACCTCGAAGCACGCGGGCGCCGCGTGCGTGACGGACGCGAAAGGCCGCCTCATCGGCCTCGTCACGGACAACGACCTGCGGCGCGCGTTCAAGACCGGCGGCCTCGACGGGCGCACGGCCGCCCAAGTGATGAACGCGCGGCCCGCCTCCATCCGCGCGAACCGGACCGCGATGGACGCCGTCGAGATGATGACGGACCGCGAGAGGCCGTTCAGCGTGCTGCCCGTCGTAGACGCGCGCGGCCGCGCGGTCGGGCTCGTGCAGGTCCACGACCTGCGAAAGCTCGGGCTGTGAAGCCGCCCAGGGTCTCGGTCGTCATCCCGGCTTACGCGGCCGCGCCTTTCATCGAGCACACGCTCGACAGCGTCGCGGCGCAATCATATCGGGACTTCGAACTCGTTGTCGTCGACGACGGCTCGCCCGATGACACGAAGGCGATCGTCGACCGCTGGCTCGCCCGCACGGGCACACGCGGCTTCTGCGTGCGGCGCGAGAACGGCCGCATCGCGGCGGCGCGCAACACAGGCCTGAGGGCCGCGTCCGGCGGGCTCATCGCGCTGCTCGACCACGACGACCTTTGGCGGCCCGAGAAGCTGGCGCTCTGCCTCGAGGAGTTCAACGCGCATCCCGAGACCGTGCTGGTCGGCCACCACACGGACGTCATCGAGGACGGCAAGGTGCTGCGCGTCGAGAGAAAGGGGCCCGCGGCCCCGTCCATGTACGACCGGCTTCTGTTCGAGGCCAACGCCGTGGCCCCTTCGGGCGCCGTGTTCCGCCGCGACAAGGCGCTCGAGATCGGGGGCTTCCGTGAGGAGCCTCGGTTCAACACCGTCGAGGACTACGACTTCTGGATGCGGCTTGCGCGCACTGGACCGTTCCGGTTCCTCGACGCCGTGCTTTCGTCCTATACGATCGTCCCGGGTTCGGCCTCGCGGCGAGTCGAATACCATCACTCGAACCTCGAGGCGCTGCTCCGGGATCACTTCGCGACCCGCGTCGGTCCCGCGCCCGGCGCCTGGGACCGGCTGCGCATACGCCGGCGGCTGTCGTTCGTGTATCGCTCCGCGGTCGCCGCGCTGCTGGCGCCGGCCTCCGACGCGGCGCTGCGGCGGTCCTACGTGCGGCGCATGCTCTCGGCCTGGCCGCTGTCGCCGCGCAATGTCGGCCGCGCGGCGCAGGCGCTGCTGGCGGAACTCGCTGGGCGCTAAATAGTAGAATGCTCGACATGAACTGGAAAGGGACGCGCGTCGTTGTGACCGGCGCCGGCGGCTTCATCGGCAGCCATCTGACGGAAGAACTCGCCCGCCGCGGCGCGAAGGTGCGCGCCCTCGTCCACTACAACTCGAGGGGGCACTGGGGCTTCCTCGAGGAGCTTGACCCGGCGCTCGCCAAGCGCGTCGAGATCATCGCGGGCGACGTGAGCGACCCGGGATGCGTCGACGACCTCGTCGAAGGCGCGGAAGCGGTGTTCCATCTTGCGGCGCTGATCGCGATTCCCTACTCGTACGCGGCGCCGGCGTCCTATGTGGCGACGAACGTGGCCGGAACGCTCAACGTGCTGCAGGCCTGCCGGCGCTTCATGGTCAAGAAGCTCGTCCACACCTCGACCTCCGAGACCTACGGCACCGCGCTCTACGTGCCCATCGACGAGGAGCATCCGCTGCAGGCCCAGTCGCCTTACGCCGCGACGAAAGCCGCCGGGGACCACCTCGCCCTTTCGTTCGAAAAATCTTTCGCCCTGCCCGTCGCGGTGATCCGGCCGTTCAATACCTACGGGCCGCGCCAGTCGGCGCGCGCGGTGATCCCGACGATCACGTGCCAGCTGCTGTCGGGCCGCGACCGCCTGAACCTCGGCTCGATCTCGCCCGTGCGCGACTTCAACTTCGTCGGAGACACGGTCGAGGGCTTTCTCGCCGTCGCGGCGTCGCCGAAGACCGTCGGCGAGGTGGTCAACGTCGGCTCCGGCCGCGGCGTGACGATCGGCGAGACCGCGCGCCTCCTCATGAAGATCACGGGCCGCAAGGCCGCGATCATCGAGGATAAGGCGCGCCTGCGGCCCGAGCGCAGCGAGGTCCACCGGCTGATCTGCGGCAACGCGAAGGCGCGCAAGCTCACGGGCTGGCGCCCGCGCACCCCGCTCGAGCAGGGCCTGGCGCGCACGGCAGAGTACGTGCGCTCGCACCTCTCGGACTATAAGACCGGGATGTACAACGTCTAGGATGGGTCTCGGCTCGCGCCGGGTCCTGATCACCGGCGCGCGGGGCTTCCTGGCCTCGCCGCTCGAGGCCCTGTGGCGGGGCAAGGCGCGCCTGTACCTCGCGCGCCGCACGCCGGGCCCGGGCATCATCCCCACGGACCTCTCCGACCCGGCGGCCGCGCGCGCGCTCGTGCGCGCCGCGCGTCCCGACCTCGTATTCCATTTCGCGGGCCTGACTAGGCCCGTCGCGCTCGACGAGCTCTGGCGCTGCCACGTGACGGCGACCGAATCGCTGCTGTCGGCGCTCGCCGCGGAGGGACGCCCCGTGCGCGTCGTCTCGGTCGGCTCGGCCGCCGAGTACGGCGCGGCAGGCGGCCTCCGGCGGCCAAACGAGGACGCCGAAGCCGAGCCGCTCTCGGAATACGGGACCAGCAAGCTCGCGCAGGGATTATGCGCGCTATCCTTCAGCCGCGGCCCCATCGAGGTGCTCGTGGGGCGCATCTTCAACGTCCTGGGCCCCGGCACTCCCGAGAACCTCGCGCCCGGCGCGTTCGCGCGCCAGATCTCGCTCATCGAGGCCGGACGGCAGGAGCCCGAGATGCTCGTCGGAGACCTGAGCCCGCGGCGCGACTACCTAGACCGGCGGGACGCCGCGGCCGCGCTCACCGCGCTGGCGGCGCGCGGCCGGCCGGGCCTCGTCTACAACATCGGCGAAGGCCGCTCGGCGCCGATGCGCGCGATCCTCGACGGCCTGCTGAAGGCGTCGACCGCGCGCGTGCGCGTCGTCGTGGACCCCTCGCGCCTGCGCCCCATCCAGGTGCGCGACCTCGCCGCCGACGCCTCCCGCCTGCGCCGCGACACGGGCTGGCGGCCGCGCGTGCCCCTGGCCCGCAGCCTCGCCGACACCTTGGCCTGGTGGCGCGAGCGGACGGCGCGCGCGTGACCCTCCTGAGCCGATAATTCGCTATACTGTTCAATAAGTGAACAACCACTCCGTACGAGTCATCGCCCGCCTGGACATCAAGGGGCCCAACCTCGTTAAAGGCATCCAATTCGAGGGCCTGAAGATCGTGGGCGATCCAGCCGAGCACGCCCGCCGCTACTATGAAGAGGGCGCCGACGAGCTGCTGTACATGGACACCGTCGCGAGCCTGTACGGGCGCAACAACCTCCTCAACATCGTCGAACGAGCGGCCCAGGACATCTTCATTCCGCTGACGGTCGGAGGCGGCGTTCGCAAGCTCGACGACGTCTACAAGCTGCTGCGCGCCGGCGCCGACAAGGTCGCCGTCAACACGGAAGCCGTTAAGAATCCGGAGTTCATCCGCGAGGCCGCCCGAAGCTTCGGATCCCAGTGCATCGTCGTCTCGATCGAGGCCAAGCTTCAGGCCCCAGGCCGCTGGGAGGCGCTCACGGACAACGGCCGCGAGAAGACGGGCGTCGACGCGTGCGATTGGGCCCGCCGTGCCGCCGATCTCGGCGCGGGCGAACTGCTCGTCACCTCGGTGGATCGCGAGGGGACGCTCAAGGGGTTCGATGTCGACCTTACCGCGCGCGTGGCGGGCTCGGTCGGGATTCCCGTCATCGCCGGCGGCGGCGCGGGCAAGCCCCGGCACGTGCTCGACGCGATCCGCGAAGGCCGAGCCGACGCGATCGCGCTGGCCTCGCTCCTCCACTTCAAGCGCGCCGGCCTGCCCGAGCTCAAGGAATTCCTCCTCGCGAACGGCGCCGTCGTCCGGCGCCCCGGGACGGCGGCGGCCGGGAAGCCGCGCTCATGAGCGCCCCGGCGAGGGTCGTCGTCGTGGACTACGGCCTGGGCAATCTGCTCAGCGTAGCCCGCGCCGTCGGCGCCGCCGGCGGCGAGGCGGAGATCACCGCGGATGCCTCCCGTATCGCGGCGTCGGACCGCGTGATCCTGCCCGGCGTCGGAGCCTTCGGCGACGGGATGAAGGGCCTGCGCGAGCGCGGGCTCGTTGAGCCCCTGCGCGCCTACGCTGCGTCGGGCCGGCCGCTGCTCGGAATCTGCCTGGGCATGCAGCTGTTCATGGACGGCAGCGAGGAGTTCGGGTCGCACGAAGGCCTCGGCCTCGTGCCGGGCGCCGTCGCCCGCCTTCCAGGCGGCGGGACGGCCGGCCTCAAATTGCCGCACGTCGGCTGGAGCGGCCTGCGCCCGGCGGGCTCCTGGTCCGGCACGCCGCTCGAGGGCGTCGCCGACGGCGCCGAGTTCTATTTCGTGCATTCGTACGCCGCGGTCCCTTTGGACCCGAAACAGCGCCTGGCAGAATGCGCCTACGGCGAGGGCGTCTTCTGCGCGTCCCTTCGCCGAGCCGGCATCGTCGGGTGCCAGTTCCATCCGGAGAAGAGCGGACCGGCCGGCCTCGAAATCCTCGGACGTTTTATGGAGGTCTCATGAATCCCATCACCGCGAAGACCCGAAAGGCCGCCGACGCCAAGAGCGAGGCCTACTTCGGCCTGCCCGCCGAGGTCAAGTTCTGCAAGCGCTGCGTCATCTCCAACCAGCGTCCCAACTCCTGCGTGGAGTACTCGCACACCGCTGAGTCGAAGAAGGAAACGATCCGCATCGACGAGGAAGGCGTGTGCGACGCCTGCCGCTTCGCCGAGGTCAAGCGCGGAGTCATCGACTGGAAGCAGCGCGAGCGCGAGCTCAAGGAGCTTTGCGACCAGCACCGCCGCCACGACGGCTCCTACGACTGCATCGTGCCGGGCTCCGGCGGCAAGGACAGCGCGCGCGCCTCGCACGTGCTCAAGTACAAGTACGGCATGCACCCGCTCACGATCACGTGGGCGCCCCACCTCTACACCGAGATCGGCTGGAAGAATTTCCAGAACTGGATCCATGTCGGCGGCTGCGACAACAGCTTGTTCACGCCCAACGGCAAGGTCCATCGTCTGCTGACCCGTCTGGCCGTGCAGAACCTGCTCAACCCCTTCCAGCCCTTCATGATCGGCCAGAAGACGCTCGCCCCCCACATGGCGCTGCGCCACAAGGTGCCGCTCGTGTTCTTCGGTGAGAACGAGGCGGAGTACGGCAACCCCATCTCCGACAACCGCAGCCCGCTGCGCGCCAAGAACTACTTCACCAAGGCGAGCCGCGACAAGATCCACCTCGGCGGCGTGTCGCTCACCGAGCTCATCGAGAAGCACAAGGTCGAGCCCGCCGACCTGCAGGCCTATCTGCCCGCCGACGACGCGCACCTCGAGGAGCAGGGCGTCAAGGTGCACTACCTCGGCTACTACATCAAGTGGATCCCCCAGGAGAGCTACTATTACGCCGTCGAGCACACCGGCTTCGAGGCCAACCCCGAGCGCACCGAGGGCACCTACTCGAAGTACAACAGCCTCGACGACCGCATCGACGGGTTCCACTACTGGACGACCTACGTTAAGTACGGCATCGGCCGCGCGACCTACGACGCCGCGCAGGAGATCCGCAGCGGGCACATCGACCGCGAGGAAGGCGTGGCGCTCGTTCGCCGCTTCGACGGGGAGTTCCCCAAGAAGTACTACAAGGAGATCCTCGAGTACCTCGGCATGAACGAGAAGGAGTTCCACGAGACCGTGGATAAATTCCGCTCCCCCCACCTCTGGGAGAGGCACGCGGGCGAGTGGAGGCTCCGGCACCGCGTCGAATGAAGATCCTAGGGCTCATTCCCGCGCGCGGCGGCTCCAAGGGCGTTCCCGGCAAGAACATCAAGCTCCTTGGCGGTGTCCCCCTTCTGGGCCGCGCCGTGCTGTCGGCGCGCGGCGCCGGGGTCCTCGACCGCCTGTGGGTCTCGACCGACGATCCGGAGATCGCGCGCGTCGCGGAGGAGTTCGGCGTCTCCGTGCCGTGGCTGAGGCCCGGCGAGCTGGCGCGGGACGGCTCGGCACTGGTCGACGCCGTTCTCCACCTCCTCGACCGCCTCGCCGCGGAAGAAGGCTACCGCCCCGACGCCGTCATGATCCTGCAGCCGACCTCGCCGTTTCGCGCGACGGCGACGATCCGGCGGGCGGCCGAGCTGTTCGAGAAGACGGGAGACTCGGTCGTCTCGGTGACGCCCTCGCACTCCCATCCCCATTGGTCCTATCGCATCGACGGCGAGGGCCGCCTTGCGTCCTTCATCGACGGCCTGGGGACGCCCGCGCCGCGGCAGGACCTGCCCGCGGCCTACGCCCTCGACGGCTCGATCTTCCTCGTGTCAGCCGCGCGCCTGCGCGAGACGCGCTCCTTCCACGCGGGCTCCCGCCGAGCGCTCGTCGTGACCGCCGAGGAAGCCGCGGACGTGGATACGCCCTACGACTGGGCCGTCGTCAACGGGCTGTGGACCGAGAAAGCCCGCGCCGCCGAGCCGGCGCGCGGGCATGTCTACGTGATCGCCGAGGCCGGCGTGAACCACAACGGCGACCTCGCCCGCGCCAAGCGGCTCGCCGACGCCGCCCTCGCCTGCGGCGCCGACGCCGTGAAGTACCAGACCTTCGTCGCCGAGAACTTGGTGGCGAAGGGAGCGTCCAAGGCCGCGTACCAGAAGAAAACCACGGGCGGCGCCGAGAGCCAACTCGAGATGATCCGCGGGCTCCAGCTGTCCGAGGCCGCGCACCGGGAGCTCGCCGCGCACTGCGCGAAGATCGGCATCACGTTCCTCTCGACGCCGTTCGAGGAAGCCAGCGCCGACTTCCTCGACGGCCTCGGCGTGCCGATGTTCAAGCTGCCCTCCGGCGAAATCACGAACAAGGCGCTGCTGCAGCACGTCGCGCGAAAGGGGAAGCCTCTCATCCTGTCCACCGGCATGAGCAGCTTGGCCGAGGTCGCCGACGCCGTGCGCTGGATTCGCGAGGCATCCTGCGCGCCTCTGACATTGCTCCACTGCCTCACGGAGTATCCCGCGCCCGTCGAGCAGGTAAACCTCCGGGCCATGGACACTTTGCGCGACACCTTCGGCCTTGCCGCGGGCTACTCCGACCACACTCCCGGCATCGAGATATCCATCGCCGCCGCGGCGCGCGGCGCCTGCGTGATCGAAAAGCATCTCACCCTCGACAAGTCTCTCCCGGGGCCGGACCACGCAGCCTCGCTCGACCCGGCCGAGTTCGCGGCGCTCGTGAAGGCCGTCCGCTCCGTCTCGTCCGCGCTCGGAGACGGCGTCAAGCGCGCCGCGCCGTGCGAGGAGGCGAATCGCTCCGTCGCGCGCCGCAGCGTCGTCGCAGCGCGGACCTTGCCCGCGGGGCACGCGCTCACGCGCGAGGACCTCGCGGTGAAGCGGCCCGGCGACGGCATCGCGCCCGCCGAACTCGACCGCCTGCTGGGGCGCCGCCTCAAGAAGGCGGTCGAGGCCGACGAGACGCTGACCTGGGAGGCCGTCGCGTGAGCCGCAGGATCTGCGTCGTCACGACGTCGCGCGCGGAGTACGGCCTGCTCGAGCCCGTGGCCCGAGCCGTCGCGGCGCGCGGCGGGCTGACCCTTCAGCTCGTGGTCTCGGGCGCGCACCTGCGCCGCGAGTTCGGTCGCACCGAGCGCGACATCCGTCTTCCGATCGCCGCGCGCGTGTCGCTTCCCGCCGGCGGCGACGACGAGCTCTCGCAGGCCCGCTCCGTCGGGGCGGGCACGGCCGCTTTCGCGGCCGTCTTCAGCCGCCTGAAGCCCGACGTGCTCGTGCTGCTCGGCGACCGTTACGAGCTCCTGGCGCCGGCGACCGCGGCCGCGGCGCTGCGCATCCCCATCGCCCACCTTCACGGCGGCGAGGCCAGCGAGGGCGTCGTCGACGAGCAGGTGCGCCATGCCCTCACCAAGCTCTCCTGGCTTCATTTCGTAGCGGCCGAGCCCTATCGCCGCCGCGTCGTGCAGATGGGAGAGGACCCGCGCCGCGTGCATCTCGTCGGCGCGCCGGGCCTAGAGAACGTCGCCTCGCTCGACCCGCTGAGCGACGCGGAGCTCTCGGCGCTCGTGGGCCTGCCGCTCAAGCCCGCGCCGCTCGTCGTCACCTATCATCCGTGCGGGCCGAAGCCTCTCGGGGAGCTCGACGCGATCCTCGCAGCCGTGAAGGCGAGCGGGCGCGCGGCGGTGCTCACCTTCGCGGGCGCCGACGCGGGAGGACGCGCGATCAACGCGCGCCTGAAGGCGTTCGCGGCCCGGGATCCGCGCCGCTTCCGCGTCCTCGCGTCGCTGGGTGCGCGCAACTGGCTGAGCCTGCTGCGCCGGTCCGCGGCCTGCGTGGGCAACTCCTCGAGCGGCATCATCGAGGCGCCGCTCCTGCGCGCTCCCACGGTCAACGTGGGAGCGCGGCAGGACGGCCGCCTCAAGGCCCCGTCGGTGATCGACTGCGCGCCCACGCGCGCCGCGGTGTCGGCGGCCCTGCGCCGCGCCCTCTCCCCCGCTTTTCGCGCGCGCTGCGCCGGGCGCAGCGCATACCGGGGCGGACGCGTCGCGGAGCGCGTCGCGAAGGTCCTCGCGAGCTGCGACCTGTCGTCGGCGCCCCGCAAGAGCTTTCATGACGTCGGAGGACGCGCGTGAAGACCATCATCCTCGCCGCCGGAGGGCATGCCGCCGTGCTGGCCGCCGTGCTGCGTGAAAAAGGCGTGCGCGTCGCGGGCTTCACCGACGCCGACGCGTCGCTGCGCGGCAGGATCGTCGAGGGCGCGAGAATCCTCGGCGACGACGCGTCGCTCGAGCGCCTGAAGCCGTCCGCCGCTCGCCTCGTCAACGGGCTTGGCGCGGCCAGCGACGTCTCCGCGCGCCGCCGCCTCTACGAGGCTTTCAGCGAGAGAGGCTTCCGGTTTCCCCCCGTCGCCGCCAAGTCCGCCTGGGTCGCGCGTTCGGCGACTCTCGAGGACGGCGCGCAGGTGCTGACCCGCGCCGTCGTGCATCCGCGCGCGCTCGTCGGCGCGAACGCGGTGATCAACACGACCGCGGTCGTGGAGCACGACGCCGTGATAGGCCCCCACGCCTTCGTGAGCCCCGGCGCGATCGTCTGCGGCGGCGCGCGCGTCGGCGCGTCGGCGTTCATCGGCGCCGGAGCCGTGATCCTGCCCGGCGTGAGCGTGGGCGCCGGCGCCCGCCTCGGCGCCGGCTCCGTCGCGACGCGCGATGTCCCCGCCGGCGCGACCGCCGTCGGCTCTCCCGCGAGGCCTTTATCTTTATGAAGAAGCGCATCGCCCTGCATGAGCCCGTCTTCGCCGGCAACGAGTGGAAGTACGTGAAGCGCTGCCTCGACACCGGCTGGGTCAGCTCCGCCGGCGCCTTCGTCGTCCGCTTCGAGGAGCTCGCCGCCGAGCGCGCCGGCACGCGCCACGCCGTCGCGTGCTCGACGGGCACGGCGGCCCTCCACCTCGCGCTCCTCGCCTCGGGCGTGGAGGCGGACGACGAGGTCCTCGTGCCGTCGCTGACCTTCATCGCCACCGCGAACGCGCCGGTCTATCTCGGCGCCCACCCCCGCTTCGTCGACGCGGAGGAAGCGACGTTCGGGATGGACCCGGACAAGCTCGAGCGCTGGCTCGAAGCGGAGACCGTGATGAAGAACGGCCGGGCGTGGACTCGGAAGACCGGACGCCGCGTGTCCGCCTGCGTCCCGATGCACGCGTTCGGCCACCCGGCGCGCGTCGACCGCCTCGCGTCCGTCTGCCGCGCCCGCGGCATCGCGCTGATCGAGGACGCCGCCGAGGCCCTCGGAACGCTGTATCAGGGCAAGCCCGCCGGCAGCTTCGGCCTGGCCGGAACGCTCAGCTACAACGGCAACAAGACGATCACGTGCGGAGGCGGAGGCATGGTCGTGACCGGCAGCGCCGCGCTGGCCCGCGCCGCGCGCCACCTATCGACCCAGGCCAAGATGGACTCGGCGACCTACGTCCACGACGCGGTCGGCTACAATTACCGGCTGCCGAACCTCAACGCCGCCGTAGGCTGCGCGCAGTACGAACAGCTCGACGGCTTCCTGCGGCGCAAGCGCGCCATCGCGGGCCGCTACCGCGACGCGCTCGGCGGGGCCCCCGGCCTGCACCTGCTGTGGGAGCCGCCCGGCGCCCGCAGCAACTTCTGGCTCAACACCGTCGTCTTCGACGAGCCGGCTCGCGCGCGCCGCGCGCTGCGGGCGCTGAACTCCGCCGGGATCGAGGCGCGCCCTATCTGGACGCCCTGCCACCGCCAGCCGATCTTCGCGAAGATGTCCGCGGGCCCCCTCGACGTCACCGACCGGCTCTGGCGCACGGCCTTCAATCTTCCCTCGAGCTCGAACCTCGGGCCGCGCGAGACCTCCGCCGTCAGCGCGCGCTTGAGGAAGGTCTGACCATGAGAGGACTTTGACCATGCCGACCGATCTCCTCAAGCAGCACCCCGCCATCCTGCTCAAGCCTGAGGCGCTCCTGCGCGACGCGATCGCCGCCATGACCAAGACCGGCCTCGGCATCGCCCTCGTCACCGATGCGCGCCGGCGCCTGCTGGGCGTCGTCACCGACATCGACATCCGCCGGGCGCTGCTCGGGAAGCGCTCGCTGGAGACGCCCGTGGCCGAGGCGATGAACCCTAAGCCGGTGACGGTGCCGCACGGGTCGAGCCCCGAGGAGATCTCCGAGACGTTCCGCCGCGCGGCCCACGCCTACATCCCGGTGATCGACGCGAAGGGGACCCTCAAGAGCATCGCGGCGCTGCTCGACTACGTCACCATCCCCAAGCGCTATCCGAACTGGGTGGTCATCATGGCCGGCGGCTCCGGCAAGCGGTTGCTTCCGCTCACCGCCAACACCCCCAAGCCCATGGTCAAGGTCGGCGGCAAGCCCATCATGGAGATCCTCGTCGACCAGCTCGTCGCCTCGGGCTTTCACCGCTTCATCTTCTCGGTCAACTACCTCGCCGATCAGATCAAGGACCATTTCGGCGACGGCTCGCGCTGGAACGCCCGGTTCGAGTACGTCCACGAGTCCAAGCCGCTCGGCACGGCCGGGGCTCTCGGCCTCATCAAGCAGGACCTCGAGGAGACCTTCTTCGTGATCAACGGCGACATCATGACCAAGGTGAACTTCAGCGCGCTTCTGGACTTCCACAAGGCCGAGGACTCGCTGGCGACCATGTGCATCAAGCAGCACGAGGTGCAGATCCCGTACGGCGTCATCGAGCTCGTCGACCACAAGCTCGAGAGGTTCGTCGAGAAGCCCGTGCAACGCTGCTTCGTCAACGCCGGAATCTACGCGCTGGAGCCGGCCGTCCTCAAGAGGCTGCCTCGCGGCCGCTGCGACATGCCCGAGCTCCTACAGCGCCTGCGCGCGCACCGGGCCAAGAGCATCGCCTGCTTTCCCCTGCAGGAGTATTGGCTCGACGTCGGCCGGCTCCAGGACCACGAGCGGGCCTCCATCGAATACGAGTCGCATTTCGGCAAATCATGATCGGGTCCCCCGCGAAGACGCAAGCCGCCGATCCCGCCCTGGCGTTCATCTCCAAGGCGGAGGATTTCGCCGCCGCCCACCGCGGCGACGCGGCGTTCCGGTTCCTGCGCCTCTACCTGCGCGCGTCGGAGGACGAGCTCGAGCTCGTCATGAAGAAGCTCTACTGCGACGCCCTGCCCCAGGTCAACTATCAGGCCGAGCCGCTTCGGCGCGTAGCCCTGGATTCCCTGCTGCACCCGTTCTTTTACGCCGTGAAGAAATCCTGGCTTTGGAGCCCCGAGCCCGCCGTCGTCGTCCAGATGGAGACCATCGACCTCGCCTACTTCCAGAAATGGTTCGCGCAAGCCTTCGCGGGCTTCTCCCGGACCAAGCGCGTCTCCCCGCGGGGAGTCTTGCGCGAACACCCCTCGACGGGGCCCGTGGAAGGCTCCATCACGCCGCGGTCGCTGCTCTGGCTGGCCGCCGCCCCGCTCTTCATCCCTTCCCTCTGGCTGCTGTCGCGGCGGCACGTGGCCAACCTCCTCAAGTCCTATCGCCGCTGCCTCGGCGTCTACGCCGTCTATGAGGGGCATTTCCGCCGCTGGCCCTGCCGGCACTTCGTCACCTATGCCGACGAGCTCAATCACCCGTGCCGCTGGCTCGCGTTCAAGCAGAACTGCTCAGGCAGCCTCGTCGTCGTGCAGAACGGCGAGCGCGGCCTTCACCCGTTCTACGCCTACAGCGCCATGGACGCCTACCTCACCTTCGGCGACTTCTGCGGGACGATGCTGTCGCCGCTGCGCATGCGCGTCGGGCGGGTCCATCCGGTGGGCGCGCTGTGCCTCAACGAGCACTACGAGCGCATGCGGGCCCTGGAGCGCGCCGGAGAGCCTCTCGCCTGGGACGTACTCATGGTGGACCAAGGCGTCTTCCCGCACTGCGGCCTCGACCTCAAAACGGCCCGCTCCTTCGAATCGATGTTCCGCAACCTCAACGAGCTCAAGAAGCGGAACCCCGCCTTGCGCGTCGCCTATCAGCTGCGGCCCTACCCCGAAGGCTCCGCCCCGGAACGGGACACCCTCGCTTCGATCAAGACGCACTTCACGGACGGCGTCGAGATCCTCTCCAACAAGGGGAACGGCGGCAGCTACGTCAACCTCTACAAGTCGCGGCTCGCCATCACCTTTAACTCGACCTTGGGGTACGAGGCGTTCTTCCTGCGGCGCGGGATGAAGGCCTTGTTCGTCAACTACGCGGGCAATCCCTACGAGAACTACAGCACCGACGAGCGCTTCCAGCTCACCGATGAGACCGCCGACTACGGCCGCTACGAGCGCCGCGTGCTCGAGCTGCTGAAGCTGGAGCTCGACGAGCCTCCGGCCATCGCCCGACAACGGCACTCCCATTTCGACGGGCGCGCCCAGGAGCGCATCGCGGCCTTCGTCAACGGGCTCGACGAGGCGGGGGCCGCTTGAGCGACATCCTCGGCGCCGCCGTCGAAGCCGGCTACTCGGCGCGCGCGCGCCTCGCGCGCCTCATGCTCGCGGAGGCGCCCGCTGCCGACCTTCGCGCCGAGACGCTCGCCCGTGAAGGCATCCTCGTCCTTCCCGGCCTGCTCGACGCCGCCACCGTCGCGCGCATCCGGGCCGCGAACGCCGAGTGGTTCGACCTCGACCGCCCGGAGGAGCTCGTGTTCAGCCCGGACGGGAAGTCCCTCCACGAGGCGGCGGGCGCCCCGCGCGCCGAGATCGAGCGCTACTACTTCCTCCACGTGAAGAACTATCAGCGCAAATTCGACCTCTACCGCGTGTTCCCCGGCCTTCTCGATCCTATCCTGCGCTCCTACTACGGCTCGCGTTGGGCCGCGCGCGACATCTACTGCTACCGCAACCAGCCCGTGCCCGTCGCCCAGGGCTCCTACGCCTGGCACCGCGACAACTACCCGACGGGAAGCCTCAAGGTCATGACGTACCTAACGCCCGTGCGGGCCGTCGAGGACGGTCCGCTCACCGTGGCGCGCGGGTCCCACAAGGATTTCCGTCCCGACCTCGGCAAGATCGGCGACCGCTACGACGACGCCTGGGTCAAGGAGCGCTTCGAGCCGGCGCACGCTCTCGGCGAGCCGGGCACCGTCATCATCTTCAACAACAACACCGTGCACCGCGCCTGGGACCCCTCGCGCGGCTGCCGCGAGGCGCTGAACTTCACCGTCTTCCCGTCCATCCTGCCGCCGGAGCCGTCCGACGTGAAGGGGCTCGACCTCGGCGAAGAATCCGGCTGGCTTAAAAAGTACACTCGATAGGGAAACGCTATGCCCAAGATCTCCATCATCGTCCGCACCAAGAACGAGGAGCGCTGGATCGGCCGCTGCCTGCGCATGATCTACGCCCAGGACCTCAAGGACTTCGAGGTCATCATCGTGGACAACCGCAGCACCGACCACACGCTGGCCGTGGCGAAGAAATACCCGGTGAAGGTCGTCGAGATCGACCGCTACCGCCCCGGAGACGCGCTCAACGCCGGCATCCGCGCCTCCACCGGCGAGTTCATCGTCTGCGTCTCGGCGCACTGCATCCCTCAGCGCCCGGACTGGCTCTCGCGCCTGCTGTCCAACATGGACCTCGCCGACATCGCCGGCGTGTACGGCCGCCAACTGCCGATGGCCTACAGCACGCCCCAGGACAAGCGAGACCTGCTCAACACCTTCGGGCTCGACCACCGCGTCCAGGTCAAGGATACCTTCTTCCACAACGCGAACAGCCTGCTGCGCCGCAAGGTGTGGGAGCAGATTCCCTTCGACGCCGAGGCCACCAACATCGAGGACCGAATCTGGGGCAAGGCCGTCATCGAGAAAGGCTGGAAGCTGGCCTACGAACCCGGAGCCGCCGTGTACCATTATCATGGCATCCACCAGGACGGAGACCCCGAGAGGGCGCGCAACGTCGTGCGCATCCTCGAGTCCATCTCGGATCAAGGGAGCGACGCCTCCGCGGCCCACGATATCGACCTGCTCGCCGTCCTGCCCGTCCTCGGCCCCGTCAAGACCGTCGCGGGGCACGACCTCCTGACGCGCTGCTTGACCGACATCCAGTCCTCCGGCGTCGCGCGCGATATCCTCGTCGTCGCGGACGACCCCGCGGCGTTGGAACTCGCCCGGAGCCGCGGCGTCCGCGGGCTGCCCAGGCCCGCGGAGCTCCTTGGCCCGGAGGTCGGCATAGAGGCAGTCCTGCGCCACGCGCTCCAGCACGCGGAGTCGGGCGAGACGCACTTCGACGCCGTGCTCTATGCCAACTGCCTCTTCCCGTTCCGTCCCAAGCGCTTCTTCGAGGACCTCGCGTCCCGCTTCGCGCAGTGCGGCGTGGACAGCCTCGTCCCGACCCTGCGCGACTACGTCCCCGCGTGGAACGAGTCCGAGGGCCGAATCGTGCGCAGCGACTCGGGCTTCCTGCCGCACACGCTCAAGAAGCCGATGCAGCGCGGCCTCGCGGGCCTCGGCACCATCTCCAGCAGCGAGTTCGTGCGCCAAGGACGCCTGCTCGGCGACGGCGTCGCGCTGCTCCCGCTCGACAACAAGCTCTATTCGATGAAGGCCAACGACCCGTTCGACCTGGCCGTCATCCAGATAGCCCTCGCAGAGGGCGCGGAGGCGTTCCAATGACCGTCATCGCTCCCGTCTCATTCCTCGGCCGCGAGATCGGGCCGGGCCGGCCGTGCTTCGTCATCGCGGAGATCGGCCTGAACCACAACGGCGAGCTCGACATCGCCAAGAAACTGATCGACGCGGCCAAGGCCGCGGGCTGCGACGCGGTGAAGTTCCAGAAGCGCGACGTGGAGAATCTCGCGATCGGCTCCGTGCTCGACGCCGCGGACGCGCGCTTCCCCGCCTTCGGCTCGACCTACCGCGCCATCCGTGAGCACATGGAGTTCGACAAAGCCGAGTTCGGCGAGCTCATCGCGCACGCGCGCGCGGCGGGCCTGCCCTTCTTCTGCACGCCCTTCGACGTCCCTTCCTTCCAGTTCCTCGAGGAGCTGGACATGGAGGCTTACAAGCTCGCGAGCCACAGCCTGACCAACATCCCCTTCCTGGAGCACGCGGCCGCGCGCGGGAAGCCATGCATCCTGTCCACCGGCATGGCCCTGCCCGAGGAAGTGGACCGCGCCGTCGACGTGTTCAAGAAGGCGGGCTGCCCGCTGATCCTGCTGCACTGCGTGTCGTCCTATCCCACCCCCTACGAGCACGCCAACCTGCGCGTTATGGACGCGCTCGCGGAGCGCTACGCCGTGCCCGTCGGCTACTCCGGCCACGAGGTCGGGACGCTCGCCACGATCGCCGCCGTGTCGCGCGGCGCCCGCGTCGTGGAGCGCCACATCACGCTCGACACCAAGATGATGGGCTTCGACCACAAGCTCTCGATCGACCCGGCGCAGCTCAAGCAGGTCGTCGCCGACATCCGCTCCGTCGAAATCATGCTGGGCGACGGCGTCAAGCGCCTGCTGCCCGTCGAGCAGATCACGCGCGACAAGTACCACGTCTCGTGGGTGTCGAAGACTCCCATCAAGGCGGGCGCGGTCATCGCGGTGGACATGCTCACGCTCAAGAACCCCGGGACCGGCATCCCGGCCTGGAAGAAGGATCAGGTCGTGGGGCGCAAGGCCAAGTCCGACATCCCGGCGGACGCGCTCATCGAGCCCGCGATGCTCGCGGAAGCGCCAGCGCCCCGGACGCCCGGCGCGCCGCGCGTGCTCGCCATCGTGCTCGCTCGCGGCGGCTCCAAGAGCGTGCCCAAGAAGAACATCCGCCCGCTCAACGGGCTGCCCACCATCGCCTACACGATCCGCGAGGCGCTGAAGTGCCCGCGCATCACGCGCCTCATCGTCTCGACCGAGAGCGAGGACATCGCCGCCATCGCGCGGCAGCACGGCGCCGAGGTCCCGTTCATGCGCCCCGCGCACCTGGCGACCGACACCGCGACCTCCAAGGACGGCCTCCAGCACGCCACGGCGTTCGTCGAGAAGCAGGAAGGCAAGCCGTACGATTTCATCATCGAGCTGATGTGCACCAACCCGCTGAAGACCGCCGCGGACATCGACGCCTGCCTCGACAAGCTCATCTCAACGGGGGCCGACTCGGTGATCGGGGTCGTCCAGGTCTTCGACCAGCACCCGGCGCGCGTCAAGCGCGTGGTGGACGACCGCATCGTGGACTTCTGCCTGCCCGAGCCGCTGGACTCGCGCCGCCAGGACCTCAAGCCCGCGGCCTTCCTCCGCAACGGGTCCATCTACGCCATGCGCCGCGACGTGCTGATGATCCAGGACAAGCGCTACGGGACGGCCGATTCGCGGCCCTACTACTTCCCGCCGGAACGCAGCGTCAACATCGATTCCGAAGAGGACTGGTTCGTCGCCGAGCAGCGTCTGCGGAGCGCGGCGGCGCCGGAGCCCCATGCGCAGAAGGCCTAAGCTCCTCGTCACGGTCCCGGTCGACCACCTCCGGGAAACCTGCCGAATTCTCGAGAGCGCGGGGCGCGTCGTGTACGCCGACCATCCCTCGCGCCGCGAGACCCTCCGCCTCGTCCGGGACGCCGACGCCATCTTCCCCAACACCAAGCTCCTGCTCGACCGCGAGGTGATGGACGCGGCCCCGCGCCTTCGCCTCATCTGCACCCCGTCCACGGGAACGGACCACATCGACAAGGCGTACGCCGCCGAGCGCGGGATCAAGGTCCTTTCGCTCACGAAGGACATGGCCCTGCTCAAGACCATCACCTCCACCGCGGAGCACGCGTTCGGCCTGACGCTCAATATCGTGCGCAACATGCCCTGGAGCTTCGACTCGACGCGCCGCGGCGAGTGGGATTACACGGGCTTCCGCGGACGCGAGCTGCAGGGCCGCACGGTGGGCATCGTGGGCTACGGCCGCTTGGGAAGCATGTACTCGCGCTTCGCCCGAGGCTTCGACATGAAGGTCCTGGCGCACGACCCGCTCGTGACGATCAAGGATCGCTGGGTCGAGCAGACGGGGCTCGACGCGCTGCTGAGGCGCTCCGAAATCGTCACGCTGCACGTCCATCTCGCTCCCGAGACGCGCGGGATGGTGGACGCGTCCTGGTTCCGCCGCATGCGCCGGGGCGTTTACTTCGTCAACACCTCCCGCGGCGGGCTCGTGGACGAGCGCGCCCTGCTCGCGGCCCTCAAGTCCGGCAAGGTCCGCGCCGCGGGGCTCGACGTGCTCGACGGCGAGATCGAGGGCGACATGAGCCGCCATCCGCTCATCCGCTACGCCCGGACGAACGCCAATCTCATGGTCACCCCGCACTGCGGCGGGATGTCCTACGACGGGCAGGAGAAGGCGTTCACGCACGCCGCCGCCAAGGTGGCCGATTTCTTCAGGAGATCCCGATGAGCCTCGACAAGCACGTCCCCAAATCCAAATCCAAGGGCTTCCGGGACATCCGGCTCAACGCCAGCCCGGAAGACCTCGGCATGCTCGAGGCCGCGCTCGCGGCCATCCGCGGGCGGGCGGCGGATGCGGCGCCGGCCGATCGGGAAAAGACGATCCTCGCGCGCCTGGCCGACGCGCTGAACGCGGCCGTCTCGCCCGTGCACGTCCCGGACGCCGACAATCCGTTCCGGTTGGAGGGCTTCGAGCTCGAGGAGATGCGGCGGATTCCCAAGACCGACCACGCGCGCTATCTGCGCTACCGCTACAAGTACAAGGTCTACCCGCGGGAGCGCATCGTCGAGGATTATCCGCCCTGCGTCCAGATCGAGCCGTCCGCGGCCTGCAACTACCGATGCATCATGTGCTACCAGACGGACAAGTCCTTCACCGACCCGTCCGCCGGCCACATGAGCATGATGAGCCTCGAGCTCTTCAAGTCCGCCGTGGACCAGTTGCACGGCCGCTGCGAGGCCGTGACGCTCGCCTCGCGCGGCGAGCCTCTGATGAACCCGCGGATCAAGGAGATGCTCGCTCACGCTGCGGGCAGGTTCCTCGGCCTCAAGGTCAACACGAACGCCTTTTTTCTGGATGAGGCCCTATCGCACGCGCTGCTGTCGGCCGACGTCTCCACGCTCGTGTTCTCGGCCGACGCCGCCGACGAGGAGCTCTACGAGAAGATCCGAGTGCGCGGCAAGTTCAAGCGCATCGTCGAGAACATCACCCTCTTCCGCGAGATCCAGGCGAAGCATTATCCCCGCTCGCGGACCATCACGCGGGTCTCCGGCGTCAAGCTCAACGACGACCAAAAGATCGAGGACATGTCGAAGCATTGGGGACGCCTCGTCGACCAGGTCGCGTTCGTGAACTACCAGCCGTGGGAAACGAGCTACAGCAACCCCGCCAACGACATAGTGGAGCCCTGCACCGACCTTTGGCGGCGGATGTTCCTCTGGAGCGATGGACGGGTCAATCCATGCGACTACGACTACAAGTCCACGCTGTGCGTCGGGAACGCCAACGAGCGGCCGCTGCTCGACATCTGGAACGGCGAGAAGTACGAAGCCTTGCGCCGCGATCACCTCGAGAAGCGCCGCTCCAAGCGCTCGCCCTGCCATCAATGCGTCATCATCTGAAGATCGGCGCTTTGACGGCCGCTTTCATCGGCTACCGCAACCATGCCGCGCGCGTCATCCGCGCCGCGCGCGACTGCGGCCTCGCCGGTCGTCCGCTCGTCTACCATCCCGAGGACCGCGCGGCGGAAGTCCTCGCGCTGCACGGTCCGGGCGTGGAGTTCACCACGGACTGGGCGCGCGTGCTGGCGGCCGACACGGCGTTCGTCCTGACTCCGAACGCCGCCCATTACTCTTACCTGCGCCGGCTGCTGACGGGCTCCGCCTCCCGAGTGTACTGCGAGAAGCCGCCCGCGGCCTCACTCCGCGAGGCGCGCGCGCTGTTGGCTTTGCCCGCCGCGCTCAAGCGGCGCGTCCACTTCAACTTCAATTTCCGGCACACGCGGCTGGCGCGCGCGCTCGCGCACCAGCGCGCGCGCCGCGGCCGCCTGCTGAGCGTCGAGATCACGCATACGCACGGCCTCGCCTTCAAGAAGGGCTACTCCTCGTCTTGGCGCGGCGACCGGAGCGAGCACCGCCTCGGCGTGCTCGAGACCGTCGGCATCCACTACCTCGACCTAATCGACGCGCTCGTCTCGCCCATCGAGGACCTCCGCTCGACGCTGCTGAACGGTTCCGGCCGCGGAAGCAGCGCCGACACCGCGCTCTGCGACTTCACCATGCGCGACGGGGCTCGCGGGCGGCTGTTCTGCTCCTACGCCGCCCCGTTCCAGCGGCAACTGCGCCTGACTTACACCGACGCCGTCTTTGAAGCCGGTCCCCGCGGCGTGGCCGTGCACGCCCCGCGAGACAGCTTCGACGCGAAGGGCCGCTTCGCGCCGCCGCCCGTCCGCCGCGAGCGTTTCGACCTCTCGCGCGACGTCGAGGGCTCGCTCGCCCTGTCCGTGAGCGCTTTCCTCTCCGCGGCCCGGCGTCCCGCTCCGTTCCTCCCGCGGGACTTCGACCAAAAGGCATCCCTCGACGCGCGCCTGCTCGCTTCCATCGCATGACGGGCGGCCCCGAGAAAACGCTCGTCGCGCTCGAGGATGTCCCGGGATTTGCGGCCTTCCCCTTGCTGCCCTCCGAGGCCGGGCGTGACGGCGTCGCGCTCTCCCAGGACGAGGCCCTGCGCCTCTCTCCGCTCTACTCCGAGCTCTACCTCCGCTTGTCCGAGGCCGTCGCGCGGCGCCTGGTCGCCCATCTCGCGCTCGCCCAGCCGGCGGCGCTCGTCTTGGCGCGCCGCGCGGTCGTCCCGCTCTCCCACTGCTTCCTCGACCGGCTGATCCGCCTGGAGCGCATCGTGGAGCGGGCGGGAAGCGGCGCGCTCGCCGTCGCGCCGGCCGGCCCTCCCCCGCCCGCGCCCGACATCGAGGTCCTTCAGCGGCTCGCAGTTTCATCCGTCCCCTTCAATCTCCACATGCTCGAGCGCCTAGCCCCGCTGTGGGGCATCACGACGGACGCTGAGCCGCTCCCATCTTCCCCGGAGCCGGCGCCCGTCGACTCGGGCGTCAATCATAACTTCCAGACCGGCGACGGGCTACGGCGGCTGCTCCGCAAGGCCTGGGCCAAGCTCGTGGCTCGCCCCCTCTCGGCGCGCCTCGCCCTCTTCCCGACTCTCTCGATGGCCTATGCCACGAACGCCTTGCGCGCGGAGTCGCTCTACTTCCGCCTGCTCAGCGAGCTCCCGGCCGACTGGCGGCTCGACGCGGATCCGCCGCTGTCGGACCTGCGCAAGGAGACTCTCGCCGCGGCCCTGAACGAGGAGCGCGCCGCGCTCGACTCTTTCCTCGACGCCGCCGGAGTTGTCCACGCGCGGCGGCAGCGAGTCCATGAGGAGTTCGTCCGCTTCTTCGTCGACTTCTACCCGCCTGCCATGCTGGAGTCCGCCGCGAGCAACTCGGCGCGCTGCGCGGAGCTCCTCGCGCGCTTCTCCGGACGCGCCCTTCTCTTCTCCGACGTCAACGACACGCGGGCGACGCACATGAAGGCCGCGGCGAAAGGCCTCGGGATGGAGATCATCGGCTGCCAGCACGCGGGCCACTACGGTTATCTTGAGGATTACGCCGATGCCCTCGAGCTGGAGTACCCCGTCTGCGACCGCTTCATCACTTGGGGCTGGAGCCGCCTGCCGCCGCACCCGGCCTGCGCGGGCATGGTCACGGTCCCCCTGCCAAGCCCGTGGCTGAGCGAGAGGCGGCGCTATTGGGCCGCGCGTCGCGCGCGCCCCGTCTCGACCGACAAGCCTTTCGACCTCCTGCTGATGAGCAACAAGGTCAAGCGCCTTCTCCCGGCCCCCGCGGGAGCGGTCCTCTCGCGTCGCGACCGCGTGCGCGATTTCGCCTCCTCGCTTCAGGACCTCGTCCGGACCGCCTCGGCCTCCGGCGTCCGTCTGCTCCACAAGCCTTACGATTCCTCGATGCCGGCGATGCTGCCGGAGACCTTCCGTGAGCTCGAGCGCCTCGGCGGCGTCCATTACCGCCTGTTCGATCGTCCCGGAAAGGGGCTGACCCCCGAGCTCCTCGATGAATGCCATGCCGTGGTCTGGGACCAGCCCGGGACCGGCTTCCTCGAGTGCCTGGCGTCCGGCTTGCCGACGATGGTCTACTGGCCGCGCGTCTACAACCAGGAAGAGCCCTGGGTCCGCTCCGAGTTCGCCGAGCTCGAAGCCGCGGGAATCGTCCACCGCCGAGCCGAGACCTTGGCGGAGCAGGCGCTCCTCCTGAGGGCCTCGCCCTCCGCTTGGCACGCCCAACCGCGACGACGCGAGGCGGCCGACCGCTTCGCGCGCCGCTACGCTTGGGCCGACGACGACTGGGCCATGGTCTGGCGCGAATTCCTCGGCACCCTTCCTCGCCGGACGCCTTGACCCTACCATCGCGATAGGGCTACAATGTTCAATAAATGAACAAACAGGCCAGCCCCCTGCGCCAGGCCTGGACGGTGTTCCGGCTCTGCGGTCTTCCTAACCGCCGTATCTGGGCGCTGTTGGGCGCATACTACCTGCTCACCCCCTTGAGCGCCGCTGCCGACGGCCTGGCATGGCTGCAGCTCGTGCGCTTGATGGCCTCGGGAATCGCGCCTGAGACGGGCCTGTTGGGCGTCCTGATGGATCGCTTCGGCGCCGAGCCCACCGCCGTCTCGGTCGGGCTCCTCTTCGTCGTGAAAGGGGCGCTCGCCCTCCTGCTGTCCTACATCGAGACTCTCCTCGGCGCGATGGTGCGCATGCGCATCCAAGCGGCCTGTTTCGAGCGGCTGGTGTTCGGACGCTGGGAAGTCCTCAGCTCCCAACAGGTGGGCCGCTGGACCGGGGCGCTCACTGAGGAGGTCGCGACGCTCTCAAAACTGGCGACTTCGTTCATCTCCGCTCTCTACGCCCTGCTCACCGCCGCGATGCTGGCGGGCATGGCCGTCGCGATGGCGCCCTCCATCACCGTCGGCCTGGCGGCGGTCGGCATCCCGACTTGGGCGGTGCTCCGCAGCATCTACGGCCTGCAGACGCGGCTCTCCAAGCGGCAAGCCGAGGCCCGCCAAGGCCTGGCCGCCGACCTCAACGAATCGCTCAGCGGACTCTTCCAGGCGAAGGCTTCCAGCGGGGAGGCTGACCTGGCGCGCCGCGCCCTGCGGCGGCAGGATGAGATCCTGATGAGGGAGAAGCAGATCGGCTGGACCCTTGGCCTCGTCACCGCCTTCAATCCCCTGGTCATGGGCCTGGCCCTGCTGGGCGTGGCGGCCTGGGGCGCCGAGGCGAACCTGGCCACGCTCGGCGGCGTCGGCGTATTGGCGTTCCGCGCCGCCACGCAGCTCAACACGATCGTCGGCTCCATCGGCAACCTCACCCGCCTCTCCGGCAGCGTGGCGCCCGTGCACGCCCTGGCCTCGGTGCCCGCGACGCCCGCGCGCGAACCGCTGGGCGAGCGCCTCGCCTGCGTACGCTTGGAGAATGCGGCCTATTCGCACGGGCGCCGCCGGGTCCTCGACGGCGTATCGTTGGAAGTCACGCCTGGACGCATGCTGCTGGTCACCGGGCCGTCCGGCGCCGGCAAGACCACGCTCATCAACCTGTTGGCGGGACTCTACGCGCCGGAACACGGCCGCGTCGTCTATCGCGGAGCCTCGGGCGAAGAGCACGACGCCTCGCGGCGGCGCGTGCGCGTGGCCTACGTCACCCAGGACGTGCACCTCTTCAGCGGCACCGTGCGCCAGAACCTGGATGCCGCCGGCCGGCGCGACGACACGGCGCTCTGGCGCTGTTTGGCGCGGGCCGGAGCCGAAGATTTCGTGCGCGCCCGCGGAGGGCTCGACGCCGCGCTCGCCGAGGCGGGCCGCTCGCTCTCCGGCGGGGAGCGCCGCCGGCTCGCCGTCGCGCGGGCTCTCGCGCAGGAGGCGGATATGCTCGCCCTCGATGAGATCACCAACGGCCTGGATGACGCGAGCAAATCCTCGCTCGTCGCCAGCGTCGCCGCGCTCGCGCGCGAGATGCCGGTCGTGGCGGTGACGCACGACGCTCCCGCCTTCGTGTCCGCGCCCACGCGGACTTACACGCTTTCGCCGGCAGCCCAACATCCGAACGGAAAGGACATCCGATCATGAACCGCGACGAATCGTTCGAAGCCGACTGGCAGGACCTCAAGGACGGGATTCAGACCGGCCGCATTCCCTCCCCCAAGTCCGTCATGTGGGAGAACCTCATCCGTGATTTCCGGCCCGACGGGGCCGAGGGCGGCGCCGGCTCCGAACAGCGCGGCTACAACTTCCTGCGCGCAGCCGACGAGGGCGCGCGCCTCAAGCTCGAGAAGCTCTGGCTATGGGCGACCTTCCTGGCGAGCGCCGCTCTCGGGCGCGCCTCCACCGCCCTGTGGGACTTCAACCTTGATCGTTCCTCCGGCCCCTTGATGACGTATCCGAAGTTCTATCGAGCCTTGAAGCTCGTCGGGATCGCCGACGATTATGCGCGCTTCTGCGCCGAGATGAACATCTCGACCTGCAGCTTCAACACCGCCAAGCTTTTTTACGCCAGCTCGGTGTTCTTGGACTCGCTCGCCCCCTCCGCGCCGCCGCCCTCCGTGCTCGAGATCGGCGGCGGCACCGGCAACCTCGCGGTCATGATCAACCGCCGGCGGCCCGTGCGGCGCTACGTCATCGTGGACCTTCCCGAGATGCTCCTCCACTCCTCCCGGACCATCCGCCGCTACCTGCCCGACGCGCCCGTCGCGTTCGCGCACCGGCAGGCCGGCGCGAAGCTCGAACTGCCCGACAACGGCTTCTTCCTGGTCCCGCACTACCTCGCGGGACGGCTGCCTGATGAAGCCTTCGACGCGGCGATCAACGTCGACTCCTTCCAGGAGATGAGCGCCGAGCAAGTGTACGGCTATCTCGACCTCATCGGCCGCTGCGCCCGCCCGAACGCCGTGCTCATGACCGTCAATCGGCGCAAGCAGGTCGGCTCCTTCGACAACAACCCGCTACGCTACCCGTACCCCGCCAGCGAGGTGCTCCGCTGGGAGAACGACGCGTTTTATCACTCCGCCCTGCGCGTGGACCGCAAGGACCTGCACCTGCTGCGAGTGGAGAAGATCCGCAAAGCGGAGGCCGCGAAATGACGGGTCCCGTCCTGATCGCCGAGGTCGGCATGAACGCCGACGGCAACTTCGACCTCAATTACGAGCTCATCCGCCAAGCCGCCTGGGCCGGCGCCGACATCGCCAAGTTCCAGGTGGGCTGGCGCGGCGGCAAGGACGAGATCAACTACATGGACGCCGACCGGCTCAGATCGCTGCGCAAGTGGTGCGGCCAGTTCGGCGTCGAGTTCATGGTCTCCATCATCACCCCCGAGGCCTGGGAGCTCGTGAAGTCCGTGGGCGGCATGGACCGCTACAAGATCGCCTCGCGCACGGTCAAGGAGCACCCCGATCTTTGCCGCGCCATCCTCGCGGAGAAGCGCGAGACCTATATTTCCCTGGGCATGCACGAAGGCGAAGGCTTCCCGTTCGACGCGCCCAACGCCCGCTACCTCTTCTGCCGCTCGCTGTACCCGACGCGCTACGAGGATCTCGCGGACTTCCCGGCGGACTTCACCGTGTTTCACGGCTACAGCGACCATCTCATGGGCATCGAAGGCTGCCTGCTCGCGCTCGCGCGCGGCGCCATGGCCGTCGAGAAGCACTTCACGCTCGACAAGACCTCACGCGTCATACGCGACCACAGCCTCTCGGCCACGCCCGAGGAATTCCGCTCGCTCGCGATGTGGGGCCGAGACCTCTGGAACCTTCAGGCGACTCTGTCCAAGACGGCCAAATGATAAAATCATCCCCGATGACACCCCCGCGACGCCTCCCCAAGGTCGTTCTCCTCGCCGGCGGGCGCGGCACGCGCCTGTCCGAGGAGACTTCGCTGCGCCCCAAGCCGATGGTCGAGGTCGGCGGCAAGCCGCTTCTGTGGCACATCATGCACGGCTACGCGCGCCGCGGCTTCAGGGATTTCGTCGTGGCCTGCGGCTATAAGGGCGAGGTCATCAAGGAGTATTTCTCGAATTTCCGGCTTCACGACTCGGACTCCGTGGTGAACCTCAAGACCGGCCGCAGCGAGCTGCGCAACTCCCGCACGCCGGACTGGACGGTGGCCTGCGTGGACACCGGGCTCGACGTGATGACCGGCGGCCGGCTGCGGCGCTTGAAGGCCTGGCTGTCCGGCGGCGCCTTCATGGTGACCTACGGCGACGGCGTGGCGGACGTGGACGCGGCCGCGCTTTATGCTTTCCACAAGAAGCACGGCAAGCTGGCCACGGTCACGGCGGTCCGGCCTCCGGCGCGCTTCGGCGGCCTCGAGCTGGGCGCCGGCGGCAAGGTGGCGCGCTTCACCGAGAAGCCGCAGACCGGCGAGGGCTGGATCAACGGCGGGTTCTTCGTCTTCGAGCCGGGCGTGCTGCGATACCTCGACGGCGACGGCTGCATCCTCGAGCGCGATCCCTTGGAGCGCCTCGCCGCCGCGGGCCAGCTCATGGCCTACCGCCACGAGGGCTTCTGGCAGCCCATGGACACTTTGCGCGACAAGGAGCTCCTGGAGGGGCTGTGGACGGCGGGTCGCGCGCCGTGGAAGACCTGGTGAGCCTGGGCTCCTTCTACAGAGGCCGCCGCGTCCTCGTCACCGGGCACACCGGATTCAAAGGCGGCTGGCTATGCCTGTGGCTCAAGGCCATGGGCGCGCGCGTGCACGGCCTGGCTTTGCCGCCGGAGCACGGGCCCAGCGGCCTCTTCGAAGCGGCGCGCGTGGCCGACGGGCTCGACTCCTCGCTCGGCGACTGCCGCGACGCCGCCGCCGTCGAGGCGGCGTTTCGCCGGGCCGAGCCCGAGATCGTCTTCCACCTCGCCGCGCAGGCGCTCGTGCGCCGCTCCTACGCCGATCCTCTGGGCACCTGGTCATCGAACGTGGAGGGCACGACCCGCGTGCTGGAGGCCGCGAGGACGCGCCCCCCGCGCGCCATCGTGGTCGTCACCAGCGACAAGTGCTACGCCAACGAGGACCACGGCACGCCGCGCCGCGAGGAGGACGCGCTCGGCGGACGCGACCCCTACAGCGCGAGCAAGGCCGCCCAGGAGCTGGTGGCGTCATCCTATCGCGCCTCCTTCCTCGGTCCCGATAAGGGCGTCGGCCTGGCCACGGCCCGCGCGGGCAACGTCATCGGCGGCGGCGACTGGGCCGAGGACCGTCTCCTCCCCGACTGCGTGCGCGCCTGGCGTGAAGGGCGCTCCGCGCGCCTGCGCCGCCCGGCCTCGACCCGGCCCTGGCAGCACGTGCTCGAACCCGTTTCCGCCTATCTGCTCCTGGGCATGCGCCTGCACGAAGACCCCAAGGCCTACTCCGAAGGCTGGAACTTCGGGCCGCGGGACGAGAGGACGGCGACCGTCGGCGAGTTGGCGCGCCGCGCCGCCGCCGTCTGGGGCTCCGGCGCCTCGGTCGTCGACGAGCCCGAGCCCGGCGCTCCCTACGAAGCCCCCGCCTTGCGCTTGGACGCCTCCAAGGCTGCGGCGCGCCTGGGCTGGACGGCCGCATGGAACGCCGAGCGGGCCGTCGACCAGACCGTCGCCTGGTACCGCGCGCAGAACGCGGGGGCCGCGCCTTTCGACGGCGCCGCCGCCTGTCTCGCGGAAGTCGAGGCCTACCGCCGGTGAAGCTGTCGGTCTGCATCCCGACGTTCAACCGCGCCGGACATCTGGCCAACTGCCTCGAGGCCCTGCGCGTGAGCCGGGAGCGCGCGGGGACCGAGGTGGAGATCTGCGTCTCCGACAACGCCTCGACCGACGGCACGCGCGCGGCCGTCGAGGCGGCGCGGCGGCGCATGCCGGTGAGCTACCGCCGCAACGAGTCCAACCTCGGCATCGCGCGCAACATCGTGGACGCGGCCGGGATGGCGTCCGGGGAATTCGTCTGGATCCTCGGCGACGACGACCTCGTCCTGCCGCATGCGCTCGCGACGCTCTCGGGCCTCATCGACGCGAACCCGCGCGCCGACTACTTCTTCGTCAACTGCTCGGAAGTGGACTCCGGACGCGTCATGTCCGCGCCCCAGCCTTTTGACACGGCGACCTTGCCCCCGGACCTGCCGCGCTTCTCCTCCTGGACGGCCAGCGGCCCGGTGAAGTTCCACGACCTCGTCGACCCGCGCGTGTCCTTCGACTTCCTGCTGGGCATCTTCCTCTCCGTGTTCCGCCGCTCGAAGTGGGTCGAGAACCTGGACGCGCTCGACCTCGCCGCGGTCTCCGACCCGCGCACCTTCGCGCACTTCGACAACTCCTGCCCCCACCTCAAGGTCTTCGCCAAGGCCTTCGCGCGCAGCGACGCCTACCTCCAGGCCGAGCCTCTCACCGCCTGCCTCAAGGGCGCGCGCGCCTGGGCGCCGATGTACCCGTTCATCAAGAGCGTGCGCATCGTCGAGGCCGTCGACGAGTATAGAAAGCACGGCCTGCCGCTCGCGCGCTGGCTGCGCTGCAAGAACGCCGCGCTCGACACCTTCCTGCCCGATCTGGCGAACATGTTCGTGCACCGCGACCGTTCGGGGTGGGCGTATATAAATCCGCTCAAACTCGTCGCCGGAAACTGCTTGTATCCGAACTTCTATCTTTCTCCGTTCTACTACGCCGCGCGAAAATTAAAAGGGGTGGTGGCCGCATGAACGAGATCAAAATTTGCGAGGTGTGCGGCAACGACCGCCTGACGCCCGTGCTCGACCTGGGCCTTCATCCGATGTGCGACGACCTGGTGGCCGTCGGCGACGACCGCCGCTGCAAGGAATATCCGATCGACATCCTGTACTGCGAGCGCTGCCGCACCGCACACCAGCGCTTCCAGGTGCCCAAGCGGGAGCTGTTCCCGAAAAGCTACCACTACCGCTCCCGGTTCACGGCCGACGTACTCAGCGGCATGGCGGGGCTGGTGGACTCCTGCGAGAAGCGCTTCGGCTCTTTAGACGGCAAGACCGTGGTCGACGTCGGCTGCAACGACGGCAGCCTCCTCGACTTCTTCCGCAAGAAAGGCGCCAAGACCGTCGGCATCGAGCCGACGGGCGCCTGCGCGGACGCCGCGCAGAAAGGGCACGCCGCGTTCAACGACTTCCTCTCCCCGGCCTCGGCCGCCGCCGTCGCCGCCGCCCACGGCAAGCCCGACTTCATCACCTTCACCAACGTCTTCGCCCACATCGAGGACCTCGGCGAGGTCTTCGCCTCGCTCCGCCTCCTCATGAAGCCCGAGACCGTCCTCGTCATCGAGAACCACTACCTCGGCTCCGTGCTCGACGGCAGCCAGTTCGACACTTTCTATCACGAGCATCCCCGCACCTACAGCTACAACTCCTTCGTCGTCATGGCCGGCAAGCTCGGAGTGCGCGTCCTCGACGTGGAGTTCCCGTCGCGCTACGGCGGCAACATCCGGGTGTACCTGGGCAACGGCGCCCCCGCGTCCGCGGGCGGCGTGGACCTCGCCGCCCTGGAGGCCCGCGAGAGCGGCTTCGGCGCGGCGTTCGTCGCGCTGCGCGCGAACGTGGAGACATGGCGCAAGAAGAAGGCGGCGGCGCTCGCCGAGCTGGTCCGCCGCCACGGCCCGCTGCGGGCCAAGGCTTTCCCCGGCCGGGCCGCCATCCTGATCAAGCTGCTCGGGCTCGACGAGAAGACGCTCGCCGCGGTGCACGAGAAGCCCGGCTCGCTCAAGCTCGGGCACTACCTGCCGGGCACGCGCATTCCCATCCGTTCCGACGACGAGCTCTTCGCCCTGCCCGATCAAACTCGCCCCATCCTTAACCTGGCCTGGCACATCCCGGGAGAGATCCGAGGCTACCTGACCGGCCACGGCTACACCGGGCCGGTCATCGACATCCTTGAAGCCGCGGACTTCAAGCCCGCCTCCTAGCGTGTTCGCCATCCGCGGCGCGGGTTTCGGCCTGTATGGATATCTGCCGGCTCTCGTCGGCTGCGGCCAGCGCGTGGTCCTGCCCGAGCGCTACCGCGCCCGCTTCGATGAAAGGCCGGAGCTCGCGCCCTACGCGGGCGACGTTCTCTGGGAGAAGGACGAGCATGCCGCGCTGGAGCGCGCCGACGGGGCGGCGCTGGCCCTGAGGCCGCGCGACCAGGCCGCGTGGGTCGCGCGCTGCCTCGCCCTTCCCCGCCTGGAGCGGCTCATCCTGGAGAAGCCGCTCGCGCCCTCCCCGGAGGAGTCCGCTCGCCTCTTCGAGAGCCTGCTTCGCTCGGGGAAGAGCTTCCGCGTCGGCTACGTCTTCCGCGAGACTTCCTGGGGCCGGCGCTTCCTGGAGGCGGGCGGAGCGACGGCGGTGACCTGGACCTTCATGGCCCATCACTTCCGCGCCGATTTGCGCAACTGGAAGCGCTCGCACGCGGCGGGCGGCGGCCCCGTCCGCTTTTACGGCATCCAGCTCGTCGCGCTGCTGGCGGAGGCCGGCTACCGCGAGGTGCTCTCCTCCTCGGGAACCGGGGGAGGGCTCGAAAATCTCGAGACGTGGGAGGCGCGGTTCTCGGGGCCCGGCCTGCCCGAGTGCCGGGTGGAAGTGCTTACGCGCTCGCTCACCGACGCGCTGCGCGTCGAAGGCCCCGGCGGCGCGGTCCTCACGGACCTGCGCGAGCCCTTCGAGACGGGCGAAACCGCGGGCGGCCCGGGCGTCCTCGATCGACGCGTCCCCATCCTGGGCGCGCTGTGCCGCTCGCTTTGGGAGCCGGGGGACCCGGACTACGCCTGGTACGGCGCGACCCTGGACCTCTGGCGCGACGTCGAAGACAAGTTTCGCCTTAATTGATAGAATGTTCAAAGCATGAAGAAGAGCGCCAAACGCTACGATTTCACGCCCAGCTTCGACCTCGCGGGCGCCGGCGGAGAGCCGCCGGCCGACGCCTACACCGAACTGATGATGAACGTGCTGCGCGACCTCGGCCCGAAGAATCGCTCGCTGATCTCCGACGGCTACGAGGAGTCGCTCGACTACATCAGCCGCCTCCTCCCCTTAAAAGTCCACAAGGTCGCCTCCGGCTCCGAGGTCTGGTCCTGGACCGCGCCCAAGAAGTGGGTCGTGCGCCAGGCTTGGATCAAGAAGGACGGCAAGACCATCGTCGACTTCAAGGACCACCCCCTGCATCTCGTCAGCTATTCGATCCCCTTCTCCGGCGTGATGAGCCTCGACGAGCTGAAGGAGCACCTGTACTTCGACTCCGACCGCCCCGCCGCCTTCCCGTACGTCTACAAGTACTACAAGGCCGGCTGGGGCTTCAGCCTGCCGTATAACCTCTACAAGAAGCTCGGCCCCGGACGCTACGAGGTCAAGGTGGACACGGCGCTCGTCGACGACTTCGTGCGCGTCGGCGAGAGCGTGCTCAAGGGCGAGAGCGAGGACTCCATCATCCTCTGCGCGCACCTCTGCCATCCGGGCCAGTGCAACGACGGCCTCTCCGGCGTGGCCGCGGGCATCGCCCTGATGCGCCGCCTCGCGACGCTTAAGAGCCGCCGCTATACCTACCGCCTGGTCCTTTGCCCGGAGAACATCGGCTCGCTTTGCTACCTGCACAAGAATCAGGAGCTCATCCCCACCTTCAAGTACGGCATCTTCCTCGAGATGCTGGGCAACAAGAACCATCTCAAGCTCCAGCGCTCCAAGAAAGGCGACAGCGCCATCGACGGCGCCATGGAGCGGGCGATGGGCGGGCTGCCGGCCTACGGCGTGGGGCCCTTCCGCAAGGTGGTCTGCAACGACGAGATCAACTTCGACGGCCCGGGCATCTCCATTCCCACCGTCTCCGTCTCGCGCTGGCCCTTTCCCGAGTACCACACCAGCGACGACGACATCCGCATCATCAGCCCGCGCTATCAGAAGGAATCCTTCGACGTGATCTGGGACGCGCTGCAGATCCTCGAGCGGGACTACCGCCCCCAGCGCCGGTACAAGGGGAACCTTTTCCTGAGCCGCTACGGCCTCTACGAGGACCTCAACAACGACGACACCATCGAGCGCGTGATGCTCGCCTTCGAGGGCGACAAGACCATCTCGGAGATCGCCGACGAGCTCGAGCTGCCTTTCGACAAGATCTGGGACTATGCCGAGCGCTTCCGTCAGGCCGGCCTCGTGGACGCGGTGTGGGGCGACGAGGCTCCCGCCGCGCCCGTCCGACGCCGCGCGCGGAGGACGGCGTGACGCCCCAGGAATTCCTGCGCATCGCCGAGGTCAACAAGGACCGCCCGTTCCTGCTCATCCCCGATCGCCGCCAGACTTTGACCTTCGGCGAGTTCCACGACGCGGCCCTGGGCTTGGCCTGCCGCCTGCAGGAAGAAGGCCTTCGACGCGGCGACCGCGTCGTCGCCTTGCTGACGAACTCCCCCGAGTACGCCGTCCTCTATTTCGCCGCCCTGTACATGGGGGCGACCGTCGTCACCGCCAACCCCTCCTTGCACGTGCGCGACGTCCATTTTGTGATCCGCAACGCGGGCGCGAAGCTGCTCGTGTATGGGGAAGAGACCAAGCACTTCGTCCTCGGCCCGAGCCAGCCCGCCGACGCCATCCGCCGCTGGCTGATGCCGCGCCTCAACGAGCCCTTGTTCCGCATCCCTTGGGGGAGCCACCCCTGGAAGCCGCTCGACGGGGCGGCGCCCGGCGACCTCTTGACCGTGGTCTTCACCTCCGGCACCACCGCCTTGCCCAAGGCCGTCGCGCACCGCACGACGAGCCTGCTCGGCAACGCCGCCGCCTTCAACGCGGCGATGGGGCTCGGTCCGTCCGACCGCTTCCTGCATCTCCTCCCCATGGCCTATAGCGGCGGCTTCTTCAACGCTTTGCTTTCCCCCTACGCCGCGGGAGCGAGCGTCGTGCTCACGCCGGGCTTCGGCGCCCGCACGGCGCTCGATTTCTGGAAGGTTCCCTCGGAGAACGGGGTCAACGCGCTGTGGCTCACGCCCGCCATCCTCAGCGCTCTCCTGAAGGTGGACCGCGACGAGACGGGCAAGTCCTGGTGCCGCAAGAACATCAAGAAGGTGTTCGTGGGCATGGGCCCGCTGCACCTTTCGGTCAAGCGCGACTTCGAGAAAGCCTACGGCGTCGAGGTCCTGGAAAGCTACGGCCTCTCCGAGACCCTCCTGCTGGCCGCCAACGCCCCGGGCGCCTCCGTCGAGGGGTCGGTCGGCCGCCTGCTTCCCGGCGTGGAGCTGCGCGCCCGCGGCGAGGACGGCCGCGACCTTCCGGCGGGCTCCGAGGGCGAGTTCTACGCCCGCACGCCCCACCTCATGGCCGGCTACCTCGACGCGGAGACCTCGCGCGTCGCGGCGCCGCAGGGCGAGTGGTTTCCCACCGGCGACGCGGGCTCGGTGGACGCCGACGGCCAGGTCCGCATCACGGGACGCATGAAGGATCTCATCATCCGCGGAGGCCTCAACATCAGCCCCGTGGCCGTCGAGAACGTCCTCCTGCGCCATGACGCCGTCGCCTCGGTCGCCGTCGTCGGCGTGCCTCACGCCGTCACCGGCGAGGATGTCGCCGCCGTCATCAAGCTCAAACCCGGTCGCGACTGGGCCGCGGTCCGCCCCTCGCTCGAGGCCTTCTGCAAGGCCGAGATCGCCGCCGCCTCGCGTCCCGCCGTCCTGCTCTGCCGCGAGGAGCTTCCCATGGGTCCCACCGGCAAGGTGCTCAAGCGTGAGTTGCGCGATTGGGCCGCCGCGCAAGCCGCGCCCCGCTAGGAGAGACATGCCCCGCATCATTGATCTGAGCTTTCCCATCCACGAAGGGATGACGACCTTCCCCAGCCATTGGCATCCGATGGTCGAGATCAGCCAGCTCGGCCGCCACGGCATCGAAGACCGAGAGAGCCGCAAGCTCGTCATCGGCACGCACACCGGCACGCACGTGGACGCGCCTCTGCATTTCGTGCGCGGGGGCACGACGATCGACAAGCTTCCGCTCGACCTCATGACCGGTCCCGCGTCCCTCGTGGACCTGCTCGCGGCGGGCAAGGAGGAGGTCGGCCTGCCCGCGCTGAAGGCGGCCCTGAAGGGCAAGCGCCCCGCGCGCCGCCTGCTGCTGCGCTGGCGCTGGTCCAAGCATTGGGGCGCCATGCGCTACTACACCGAAGCTCCGTACCTCTCGGTCGAGGCCTGCCGCTGGCTCGCCGCCTCCGGCGTGCGTCTGCTGGGCACCGACACCCCCTCGATCGACTGCCATGACCACGGCTGGCGCACGGCCAACGACGCCCCCAACCACCGCGCGCTTCTCGGACGCGGCCTTTTTCTCATCGAGTATCTCAACAACCTCGACAAGCTGCGCAAGACCGCCTTCGAGCTGACCGTGGCGCCGCTCAACATCCTCGGGGCCGACGGCGCCCCCGCCCGCGTGCTGGCGGTCGAGAGATGACCATGAACGACGAGACGATCGCCGCGGCGGTATGCGCCTGGTTCGAGTCCCGCGGCGCCGTCCCCGGCGCGACCCCCGCCGAGAAGCTCGCCGTGGATTACTTCGCCGCGGGTCTGCTCGACTCCCTGCAGGTCGTCGAGCTCGTCGCCCACCTCGAGCAGACCTTCGGCGTGCGCTTCGAGGACCGGCACTTCCAACAGCGCCGCTTCTCGACCATCGGCGGCCTCGCCGAGATCGTCGCCGAGCTCAAGACGGCGCCCGCGCCGTGACCGCGCCCGCCGCCGTCGCCCGCCTCTCCTTGTGCCCGGACGTGCTTTTCCTGGTGGACGGCCGCGGCGACTGGATCGCCTCGAACCCGTTGGCGCGGGTCCACGTGGCCGTCTCCGCTTCCGGGGCCGAGCTGCTGCGCCGCTTGCGCGAGCCCGGCGACCTGTCCGCCGCGCTCGCCGGGCTCGACGGCCTGTGGGCCGAGGACCGCACGGTGTTCGGTCCGCGCCGCTGCGCGCTCGACGACGCCACCGGCCTCTCCGCCGAGCCTGGCCGGCGCGTGCAGGGTCCCGACGCCGTCGCCTTGCTGCGCGAGCGCTTCGTGCTCCTCGAGGACCTCGCCGCCTACCGCGAGCGCTTCGGCCCCAAGCGGCGCCCGATGGATCCCGACCGCTTCGGCAACTTCCACCAGCAGATCGGCCAGGAGCTGCTGCTGCGCCAGCGCGTGAAGCCGGACGATTGGTGGGTGTCCCAGAAGTTCGAGGACGACCTCTCCGGCGTCAAGAACACCGCCTACCGAAAGGTCCAGCATGAGTTCTTGGAGCGCGAGGTCCCGGGCTGGGGCCTGGCCGGCAAGCGCGTGCTCGACGTCGGCTGCGGCGTGGGCTACTTCACGGATTTCTTCCGCCGCATCGGCGACGCGGCCGAGGTGCTGGGCTTAGACCCCAACGCGGACTACATCCGCCGGGCGCAGGCGACCTTCCGCGGCCCCGGCCTGCGCTTCGAGGTCTTCGACTTCGCCAAACCCGATGGCCTGGCGGCGTACCGCGGCCCCGGCTTCGACCTCATCTATCTGTCCGACGTGCTGCTGTTCTACTTCGTGTCCTACAAGAACAAGCCCGAGGAGTTGGCCGGCGCCGTGGGCTTCCTGTCGGCGCTGAAGAGCCTGCTCGCCCCGGGTGGACGCATCATGATCATGGATCCCCACGGCTCGTTCTCCCTGTGCGGGCGCTACGGGGATCCCGCCCAGCCGCTGGCCGTGCTGGGTGAATACAAGCGCCGCGTCTGGGGCATCGCCTCGACGCTCGAGCCGCTCGGCCGCGCCGTGCGCGCCGCGGGCCTGGCCGTGACCGGCATCTGGGAGCCCTGCTATGAGGGGCCCGTGCGCGACGCCGAGGACGCCTTCCTGAAGGAATTCCCCGTCTGGTGGGTCTTCGAACTGCGCGCCCTGCCATGAAGCCCGACTACACGCGCCGCGGGATGGCCGCGGCCCTGACCGCCGCCGGCGTGCGCGAAGGAGACAGCCTCTTCACGCTCAGCAACGTCGGCTATTTCGGCGTGCCCGAGGGCGGGCTGACCCGCGCCAACGTGTTCTCGACGATCCTCGGCGCTTTGCAGGACGCCGCGGGGCCGCGCGGGACGCTGTGCGTGCCGACCTTCACCTACTCGTTCTGCAGGAAGCAGGACTTTGACCCGGCGAACAGCCCTTCGGACATGGGGATATTCGCCGAGGACATGCGCCGCCAGCCCGGCGCCCGCCGCTCCGAAGACCCCATCTTCTCCGTCGCCGCGCTGGGGCCGCGCGCCGAGGAGTTCACCCGTGACGCGCCCGAAGCCTGCTTCGGCCCGGGCAGCTTCTGGGAGCGTTTCCTCGCCGCCGACGGCCTGTTCTGCCACCTCAGCTTCCTCATGGGGCCGACGATGATCCACTACGTCGAGCGCGCGCTGAACGTGCCGTACCGCCAGGATCGCGTCTTCACCGGCGACGTCGTGAAGGACGGCCGCAAGTTTCCGCGCCGCGCCGTCTACTTCTCGCGCCCCATGGACGAGCCCGGCGCGCTCACCGACACCGACTGGTTCGAGGCCCGCGTCGAGGAGTTGGGGTTGTGCCGGCGCGTGAAGGTCGGGCGGGGCTTCATCCTGGCGATGCGCGCGCGCAACGTGGACCGCTTCATCCGCGCGGAGATCAAGGCGCACCCGCGCTTCCTCACGCTCTCCTTCAAGGAAGCGCTCCGGCGTAAGGCCTGAATGGACCTTTACTTCGCCGCGGGCTCCTGGACGCCTTCCTCCGGCGTCGACGAGAAGGCCGTCCGCTTCCTGTGCTGCGACTGGGACGCCTACGCCTCGCTCGCGGCGCGCGGCGCGGCGCCCGAAGCCTGGGAGGACTACTTTCCCGCCGCGGCCAACGCGGACGCCGTGAAGGAGACCGAGCGCCTCGCCGCCGCCTGGCACGAGCTCGGCGGCCGCGACTTCACGCAGCTGCACAGCGTCTCGCTCGGCAAGGCCTATCGCTGGCTGCATTGGGTCACCGTCGTCCTGCCCGCCTACAAGTTCCTGCTCGCCGCCCAGGAAGCCGTCCGCCGGCACGCGCCGCGCGTCGTCCACTGCGAGTCCTCCCTGACGCGCGAGCAGCGCGCGCAGCTCGCCGCGCTCCAGGAGCGCCACGACTTCGAGCTGCGGCTCGTCCCCGGAAGCCGCCAAGGCCTCGACATCCAGGTGTCGCGGCCGCCGAGCTTCGCCATGAGCGCGCCCAAGCGCCTGGCCGCGCGCGCGCTCAACGGCCTGGGCCGGCTAGTGAGCGGAGGACGCCGCCGCAAGCCGGCCGTGCTCGTCTCCAGCTACCCGGCGCTCGAGCCCGTGCTCGAGGAGCTCTGTCGCGACGACTCTCCCTTCCGCTGCGTGGCCGCCGACATGCCCGTCAAGGCCATGCTGCCCCGCTTCCTCCGTTCGGGCGGCGAGCTCCTCGTCGACACGCGGACGCCGCCGGCACCCGGGGGCGAGCACGCGCAAGCCTGCGCCGCCATCCGCGCGGATTGGACGCGCGCGCGTCGCGACCCCGGCTACCTGGCGCGATTCGTCGTCGGCGGCGACTCGCTGTGGCCCGCGCTCGAGCCCAGCCTCGACGCCTTCTTCGGCTCGACCGTGGAGTCCCTCGCGTGGGTCTGCTCGCGCTACCGCGCCTTCTGGGACCGTTCTCGGCCCGCGGCCGTGCTGCTGCCTTTCGATGAGCCCCCGCTGCAGCACCTTCTCATGGATCTCGCCCGCGACCGCGGCACTCCGGCCGCGACGGTGCTGCATGGGCTTCCGGAGGCCTACCACCAGCTCCCGTTCTACTCCTCGGCCACGAGCGCGCTCGTCGTGTGGGGCGAGGAGCAGAAGGAGCTATACGCGCGGGCCGGCGCCCTGAAGACCCGCAGCTGCGAGGCCTTGGGAAACCCCGCCTTCGATCGCCGGCCGCTCGCCGCGCCGCCGCGCCGCCCCGGCCTGAAGCGCGTGCTGGCCCTGACCCAGCCCAGCGGCTGGAGCGTCGCGCTCGCCACGACCTTGGACCCGGACCGCTACGCCCTCGAGCTCGCGGCGGTCCTGGGCTCCTTCCCGAATTTGGAAGTGACTATGCGCCTCCATCCTTCCGAGTCCATGGACTACTACCGCAGGCTCCTGGGCCCCGCGGCGGAGAGGCTGACGCTCGAGCACGGCGGCTCCTTCGCCGACAGCCTGGGGCGCGCGGACCTGCTCATCGCCTCCTACTCGACCGCGCTCATCGACGCGATGCTCGCGGACGTTCCCCTGCTCTGCACGCAGTTCTACCGCGTCCTCTACCAGCCGCCCTTCGACGGGAACTGGGGCATCGAGACGGTGCGGAACGCGGAGGCGCTCAAGGCCCGCGTGGCCGCCTTGGTCGCCGCCCCCGAGGAAGGCCTGGCCGCTCTGCGCGCTCCCTACCCGCGCGTCCTGGAGCGCTTCGCGGGCCCGCGCGACGGCAAGGCCGCGTCGCGCGTTCGCGGCCTCCTCGAGAAGTTGGCTTTCCCCGACGGGAGAGCGGGGAAGGTGAACCGTCGAAATTTGGTAAAATAATGGTCTTTCCGCGGCAACCATGGAATCCGGCATCCTGAAGGTCCACTACACGCATCTGGCTCCGCCGGCGGGTGCCGCGTCGCCGGACGAGAACTTCCAGGTCTACCTGTCAGCGGACGCGACGCCCAACCTCCCGGACCCCCTGGGCCACGCGTTGTTCACCATGCGGCTGGCCGTCGAGCTCGGTATCAAGCTTCCATCGGACGCCGACCCCCACCAGCTGCCCTACGCGGAAGAGACCGACAACCTTATCTTCGACGCGCCCCTGACCAGCTTGGTCTGCGGCCGCCGCATCCGGCTTCTTCGCGGCTGGAAGCAGTTCGGCAGCTGCGTGAAGGGCTTCAACGCCCTGGGGCTGCTGGCCGAGCACGCCCGGCTGGAGCTGCGCAAGCTCGAAGCCCTGCCGCCCAAGGAACTCGAAGCGGCTCGCCTCGCCTATCTCGCCTCGCGCCGCCGCGACGGCGCCCCCGTCTTCCCGGCGAATGAGCTGGCCACGCTCGGCGCGGAGCAACTGGGCTCCGTCGAGCTGCTGCACGTCGCGCTGTGGCGCGCCTACGCGCGCCGCACCGTCGTCTGCTCGACGTCCTCCAACATGGGCATCTCGTTGCACGAGGCCCTGCGCTACATGCAGCGCAGGACGGTCCGGCTCGGCGGCAAGGAATTCACCATCCTCAACCTCGACGAGGGCGAGCTCATCATCTGGGCCCCCGACGAGCAGGCCGACTTCATGAACCCGGAGAAAACGGCCAAGCTCCGCGAGCTGGAGGCCGACAAGCCCCGACTCACCGTCCTGCACACCTACATCAACCGCAAGCAGCGCGACCCCGGGGCCTTGAAGGACGCGCTCAACGCGGGCGGCTACTTCTTCCCCACGAACCCGCAGTCGCGTGAAGAACTGCAGAACCTCCTCAGCATCTCGCTGGGCGACATCGTCCGTGAGCGCAACGTCCCCTTCGAGGAACTCCTCGTCGACCGCAACGTGCAGGTCGCGCTGGAGAGCCTCGGCGCCCGCATCGTCGGCGACCGCGTCGCCGTACGCGGCGGCGTGACGGGCGGACTCCTGGGGCTGGCCGTGCCCTACCTCATCATGCTCGAGGAGACCCTGCGCCGCGGCGACGCGGCCGCCGCTTCCACCTGGAACCAGGCTTCGATCGGCGCTGCGCTGGCCGCCATCGTGCTGTGCGACGCGACCTTGCGCGAGGGGCCCGAGTCTTCCCCGGCCTGGGGCGAGCTCGGCGCGTCCTTCCCCGCGCTCGCCGCCTTCCTCGAGCGCAAGCGCCTCGGAAGCGACTTCGCCACGCGCATCCACGGCCTCTTCGACATCGCCAATCTCCAGTCTCTGGCCCAGCTCTTCGGCGTGGTCGTTACCAAGCACCTTTCCGGGCGCGGCACCGCCTTCGTGGGCCTGGGCTCGAGTTCCTACGCCAATGGCAACTCTTGCTTCGACGTCCTGCGCGCGAGCGCGGCCGGCGACGGCGCCTTCCGGGGCCGCGACGGGCTGCACCCCGCCACGCACACCCTCAACCCCATCGCTCAAGCCTTGGTCTACGCCGAGGATTTCGCGCGCGCGGCTTTCGCGCCTGGCTTCGACGCCCTGCCCGAAGAGGACAAGATCGCCCGCCTGCGCCGCCACGCGATCAAGCCCGAGCCCGCGGGCGCCGCGGCCGTGGCCGGCTACCTCCTCACGCGCCTCGACGCGGGGACGCTGACTTATCTGGAGATCGCCTACGCCGTGAGTCTCGCCGGCTTCGACCAGGAGCGCTTCCTGGAATTCGCCAACTACGGCCGCGACGAGCAGAGCCGCAACCGCTTCATCCAGGAGGCGTCGGAGGAGGGCGAGTACATGGAGTCCCTCGCCCGCAGCTTCCTCGACGCGCTGGGCCGCGAGGCCGCCGACCTGAGCGCGGCGGCCCGCGCCGAGCGCGCCCGCAGCCGCCTGGCCTACCGCTGGACCGCCCCCGACGAGGACGCGTTCGAGGCCTTCTCGCCCGTCGTCAACCTCTACATGACCGGCGACAACTGCGCCCAGCCCCCGGCCGGCCTCGTGACGGCCCAGCTTCGCGCCTTCCTCTCGCATCGCGCGCTCCTGCGCGAGGAGCTCGACGGCGACTGCGGCCGTTCCCGGCGCCAGGGCTTCGACCTGTTGACCGCCGCGAAGGCGGTCTACACCGGCTCCACCGGCCTGCTCACCGGCATGCAGCGAGGCCTCGACGCGGTGATGACCTCTTCGGTCAAGCCCGCGGTCAACCGCGCCGTCCTCAACGGGGACTCGGCTCCGAAATCCGAGAGGAGGCCCTGATGCGCGTCGCTCTCCTCGGACAGCAGGCGTTCGGCAAAGCCGCGTTGGAGGCCTTCCTCGCCCGCGGCCACCAGGTTGCCGGCGTGTTCTGCCTGCCGGACGCCCCGGGCGCGAAGGCCGACCCTCTCAAGGCCGCCGCGCTCGAGCGCGGGCTGAAGGTCCACCAGTTCGCGAGCCTGCGCAGCCCCGAGGCTCACGCCGCGATGGAAAGCCTCGCGGCCGACCTCGCCGTCATGGCCTACGTGACCCAGTTCGCGCCCTCCACCTTGACCAACCTTCCGCGGCTGGGGACCATCCAGTACCACCCTTCGTTGCTTCCCAAGTACCGCGGGCCCTCGTCCATCAACTGGGCCATCGTCCGAGGGGAGAGCCGCACGGGGCTGTCGATCTTCCGTCCCGTCGACGCCCTCGACGAAGGCCCCGTCATCTTGCAGAAGGAGTGCGCGATCGGCCCCGACGAGACCTTGGGCGAGCTGTACTTCAACAAGCTCTTCCCCATGGGCATCGAGGCGCTGCTCGAGGCCGCCGAGGCGGTGCACGCCGGGCGCCACGTCGAGACGGAGCAGGACCACTCCAAGGCCACCTACGAAGGCTGGCTCCGGGAACGCGAGTCCATGGTCCACTGGGGCAGCCACGTGGAGGTCATCTACGACCTCATCCGCGCCTGCAACCCCGCGCCGGGCGCCTGGACCGCCTATCAGGGCCGCCGCATCCAACTCTTCGACTGCCGCAAGATTTCCTTCCGCGGCTACTCCGGCCTCGTCCAGAAAGTCGGCCACGTCGTCGAGGTGAGCGCGACCAGCTTCAAGGTCGCCGCCCAAGGCGGCCTCATCGAGGTGCTCAAGGCCCGCGTCGAAGGCTCTCCGAAGCAGACCGGCGGGGAGCTCGCCCGCGCGCTCGAGTGGGCGGGCAAAGCCGTGCTCGACGGCGCCGCCTAGCCTTCTCGGATGAGCCGGGTCCAAGCGCTGCTCAAGCGGCCGGTCCTCGTCTTCTGCCTTCTCAGCCTCTGGTTCGCCCTCGAGTACGTCGCCCTCGGGCCGTACTCGTTCATGGAGATCCACGACGTCGCCGATGTCGCCATCCCGCGCTACATCATGATCGCGCGGGACCTGCTCTCCGGCGGCGCGAGCTACTGGGTTCCCGGCATGACCGGCGGCGCGGACCGGCTCGCCAACGGCGCGCTCTACACCAGCGTCTCCGCGTTTTTCTTCATCCTCTTCCCGCACTGGCTCGCGTTCCAGGTCCTGTTGCTGGGCCATCTTTTCATGAGCACCTATTTCACCTATCGGCTGTGCCGCGACGAGCTCGGCCTGCCGCAGGACTCCAGCCTGTACGCCGGCGCCGCGGTCGCCGCCGCCTTCGGCAGCGACATACTGGCGCACCAATGGGGACTGTCGGCTTTCCCGCTCCTCCTCTTCATCACGAGCCGCATGGCGCGCGAAGGGCGCTGCTCGCTCGCGAAGATGGCCCTGCTCGGCGCGGCCTACTCCCTCTTCTCGTCGCCCGCCACGACGCTCCCTTTCTGCCTGGCGGCCTTGATCCTGTGGTTCGTCTTCATCCAGCCGCGGCGCGAGCCCCGGTTCTGGCTGGGGCTCGGCGTGTTCGGATTCGCGGCCGTCCTCCCGCAGACCCAGGCCCTTTGGGCTATGTCGCTCAACGCCCGCTGGTCGCAGCGGCTCGCGTCATCCGGCGGCGTCGCCGCTCCGTCTCCGGGCGGCCTGCTCGCGGCGCTCCAGGCCGGCATCGGCCATTTCCTCGAATTCAAGGTCGCGGCGGCGCTCGCGCTCGGAGGGATCGCCGTCTCGCGCTCGCTGTCCGGACGCTTCCGCACCGTCTGCGTCTTCTTCCTGGCAGCCACGCTCGGCATGGCGCTGGTCGGCTTCGCGTCCGCGGTCATGCGGCCGCATCTATCGGCTTTCGGCGGCTTTCATTTCGAGCGCTTCCAGCTCCTGGCGCCGTTCTTCGCCGCGCTGTGCGGCGCCTACGGGCTGGCCGCGATCCCCGAGCGGCATCGCCTGAAGCCGGCGCTGCTGGCGCTCGCCTTCCTCGCGATCCTCGCCGGGACGCTGCGGACCAAGGCCGCGAACATCCGCTCGTGGTATTTCGACGGCGGTTACATCTCGAATTTCGAGAGCTCCGTGCTGCGCGGCGCGCTGCCGGATTCCGCGTCCGGCCCGTACCGGGTCGCCACCGTCGTCCACGGCCTGCACCCGGCCTACGCCAACGCGTACGGCTGGGAGAGCGTGGACGGCTACACCAACGTCTACCCGAAGGCCTATCAGCGACTGTGGAGCAAGGTCCTCGAGCCGGCGGCGCGCAAGAGGAATATGTCGTCCCTCATCGACGGCTACAACACCCCCTCAGGCAACCGCGTCTATCTCTACCTCGATACGGTCGAGGCGGACCCGCAAGGACTCCCCTTCGGCGACTACTACCGCCTCAACCTCCTCTCCCTCTTGAACACGCGCTTCTTGATCTCGCGCCATCCCTTGATCGACGAGAACCTAACGCCGCTCCTGAGCCAGCCCGCCTGGAGCTCCATCCCCCGGAAGCGGCGGATCCTGGAACGCCTGCGGGAGAACTTCCAGGGCAAGTCGTATTTGTACCTGTACGAGAACAGGACCGTCCTGCCGCGGGCGTTCCTCGCGTCCAAGGTCCGGCGCTTCGCCGACGCCGCCGGCCTCATGAACGCCCTGGCCGGCTCCGACGCGCGGGAGCTGCGGCGCACGGTCTTCGTCGAGGGCGACGCGGCTCCCGCGCTCCCCGAGAAACCCGCCGCGGGCGGCGGCACGGTCTCCATCGCGCGCTACGCCAATGACGAGATCGACCTGGAGCTGCGCGCGGAGTCGCCCTCCGTGCTGGTGGTCTCCAACAACTTCAGCCCGTATTGGGAATGCGAGGTGGACGGCCGGGCCCGGAAGGTCTTCCCGGCCGACGGCGTCTTCTGGGGCGTCGCGGTCGGCCCCGGCGACCGCAAGGCGTCCTTCCGCTATCGCCCGCCCTACCGTTTTCCGCCACTCGGCGCGAACTGATATGATAACCCGCTTGAAGTCCGCCATGGATATCACGGAGCCACTCCGGACCGACGGCTATTGCCATCTGCGCGGCTTTTTCGGCCCGGCCGAAATCGAACGCGTCGAGTCGGACATCTTCGCCGTCGTCTGCGGCCTCTCCGCGTCCCTGGGAGCCGCCTCGCCCGCCGCCTTCCGCCCCGGCGCGGTGGACCGCGCCGTCGTCGAGCTCGTGAGACGATTCCCGCAGGCGCAAGGCGTCCTCTACGACCGCCTGCAGCAGATGCCCTCCCTGCTGGCCTTCCCGGCGATGGACAATATCCTCGCACTGGCCGCCGCCGGGCTTGGCAGCGAACGCGTCGGCGTATGGCCTCGCACCCAGCTGCGCATGGACCTGCCCCAAGACGCGGTCAACCTCATCCGCTGGCACAACGACTACATGTACAACCGGGGCACGGCGGCCTCCTTGACGTTCTGGTTCCCGCTGGTCGACGCCGTTCCGGAGATGGGTCCCTTGATGTTCGCACGCGGATCCCATCTCCTCGCGCTCGAGCCGGTGCGCACCGGGGGACCGGAGCGCTTCGACTATGATCTTCCGCGGGAAATCGTCGAGGGACTCGACGTCGTCACGCCGCCGGCCGCGCGCGGGGACCTGGTCGTCTTTCACAGCCGGCTGTGGCACAGCGGCCAGCTCAACCGCTCCTCAGACCGCGCCCGGCTCAGCGGGCTGTTTCGGCTGCAGGATCTGAACACGGTGGAGGTCTCGACCCCTCATGAATAAGAAAGACGGCACGCTGATGCACGAGTGGACTAGGCAGACGGCCGCGGACGAGAAAGCGTTCTCCGGCTACGAGCGCTACTTCCGCGAGAGCCCGGGGTCGACGATCTCGAAGCTCGAATCCTTCCCGAAATACGCGCGCCGGCAGGCGCTGAGCCGTTTCCTGGCCCGCAGCGAAGTTTTCCGCCGTGTGCTGGGCGTCCACGGCTCCATCGTCGACTGCGGCGTCAACGCGGGCTGCTCGCTGTTCACCTTCGCCCAGCTCAGCGCGATCTACGAGCCCGTGAACTACACGCGCAAGGTCATCGGCTTCGACACCTTCGAGGGGCTGCGCGGGGTCGGCGGCAAGGACCGGACGCCGCAGACGTCGCCGCACGTCCGGGAGGGCGGCTTCTCGGCGCGAGGCTACGAAGCGGACCTGGAGTCGGCCGCCGCCCTCTTCGACGGCAACCGCGGCCTCGGCCACATCCCGAAGATCGAGCTCGTCAAGGGCGACATACGCAAGACTTTGCCCCGCTACCTGAAGGCCAACCCGCACCTGGTCGTGAGCCTGCTCCACCTCGACCTGGACATCTACGAGCCGACCAAGGCCGCGCTGCGCCTTCTGCGGCCGCGCATGCCCAAGGGCGCCGTCATCCTCTTCGACGAGCTCAACCAGCCGGGCTACCCGGGCGAGACCCGCGCCGTGATGGACACGCTGGGCCTGGCGGCGCTGCGCATCGAGCGCCTGGTCCACGAGCCCGGGCTGTCCTTCGCCGTCCTCGACTAGCTAGTCGAGACGAGTCAGCAGGTCCGGCGTCATCGGGACGAGCGCGCGCCCGCTCTTGAGCCGCGCGACGAAGTCCGGGTTGGCCAGGATGGCCCGCCCCCAGGTCACCAGGTCCAGCCGCCCCTCGCCGAGCTCGCGCTCCGCCTGCTCGGCGGTCAACGAGGCGCCGCCCATGATCAGATGCGGCCAGCGGGGCCGCAGCATCCGGATGACCCGGCCCGAGGTCTCGTCGTAATCGGCGCGCGCGCAGCTGACGTCGAGCAGCCGCAGGCCCGCGGCGTCCAACGCGGGCATCAGGTAGGCGAGCATCGCCTCGAGATCGGGCCAGTCGTAGACCGCGTCCATGAACCGCGAGGGCGAGACGCGCACGAGCACGCGCTCGGGACCCAGCCGCTCCAGCACCGCGGCGATGAGCTCCAGGCCGAAGCGGCAGCGGTTCTCGACCGAGCCCCCGTAGCGGTCGGTGCGGTCGTTGATGCGCGCGTCGAAGAACTGGTCGGCGAGGTAGCCGTGGCCGAGGTGCAGCTCGACGCCGTCAAAGCCGGCCTCGAGGGCGTTGGCGGCCGCCCGGACGAAGAGCTCGCGCACGGCCGGCATCTCGTCGGCGCGCAGGGCGCGCGGGCGGCCGAAGGGCTTGCCGTTCTGGCGGTTGACGCCCTCGGCGGGCCGGTCGGTCGAGCTCACCGGCGCCGCGCCGCCCGTGTAGTCCTCGTGCGAGATGCGGCCGCAATGCCAGAGCTGGCAGAAGAAGCGCGACCCGGCCGCCCGCGTCCGGGCGGTAGCCGGCCGCCAGCTGCGCGCCTGCGCGGTCGTCTCGATGTGCGGGACGCCGTTGTAGCCGTCGCCCGAGGGGTGGACGATGACGCCTTCGCTGAGCAGCAGCCCGACGCCTTCTTCGGCCCGGCGGCCATAGTACGCGGCCATCGCGTCGGTGGCGACGCGGCTTGGGCCCGCGAAGCCGCGCGTCATGGCGGACATGACGACGCGGTTCTTCAGCGGGCCCAGCCAGGGCGCGTCGTAGGGCTCAAGAAGCATGTTGGCCGTAGAGCGTCCGGAAATAGGGCCGGTCCAGGTACTCGCGCAGGCCGTCGCGCCAAGGGCGCTGGCGGTCCAGCCCCTCCGCCTGGAGGCGCGCGTTGGCCAGAATGACGCGCTGCGGACGACGCGCCTTCTCGTCGGCCGAGACGGCCGCGGCGGTCGTCGGGAGCACCTCGATGCGTCCCGCCAGGCCGAGCCGCTCCACGCATAACGACGCCACGTCGAAGAAGGTCGCCTCGCCGTGCGCCGCCATGTTGTAGACGCCCGTCGAGCCGCGCGCGAGGAGCACGGCGGCGTTGGCGGCGAGATCGCGCGTGTAGGTCGGCTGCCAGACGCGGTCTCCGATGGCGATGGAATCCTTGCCTTCGCGGAGCATCACGCGCAGGTGGCGGGCGAAGCTGCCGACGAAGTTCTTATCCGCATCATCGCCGCCGAACAGCCCGCCCAGGCGCAGGACCAAAGCGTCCGGCACGAGCTCGCGCAGGCGCCGCTCCGCCTCGAGCTTGCAGCGTCCGTACACCGAGAGAGGTCCGGGAACGCCGTCCTCCGCGACCGGCTCGGCGTTCGCGCCGAAGATGAGGAAGGATTGGGGATAGAGGAACGCGGCGCCGCTGCGGCGCGCCAGCCCGGCCGCGTTCACGGTCCCGCCGACGAGCACGGCCTCGGTGCTCTCGGGCCGCTCCTCGCAGCGGTTGGCGTCGGTGTCGGCGGCGCAGTGCACGACCAGCTCCGGTCCCCAGGACGCCCGCGCGAGCACGGCCTCGCGGTCCGTCACGTCCAGCTCGGCGCGCGCGAGGGCCGCCACGCGGCAGCCCGCGCTCTCCAGCGCTTCGCGAAACGCGCGGCCCAGCATCCCGCCCGCGCCGGTGATGAGGACCTTCTTTCCGTCAAGGGCAGCCAGTTCGCGCATGCGTCTTGATTATACCAACCCGCCGGATATAGTATCCTGACGATGATGGCCGCCCGAAAGCTGATCTCCATCGTCACGCCCTGCTACAACGAAGCGGAGAACGTCGAGACCCACCTCGCCCGCGTCCGCGCGGCCATCGCCCCCTTCCGCGGCCGCTACGACTTCGAGCACATCTACACCGATAACCGCTCAGAGGACCGCACCTTCGAGCTCCTCGCCGAGCTCGGCCGCAAGTCCCCCGAGGTGAAGGCCGCGCGCTTCTCGCGCAACATCGGCCCCAACCGCGCCGTGGTCATGGGCCTGCAGCAGGCGCGCGGCGACGCGGCCATTCTCATACAGGCCGACCTGGAGGACCCGCCGGAGCTCATCGGGCGCTTCATCGAGGGCTGGGAGCAGGGCTACGACGTCGTGTACGGCCGAGTGGAGCGCCGCGACGAGAACCCCCTGACCGCGGCGCTGCGCCGGCTCTACTACCGCCTGATCGCGGCCCTCTCGGACGTGCCCGTCCCCGTCGACGTGGGCGAGTTCCGCCTCGCCTCCCGCCGCGTGCTCGACGCCGTCCTCCGCTACGGCGACGACGACCTCTACATGCGCGGCGCCGTCGCGCACGTCGGCTTCCGCCAGCAGGAGGTTCCCTACCAACGCGCCCGCCGGACGGCGGGGCGCTCCAACCTCGGCTTCGCCGCGCTGGCCAGCTACGCCATCAACGGCCTTCTCTCCACCTCGGTGGCGCCCATCCGGCTGGTCGTGCTCTCGGGGCTGCTCCTGTCGGCGCTCGGCTTCCTGCTGACCGCGCTGCTGGTCGTCGGCAAGTTCGCCTACCCGAGCGTGGCGCCCCGCGGCGTGACGATGACGGCCTGCCTCATCACCTTCTTCTCCGGCGCGCAGTTGTTCGCCCTGGGCATCATCGGAGAATACGTCCGCAAGATCTACGTCCAGTCGCTCGGACGTCCGCGCGGCTTCATCTCGGACCGCGTCAACCTGGACGGATGAGGCACCCGGTCCTCGCGGAAGACTTCGCTCAGATCGCGGATTCGGGCCTCCCGCTTGAGGCGCTGAAGGGCGCCACCGTGCTGGTGACCGGCGCGGCGGGCTTCCTGGGGAGCTATCTGGTCGAGACCTTGCTCTATCTCGAGGAGACGCGCCGGCTGGGGCTGACGGTGTGGGCCTTGGCGCGCCGCGGGGCTCCGGCGCGCGCGCGCTTCGCGGCCCACCGCCGCAGCCGAGCGCTGCGCCTGCTCGTCCAGGATGTCGCCGCCCCGCTGCCCGGCCGCGGGCGGCTCGACTACATCATCCACGCGGCCAGCCCCGCGAGCCCCAAGAGCTTCGCGGCCGATCCCATCTCCGTCATCGAGCCCAACGTCTCGGGCACGCGCGCTCTGCTTGAGGCCGCACGCGCCCGGCGCTGCCGGGGCTTCCTGTACCTGAGCAGCTGCGAGGTGTACGGACGCGTCCCGCCCGGCCGCCTGCCCGTCGCCGAGGACGACGGCGGCTGGCTCGACCCGCTGCTGCCGCGCTCCTCCTACGCCGAGGCCAAGCGCATGGGCGAGGCTCTGTGCGCCGCCTGGTGGCGCCGCCACGGCGTCCCGGTCAAGATCGCGCGCCCCTTCCACACCTACGGGCCCGGGCTCCGGCTCGACGATGGGCGGGTGTTCGCCGACTTCACGGCCGACGTCCTCGCCGGACGCGACATCGTCATCCGAGGCGACGGCGCCGCGCGACGGCCCTACTGCTACGCCGCCGACGCGACGCGCGCCTTCCTCGCCATCCTGCTGCGGGGCAAGCCCGGCGACGCTTACAACGTCGCCAACGACGAGGCGGAGGCCGGCGTGGCGGAGCTGGCCCGCCGCCTGTGCGCGCTCTTCCCCGCGCGCGGGCTCAAGGTCCGCGCGTCCGCGCGCCCGCGCGGCAAGCCTTACCTTGAGACGAGCACCGCGCGGACCGCTGCGGACGTGACGAAGCTGCGCGAGTTGGGCTGGGCGCCGCGCCACTCCATCGAGAGCGGATTCGCCCGGACGGTCCGGAGCTACGAATGAACCTCAGCGAGCTGCGCCGTGCTTTCCGCGAAGGCCTCCTGTCCAAGCCCGACTACATCGACGCCATGAACGAGCGCCACCGCCTTCTGCACGACTACGCGGACCTCCTCGGCGAGACGGACATCGCCCGTATCGAAATCGCGGACGGACAGGTGGTCATGACGACGCGCGACGCCGGGCTGCGCTTCGTCTGCGCCCGCGGCGACAAGCGCATCGCGCCCATCGAAACCCTGAACTTCGGCCGCTACGAGCGCGATTACGCCGAGATGCTCCTCTCCCTCGTCCCGGCCGGCGGGAAGGTCCTCGACATCGGCGCGAACGTGGGCTGGTACTCCATGACCGTCGCCCGCCGCGTGCCGGGGGTTTCCGTGCTCGCCTTCGAGCCCATGCCGCCCGTCATGGAGGCTCTGCGGCGCAACCTGGACCTCAACGGAATCTCGTCGGTGCGGCCCCTGCCGGTCGCGCTGTCCGAGAAGGAGGGCACGGCGACGTTCTACTTCGACCCGGAGAACTCGGTGAACGCCTCCGCCGCCGACCTGGGCGGAGGCCCGGCGACGCGCTCCGTGGAGTGCCCCGTCCGCCTCCTCGACGACGTGTGCCGCGAGCTCGTTTTCGTCCCGGACATGATCAAGTGCGACGTGGAGGGCGCGGAGCTGCTCGTGCTGCGCGGCGCGCTCGAGACGCTCAAAAAGGCCCGCCCGGTCGTCGCCCTCGAGATGCTGCGCAAGTGGTCGGCGCGCTTCGGCTACCACCCCAACGACATCATCGCGCTGATGCGCGAGCGCGGCTACGGCTGCTACACGGTCGAAGGCGCGAGGCTGCGGCCCTTCCCGGCCATGACCGACGCCGCGACGGAGATCAACTTTTTTTTCCTGCACGACGAGGCCCACCGCGAGGCGCTCGCCCGGCTCGTCCTTCCCCCATCCTCGCCGGCTTGACCTGCGGCTCCATCTCGGTCATGGGGCTGCCGAAGGCGATCTTCGGGTAGGCGTTGGCGGCCGTGGCGATGGGCACCTCGAGCAGGAACGGCGCGCGCGAATCGGCCCACAGCGCGTCGAGGCCCGCCGCCAGCCCCGCCTCGCCGCGGACGGCCGCCGCGCCGACGCCGTAGGCGCGCGCGATCGCGACGAAATCCGGCGCCGAGTAGCCGCGGACCGTGGAGGTGTAGCGCGTCCCGAAATAGCTCTCCTGAAACTGCCGGACCATGCCGTGGCAGCGGTTGTTGAGCAGGACCATCTTCAGCGGCAGGCGATTTCGAGCGACGGTCTGCAGTTCCTGAATGTTGAGCTGGAAGCCCCCGTCGCCGGCGACGACCACGAACGGCCGGCCCGGATCGGCGAAGGAAGCGCCGATTCCCGCGGGCAGGGCGAAGCCCATCGCGCCCATGCCGCCGGAGGTGATGAAGCTTTGTCCGGGGCGCAGGCGCAGGGACTGCGCCGCCCACATCTGGTGCTGGCCGACGTCGCAGAGGTAGCCCGCGGCGCGGCCCGAGCGGGCCGAGAGCTCGCGCATCAGGACGTTCGGGTTGATGCCCGCGACGCCGGCCAGCTCCGACGTGTCGGGCCAGGCGGCCCGCAGGGCGGAGAGCTCGCTCAGCCATTCGGGGCGCTCGACGAACGGCCGCCGGCGGGAGCCGAGGCGGCGGCGCAAGGCGGCGAAAAAAGGCAGGAGATGCGCGCGAAGCTCCCGACACCCGGAGAGACGGTTGTTCATCTCCCCCGCCTCGCAGTCCACGTGGATGATGACTCGACCGCGCTGGAAGGAGGCCGTATCGGACCCGGTCTGGCGCACGTCGAGGCGGCTGCCGAGCACCACGAGCAGATCGCAGCGTCCGATGGCCAGGTTGCCCCAGCGGTTTCCGTAACTGCCGATGAGCCCGACCCGCAGGGGATGGCCGTCGGGCAGGAGGTCCATCGCCATCAGCGAATGGACGACGGGGACGCCCAAGGCGCCGACGAGACCGCGGAAGGCGTCGGCCGCGCGCGCGGACCG
>JAKFCD010000081.1:0-43452 GCA_036676805.1 Elusimicrobiota bacterium
CTCCCGCCTCCCCGCGCGACGGACGGATTGGGGGCGGTGGAAGGCGGCGCATCCGCAGACCAAGGCGGTTTTATTCGACACGGGGCACGAACGCGACTACGGCGGCGACCCTTACTCGGGTTACGCCGATTCTCCCGCGCTCTATTTTCCGGTCTCGCACGCGGACGAGCGCCTGCCGCGCAAGACGGTGGTCTTCGGCGTGTCCCTGCCGGAAGGAGCGGCGGCCGTGCCCGTCGCGGTGCTGAAGGGAGGCGCCGACGTTCGCGCGCGCTTGGGCAAGCGCACGGTCATCTTCCGCGACGACGGCGGCGCCCGGGCTTTCGACGAGAAGGGGCGCGAGCTCGCGGGGCTCGAGGCCTACTGGTTCGCCTGGGCCGCCTTCCATCCTAGGACTAAGCTGGTCGGCGCGACGCCGTAACGATTGCGCGGCGAGCGGGACTTACTATCAGGAGCGAGCGACATGAAAAACACGATCCTTCTTGCAGCCTTATTCATAACATTGGCCGGAGCCGGCCGGGCCGCGGATTTCGCTAATGCGCAGGCGCTCCTGAATGAGACGCTCTCGGCGCGTGTACGCGAGGGCCGCGTCGATTACGCCGGGCTCAAAAGGGACCCGGCGGGCCTCGACGCCTGGCTCGCCGCCGCCGCCGCGCTCGGCGAGAACGAATTCAAGGGCCGGCCGCGAGAACAGCGGCTGGCCTTTCTGATCAACCTGTACAACGCCGCGACCTTGCGCCTCATACTCGACCGCTATCCGATCGCCTCCATCCGGGACATCGGCCCGGCGTGGGATCCGAACAAGGCCTTCAAGCTTCCGGCGGTGAAGGTGTTCGGCCGGACCGTCTCCCTCAACCAACTCGAGCACGAGATGATACGCCCCGGCTACGGCGAGCCGCGCGCGCATTTCGCTTTGGTGTGCGCGGCCAAGGGCTGCCCGCCCTTGAGGGCGGAGGCGTACGACGGGGCGCGGCTTAACGCGCAGCTCGAAGATCAGGCCCGGACCTTCCTGTCGCAGAAGGCCAAGAACGACGCCAGCAAGGCGGGAGAGACGGCCTATCTTTCCCCGATCTTCAAATGGTACATGAAGGACTTCGGCGGCTCGAAGAAGTCCGTTCTGAGGTACGTGAAGAAGTGGCTGCCGGTCGAGGACAGCTGGACGGTCGACTGGACCGCGTACGACTGGTCGCTCAACGAGGATAAGAAATGAGGGAATTCCTGGCGTCGGCTTTGGCGTGGACCGCCGCGGCCGGGCCCATGGGTCAGGCGGCTTTCGTGGGCCTCTACGTCCTGGCCACCGTGGCCTTTCTGCCCGGCTCGGTGCTGACTCTGGGGGCGGGAGCCGCCTTCGGGCTGTGGAAAGGCTTCGTGCTCGTCTCGATCGGCTCGACCGTCGGCGCGAGCGCCGCGTTCCTGGTCGGGCGCTACCTCCTCAGGGACTGGGTTTCCCGTAAGCTCGAGAAAGTCCCCGCGTTCGGCGCGGTCGCCGCGGCCGTGGGCCAGGAGGGCTGGAAGGTCGTGCTCCTGACCCGGCTGTCGCCCGTGCTGCCGTTCAACCTGCTCAACTACGCCTACGGCCTGACCACGGTGGGGTTCGGGGAATACGTCCTGGCCTCCTGGGTCGGGATGATCCCGGGGACCTTCCTGTACGTGTATCTCGGCGCGGCGGCGGGCGAGGCCGCGCGGGGCGGCTCCCGCGCGCGCACCCCCGCCGAGTGGGCGCTGTACGCCGGGGGCCTGGCCGCCACCGCCGTCGCGGCCTGGCTGGTGGGCCGCACCGCGAAGCGCGCGCTGTCCGCCAAGGTTCCGACGAGCCAAAAGGAGAACTGAATGTCGAACGATCTGATCTCGCCCATGGATGAGCACAACCGCAAGCTTCTGTCCAACGTCCATCCGCCGGACTGGGTCAACCCCGAGCCCGCTGGGCGGTACAACCTCGTCGTCATCGGCGGCGGCACGGCCGGGCTCGTCACCGCCGTCGGCGCGGCGGGGCTGGGGGCCAAGGTCGCGCTGATCGAGCGCCACCTGATGGGCGGGGACTGCCTCAACGTGGGCTGCGTGCCCTCGAAGGCGCTGATCTCCGCCTCGCGCGCGGCCGCGCGGGTGCGCGAAGCCGGAAAATTCGGGATCAAGGTTCCGGACGGGGTCGCGGTCGATTTTCCGGCGGTGATGGAGCGCCTGCGCCGCCTGCGCGCGGGCATCAGCGGCAACGACTCGGCGGCGCGCTTCAAGAGCCTGGGCGTCGACGTCTTCGTCGGCCAGGGCCGGTTCACGGGCTCGGATACCGTCGAGGTCGGCGGCAAGACCTTGCGCTTCGCCAAGGCCGTGATCGCCACGGGCGCGCGCGCGGTGACCTTGCCCATCCCCGGCCTCAAGGAGTCCGGGGCGCTCACCAACGAGACGGTGTTCAACCTCACCGAGCTGCCCAAACGGCTGCTCGTCATCGGCGCCGGACCCATCGGCGTGGAGATGGCCCAGGCCTTCGCGCGTCTGGGCTCGCAGGTGACCTTGTTCGAGGCCCTGCACGGCATCCTCAACCGGGAGGACCAGGACGCGGCGGAGATCGTGCGCAAGTCCCTCGAACGCGACAAGGTCGAGTTCCTGTGCTGCGTGAAGATCGAGAGCGTGGAGCGCTCCGGCTACGTGAGCACGGCGCGCTTCAAGAGCGAGCACGGCCCCGCCGGCGAGCGCGAGTTCGACGCGGTCCTCGTCGGCGTGGGGCGCGCGCCCAACGTCGAGGGCCTCGAGCTCGACGCGGTCGGCGTGGCGTACGACAAGACCGGCGTCAAGGTCGACGATCACCTGCGCACCACGAACCCGAACATCTACGCCGCGGGCGACATCTGCCTGGCGACCAAGTTCACGCACACCGCCGACTTCGCGGCGCGAATCGTGATCCAGAACGCGCTGTTCATGGGCAGCAAGCGCTTCAGCGCGCTGACTATCCCCTGGTGCACCTACACCGATCCCGAGATCGCCCACGTCGGGCTGTACGAGAAGGAGGCGCGAGACCGGGGCCTCAAGGTCCGGACCTTCGTCCAAAAGCTCGAGGACGTCGACCGCGCCATCCTCGACGGCGAATCCGAGGGCTTCGTGAAGGTGCACGTCGAGGACGGCGCCGACAAGATCCTGGGAGCGACCATCGTCGCCTCCCACGCGGGCGACATGATCAGCGAAATCTCCGTCGCCATGAACAACGGCGTGGGCCTGGCGGGCATCGGGGCGACCATCCACCCCTACCCGACCCAGGCCGAGGCGATCCGCAAGCTCGGCGACGCCTACAACCGCACGCGCTTGACGCCCTTCGCCAAGTCCGCGCTCGGGACTTGGCTCGGATGGAGCCGCCGGCGCGGTTAGAGGAGGTGCTGGACGCCGCAAAAGCGCACGCGCAGCGCGCCATAGGAACGCTCGAACGGACGCTCCACATCCCGGCAGACGGCCAGGTTCTCGCCCTTCGGATAGAGCTTGCGGAAGGCGTTGAGTCCCGAGGGGTCGAAGGCCGCCGCCGACCATTTGCACTCGACGGCGGCCGGCGGGGCGCCGGGCTTGGTCAAGACGAAGTCGACCTCATGCCCCTGTTTGTCGCGCCAATAGCCGGGATGCCGCTCGCGCGAGAGGAATTCGTTCAAGACGAAATGCTCCCATAGGTGACCCAAATCCTCGGGCCGCGGCTCCGACCACCCCTTGAAGTAGCAGGCGAAACCCGTGTCGAAGGCGTAGACCTTGGGGGCCGAGACGATCTCGGTGGCGCGGCGCGTGCTGAACGGCCGTACCACGAGGACGGCCATGGTCGCCTCCAGGACGGCGAGATAGTTCGAGACCGTGGCGCGGCTGATCTCGCAGGGGGTCGAAAAGCGAGTCGCCTCGAAGACGCTGCCGCTTTGGGCGAAGAGCAGCTCGATGAAGCGCCCGAATGAAGCGCGCCTCTCCAGACGGAAAAGCTCCTGGATGTCCTTGGCCCAGAAAGAGTCGATCCACTCCTGGAAATCCCGATCCGGGACGGTCTCGGGGAGAAAGAAGGGGGGTAGCCCGCCCCGGGACAGCCTGCGGCTCAGGGGTCCCTTGAAGTCCTCCAGGTCCGAGGCGTTCATGGGCGTCAGCCAGAGGTCGCGCTTGCGGCCGGTGAGCTTGTCGCGGAAGCGCGCCGTGGCCTCCAAAGTCGAGGAGCCCGTCGCGACGATCTTCACGGAAGGGAAGTGGTCCGCCGCGACTTTGAGAAGCTGGGCCGGGTCCTGCAGCCGGTGGACCTCGTCGAGCACGACGCGTTTGCCTTCGAGCCCGGACAAGAACCCTTCCGCGTCCTCCATCCCGGCCCGCGTGCGCGGCAATTCGCAGTCGAAATACTCGACCCGGGGGAGGCTGCGGCACAAGGAGGTCTTTCCCGCGCGGCGTACGCCGCGCAGCCAGATCAAGGAGCGGTCCCGCCAGGCGTCCTCGATGCGATCCAGCCAGAAACGGCGATTTACCATACGACAGCAGTTTAGCAGATAGTAAGACTAAATGCAATACTGATTGCGTTTGGTAAAAAACGACGGGCCTGATACCTTGGCTTAGGCCGGGACGGCGTGGCCTTTGCGGGCTTTGATCTCGGCGGTGATCAGGGGGAGGAGCTCGGAGTACTCTCCCTGGACCGCGATCGAGGCCATCTGCATCAGCGGGCAATCCTTGTCGGAGTTGATGGCGACGATGGTGCCGGAGGCGGCCATGCCGGCCAGGTGCTGGATCTGGCCGGAGATGCCGACGGCGACGTAGAGCTTGGGGCGGACCGTCCGTCCGGTCAAGCCGACCTGGTGCTTGTAGGGGATCCAGCCCGAGTCGACCGCGCGGCGGCTGGCGCCGACGGCGGCGCCGAGCGCGTGGGCGAGCTCGAAGAGGGGCTTGAAGCCCTCGGCGGAGCCGAGGCCGGCGCCTCCGGAGACGACCTTCTCGGCGGCGCCGAGGTCGATCTCGCGGGAGGTCTCGCCTTCAAATGAAACGAACTCGCTCACCGACGATCCCGGTTCGAAGGAGACCGCCTCGATGGGCGCGGCGGCGCCGGCGGCTTCCGCGCGAGGAAACGTCATGGGGGCGACCGTCAGCACCGCGACCGGCGTCTTAAACTCCACCTCGGCGATGAGGTTGCCGCCGTAGTAGCCGCGGCGCACCTTGCCGTCGGGGAGTATCTCGACGACGTCGGTGGCGAGGCCGGCCTTGAGCAGGACGGCCAGGCGCGCGGCGAGGGAACGGCCCGCGATCGTGGACGGCAGGATCACGCGCGAGGCGTCGGCCTTCGCGACGGCGGCGGCGGCGGCCTTGGCGTAGGATTCCTCCGTGAAATTCGTCAAAGAGGAGTGCTCGACCGCCAGCACCTTCGAAGCGCCCCGCGAGGCGACGTCGCCGGCGAGGGCCGCGGCGTTGCCGCCGACGACGGCGGCCAGCAGCGGCTGCTTCAGCGCGTCGGCGAGGGCCTTGCCGGCGCCGAGAAGCTCATAAGAGGAGGGCGATAAAGTCCCCCGCGAGGGGAGTATGACGACGAGGATTCCATTGGCCATATTAGATAAGTTTCCTTTCGACGAGGATGTCGACGAGTTTCGCCGCTTTCTCCGCGGCCGTGGCGCCTTCCACCTTGAGCCCGGCGGGGCGGGCGGGGGGAAGGGCGGCTTTGACGACGACGGCGCCGGCGCCCGCGGCGCCGGTCTGGGCGGGCTGCAGTCCGAGGTCGGACGCGGTCCACTTGGGGAACACTGCCTTCTTGGAGGCCATCTTTCCCTTAAGAGAAGGGAGACGCGGCTCGTTGATCTCCTTGATCGTGGAGACGCAGGCCGGGAGCTTGAGCTTCACCGTGTCGACGCCGTCCTCCATCTGGCGCAGGACGGTCGCCGACGTCTCATCGACCGCCTCGAGCTTCTTGACGGCGCAGACGCTGGCCCAGTCGAGCCACGCGGCGGTCTGGGTGCCGACGACGCCGGCGCCCGCGTCGGAGGTGTTCTTGCCGAAGAGGACGAGGGAGACGGGCTTCTCGGCGTGGAGCTTCTTGAGCGCGGCGGAGAGCGCCAAGCTGGTCGCGTAGGAGTCGCCGCCCTCGAACTCGGGGCCGGTGACGTGCACTCCGCCGTCGGCGCCGCGGGCGATGGCCTCGCGCAGGACCTCGGCGGCGGCGTCGGGGCCTACGGTGAGCGCGGTCGCCGTCGAGCCGGGGACGCTTTCCTTGAGGCGGACGGCGGCCTCGACGGCGAACTCGTCGAAGGGGTTCAGCGCGACCGGGACGCCGGCGATCTTGGGCTTGCCGTCGGCGTCGACGCCGACGTTGACGGTGGAGGGGGTGCTCTTGACGCAGACGATTATGTTGAGTGCCATGGTTTTTGGAGCATAGCAAATTGGCATAATCGCGCAAATGACGATACACCGGACGTTGAAGATCGGCCCGCCCGCGCCGGCCAAGCGCGCCGCGCCCGTCACCGTGACGGTCATCGACTACTCCGAGGACGGCGTCGAGATGCGCGGCGTGCTCGACTTCGAGCAGTTCCTCGCGTCCCACCGCGCGCCGGGGACGGCGGTGCGCTGGATCAACGTCGACGGGCTGACCGACCTCAAGGCCGTCGACGCGCTGGCCGGGAAGTACGAGCTGCACCCGCTGGCCGTCGAGGACCTGCTCAACACCTCCGCCCGCCCGAAGGTCGACGCCTACGCCGGCGACGCCCGGCTCGCGGCCCGCCTGCTCATCATCACGCGCATGGTCGAGCTGAAGGGGGAGCGCCTGGACAGCGAGCAGATCTCCATCTTCCTCGGCCATAAGACCGTGCTCACCTTCCAGGAGCGGCCGGGAGACATCTGGGACCCGATCCGCGCGCGCATCAACTCCAAGGGCTCGCGGCTGCGGACGGGGGACGCCTCCTTCCTCGTCTACGCCATGCTCGACGCGATCGTCGATCAATTCTTCCCGGTCCTCGAGCATTACGGCGACCGCCTGGAGGCGCTCGAGGGGCGGGTGCTGGAGGGGCGCTCGCGCCGGATCCTGCGCGATATCCACGTCCTGAAGCGGGAGTTGGTCCTGCTGCGCCGCGCGCTGTGGCCGATGCGCGACATGATCCACGAGCTGCAGATGGGGCGCCATGAGTGCCTGAGCGAGACCACGCGCACCTACATGACCGACCTGTACGACCACGTGGTCCAGGCGATGGATATCCTGGAAACCTACCGCGAGGTCGTCGCCGGGCTGGCGGAGACTCATCTCTCGGCCGTGAACAACCGGCTCAACGAGGTGATGAAGGTCCTCACCGTGATCTCCGTCGTGTTCATCCCGCTCAACTTCCTGGCCGGCGTGTTCGGCATGAACTTCCAGGCGTTCCCGTGGCAGTGGCCGTACGCCTTCCCCGCCTTCGTCCTCGGCTGCCTCGCGCTCATCGGCGGGATGGTCGCCTGGTTCCGGCGTCAGGAGTGGCTATGATCGACTTCCTGTCGCACAACCGCGAGGCCTGGGACAAGCAGGCCGCGGACGGCAACCGCTGGACGCTTCCGGTCGACGCCGCGCGGATCGCGCGCGCGCGGGCCGGGGACTGGACGGCGGACCTGACGCCGCGCAAGCCGGTGCCGAGGGAGTGGTTCGGGGACCTCAAGGGCGCGCGCGTCCTCGGCCTCGCCTCCGGGGGCGGCCAGCAGGGGCCGCTGCTCGCCGCCGCGGGGGCGACGGTGACCGTGTTCGACGCCTCGCCCGCGCAGCTCGACCGCGACCGCGCGGTCTCCGAGCGCGAAGGGCTCGGGATCAGGACCGAGCTCGGTGACATGGCCGATCTGAGCCGCTTCGCGGACGGCTCCTTCGACCTCGTCTTCCACCCCTGCTCGAACTGCTTCGTGCCCGCGATCCGGCCGGTGTGGAAGGAGGCCGCGCGCGTGCTGCGGCCGGGCGGGCGCCTGCTCGCGGGCTTCTGCCTGCCCGCGCTGTTCCTCGTCGACGAGGAGCTCGACGAGAAGGGGGAGATCGTCGTCCGCTACAAGATCCCCTACTCCGACGCCGAGCAGCTCGCCCCGGAGCGGCTGAAGAAGAGGCTCGAGCTCAAGGTGCCGCTGTCCTTCGGGCACCCGCTCTCCGACCAGCTCGGCGGCCAGCTCGACGCGGGCCTGCTGCTCGCGGGTTACTACGAGGACTCCTGGGAGCCGGGCGTCAGCGCGCTCTCCGACCGCATCCCCTGCTTCGCCGCCACCCTCGCCCACAAACCGCGCTGATAGCCGGGGGCTGGTCCTAATAGTTGGGCCGTTCTATAAAAGGAAACCACTCATCCTCCAGCTCGGCTGACTTCCAGCCGTGGAGTCCCGGAAAATCGGCCCGGAGGATGAGTGGTGGTAGGGACAGGATTCGAACCTGTGTAGGCTATTGCCGCCGGTTTTACAGACCGGTGCTTTTGACCGCTCAGCCACCCTACCAGTGCGGCTGAGGACATTATGCCAGTTTTCCGCCCGATCCGGACATTGATCAGCGAACGATGCCGCCGGCGCCGGCGAGCAGGTGGGACTTGGCCCAGTTGATCAGGCCGCCGTCGAGGACGACCTTCACCTGACGCGGCGAAAGGCCGTGTCGGCTCTTCACGATCCGCCCGCCCTCCAGCTCGATCTCGACGCCGGGACCGGCGAGGAGCTGCGCCCGCGCCGCGCGCACGGCGAGCCGCCCGCCCGGCGCGAAGAGGCCGTAGTCGGCGGGATCGTCGAGCGTCAGCGCCAGGATCCCGAAGGCGACGAGGTTCTGCCGGTGGATGCGCGCGAAGCTCTTGGCGATGACGACGCGAAGGCCGAGGGTGCGCGGCGCCAGGGCGGCGTGCTCGCGGCTGGAGCCCTGGCCGTAGTTGGAGCCGGCCACGACGGCGTGCGGCCCCTTCAGCGCCTTCGCGCGCTTGAAATAGGACGGATCCAGCGGCTCGAAGCAGAACTCGGCGATCTTCCCGATGTCGCTGCGAAACGGGAGCACGCGCGCGCCGGCCGGAAGGATCTCGTCGGTGGAGACGTCGTCGCCGGCCTTGAGCAGGACCGTAGCCGCGAGGTCCTCGGGCAAGGGCGGCAGCTCGGGCAAGGTCGAGATGCCGGGACCTTTCTCGAGCGCGATGCGGCGCGCCTGGTCGAGGGGCAAGGGCGGAACGAACATGCCCTCGTTGAGGCGCGCCTTCCCGGGCTCGCGAACGCGCGGATACGGCCGGCCGAGCGTCCTCGGGTCGGTGATCACCCCGGTCAGCGCCGAGGCCGCGGCGGTCTCGGGGCTGACGAGGCACACCTGGTCCTTTCTCGTGCCCGAGCGGCCCGGGAAGTTGCGCGGGACGGTGCGCAGGCTGAGTTTTCCCGTCGCCGGGGCCTGGCCCATCCCGATGCAGCCGCCGCAGCCGGCCTGGTGGATGCGCGCCCCGGCGCGAATGAGCGACGCCAGATGTCCCTCGGTCGCCAAGGTTTCGAGGATCTGGCGCGAGGTCGGCACGACGTCGAAGGAAACCCGCTCGTGGATCCGCCGATCCTTGATGATTTCCGCGGCCATGGCGAAGTCCCGATAGCCGGGGTTGGCCGAGGAGCCGACGTAAGCCTGGTGAATCTCCCGTCCCGCGACCTCCCGAACCGGCTTGACCTTGCCGGGGCTCGAGGGCATGGCGATCAACGGCTCGAGCCGGCCCAGGTCGAGCTCCTCCTCGAAGTCGTAGGAGGCGCCCGGATCGGCCGCGAGCGGCGTCCAGTCGCGCTCCCGGCCCTGCGCGGCCAGGAAACGGCGGACCTCCTCGTCGGAGGGGAACACCGTCGTCGTCGCGCCGAGCTCGGCCCCCATATTGGCGATGACGTGGCGGTCCATCGCCGAGAGGCCCGCGAGGCCCGGGCCGTGGTACTCGATGATCCGGCCCGCGCCGCCGCTGACGCCGTGGCGGCGCAGCATTTCCAGGATCACGTCCTTCGCGCTGACCCAGTCCGGGAGCCGGCCCGCGAGCCTGACGCCCCAGATCTCCGGCATGGCCGTATAATAAGGGTAGCCGGCCATCGCCAGCGCCACCTCGAGGCCGCCGGCGCCGATGGCGAGCATCCCGATGCTTCCCGCGGCGGGCGTGTGGCTGTCGGAGCCGAGCAGCGAGGCGCCGGGCTTGCCGAAGCGCTCCTGATGGACCGGGTGGCTGACGCCGTTGCCGGGCGGGCTGAACCAGACGCCGTAGCGCCGGCAGGCGCTGCGCAGGAAGACGTGGTCGTCGGCGTTGCGGTGGTCTTCCTGCAGGAGGTTATGGTCGACGTACTGGACGGAGAGCTCGGTGCGCGCGCGCTCGAGTCCCATGGCCTCGAGCTCGAGCATGACGAGCGTGCCGGTGGCGTCCTGGGTCAACGTCTGATCGACGCGCAGGCCGATCTCGCCTCCGGGCGTCAGCTCGCCATCGACGAGATGGGCCGCCAGCAGCTTTCGAGCCAAATTCTCCGCCATATGCCTCCTTGAAACGCACGCGTATTCTATCGGGGACCCGGCGCTGGAAGCCATGGAGGGGGCCTGACGATAATGCGACCGGCCGTCAAAATACGGTTTCCCGCCCTCCATGCCCGATCCCGCGCGGGCCTGGTACACTGGAATCGACGGTCATGGAGGCCTTATGAAAACCATGCTGCTGCTGTCGACGCTCGCGGTGTTCGCGGCGCTTCCGGCGCGCGCCGACGATAAAGCGTCTTACGGCGCCGAAGAGAGGATAGAGAAGGGCATGCGCCGTCCGGACGCGTGGATCACCGCCAAGGTCAAGTCGGCGCTGATGTATCAGCCGAGCGTGAGCGGCCTAGGCACCAACGTCGACACGAAGAACGGCGTCGTCACGTTGAGGGGCGAAGCCGAGAACGAGGCTCAGAAGGACCTCGCCACCGAGTACGCGAGCGCCATCGAGGGCGTCAAGCGGGTCAACAACATGATGACGGTCAAGGGGGAGAAGTCGAGCTTCATCGACGACGCGGCGATCACCGCCCGGGTGAAGTCCGCCCTGCTGTCCCGAAGCTCGACGAGCGCCTTTCAAACCGGCGTGGAAACCCGCGACGGCGTCGTCACTTTGAGCGGCCGGGCCGCCAACGAGGCCGAGAAGGAGCTGGCTGAGAGGCTGGCGCGGGACGTCTCGGGAGTCAAGGAGGTCAGGAACAACCTGACCGTCCGGTAAGCCCCGTCGGCGGAGCGCGTCAGCCTCGGCGCAGGGCCGCGATGCGCTCCGCCAGAGGCGGGTGCGTAGAGATCAGGGCCATGAAGCCCCCGCGCCCGCCGGCGATCTTCAGCGTCGCCAGGGACTCCTGCGTGTCGTGCGGCTCGAAGCGGCGCTGCAGCGCCTGAAGCGCGGCGATCATCTTCTCGCGGCCGCCGAGCGCGGCGCTGCCCGCGTCGGCGCGGAACTCGCGGTGCCGGGAGAACCAGGCGACGACGATCATGCCGAGTATGCCCAACGCGATCTCCAGCGCGATGATCGTCAGCATCTGCGTCGAGTGCCGGCTGTCGCGATCGGAGCCCCGGCTTAGGGCGAAGGCGATGACGCGCGCCAGGAACATGACGAAGGCGTTGACCACGCCCTGGATCAAGGTCATCGTGACCATGTCGCCGTTGGCGATGTGCGCGACCTCGTGGGCGAGGACGCCGTCAAGCTCGTCGCGGCTCATGCTGCCGAGCAGGCCCGTCGAGACGGCGACCAAGGCGCGCGACCGGGTCGGGCCGGTCGCGAAGGCGTTGGGCTCGGGGCTGTCGTAGACGCCGACCTCGGGCATCGTCGTCAGGCCCGCGCGGCGCGAGAGGGCGTGCACGGTCGCGACCAGCTCGTCGCCGGAGCCGGGATCGAGGACCTTGACGCCCATGCTCCATTTCGCCATCACCCGGGACAGGCCCAGCGAGATGAAGGCGCCGCCCATGCCCCAGACGAGGCAGAACCCGGCGAGGGCGCCGTAATCGATGCCCCGGGCGGTCAGGTACGGCCGGACCCCGAGCACCTGCAGGACGATCGAGAGGGTGACGATGATCAGCAGGTTGACGACGAGGAACAGACCTATTCTTTTGAACATGAGACTCAGGCCTCCTTGGGCTTGGGAAGGGCGAGCGAGGCGACGACGCCTCCCGCCAGAATGACGAGCACGCCGAGCAGCACCCAGAGCGTGAAGTTCTCTCCGAGCATGGACTTCATCCACGAGTGCGCCATCATCTTGAAGCCGACGAGCAGCAGCACCAAAGCGAGCGCGGTCTTGAGGTGATGGAAGGCGTCGATCATGCCCTCGAGCGCGAAGTACAGGCTGCGCAGGCCGAGGATCGCGAAGACGTTGCTGGTAAAGACCAGGAACGGGTCCGTGGAAATCGCGAAGATGGCCGGGATCGAGTCCACCGCGAACACGAGGTCGGTGAACTCCACGACGATCAGGGCGAGCAGCAGGGGGGTCATCATCCAGGTCCCCGGCTCGGCCTTCTCCACCGCGCGGTCCTCCTGGACGTCGGCGCCGGGCACCGAGGCCTCGTGCGAGGCCGTCGTGCCCGCCTTGACGAGGAAATGCTCTCCGTGGAAGCGGTCGGTGACGGGCATGAGCTTGCGCGACCAGCGCAGGATGGAGCCGCCCGCGGGGTCGTTCTCGTCCTCCTTTATGAGGAGCATCTTAAGCGCCGTCAGGATCAGGATGCCGCCGAAGACGTAGATGGTCCAGGAGAAGCGCGTGATCATCTGCGTGCCGACGGCGATCATGACGCCGCGCATGAGCAGCGCGCCGAGGATGCCCCAGAACAGCACACGGTGGCGGTACAGCGGGGGGACCTTGATCATGCCGAGCACGAGGGAGATCACGAAGATGTTGTCCACGGACAGCGACTTCTCGATGAGGTAGCCGGTCACGTACTTCATCGCCGCCGCGGCGCCGTCGTTCCGGCCGAGGGGATTGGCCGCGGTGACCGACATCAGATCGGTCGACAGGCCGATGCCGAACACGTGTTTCTCATAGAGCCAGTAGACGACGGCGGTGAAGGAGAGGCCGAGCGTGATCCACGCGGCCGACCAGGCGAGGGCCTCCTTGACCCGCACGACGTGGGCCTTGCGATGGAAGACGCCCAGGTCGAGCGCGAGCAGAGCGAGTACGAAGGCGATGAACCCGCACCAGATCCAGATCATGAATTCTCCCTTAAAATAAAAAGACCCCGCGCATTAGCGCAAGGTCTTGATCGGCCCTTTCGGGACCCGCTGGACCGGCCCTTTCGGGCGTGTTGACGATCCAGCAGCCGAGGATCTACTCCCCTTACAGGGATTCATTTTATTAAAGGGGACGGAAATTGTCAAGTATGATAGGCTTTCCGCATGAGGAAGTTGGTTCAGGGGATCGTCCGGTTCCGTCGGGAGGCGCGGCCCGAGTACCGCGCGCAGTTCGCGCGCCTCGCCCTCGATCAGAAGCCCGATACCCTTTTCGTCGCCTGCTCCGACAGCCGCGTGGTGCCCAACACCTTCGCCTCGACCGACCCCGGCGACCTGTTCGTCCTGCGAAACCCGGGAAACATCGTGCCGCCCGAGGAGTCCTCGCCGGCGCCCGCCGCGGCGGGGGCGGCCGCGGCGGTGGAGTTCGCCGTGCGCCTTCTGGGGGTGACGGACGCCGTCGTCTGCGGCCATTCGGACTGCGGCGCGATGAAGGCGATGTCGGCGGGCGCGGAAGATGGCCCGGGTCCTCTCGCGTCGTGGCTGCGGGCGGCCGGGGATTCCCTGCGCGAGCTGGAGCGGCGACCGGCGTTGGCCCCGGATCTGCCGGCTCACGACCGCCTGGCTCAGGCCCACGCGCTCGTCCAGCTCGAGCACCTGAAGACCCACGCCTCGGTGCGCGAGGCCCTCGCCGCCGGACGTCTGCGCCTGCACGCCTGGTTCTTCGACCTCGCGGGCGCCGACGTGCACGCCTGGGACCCCGAGCTGGGGCGCTTCACCCTCATCGACGAGAGCGAGGCGCAAAGGATACTCTCCCGCCTCTAGAGCCGCCCGTGGCGGATGATCGCCACGAGGAGCCAGAACGCCATCAGCGCGGAGAGCGTGAAGCCGGCCAGGCCGAGCACGGGGATGCCCCTCCAATAGGGCGGCAGCCCGGCGTGCACGAGCAGGGCCGAGCCGATGACGAGCGCGCCCAGCAGCAGGGCGTAGGCGAGGCGGTTGCTGGCCTGGTCGAGCTCGGTCAGGACGGGGTCGAGCCCCTTGTGCTCGAACTCGAGGAGCAGGCGGCCGCGGCGGGCCTGACGAATGAGCTCGCGCAGTTCGGACGGCGCGCTGGCGAGCAGGTCGAAGGTCTCGCGGGCGGCCTCGGCGGCGCGCTCGGCCGCGCGCCCCGCCGACGTCCGCTCCTCATGGACGCGGCGCACGTAGGGCCCGCTCGCGGAGATGGCGTCGAAGCCCGGGTACAGGTTGCGCGCGAAGCTCTCGACCTCGGTCAGCGCCTTGACCATCAGGAACAGGTCCGCCGGGATGCGCACGCCGTGGCGGGCCGTGGTCTGGAACAGCTGCTCGAGCATGCGCCCCAGCCGCCATTCCGCGAGCGGGCGGTAGGCGTATTGATCCATCAGCTCGGCCATGTCGGACTCGAACTTCCGCGCGTCGGGCTCCGAATCATACTCGGCCAGCGCGAGCAAGGAGCGGCCGAGCAGCGCCTCGTCGCGCTCGGAGACCGCGTAGATGACGTCGGCGAGGCCCTCGCGGGTCGCGCGGTCGAGCCGTCCGGTCATCCCGAAGTCGACATAGGCGACGACGTGGTTCTCCTGGATGAACAGGTTCCCGGGGTGCGGGTCGGCGTGGAAGAAGCCGTGGGTGAAGATCATGGCGAGGTAGTGGTCCGACACGGTTTCCGCCGTGACGCGGGGATCGAGGCCCGCGCGCTCGAGGGCGGCGGGATCGTCGGCCTTGAGGCCGGTCACCCGTTCCAAGGTCAGCACGCGCGACGAGCTCAGCGCGCGATGGACCAGCGGGACGCGGACGGACGGGTCGCCCTCGAACTGCCGGGCGAAGCGCTCGGTGTGGGCCGCCTCGAGGGCGAAGTCCATCTCGCGGTCGAGCGAGCGCGAGATCTCCGCGATCACGCGCGTCGGCTTGCGCCGGCTCCACTCGGGGCTGTGCTTCTCGGCCAGCCCCGCCAGGCGGGACATGATCTCGAGATCGTTGGCGACGACGCGGCGGATGCCCGGCCGCTCGATCTTCACCACCACCTCGCGGCCGTCGGGCAGGCGGGCGGCGTGGATCTGGGAGATCGAGGCCGCCGCGAGCGGGCGATTGTCGAAGCGGCCGAAGAGGCTCGAGATCGGGCGGCCGAGCTCCTCCTCGACGACGGCGCGCGCCTGCGCGGCCGGGAAGGGGGGGACCTGATCCTGCAGCCTGGCCAGCGCGCGCAGATACTCGGGCGCCAGGAGGTCGGCGCGGGTGGACATGTATTGCCCCGCCTTGATGAACGTCGGGCCCAGTTCCTCGACGGCGAGACGCACGCGCTCGGCCCGCGTCGCGGCCTCGTCCCGCGGACGGCGCCGGAAGCCGCGGGCGCCGGCGTCGAGGCGCATCATGTGCAGAAGGTCGCCGAAGCCGTGCTTGGCGAGGATCGCGGCGACCTGCCGATAGCGGTTCAGGTGGCGGTACGTGCGCCCCAGGACCTGGAGGCCGCCCATGGCTCCTCCCGAGCTATTCGACCTTGACGCTGCGGCCGGTCGAGACGTGCGCGCGGGCCATCGTCACGCGCAGGACGCCGTTGCGGCAGACCGCCTTCGCCGACGACGGCTTGATCTCGTCGGGCAGGCGCACCCGTCTCAGGAACTCCCCGGTCAGCTGCTCACGGCGCTCCGCGTCGCGTGAGCGGGGCTCGGCTCGGCGGGTCCCGCTGACGGTCAAGGTGCTCTCGGTCACGTTGACCCGGATGTCGGCCTTGTCCACGCCGGGCAGGGCGAAGGAGACCGCGATCTCGCGCGCCGTTTCCTCCACGTCCGCCTCCGGGACCCAGACCGGCAGCTGGCGCCCCGAGGTTTCGGCCAGGCGGGACATCAGCATCCGGCGCGCCGGATACCATCCCCCGGCGACGGCCTGCTCGACCCCTTCCAGAATGCCGGTCACCGGCTCCCAGCGGGAGCCGTTTCCGCGTTTGTTGGACCTCATGGCGGCCTCCTCGTCCCTTCGGCATGACGACGCAACGAAACGGCGCGGGTCCAGAACCGCAGGTCGTTCCGGCCGAGATTCTTGACTAAATACATCGCCCGGTCGGCCTTGGCGAGCATGCCCTCCGGCGAGGGACGGCCGTCGATCATGCAGGCGCCGATGCTCGCCGAGGAGCGGATGCGGCGGCCGCGCAAGGTGAAGGGACGGCGGAGCACCCGCTGAATCTTGCGGGCCACGCGGACCGCGTCGGCTCGCCGCGCGAGGGGGTCGAGGAGCACGGCGAATTCGTCGCCCGCCCAGCGCGCGACGACGTCGGTGCGCCGCACGCACCCGCGCAGGCGCGCCGCCACCGCCTGGAGGAACTCGTCGCCCGCGGCGTGGCCCCAGCGGTCGTTGACGGCCTTGAAATGGTCGACGTCGAGGAACAGCACCGCCAGGCGGTCCCGGAGGGGGCGCTTGTCGAGGGCGCGCCGCAGCCTCTCGTGGAAGTAACGCCTATTGGGCAGGCTCGTCAGGGGGTCGTACTGCGCGAGGTGCTTCAAGCGCTCCTCGTTGAGCCGCGGGCTCGTGATGTCGCGGGAGATGCCGATGTAGAAGCGCGTGTGGCCCCAGGCGTCCTTGATCGCGCTGATCGTCAGCCACTCCAGGTAGACCTCGCCGTTCCTGCGCCGGTTCCAGATCTCCCCCTGCCAGCAGCCGGTCTTGCGGATGTCCGCCCACATCTTCCTGAAGAACGAGCGCCCATGGCGGCCGGAGTGCAGGATGCGGGGATTGCGGCCGACGAGCTCGACGGGCGAATAGCCGGTGACGGCGCAGAAGGCCTTGTTGGCGGCCATGATCCTGCCGCGCGGGTCGGTGATCACCACGCCGTCGCGCATCGACTCGATGACCTGCCACGCGGTGACCGTCAGCGCCGGCTCGCTCGCTTTGGCCATGCCCATAACCGTGCAATGGACCGGCCATTGGATGAAGCGTTGCGATATTAACGAGAATGCCCGATTTGGAGCCTCACCTCAGGAGCGTCGACGAGATTCTCGCCGACCTGCGGACCTCCGCCTCCGGCCTGCCGGAGGCGGAGGCCGCCGCCCGCCTGGCGCAGCACGGCCCCAACGTGCTGGTGGAGAAGGAGAAGCGCGGGGTCCTCTCCATGTTCGTGGATCAGTTCAAGGACTTCATGATCATCGTGCTCCTCGCGGCGGCGGTCGTCTCCGGCGTCATCGGGGACGCCGCCGACACCGCCGCCATCGTCGTGATCGTCGTGCTCAACGCGGCGCTGGGCTTCAGCCAGGAGTACCGCGCGGAGAAGGCCATGGCGGCGCTCAAGAGACTCGCCGCCGCGTCGGCCTCGGTCGTGCGCGGCGGGGCGGCGGCGACGATCCCCGCCTCCCGGCTGGTGCCCGGGGACGTGGTCCTCCTGCAGGCGGGCGACGTCGTGCCGGCCGACGTCCGCCTCCTCGAGGCGGCGCGCTTCGCGACGGAGGAGGCGGCGCTCACCGGCGAGTCCGTTCCCGTGGAGAAGCGCACGGACGCCCTGACCGGCGCGGAGCTCTCCGTCGGCGACCGGGTGAACATGGCGTTCAAGGGCACCGCCGTCGCCGCCGGCCGGGCGACCGCCGTGGTCACGGCCACGGGCATGAGGACCGAGCTGGGACGCATCGCGGGGATGCTTCAGGACGAGGGCGAGGTCAAGACCCCGCTTCAAAAGCGCCTGGTCGCCTTCGGCAGGAGGCTCGCCTCGGCGATCCTGGCGATCTGCGCCGTGGTCTTCATCGTCGGCGTCATGCGCGGCGAGCCGGTTCTTCTGATGCTGCTCACGGCCATCTCCCTGGCCGTCGCGGCGATCCCCGAGGCCCTGCCGGCGGTGATCACGATCTCGCTCGCCCTGGGCGCGCAGAAGCTGGCCCGGCAGAATGCCCTGATCCGCAAGCTCCCCGCCGTCGAGACCTTGGGCTCGGTGACCTATATCTGCTCGGACAAGACCGGGACGCTGACCCTCAACAAGATGACGGTCGAGGAGGTCTGGCCGGCGGAGCCGGACGAGCGATTTTATCACGCGCTCGCTCTTTGCAACGACGCCCGGGCCGGCGCGGACGGCGCGCTCATCGGCGATCCGACCGAGACGGCTTTGCTTGAATCCGCTTCGAGGAAGGGCTTCGAGAAAGCGGCGCTGGAGAAGGCATTTCCCCGGGTCGCCGAGCTGCCCTTCGATTCCGATCGCAAGCTCATGACGACCTTTCATCGTCTGCCGGACGGGAAGTTCATCGCCTTCACGAAAGGCGCGGTGGAGCGCGTGCTCGAGCGCTCGAGCGCGCCGGACGCGGCGGCCGTCTTGAAGGAGACGGACCGGATCGCGGGAAACGGGCTGCGCGCCCTGGGCGTCGCGTTCCGGCGGTGGGACGCGGTTTCCGGGGAGGAAAAGGACCTGACCTTCCTCGGCCTGGCGGGCATGTTGGATCCGCCCCGGCCCGAGGCCCGCGAGGCCGTGGGGCTGTGCCGGGCCGCCGGGATCAAGGCCGTGATGATCACCGGCGATCACCCGCTGACGGCGCGGTCGATCGCCAAGCGCATCGGCATCCTCGACGACGGCGACGGCGCGCGGGCGATCATGACCGGGGCGGAACTCGGCGGGCTGCCGCTGGAGGAGTTCAGGGAGCGGGTGGAGCACGTCCGCGTGTACGCGCGCGCGGCCCCGGAGCAGAAGCTCAAGATCATCAAGGCGCTCCAGGACCGGGGCCAGTTCGTGGCGATGACCGGCGACGGCGTCAACGACGCGCCGGCGCTCAAGCGCGCCGACATCGGCGTCGCGATGGGGATCACCGGCACCGACGTCTCAAAAGAAGCCGCCCATCTCATTCTGCTCGACGACAGCTTCGCCACCATCGTGAAGGCGGTCAAGGAGGGGCGGCGGATCTTCGACAACATCCGCAAGTTCATCAAGTACACGATGACGAGCAACTCCGGCGAGATCTGGACCATTTTTCTGGCGCCCTTCTTCGGGCTTCCGATCCCGCTCCTGCCCATCCATATCCTCTGGATCAACCTCGTGACCGACGGCCTGCCCGGCCTGGCGCTGGCCGCGGAGCCCGCGGACCCCGGCGTCATGCGGCGCCCGCCGCGCCATCCCCAAGAAAGCGTCTTCGCCCACGGCCTCGGCGCCCATATCGTCTGGGTCGGCCTGCTCATGGGGGGCGTGTGCCTCGTCACCCAGGCCTGGTCCCTGAAGACCGATCACGGAAGCTGGCAGACCATGGTCTTCACCGTGCTCTGCCTCAGCCAGATGGGGCACGTCATGGCGATCCGGTCGGAAAGGGAATCGCTCTTCTCCCAAGGCGCGTTATCGAACAAGCCGCTGCTCGGAGCGTTCCTCCTTACCTTCGGCCTGCAGATGGCGACGATCTATCTGCCGGTCCTCAACCCCATCTTCAAGACCGAGCCGCTGACGGGGGGGGAACTGGTCTTCTCCCTCGCCATGTCCACGGTCGTCTTCGCCGCGGTGGAGCTCGAGAAGCTGCTGAAGCGGCGGGCGAGGGCCTCATGATCGAAGCCGCCTTTTACGACGTCAAGCCGTATGACCGCGAGTACTTCGACCGGGCCGCCGGCGCGGCTCGGCTCGCGCGGCGCTATCATGAATTCCGCCTGAGCGCGGAGACGGCCGCCGCCGCCGAGGGCGCCCGAGCGGTGTGCGTGTTCGTCAACGACCGGATCGACGCCGAGTGCCTGAGCAGGCTCGCGGAGCTCGGCGTGAGGCTCGTCGCGCTCCGCTGCGCGGGCCACAACAACGTCGATCTCCCGGCGGCGAAGCGGCTCGGCCTCGCGGCGGTGCGCGTGCCGGCCTATTCGCCGCACGCCGTGGCCGAGCACGCCGTGGGCCTGCTGCTCACGCTCAACCGCCGGATCCACCGGGCCTACAACCGGGTGCGCGACCACAACTTCTCCCTTGACGGGCTGGTGGGGTTCGACATAGCGGGCAAGACGGTAGGCATCATCGGCACGGGGAGGATCGGAAAGATCGCCGCGCGGATCTTCCGGGGCTTCGAGGCCCGGGTCCTCGCGCACGATCCGTTCCCGGATCCGGAGTGGGCGCGGCGGACCGGAGTCGACTACGCGGACCTCGAGCGTCTGCTCGCCGAGAGCGACGTGGTATCCCTCCACGCGCCGCTGCTGCCCGACACCTTTCATCTGCTGAACGGCGAGAAAATCGCCCGCATGAAGCCCGGAGCCTTCCTCATCAATACCAGCCGGGGCAAGCTGATCGAGACCTCCGCCCTGATCAAGGCCCTGAAGACGGGGCGCCTCGGCGGGGTGGCGCTGGACGTCTACGAGGAGGAGGAGGGAATCTTCTTCGAGGACCTCTCGGAGCGGGTCCTTCAGGACGACGAGCTCTCGCGCCTGCTCACCTTCCCCAACGTCCTGGTCACCGCCCACCAGGCGTTCCTGACGCGCGAGGCGCTCGGCGAGATCGCCAGGGTCACGACGGAGAACCTCCTGCGCCTGGAGAGCGGCGAACCGTTTCTGGACGGGACCGCTCTCGGATGATGTCGGACAGCCCGAAGGCGAGCGCGATCACGAGCGGACCGATGAAAAGGCCGCCGAAGCCGAACTCCTTGAGCGCCCCGATGACGCCGATGAAGACCAGCGGGATGGGCAGCCGCGTCTGGGCGCCCAGGAGCACGGGGCGCACCAGGTTGTCGGACAGGCCCACGACCACCGCGAACCAGACCGCCAGCCCCGCCGCCCGTCCGGTGTCGCCCGCGGCCGCCAGGTAGAGCACGACGGGCCCCCACACGAGGGCCGTGCCGACGAACGGGATGGGCGAGAAGAAGGCGCACAGCGCCCCGAGCAGGATGGCGAAAGGGACGCCGAAGAGGACGAAGCCCGCCCAGGCGAGCAGGCCCTGCAGGAGTGCGACGGCGAATATGCCGTTGACGACGGCGAGCAGCACCCCCCGCACGCGCTCGAGCAGGCGCCGCTTGGATTCCTCCGGCAAGGGGATCATCTCGGTGCCGCGCAGGATCATGCGGGGGCCGTCGCGCAGGAACAGGAACAGCGACGCCGCGAACACGGATAGATTAAGGGCCACGAAGGCGGCGTTGCGGGCCATGCCCCGGGCGAAGGAGCCCGCCCAAGAGCCGACGCGGTCTAGGTTCTCGCGCAGCGCCTTGCGAGGCTCGATGCCCAGGTCCGCGGCGTAGCCCCGGGCCGCCTCGACGGCGCCGGCCCAGCGCTCCGGCGTCTTGCGCGAAGGCCCGCCCGGCTCGGAGATCTCCCCGAGCCACGCGCGCGCCGCGGGATAGGCCTGACCCGCCTCCCGCGCGACCGCCCAGCCGCCGAGCGCGAAGGGCACGAGCCCCAGGATGCAGACCAAGGTCGTCAGGCACGCGGCGACAGCCGAGGGATGGCGCGGCGCGCGCGCGGCCCAGGACCTATACACCGGCTCGAGGAGCAGCGCCGCCGAGGCGGCCCCGATCAAGGCGCTCAGGAAGGGCGCGAAGACGCGCGCGCAGGCGAGCAGGACGACGAGGCCGGCGCCGAGGAGGAAGAGGCGCCGGGCCTCGCTCCCGGGCCGGGAGCTCACGGCGCGGTCCCGAGCTTGCGCAGGATATCCTCCATCAGGCACCAGCGGGTGAACGCGGACTGCAGCAGGTTGGCTCCGACGAAGGCGGTGAACCAGAGGAAGCGCGGGTCGACCCAGTGGGCCAGGGCGAGGCTCGCGAGGATGAAGATTCCGGCGATGGCGCGGATCTGTCGTTCAATCGGCATGGGTTTTCTCCAGCATGAAGTATAGGACGGGCACGGCGATGCGGGACAGAACGGTGGACGCGACCTCGCCCGCCATCAGGGCGATGGCGAGGCCCTGGAAGATCGGATCGAACAGGATCACGCCCGCGCCGGCGACGACGGCCGCGGCGGTGAGCAGCATGGGCCTGAAGCGCACGGCGCCCGCGTCGATGACCGCGTCGCGCAGAGTCATGCCCTCGCGCCGGCGCAGCGCGATGAAGTCGACGAGGATGATCGAGTTGCGCACGACGATCCCGGCGCCCGCGATGAAGCCGATCATCGAGGTCGCGGTGAAGAAGGCGCCCATCGCCCAGTGCGCGGGCAGGATGCCGACCATGGTCAGCGGGATCGGCGCCATGATGACGAGCGGGATCGTGAAGGACTCGAACCAGGCGACGACGAGCCCGTAGATCAGGAGGAGCACCAAAGCGAAGGCGATGCCCATGTCGCGGAAAACCTCGTAGGTGATCTGCCACTCGCCGTCCCATTTCAGCGCGAGCTTCGAGGGGTCGTCGGGCAGGCGGGTGTACCAGGTCTCGAGCTCGAGCCCGGCCTCCTTGGCCATCGAATCGATGCGCGGCTTGAGGTCGAGCAGGGCGTACACCGGGCTTTCCGTGCGGCCGCCGACGTCGGCGATCACGTAGGACACGGGGCGGAGGTTCTTATGGTAGATCGGGGAGTCCGCCTCGGCCTTCGATTCCCTTGTCAGCGCGCCGACCGCGATGGGCGCGCCGGAGCGGGCGATCAGGGACACGGCGCGCGTCCCGTCGAGCGAGCGCCGCCGGTCCGCCGGCAGGCGCAGCTCGATCTCGACCGGCTCGAGCTCGCCGTCCATGTGCGCCAGGTCCAGGACCTCCCCGGCCAGGCCCGCGCGCGCGGCCGCGGCGACCGCGGCGGGGGCGATGCCGTTGAGCGTCGCTTTCTCCCGGTCCACTATCAAACGACTGAGCGGCTCGGCCGCCGGAACATAGGTGTCCACGTCGGTGATGTCCGGAGTCTCCTCCAGCAAGGTCTTCAGCTTTCGCGCGAATTCGTCGCGCTTCGCGGCGTCGGGGCCGTATACCTCGAAGACCAAGGTCGACAGCACGGGCGGTCCGGGGGGCACCTCGGCCACCTGGACGCGGGCGCCGTGCTTCCGGGCGATGGCCGTCGCGTCCGGGCGCACGCCGCGGGCGATCGCGTGGCTTTGCCTCCGGGCGCCTTTCGGGGTCAACTGCGCCACGATGTCGGCCTGGTCGGGGTTCGTCCTCAGGAAGTAATGACGCACAAGACCGTTGAAGTTGTAGGGAGCCCCGACGCCGAGGTAGGCGATGACGCGCTCGACCTCCGGCACGGCCCGCAGGGCCGCGGAGAGCTCCTCGACGGCGTCCTTCGTCGCCGCCAAAGACGAGCCTTCAGGCATGTTCAGCACGACCTCGAAGTCGTCCTTGTCGTCGAACGGGAGCATCTTGACGATGACCCCCTTGAACGGCACGAACGAGGCGGCCGCGACGAGCATGAGCGCGGTCGCGGCCAGGTACCAGGCCCGCGCCTTCCCGTCGTCGAGCAGGCGGCCCATGACGCGGCGGTAGAGGCGGTCGAGCGCTCCTTCCTCGGCGTGCGCCTTCGCCGGGTCCGGCTTCCAGCAGGTCAGAATCTTGACGAACGCCCAGGGAGAGACCACGAAGGCGATGAAAGCCGAGAACAGCATCGCGAACGAGGCTCCGACCGGGATCGGGCGCATGTAGGGTCCCATCAAGCCCCCCACGAAGGCCATGGGCAAAATCGCGGCGATGACGGCCCAGGTCGCGAGCAAAGTGGGGTTGCCGACCTCGTCGGTCGCGTCCACCGCGAGCTTCCACAGGGGCCGGCCGTCGCCCATCGCGAAGTGGCGGTGGATGTTCTCCACGACCACGATCGCGTCGTCGACGAGTATGCCGATCGAGAAAATGAGGGCGAACAAGGTGATCCGGTTGAGGGTGTAGCCCATCATCCAGTACACGAGCAAAGTGAGCGCGAGCGTGACCGGCACCGCGATCAGGACAACGAGCGCCTCTCGCGCGCCGAGGGCGAGGGCGACCAGCAGCGTCACCGAGAGCGTCGCGAGCATCATGTGATAGAGGAGCTCGTCGGACTTGTGCTTCGCGGTCTCGCCGTAGTCGCGGGTGATCGTGACGGCCAACGCGGCGGGAAGCCCCTGGCGGGCCTTCTCCACCCGGGCGAGCGCGGCGCGAGTGACGATCGTGGCATTGGACCCCCTGCGCTTTGACACCTGCAAGGTCACCGCCGCCTTCGGCGCGGAATCCCCCTCGAGCATCCACACCTCGCGCTCGTCCTCGTCGGGGCCGTCGACGACGCGGGCGACATCGGAGACGCGCACGGGCCTGCCGTCGGAGACGCCGAGCACGACGGCGCGCAGGTCGCCGGCGGTGCGGATGAACGCGTCGGTCTCCACCTTGACGGCGCGGGCGCCCGCGTCCACCGTCCCGGCCGGCAGGCGCCGGTTGGAGGCCCGGAGCAGCCCGGCGAGGTCGAGCGGGGACAGTCGGCGGCGAGCGAGCGCCTCGGGATCGAAGAGCACCGACAGGCGGCGGCGGCGGCCGCCGATGATCTCCACGTCGGCCACGTTCTCGACGGTCGTCACCACGCGCCGCAGCTCGGCGGCGGCCCGGCGCAGCTCGAGCGGCGAGAGGCCCTCGCCGGTCAAGGTCAGCGCCAGCACGGGCACGTCGTCGATGGAGCGGGGCTTGATGAGGGGCTGGCCCGCGCCCGGCGGGAGGAGATCGAGGTTGGCGAAGGTCTTGGTGTAGACGCGCGTCATCGCGTCGTCGGGATCGGTGCCCACCTTGAAGCGCACGATGAAGAAGGCCCCGTTGTTCCGCGCGGTGGCGTAGACGTATTCGACGCCCGGAATCTCCATGAGCTTGCGCTCGCCGACGGCGACGACGCGCTGCTCCACCTCGGCGGCGCTCGAGCCGGGCATCGGCACCATCACGTCGAACATCGGCACGTTGATCTGCGGCTCCTCCTCGCGGGGCAGGCGGGCGGTGGCCAGCGCTCCGAGGGCGAGCGCGCCGAGGACGATCAGCGCCGTCAGCTTGGAGCGCACGAAGGACTGGGCCAGGCGTCCGGCCGGCCCCAGATGGGGTTGAGGGGGGTTCATCGCGAGGCCTCCAGGCTGCGGCTGAGCACGGCGACGGCGCCGGCGTCGAACAGTCCCTGCGCGGCGCGCAGGGACGCCCACTCCGCGCGCTGGCGGTAGACGGCTTCCAGGCGCGCTTCCTCGAGGCGCACGACGGCTTCCTCCGCGCGCAGGACCTCGAGCACGCTTTGGCGGCCTTCTCTGTAGAGCGGACGGACCCGCTCGAGCGACTCGCGCGCCCGGGCCAGGGCCTCGCGCAGCTCCGGGAGCGCGGCGGCAAGGCCCCTCAGCCCCGCGGCGCGGGCCAGGACCTCCCCGCGGGCGGCGTCCTCCGCGCCCGCCTTGGCCGCGGCGGCGGCGTTTTCATCGGCCGCGGCGCGCGCCCGGCGCGACGCGTAGGCGGGGTCGCCGAACAGAAAAGTCGCGCGCACGCCCACGAGGCGGCCGGCGGCTCCCGAATTGAAGCCGTCGGCCGCGTTGTTCACCGCGGCGAATGCGTCCACCGTCGGGAGCACGCTGTGGCGCGCGCCGTCGCGCCGCACCCCGGCCGCCAGCGTCCTCAGGCCCGCCGCGCGCATATCCGGGCGCGAGGCCAGGGCGGCGGCGACGAGGGCCTCGCCGCTCTCGAGCGGCGGCGCCCAGTCGAGCAGGGCTCCGCTCGTCTCCGGAGCCGTCCCGCCGAGCAGGACGCCGAGCTCGGCCCGGTGCGCCTCGCGCTCGGCCGCGGCGCGGGCGCGCCAGGCCTTGAGGCCCGACAGGACGGCCAGCGCGGCCTGGTGATCGGATCCCAGGACGAGCCCCTGCTTCTTGAGGCGCTCGGCGCTGTCCAAGGCGGCGCGCGCGGTGGACAGGCGGCCGTCGAGCTCCGCCAGCAGCGCCGCGCTTTTCAGCTCTCGAAGGTAGGCGTCGGTCGTGCGCAGGCGCACGGCCTGGGCGGCGGCGCCGCCCATGACCTCCGCCTCATCGGCCGCGAGCGCGGCGAGCCTGCCCGACCGCGTCAGCTCGAAGCCGGTGAACAAGGGCACGCCCAGCTCCAGGCTCCCGTGCACGGCGGTGCGGTAGCCGGGGCGGTTGAGCGTATCCGGATTGAAGTCGGGCGCGGTCACGCGCCGCTGCCGCAGGAGCTCGCCGAAGGCGAACAGGGGGTCGTCGCTTCGCATGGCCGAGGCCCGGGCGCTCAGGCGCGGCCAGCGGGTCCAGAACACCTCCCGGCCCGCGGCCTCGGCCTGGGTCCGGCGCGCCTTCGCCTCGGCGGCGGCGGGCGAACGAAGGACGGCCGCTTCGGCCGCGGCCGACAGGTCGATGGCCGCGGCGGGCGCGGCGAGCAAAAGGAGAAGAAGAGGAGATATACCCATGCCTGTTGGATGCGCGCCGTCCCAAAAGGATTCAGGGCGAGCGCTACAGGAGGCGCAACGATGCGGCCAGGGCGCGGCGGGCGGAGGCGGGAGGCGGGGAAGCCATCTTGAGGGCCTTCAAGGTGCGTACCGTGTGCTCGACCGTCTTCAGCAAGGAGGCGCAGGAGCGGCAGGCGGCGCGATGGCGTGCCAGGAGCTTGCGCTCCTTCGCGGGCAGCTCTTTGTCGAGATAATCGAGCAGCAAGGTCAAGCGGCGGCGGCAGGACATTCTCTCGAGCTTCATAAGGAGCGCTCGAACTCGTCGCGCAGGAAAAGGCGTCCGCGATGCAGGCGCGATTTGACCGCCGCGACGCTCAGCTTCAGGATCCTCGCGGTCTCCTGGGCGGAGAGCCCCTCGACGTCGCGCAAGGTCAGCACGAGCCGATAGTCCATGGGCAGCTTGGCCAGCGCGGTGGAGACCTTGCCGATGAGCTCCTTCTTGTTCGCGGCCTCCTCCGGGGTGGGACTCCAGTCGCGGAACTGATGGGCGGGGCCGTCCTCGTGGTCGTGCGGGCGGTCGAGGAGGGGCACGAAAGGCTCGCTTCCCTTCTTGCGCCGCTTCATCAGGCAAAGGTTCGAGGCGATGCGGAAAAGCCAGGTGCCGAGCTCGGAGTCGCCGCGAAAGCTCTTGAGCTTCTTGAACGCGGTCACGAAGGTGTCCTGGTAGACGTCGTCGGCCTCGGAGGAAAGCCCCGCGCAGACGGTCTTCGCCAGCCGGTAGATGCGGTCCTCGTAGCGGCCGACGAGGCTCGAGAAAGCCTCGGTATCGCCCTTCCGGCTGCGTTCGATGAGCTCGCGTTCGGCCTGCATGCGCCGATTATAGTGAATTACGCGCCGCCCTCCCGCCGCCGAATGCTCCTCTTTTCCATTTTCGATTCTCTCGACGGGGGTTTTGATCGGAAAATCTGATCAAAACCCCAGAGGGAGAAATGAAAAAACCAAAAAGACGAGGCTCCCAGCCGAGGGATGCAACTTTTCGGGGGGCTCGATCGTATGAATATATGCGCTTTCGAAAGGAGTTCCATGAATGGGAGGGGATCGCGGCCTGTTTTTGGCCGCGCATCGTCCGTGAACTGCCGCCGGCCAAGAAACGACCATTTCTGAAATCCAAGCGGAAGGGCGGCCGACCTCTCGGCGATGACCGCCGCGCGCTGGGCGCGATCTTATGGCGTCTGCGCTGCGGGGGCACCTGGGAGCGCCTTCCGGAGAGGTTCGGCCCGGCCGTCACCGCGCGCCGCCGCCAGGTCTTGTGGCTGAGGGGCGGACTTCTGGAGAAAGCCCGGCGCGCGTATTTGGCGCAGCAAAGCATGTCGGAGCTGGAACGCTGGCGCGAGAGTCTCGAGGCCGGGGACGTGCGGAAGAAGTCCTTCTGGCGATTCGGTCTGGACTACATCTGGAAATGGGAGTTCGAGCCGCTGCTGTCGAAAAAACTATGATTCTCCCGTGACCCAGCCCTACGCGGATTTCGTGCGGGAGTTCGAGGCTCTACTGGAGCGGGGCGAGAGCCTGCCTCGCGGGGGCTTGAAGCCGGCGCCTCTCCCCGCGCCGAAGCCGGACGCGCCGCTCGTCCTCATCCTCGCGCCGCATCCCGACGACGAGTGCATCGTCGGCGCCTTGCCGCTGCGGCTGCAGCGCGAGGCCGGCTGGCGGGTCGCCGCGGCGCCCGTGACCTTGGGCTCGCGTCCGGACCGGCGTTCCGCGCGCCTCGCCGAGTTCCAAGGGGCGTGCGCGTACCTCGGCTGGGAGGGCCTGACCGTAGGGGGGAGAGAGCTGGGCGAGCTCCTGCGCCGAGAGCGGCCGAGCCTCGTGCTGTTCCCGCACGCCGAGGACGCGAACTCCACCCACCGCCGGGTCCATGCGCTGGCCCTAGACGCGCTGCGCTCGGTCGGGTCCGGGTTCCGCTGCGCCGTAGCTGAGACCGAATACTGGTCCACCTTGGCCGACCCCAACCTCATGGTGGAGACGCCGGCCGCGGCCGCGGGCGAGCTCGTCGCGGCGCTCTCGTTCCACGGCGGGGAGATCGAGCGCAGCCCCTACCACGTGCTCCTGCCGTGCTGGCTCGCCGACGGCGCGCGCCGCGGCGCGGAGCTGGTCGGCGCCCAGGGCGCGTCGGCGCCCGCGTTCCGCTTCGCCTCGCTTTACCGCCTGTCGGCCTGGAACGGGGCCGCGCTCGAGCGCGCGCCGGGGCCGGGCCGGATCGCGCCCGCCGGCGCCGACCTCACGAAGCGACTTCTTTGACGGGGCTCGAGGCGACGAACGCCGGCTTCAGCTCGAGCGTGATCCAGTACAGGAGCACGTAGCTCACCTCCCGGCGGCCCTCGGGATCGTAGCGCGGGCTGTAGGGGTCCTCGCCGTAGAAGAACATCCACGAGTCGCAAAAGTAGTACAGGACCCGGTGGACGACGTGTGGATCGAGGAACAGGAGCAGGGCGGCGTAGGCGAGCTTGCGCGGGGTCAGCCGGAAGGACACGGCCTGGAAGTGGCGGCGGTCGCGCACCCCGGTGAGGCGGTAGTCCTCGGTCTTGTCCTCCACGCTCGCCACGTTGAACCACCTCCGGCACGCCGCGAGGGGGCCTTCGTCGACGAACGGGTAGTGCCCCGAGTACATCTTGTCCATGAAGTAGGCGTGAAAGTAGAACTTCCAGTTTCTCGCCCGGCGGGTCTGGTGCAGGCATGAGAGGAACACTCGCCGAGACGGGGAGCGCTCGTCGAGGAGGCGGGCGGCGAGCAGGCACATGTCCTCGTAGATGCGGCGCTGCTTCTCGAGGTCGTTGCGGTCCTCCATGCTCACGTAGTGCTCCACGGTGTCCATGAAGGTGACCGCGTCGAAGCGGCCGAACAGGCGCGTCTGAAGATCCGGCTCGGCGAGGATGTCCTTCCAGTTGGTCGTGTGCACCTCGAGACCGTACTCGCGGCGCGCGTATTCGGCCTGCTCCGGCGTCAGGTTGACGCCCACGGCCTCGCAGCCGAGCTCGTCGCGGCAGTACTTGAGCCAGTCGCCGTACCCGCAGCCCACGTCGCACACCGCCATGCCCTTATGGAGCCCGAGCTTGCGGGCCATGTGTTCGAACTTCGCGCGCTGGGACAGGCCGGCGTCCGTCACGAGGTTGAAGCCGAGATCTCGGCCTTGCCCCGCGGTGCCGTCGTACATGTTGTGGATCCACTGATAGTTCCGGCGCACGCGAAGCTCGGAGTCGAACAGCAGGGAGCGGCCGAAGATCCAGAAAACGACGTCGTCGCAGGCCAGCGCCGCCAGCCAGAACAGCCCGCCCCAGGGGCTCGCCGTCGCGGCGAGCGCGAAGGAAGCGAGCAGAAGGGCCCACCAGACGACCGTGTTCCGGTCGACGGCGTTGAGCAGGCCGGCGGAGGAGGTATTGTCTTTCGCCATGAGGCCTCGCGGCGCAACGATGCGACCACGAGCGGCGGCGCGTGGCAGAATTGGTGCGATCGTCAAAAAATGAACACCGGATCATGACGCGGGAGGGCGGCGAACATGGCGAAGATGATGACGAGGCCGGCGTGCGTGACGATAAACGCGGGAGGCGCGGTTTTAAAGGGCGACCTTCTGGTGCCGCCGGGCGCCCGGGGCGTCGTGCTGTTCGCGCACGGCAGCGGCAGCAGCCGCCTGAGCCCGCGCAACCGCTTCGTCGCCGAGGCGCTCAATCTCCGCGGATTGGGGACCTTGCTGATAGACCTGCTGACGGAGGAGGAAGCCGAGCGCGACGAGCTCACGCGCGAGCTGCGCTTCGACGTCCCGCTGCTGGCGCGGCGCCTGGCCTTGGCGTCGGGCTGGCTGCGTCGGCGCCCCGAGACGGCCGGGCTGCCGCTCGCGTATTTCGGCGCCAGCACCGGAGCCGCCGCCGCGCTCGTCGCCGCGGCCGCCTGCCCGGAGTTCGTCTACGCGGTGGTCTCGCGCGGCGGCCGGCCCGACCTGGCGCTGGAGTTCCTGGAGCGGGTCAAGGCGCCGACCTTGCTGATCGTGGGCGAGCGCGACCCCGAGGTCATCGGCATGAACGAGGCGGCCTCGAGCCTGATGAAGGCGGAGCGGCGCATCGAGATCGTCCCCGAGGCGACGCACCTGTTCGAGGAGCCGGGCGCCTTGGAGTCGGTGGCGCGCCTGGGAGGCGATTGGCTTCTGGCCCATCTGCCCCGGAGGGTTGTTTCGTTGCGTCCCAATGGCGTATGAATCGCTTTCCTCCCCGACGCATCCTCGTCGCCGCCGACCTGTCCGGGCCGTCGCTCGCGGCGCTCGGCGCCGCCAAGGCGCTGGGGCTGCGCTGGGGCGCCGCGCTCGAGATCGTGCACGTCCAGCATCCGCCCGTGCTGACCGCGTGGGCCGGGCCCGAGGGCCTGCCCGCGAGCGTTCCGCCGGCCGCGCAGGAGCCGCGGGTCAAGGTCGAGGAACGGCTGCGCAGGGCCGCGGCGGGCTTCCCCGCGGAGCGGCTCAAGCTGCGCACCGTGCACGGCTGGCCCCCGGCCGCGCTGGCGTACCTGGCCCGGCCGGAGCGGGCCGACCTTCTGGTGATGGGCACGCACGGCTTCGGCGGGCTCGACCGGCTGCTCGCGGGCTCGGTCTCCGAGACGATCATCCGTCGCGCGGGCATCCCGGTGCTCGTGATGCCCGAGAAGAGAAGCCTCTCGGGCGGGGGGCGCGTGCTGGCGCCGTGGAACGGGCGGCCTTACGCGACGCGGGCGCTGCGCTGGGCGCGGGAGCTGGCCCGCGGCCTGGGCTCGACCTTGGACGTGCTCTACGTCGACGAGGGCGGCAGGCCTCTCGAGAGCGACGAGGCGCTGGGCCGCCGACTCCTCGCGGCGCTGGGCACGGGGCCCGACTGGACCTTCATCCGGCGCAAGGGCGACGCGCGCGCGCGCATCGTCGCGGAGGCGAACTCCGGGCGCTACGAGCTGGCGGTGCTGTCCGCGCACCGGCGCCTCTTCGCCGCCGACTACGTGCTCGGCTCGACGGCGGAGCGCGTGCTGCGGCACGCGGCGCTCCCGCTGCTCGCCGTGCCTTCGGGACGCGCGCGGGCGCGCCTGCTGCCGCGCCTGCGCCGCCTCGCCTCCGCCCGCCTCTACTAGCAGGTCATTCCGTTGCAACAAGGAGACACAATGGCGACCACAACGAGACGCAAGCACTCAAGGACCAAGACGGGCCTGCTGGCCGTCGAATACCCCCGGCAGGGTGAGAAGATCACGTCCTCCGACTACACCGTACGGGTGTTCGCGCCGGAGACGGCGCAGAAGGTCGGAATCTCGATCGATCAGGGTCCCTGGAAATCCTGCCGCCAAGCGGCGGGCTACTGGTGGTACGACTGGTCCGGCTTCGACGACGGGCCGCATCAGATCGCCGTCTCCATGACGACGCCCGACGGCCAGCGGATCCTCGCCGAGCCGCACGAGTTCGAGGTCGCGCTCGCGTCCAGGATCGTCGCCCCCTAGGAGGGCCGAATGGCCATCACGACGGCGGCCACGGGTCTCATCAAGCGGTTCGATGAGATCGGGATCGGCGACGCGGCGGCGGTGGGGGGCAAGAACGCGTCGCTGGGCGAGATGTACCGCGCCTTGTCCCCCAAGGGCGTCCCCGTCCCCAATGGCTTCGCCGTCACGGCCGAGGCCTATCGCCGATTCACCGCCCCGTTGGGCCTCGAAAGGAAGGCCCTTCGGGGCGCGCGGGCGCGCCGCGCGATCCTTGAGGCGCCGCTGCCCGCCGAGCTGGCGGACGCGATCGGCGCGGCCTACGACGCGCTATGCGCGGGCCGGGACGCCGCGGTCGCCGTGCGCAGCAGCGCGACCGCGGAGGATCTCCCCGAGGCGAGCTTCGCGGGACAGCAGGAGACCTATCTCAACGTGACGGGTCGCGCCGCCGTGCTCGACGCCTGCCGCCGCTGCTTCGCTTCCCTTTATACGGACCGGGCGGTCTCCTACCGCGCCGACCAGAAGATCGACGAGCGCGGCCTCGCGCTGTCGGTCGGCGTCCAGCTGATGGTGCGCTCGGACCTCGCCTGCTCGGGAGTCATGTTCACCCTCGACACCGAGACGGGCTTTCGCGACGCGGTGCTCATCAACGCGGCCTACGGCCTGGGCGAGAGCATCGTCCAGGGCGCGGTGAACCCCGACGAGTACGTCGTCTTCAAGCCCGCCTTGAAGGCCGGCTTCCGGCCCATCCTGCAGCGGACCGCGGGAAGCAAGGAGGTGAAGGTCGTCTGCGCCGAGGGCGGCACGAAGACCGTGCCGGTGCCGCCCGCCGACCGCGGGCGCTTCGCCGCCGGCGAGGAGGAGATACTGACCTTGGCGCGCTGGGCGTGCCTCATCGAGGACCACTATTCCGCCAAGGCCGGCAGGCCCTGCCCGATGGACATCGAGTGGGCCAAGGACGGCCTCACGGGAACGCTTTTCATCCTCCAGGCCCGGCCCGAGACCGTGCAGTCGCGGCTGCGGGCGGACGTGCTGGAGAGCTACCGCCTCGAGCGCCGCGGGCCGGTCCTCGCCGAGGGCCGCAGCGTGGGGGCCAAGATCGCCCGCGGCCGCGCCCGGGTCATCGCCGACGTGTCCCGCATCGGCGAGCTGCGCGAAGGCGAGGTGCTGGTCACGGAGCGGACCGATCCGGACTGGGAGCCCGTGATGAAGAAGGCCGCGGCGGTCGTGACCGATCGCGGCGGGCGCACCTGCCACGCGGCCATCGTCAGCCGCGAGCTCGGCCTCCCGGCGGTCGTGGGCGCGGAGACGGCCACGGCCTCGATCCGCGACGGGATGGAGGTCACGGTGTCCTGCGCCGAAGGGGAGACGGGCTTCGTGTACGACGGGGGCCTGCCTTTCGCCGTCGAGCGGGTGGAGCTCAAGGGTCTGGGCAAGCCCAGAACGGACATCATGCTCAACGCGGCCGATCCGCGGGAGGCGTTCGGCCTCTCCCGGATCCCGAACTCGGGCGTCGGCCTCGCGCGCCTGGAGTTCATCATCTCAAACCACGTCCGGATCCATCCGATGGCCCTCGTCCACCCGGAGCGGGTGGAGGACCCGAAGGCCCGCGCCGAGATCGCGCGCCTCACCGAGGGCTGGGACGACAAGCCCGGCTACTTCGTCGACAAGCTCGCCGAGGGGGCGGCCATGCTCGCGGCCGCCTTTTATCCGAAGGACGTGATCGTGCGCCTGAGCGACTTCAAGACCAACGAGTACGCCGGGCTCGTCGGCGGCGCCGCCTTCGAGCCGCGCGAGGAGAACCCGATGCTCGGCTTTCGCGGGGCCTCGCGCTACTATCATCCGCGTTATCGCGAGGGCTTCGCCCTCGAGTGCCGCGCGATGCTCAAGGTCCGCGAGACGATGGGCCTGCGCAACCTCAAGCTGATGATCCCTTTCTGCCGCACCGTCGAGGAAGGCAAAAAGGTCCTCGCCGAGATGGCGCGTCACGGCCTCCGGCGAGGCGTCAACGGGCTCGAGGTGTACGTGATGTGCGAGGTCCCGAGCAACGTGCTCCTCGCCGCCGAGTTCGCGAAGCTCTTCGACGGCTTCTCCATCGGCTCCAACGACCTCACCCAGCTCGTCCTCGGGGTCGACCGCGACTCCGAGATCGTCGCTCCTCTCTTCGACGAGCGCGACGAGGCCGTCAAGGCGATGATCGCCGAGATGATCCGCGCGGCGAAGGCCGCGGGCCGCAAGATCGGCATCTGCGGCCAGGCGCCCAGCGACTATCCCGAGTTCGCGCGCTTCCTCGTTGAGCGGGGCATCGACAGCATCTCCCTGAACCCCGACGCGGCGCTGCGCGCGACGCTCGCCGTCCTTGAGCTGGAGCGAGGGGTTCAATCTCCCGGCTCATAAGCTTCACCTCCCCGCAATTGTGACGCGGGAAATAACCTCTTAAACTTGCCGCATCGCGTTCATGAGAGGTGATATGCTGGTTCAGGAATTCCTGCGCAAAAACGCCGCGCTCCGGCCCCAGGCGACCGCCTTGGTCTGCGGCGAGCGGCGCTTCACGTACGAGCGCCTGGAGGCCTCGGCCAACCGCCTGGCCAACGCCCTGGCCGAAAAAGGCGTGCGCCGCGGAGACCGCGTCGCGCTGTACCTCGACAACTCGCCCGAGTGCGTGATCGGCCTCTTCGCCGCGCTGAAGGCCGGCGGCGCGTTCGTCGCCGTCAGCCGCGGCGCCAAGCCCGATAAGCTGCTCGCCGTCCTCAACGACTGCGCGGCCGCGGCCGTCATCCTCGACGTCGCCGCGCTGGGCCAGGGGCTGCTCGGACGCCTGCCGGCGGAGGTCCCCTCGCTGCGCGCGGTGGTCGCCTGCGGCGGGGCGCCCCGGCCCGAGGACCCGCTCCTCCTCGATTTCGCCGCGGTCCAGGCGTCGTATCCCGATGCGCCGCCCGCCGTCCGTTGCATCGACCTCGACCTCGCCTGCCTGATCTACACGTCCGGGACCACGGGTGAGTCGAAGGGCGTCATGTGCGACCACGGCAATATGGTCTTCGCGGCGGAGACGATCGCCCGCTACCTGAAGCACACGGAGCGCGACGTGGTGCTGAGCGTCCTGCCGCTGGCGTTCAGCTACGGCCTCTACCAGCTGCTCGCCTCGATCGCCGCCGGCGCGGCCTTGGTGCTGGAGGAATCCTTCGCCTTCCCCGAGCTGGTGCTGGAGAAGATGGCCCGGGAGCGGGCGACCGGCTTCGCCGCGGTGCCCACGATCTTCGCGCGCCTGCTGACCATGGATCTCCGGGGCGTCGATCTCTCCGCCCTGCGCTACCTGACCAACGCCGCCGCCGGCCTGCCCGTCGAGCAGGTCCGGCGGGTGCGCGCCCTCTTTCCCCGCGCGGACCTCTACCTCATGCACGGCCTGACCGAGGTCGCCCGAACGATGTATCTTCCGCCGGACCAGGTCGACGCGCGTCCGGCCTCCAGCGGCCTGCCGCTCGACGGGACCGAGTTGTGGCTCGAGGACGAGGAGGGCAAGCCGGTCGGCCCCGGACAGGTCGGGGAGCTCATCGTGCGCGGGCGGCACGTGATGCGCGGCTACTGGGGGGCGCCCGAGCCGTCCGCCCGGCGCTTCCGTCCCGGGGAGCTGCCGGGGGAGCGGGTCTGCTGCAGCGGGGACCTGTTCTACACGGACCCGGAGGGCTATTTCTACTTCGTCAGCCGCAAGGACGACATGATCAAGAGCCGCGGCCGCAAGGTGGCCCCGCGCGAGGCCGAGGATATCCTGTACCGGATTCCCGGGGTGCTGGAGGCGGCCGTCATCGGCATACCCCACCCGGAGCTGGGGGAGGCCGTCAAGGCGTTCATCGTCGCCCCGGGCGCGGGCCTGCTCGAGGCCGCGGTGATCGCGCACTGCCGCAAGCACATGGAGGAGTTCATGGTGCCGCGGGCGGTGGAGTTCGTCGCCGAGCTGCCCAAGACTCCTTCGGGAAAGCTGCGGCGCATGGATCTGCGCTGATGTGCGGCATCGCGGGCGTCTTCGACCGGACCCGCCGGACGGCGGCCGACGAGGGCGATCTCCGGCGGATGCTGGCCGCGCTGCGCCACCGGGGGCCCGACGAGTTCGGCCTCCTCCTGGACCGCGAGGCGGGCCTGGGCAGCGCGCGGCTGAGCATCATCGACCTCAGCGGGGGCGGTCAGCCGATCTCCAACGCGGACGGGACGCTGTGGATCGTCTTCAACGGCGAGGTGTTCAACTACATCGAGCTGCGCGGGGAACTCGAGGCCCTGGGGCACCGGTTCAAGACGCGCACGGACACCGAGGTGGTGCTCCACCTTTACCAGCGCTACGGGCCCCGCTGCCTGGAGCGGCTCAACGGCCAGTTCGCCATCGCCATCTGGGACGCCGCGCGGCGGCGCCTGTTCCTGGGGCGCGACCGCCTCGGGGTGCGGCCGCTGTTCTACGCCGAGACGCCCGGCGGCGCGCTCCTGTTCGCCTCGGAGATCAAGTCCATCCTCTGCGACCCCCGCGCGCGGGCGGAACTCGATGCGGAGGCCGTCCGGCAGGCCTTCCTGTTCTGGGCGCCGACCTCGCCCCGGACCGCCTTCCAGGGCATCGTCGAGCTGCCGCCCGGGCACTTCCTGCTGTCGGACGCGGACGGCACGCGCGTCGAGCGCTACTGGGAGAACCGCTTCCCCGACGAGGGCCGTCCCGCGGCCCCGCGCCGCTTCGAGGAGGTCGTCGAGGAGTTCCGCGCCCTCCTGACCGACGCCTGCCGCATCCGCCTGCGGGCGGACGTGCCGGTGGGGGCCTATCTGAGCGGAGGCCTGGACTCCTCGGCCATCGCCGCCGTCGTCAGGCGCGGGGGGACGAGCCGCCTCTCGACCTTCTCGATCGCCTTCGACGACGAGAGCTTCGACGAGAGCTCCTTCCAGCGGGAGATGGCGGCCCATCTGGGCACCGAGCACCACGTCGTCAAGGCGACCTGCGAGGACATCGGCCGGGTTTTCCCCCAGGTCGTCTGGCACGCCGAGGCGCCCATGATGCGCACCGCTCCGGCTCCGATGTTCCTGCTGTCGAGGCTGGTGCGCGAGAGGGGCTTCAAGGTGGTGCTCACCGGGGAGGGCGCCGATGAGTTCCTCGCGGGCTACGACATCTTCAAGGAGGACAAGGTCCGGCGCTACTGGGCGCGGGCCCCACGCGCGCCGGGCCGCTCCTCGCTGCTCAAGCGGCTCTACCCCGACATCGGCGGCCTGGCGCAAAGCCATCAGGAGACGCTCGCGGCGTTCTTCGGCGAGGGGCTCGCCGACACCGGCTCCCCGCTGTACTCGCACGCCGTGCGCTGGCGCAACAACCTGCGCACCTGGCGCTTTCTCAGCGGGGAGGCGGCCGCGCAGCCGCATTACGACCGGCTCGCCGCCGCGCTGCCGGCCGGGTTCGGGCGCTGGGGGCACCTCGCGCGCGCCCAGCACCTCGAGATCAGCATCTTCCTCTCTCATTACCTGCTGTCCTCCCAGGGCGACCGCATGGGGATGGCCAACTCCATCGAAGGGCGCTTCCCCTTCCTCGACGTGCGCCTGACGGAGTTCTGCAACCGCCTCGACCCTCGCTTCAAGCTGCGCGGGCTGAGGGAGAAGCGTCTGCTGAAGGCGGCCGCGGGGCCCTGGCTGCCGGACATCATCACCCGCCGGCCCAAGCGGCCGTATCGCGCCCCGATCCACCGCAGCTTCTTCCATCCCGGCGCCCCCGAGTACGTGCGCGAGCTTCTGGGCCCGCGGGCGCTCGCCGACGCCGGCCTGTTCCGGCCCGGCGCGGTCGCGCGGCTGACGAGCAAGATCTCGGGCGGCGCGCGGCTCGGGGAGACCGACGACATGGCGGTGGCGGGGATCGTCTCGACGCAGCTTCTGCACCATCTGTTCGTGAAGAACGCCCGGCGGCCGGCGCCGCTCGGGCCGAAGGACCCGGTGAAGGTCTGCCGGCTCAACGCCCAGCACAGAGAGGATAAATCATGACGCGCTTCGATCAAAACATCGTCGATATCGACCCGGCCGCGGAGACGGGCCGCATCGTGGAGTTCCTGCGGCGCAACGTCCGGCGCGAGATGAAGCGCCGGGGAGCGGTCGTCGGCATCAGCGGCGGCATCGATTCGGCAGTCGTGCTCGCCTTGGCCGTGCGCGCCTTCGGCGCCGGCGGCGTCGTCGCCGTGATGATGCCGGACAAGGATTCCGATCCCATCAGCGAGACGCTCGCCCGCGAGCTGGCCGCCGGCTTCGGCGTCGAGCCGATCCTGGAGGACATCACCCAGGCGCTGGAGGGCTTCGACTGCTACCGCCGCCGCGACGACGCCATCCGGCGCGTCTATCCGGGCTACGACGCCGGCAAGGGCTACAAGGCCAAAATCGTCCTGCCGCCGGACCTGCTCGAGGCGGGCACCTTCAACGTCTACTCCGTGACGGTCGTCGCGCCCGACGGGCGCGAGGAGACGCGGCCGTTGGGCGCCTCCGAGATGCTGGAGATCGTGGCCGCCTCGAACCTCAAGCAGCGCTCGCGCATGAGCACGCTCTACTTCCACGCCGAGGCCCGCCAGTTCGCGGTGGTCGGGACCTCAAACAAGAACGAGCACGCCCAGGGCTTCTTCGTCAAGCACGGCGACGGCGGGGTGGACATCCAGACCATCGCGCACCTGTTCAAGACCCAGGTGTATCAGCTCGCCCGCCATCTCGGCGTGCCGGAGAGCATCCAGCGCCGGACCCCGACGACCGACACCTACAGCGCCCCGTGCGATCAGCAGGAATTCTTCTTCCGGCTGCCGTTCTCGACCCTGGACCCGATCTGGTTCGCCGCGGAGAACCGAATACCCGTCGCCGAGGTCGCCCGCGGCATGGGGATGCCCGAGGTTCAGGTCCAGCGGGTGTTCGACGACATCGAGGGCAAGAGGCGGACCACCGAGTACCTGCGGCTGAGCCCGCCGATCCTCGAGCCGGCCAAGCCGGCCTACGCGTGAACGGGAGAAAGGAAATGGACAACACGAACGATCGTCTCATCGAGACCGCCATCCGGGGCTTCATCGCGACCGACATTCTCTACAGCGAGGAGGGCCTCGCCCACGGCGACGACGTCTCCCTGCTGCGCGAGCGGATCATCGACTCGCTCGGCGTCGTGGAACTGGCGGCCTTCCTGGCGCGGCGCTTCGGCGTGCGAGTCGAGCAGAGCGAGGTCCGGCCGGAGAACTTCGACTCGGTGGCCCGGCTGGCCGCCTTCGTCCGGCGCAAGCAGGCCGCCGCGCGGCCCGAGGGCCCCAAGCCCGTGGCCGTGCCCCAGGCCTGAGCGCATGGGAAAGAACCTCCTGCGCCCGGTCCGCGCCTCTCAGCTCGGGCGGGACCTGGGGCTCGAGCTCTTGGGCGCGGACCGCGAGATCCGGGAGCTGTGCGGCCTGGACGCGCTCACGGGCCACGGCCTTTCGTTCGCGCGCGACCTCCTGCCGGGGGCGGCCTGCGCCGGCACGGTGTTCGCCTCGGAGGCGCCCTGGGGGGCGGAGCTGAGCGTCCTGCGCGCGGAGAAGCCCCGGCTGGCGTTCATCCTCGCGCAGCACCTGCTGCAGGCCTCCCCGGGCTTCGAGGAGGATGACTCCCCGCCGGAGGTGCATCCGGCGGCGCGCGTCGCGCCGCGCGCGGTCGTCGAGAACGGCGTGGCGATCGGGGAGGGGACGAGGATCGGGAACCTGGCGGTGATCAAGAGCGGCACCCGCATCGGAAGGCACTGCGATATTCGTTCGGGCGCGGTGATCGGCGAGGCCGGCTTCGGCTTCGAGCGCGACGACCAGAACCGGCCGCTGCGGATGATCCACATGGGCCGCGTCATCATCGGCGATCACGTGGAGATCGGCAGCCTGAGCACCGTGTGCCGCGGCGCCCTCGGCGACACCGTGCTCGAGGATCACGTCAAGATCGACGACCACTGCCACGTCTCGCACAACTGCCGCATCGGCCGGGGTGCCATGCTCACGGCCTGCGTCGAGATCAGCGGCTCGGTCCGCGTCGGCGCGAATTCCTGGCTGGCGCCCGGCTGCTCCTTGGTCCAGAAGATATCCGTCGGGGAGGACGCCTTCATCGGCATCGGCGCCGTCGTGACGCGAAGCGTCCCCGCGCGGGCGCGCGTGTTCGGAAACCCCGCGCGCCCCCTGCCTCGCCTCTAGGGGCGGTGGCGGCGGGCTTCGCCGCGCCGGCGCTGGCTCCTCCGCCGTTCCGGCCCCCGGACGGTCCCGGAGGCGACCGCTTCGGGGGGGCGGATCGTCCCCGCCGTGGAGCGCAGAACGGAGAGCAGCTCGTCGTCGTCGGCCGGCTTGAGCAGGACCCTGGTGACGCCCTCCTCCTGCGCGCGCTTGTGGAGGTCCTCGGTCGACCAGGCCGTCATGATCACGATGGGAATGGAGCGGGTCTCGGGATCGTCCCTCAGGCGGCGGCACATCTCCCAGCCGTCGACGTTGGGCATCGCGATGTCGAGCAGGATCATGTCCGGCCGGAAGGCGGAGGCCTTGCGCAGCCCCTCCTCGCCGTCGTGGGCGACGGCGACGGTGAACCCCCAGCCCGAGGACAGGCGGATCGCGAGCGCCTCGGTCAGGTCGCTCTCGTCGTCGACGATGAGCACGCGCCTATTCTGCAGATGAGTCATGTTTTCCTCCGGCGGCGGACGCGGCGGCCCGCGCGGCGGCCGGGAGCGCGATGAAGAACCCGGCCCCCCAGCCCTTGACGTTCTCCGCCCAGATGCGGCCGCCGTTGAGCGTCATGATCTCCCGGCAGATCGCGAGCCCCAGGCCGGTGCCCTTGTAGCCCTCGCCGCCCTTGGGGCGGTCGAGCTGGACGAACTTGTTGAAGAGATCGGCGCCCTTGCCCTCGGGTATGCCCGGGCCGTCGTCGACGACGCCGACGGAGACCTCCTCGCCCTCCCGCCGGACGCGGACCTCGACGCGCTCGCGCGCGTAGCGCAGGGCGTTGTCGAGGAGGTTGGCGAGCACCTGGGTGATCATGTCCCGGTCGGCGCGCACGGTCGGCAGCCCCTTCGGCGCGGAGACGATCAGCGAGACGTTCCGGCTCTTGTAGGTCATGCGCAGGTCGTCGGCGATCTCCCGGATCAGGTCGCCGGGGTCGAGCGGCGCGAGCTCGACGCGGGCGCCGCCGGACTCGAGGCGGGAGAGGTCGAGGAAGTTCGAAAGGATGCGCGACAGGCGCGAGATGTTGCGGTCCGCCGTCTTGATCATCTTGTCCTGGTCCGAGGTGAGCGGGCCGGCCAAGCGGTCGCGGATCGTGCCCACGGCCATCTTGATGATGCTCAGCGGGGTGCGCAGCTCGTGCGAGACGGTGCTCAGGAGCTTGTCCTTGAGCTCGTCCATCCGGCGCCGCTCCTTGATCTCGGCCCGCACCTGCTCGAGCTTGTGCAGCTCCGTGATGTCACGTATCGCGACCAGCCGCGCGGGAGCGCCCCGCCATTCCAGCGGAGCGAGCCTGAGCTCGGCGATAATCTCGCCCTTGGGCCCCGGCAGCTTGACCTCGGTCGAGCCTTTCTCGGGGAGCGGGAAGTCGAAGAGGCGGCCCTGCATCTGCTCGGGCCGGCGGTTGAACAGGGCCAGCGCGGCCGGGTTGGCGAAGCGGACCATGCGCTCCGTGTCGACGATCACGATGCCGTCGGGCGAGGCGCTGACGAGGCTTTCCATCTGCCCGTACAGCCGGCTGCGCTCGAGCGCGAAGCCGACCGCGCGGCTGAGAAGCTGCTGGTCGACCTTGCTCTTGATCAGGTAGTCCTGGGCGCCGGCGCCGATCGCCTTCAGGCCGGTCTCCTCGAGGGCCATGTTGGTCAGCACCACGACCGGCACCCCCGGCGCCCGCCGGCGCAGCGCGGCCAAGGTGTCCAGGCCCTCGCTGTCGGGCAGCATGAGGTCGAGCAGGACGATGTCGAACTCCCGGCGCGCGAGCTGGTCGAGCCCCTGGGCGAGGCTCGGGGCGTTGACGACCTCATGCTTCATCGACGCGCCGCAGGCCTCGTCGATGTAGAGGTTCATCAGCAAGGTGTAGTCGGGGTCGTCCTCGATCAGAAGCATCCTTATATTCTTGTCCATGTCACCCCTCCCGCGTCCGGCAGCTCCACCATCTCGAGCCAGTAGCGCCTCAACAGCGCGGCCGCCGCGACGAAATCCGCGAAGGTCACGGGCTTGTGGATGTAGGAGCAGGCGCCCAGGTCGTAGGACCGCGCGATGTCCTCCTCCGCGTTGGAGGTCGTCATGACGATGATCGGGATCCGCCGCAGGTCCGGATCGGCCTTGATGCGCGCGAGCGCCTCGCGGCCGTCCATGCGGGGCATATTGAGGTCCAGGATCACGAGGCGGGCGCCGCCCGGCGCGCCGGGCGGGCCCGCGCCGCGCCGCAGGCGCTCGAGCAGCTCCTCGCCGTTGCGGACCCAGACGAGCTCCTCATTCAGGCCGGCCTTCTCGAACGCGCTTTTCGTGAGGAAGTAGTCGTCCTCGTCGTCCTCGGCGATGATCAGCTGAACGCTTTTTCTTGTGGCGGGCATTCCATCCTCCCTTCCTGCGTGAGCGGCAGCACGACCTTGAACTCCGCGCCCCGGCCCGGCGCGCCGCTCGCCGTGATCGACCCGCCGTGGCGCTCTGCGATCTTCCGGCAGATCGCAAGCCCCATGCCGGTGCCCGCGTACTCGTAGGGCGCCTGCAGACGCTGGAACGGCTGGAAAATCCTCTCGGCGAACTTCATGTCGAAGCCGATGCCCTCGTCGGCGACGACGAGCTCGCAGCGCCCGTCGCCGGTGGTCCGTCCCCGGATGCGCACCTTGGGGGGGGCGCCGGGCTTGCGGAACTTGAGGGCGTTGGAGACGAGGTTCTGGATCAGCTGGCGCATCTGGAGCGGGTCGGCTTGAATCCGGGGCAGCTCGCCTACGTCCACGGAGGCCCGGGCGCCGGGAATCGCGTGGTCGAGGCTCTCGACCACGTCCTTGGCGAGCGCGCGAAGGTCCACCTCCTCCGCGGCGGCGCCGCGCGTCGAGACGCGCGCGAGCTCCAGGAGGGCGTCGATGAGGCTCTGCATGCCGTCCACGGCGCGCAGCATGCGCCGCAGAAAGTCCCGTCCCTCCTCGTCGAGACCGCCCTCGATCTTGTTCTTGAGGCGCCCGGCGAACGCCTTGACCTTGTGCAGGGGCGCGCTGAGGTCGTGGGAGGCGACGTAGGCGAACTGACTGAGCTCGAGGTTGGAGCGGCTCAGGTCGGCGGTCCGGCGTTCGAGCAGCTGGGCGGCGGCGCGGCGCCGCGTGGCGTCGCGGACGACCGCCGCGAAGCCGAGGAGGGCGCCCTTCTCCTCGCGCAGGGACGTCAGCGAGATGTCCGCCCAGAACCGGCCGGCGTCCCGGCGCACGCACCAGCCTTCGGCCTGCAGCTTTCCCTCGCGGGCGGCCTCCTCGAGCTGCGCCCGGGCCGCTCCCCCGGAGGACAGCAGGCGCTCATAAGGCAGGTTGAGGGCCTCCTCGGGGGCGCGGCCGAAGATGAGCTCGGCCCCGAGGCTCCAGCTGCGCACGCGGCCCGCCGGGTCGAGGCGGAAGATCGCGTACTCGCGCACGCTCTCGATCATCAGGGCGAGCAGGGCGGCCTCGTGCCGCGCGTCGCGCTCCGCGCGGCCGCGGCGGCCCCCG
>JAKFCD010000082.1:0-23922 GCA_036676805.1 Elusimicrobiota bacterium
GGCGCCGCGAGCGTCTGCGCGCACGCCTCGTAGAAGCGCCCTCCCGGCGTGAGCAGCAGCAGGGAGGCGATCACGGCCGAGGAGAGCAGTCGACGGATCATCGGTGGACAGCGTACCACGCTCCCCCCTCCCGCTCCTAGGGCCCTATGGTCGCCGCGGGGCAGGGCCTTTAGGCCCAACGGTACATGGAAGTCCAATTTCATTTACGGTTCCTTTATAGACCGGACCGGGACCGGCGGTTTATAATCGGCCGAAGCCTTCGAGGAGGAGCAGCCATGAAAAGCAGCATAGTCCGAAACGCCTGCGGCGCGAGCCTGGGGCTGCTGACTTTGCTCATCTGGGCGTCGGCTTCGGGCCCCGCGCCCGAGGAGCTCATCAAGCGCTGGCCGCCGCGCTCGCGGTCCGCGGCCGCCCTTCTCCTCGAGAAGTACGGCCGCCCGGACCAGTTCGACGGGAACTCGCTGGCCTGGTTCGGCCACGGCGAATGGAAGCGGACGATCGTCCGCCGCCGGGCCAAGGGGCTCGTCGAGCAGACCGTCGGCTATCTGGCCCCGCAGGACAAGCTCTCCGACCTGAAGCGCTTCCACCAGCGGCTCGAGGTGAGCCCGACCGCCGGCGAGATGACCTTCTCCTCCCCGAGCGAGGAGACGAACCGCCTGGCGCTGAATCTGGCCGACGAGGTCGCCACCGGCAAGCGCGGCCCGGCGGACGCGCGCGCCGCCTACCTCAAGACCTCGCGCCTCGCCCTGTCGGGGAAGACCTCTCCCTACCTCGAGCGGCTCCGGTTCGAGCCGGACAACACTCGCGTCATGATCCCGACGGGCGCCGACCGGTGATCCGCGGCGCCGCGTTCCTCCTGCTGGCGCTGTGCGCGGCGGCGCGGGCGCAGGAGGCCGCCGCGCCCGCTCTTCCGCTCGTCGTGATCATGACCCCGCCGGCGGACGCGGTCGTCTCCGGGACCACGACGGTCTCGGCCAACGCGAGCGCCGGCGCGGGTGTCGAGAGCGTGCGCTTCCTGCTCGACGGGGTGGAGCTGGCGCCGCCGCTGACCGCTCCGCCCTACACGGTCGTCTGGAACACCGCGGCGTCGGGCGACGGCACGCACGCCCTGGCGGCCGTCGCGCGCGACGCCGCCGGCCGCGAGGCGACCTCCCGCATCGTGCGCGTGACGGCGGACAACGCCCCGCCCGTCATCGACGAGGTGTCGGCGTCCGGGGCCGGTCCCGACGGCGCCTACATCCGGTGGACCACGTCGGAGCCCGCGGATTCCCAGGTGGAGTACGGGATGACCGAGGAGTACGGGGAGTCGACGCCGCCGAGCTCCTCGCGGGTCCTCGAGCGCGGCGTCGCGCTGACGGGCCTCGCCTCCGAGGCCCTCTATCACTATCGCGTCAGGTCCCGCGACGCCGCGGGCCTGGTCTCCGTCTCGCCCGACTTCGTCTTCGCGACGTCCGAGCCGGCGCCGGCCCCCTCCGGCGCGGGACCGGGCCCCGCCGCGGCCGCGGCCCCCGACGCCAAGGCTCCCCAGAAGTTCCTGTCCCCCGCGCTGGCCGACGGCGTCAACGACGAGGCGGTCTTCGGGCCGGACGCGCGGGAGGTGTCCATCGTCGACGCCCGCGGCCGGCGCGTGTTCCGGGAGACGTCCTCGGGGCCGCCGATCCGTTGGAACGGGAAGGATTCGTCGGGGCGGGTGGTCCCGTCGGGGGCGTACATCGCCGTCATCACGACCCGGGAAGGCAAGCGGGTCTACCAGACCTTCGCCGTCGTCAAATAATGGGAGGTGCTCCGATGACTTCACGCCTGCACGCCGTCAAAGCCTTCGCCGCCGCGGCCGCGCTGGGTCTGGCCGCGCCGCGGGCGCAAGCGCAATGCCTCACGGCCTCGGAGTCCTGGAAGAACACGGGCTTCCCCGCCCAGGCCGCTCCCTTCGGGGCGACCTTCGACGCAACCCCGGGCGGGGCGAGGATCGACGGCGTGACCGGGCTGTCCCTCGGCGGCGCCGCCGACTACAAGCATCTCGCCGCGATCGTGCGCTTCAACAACGCGGGCCTCATCGACGTCCGCAACGGCGGCGTCTACGCCGCCGACGCGCGCGTCCCGTACATGGCCGGCTCGCTGTATCGCTTTCGCCTCGCGGTCGACCCGGTCGCTCACCGCTACTCGGTCTACGTCGCCCCGCCCGGCGCCGCGGAGCGCCTGCTGGCGCTGAACTACGCCTTTCGCGCCGAGCAGGCGCTCGCGGCGTCCCTGAACAACTGGGCCCTGCAGGCCGGGTCCGGGAGCCACCAGGTCTGCCGCTTCGCCCTGACGCCCCCGCCGGCCGCGCCGGCCGCGCCGCCGCCCGCCGCGACCCCCGCCGCCCCGGCGGGCTGCCTGGCCTCCTCGTCCCAGTGGCGGAACACCCCGTTCCCCGCGCAAGGGGTCCCGTTCACCGCGACCTTCACCGCGGTCCCGGAAGCCGCCCGGATCGACGGAATCATCGGCCTGTCCCGGGGCGCGGTCTCGCGCTATACGGACCTGGCCGCGATCGTGCGCTTCAACAACACGGGCTATCTCGACGCCCGCAACGGCGGCGCCTACGGCGCCGACTCCTCCGTCGCGTACGTCGCCGGCGCGAGCTACCGCTTCCGTCTGACGGTGGATCCCGCCGCCGGCGCCTACTCGGCGTACGTGACGCCTCCGGGCTCCCCGGAGCGGACCTTGGCGTCGCGCTACGCCTTCCGCTCCGAGCAGTCCGCGGCCGCCAGCATCGACAACTGGGCCCTGCAGTCCGGCTCCGGCAGCCATCGGGTTTGCGCCTTCGCCGTGAGCGCCGCCCCCCCCGCCGCGACGCTCGACTCCGCCCCCGCCGGCGCCGACCGGTTCGGCGTCAAATACCTTTATCCGACCGCCGCCGGCGGCAAGCTCTGGACGTCGAAGTGGGACACCGGGACGGCCCGCTCATTCAACGGCGTGGACCCCGCCGACCCCTGGTTCGACGCGGCCCATGGAAACGCCTCCTACCGCGTCGACGGCAACGGCCTATTTTACGTCTCCGGCCCGGTGCCGCGCATGTACATCCACGATCCCGCGCTCCAGCAAAGCTGGCGCAACGTCGAGATGACCGTGTACGCCCAGCGCGTCGCCGACGGCGGCACGCCGTACGGCGGCGTCGTGGGCCTCGCCCGGACCAACCACGGCACCACCGGCTCGGAGACGGCCAACCTGTGCGACACCCGGGGCATGGGCGCGCGCATGCGCTACGACGGGCGCATCGACTTCGAGAAGGAAACCTCGCATCCGAGCTCGGTCCCGGTCCTCAACAAGACTTTGTGGTCGACCTTCCCCTACCGGACCTGGATCGGCTACAAGTACGTCGTCTACGACCTGCCCAACGGGAACGTGAAGGCCGAGCTGTATCTCGACCTGACCGACGGGGCCGCCGGCGGGACCTGGACGAAGGTCAACGAGCTGACCGACACGGGGTCGAACTTCGGCGTCGGCGGGCGCGCGTGCCGGTCGGGCATCGACCCGGCGCTTCGGCTCACCGCGAGCGACGCGCGGCCGGGCTCGGAGTCGGGCAAGCCCAATATCTCCGTCTACTGGCGCAGCGACAACGTGGGCACCGACGGCCTCATCTACAAGAAGATGAGCGTGCGGGAGATCGCCGCGCCGTGATAAGCTATGCGGGTGAAACGGCCGCTCCTTCTCGTTCTGCTCCTCTGGGCGTGCTCCCACCCCCGCCCGGTCGTCTATCCCGACGAACGTTATAAGGCCGGCGGCGAGGAGGCCGCCAAGGCCGACGCGGACCTCTGCCTGAAGGAGGCGAAGGCGCACCTCAAGGCGAACCCCGCGAAACGCGTCGCGGCCCGGACGACGCGAGGCGGCGTGTTCGGCGCCGTACTGGGCGTGGTGTTCGGCGCCTTCACGGGCAACTACCGCCGGGCCGTCGCCGAGGGCGCGGCGGTCGGCGCCGCGGCGGGCCTGGTCCACGGCGCCTACGAGGCGGGCTCGCCGGACGAGATCCAGCGCGCCTACGCGCAGCGCTGCATGGCCGAGAAAGGCTGGTCCGTGATCGGCTGGAAGTAGCGGCTAGGCGCCGCGGAAGGGGCGGCGGCGGTCGGACGCGTTGAGGCCCTGGTGCGCGAGGAACTCGGTCACGACCTTCTCCTCGGCCTCGCGCCACTCCTGCTCCGGCGCGTCGACGCCGATCTCGAGCGAGCCGCCGGCGATCATGCCGTGGCCGCCGCCGCGGTTGCCCCCGCCGAGCAGGCGCTTGAGCAGGCGGCCCGCGCCGGCGCCCGGGTCGTTGGCCCTCAGGGAGACGTGCAGGCGTCCTTGATAGCGCGCCGTCACGATGGACCATTGCATCTTCTCGAGGGTCAGGAGGAAGTCGGCCATCTGGGCCACGCGATCGGGGGTGTTGACCTCGCCGAGGTTCGCGCCGACGACGCGTCCGATGACGAAGGCCTCGCGCACGGCGTGGGCGAGCGTCAGGAAGAAAGCCTCGGGGCGCTGCGGATAGGAGATGCGCCACAGCGTCTTCATGTTCGCCTTCGGCCACAGGGCCTGGTAGGCCTCCATGTCGCGGGGGGTGGCCTCGCGGCCGAGATTCTGCGTCTCCGAGCCGATGCCGTAGACGATCGCGGTGGCCAGGCGCTTAGGCACGCGCAGGCCCGAGGCCACGAGCGCCTCGACGAGGATCGTCGTCGTCGCGCCCACGGTCTCGTCGATGAGCGCCAGATCGGCGTGCGTGTCGGCGTGCCGCGGGTGATGGTCCAGGATCAGGTCGGGGATGCGGCGCGGCGGGCAGCGGTTGTTCTTGAACGGCGGCTGGGTGTCCACGAGCGCCAGATGCGGCACGCCGGCGAGCTCGCCCTTGCGCAGCGGGCGCGCGGGGAGGAACAGGCGCTCGGCCATCATCCGGTTCTCGGAGCGGCCGATCATCCCGCCGTAGACGATGCGGGTGCGGATCTTGCCCAGCGACTGGGCCAGGTGCGCGAGCGCCCACGCGCTCGCGAGCGCGTCGGGGTCGGGGTGGTCGTGGGTCAGAATGGTCAGGGGCGAGAGCGCCTTGCCCTTCTCGGTCAGGAGCTTGACGAGGCGGCGCGCGTGGAAGCCGGGCTTCATCTTCCTCCTCCGAATCCGACGAAGAACACCCACAGCAGGACGGAGACCGCGGTCGCGATCGCCTTCTCGCGCATGTTCTCGTTGACGAAGTGATGGACGAAGTTCTTCGGGGTCTTCGGCAGGTGCTTGGTCAGGAAGATCTCGATGCCGTCCTGCAGCTCCTCGAGGTCCTTGACCGCGACGAGGTCGCCGCGCAGCGCGACGGAGATCCGCCCCGTCTCCTCGCTGACGACCAGGCACATCGCGTCGCAGCGCTCCGACAGGCCCAGGGCCGCGGAGTGCCGCGTGCCGAGATTCGTTATCTTGGAGAAGTCCTTCGACAGCGGAAGCTGCGCGCCGAACCGCGTGACGCGCCCCTCCTCGACGATGAAGGCTCCGTCGTGGCCGAGGGAGTGCGAGTCGAAGATGCTCTTGATCAGCGCTTCCGAGAGGTCTCCGTTCAGCTCCCAGCCGCCCTCGATGTGCCGGTCGAGCGGGTCGAGGCCGCGCAGCACGACGAGCGCGCCGATGTTCTCGCGCGCGAGGTCGCCGAGCGAGCTCACCAGGATCTCCACCTGGCGGTGGGTCGGGGAGGTCTTGAGCACCCCGCCGGTGAGGCTCCAGATCGCGATGCGCTCGAACATCGAGCGGATCTCCTCCTGGAAGATCACGATCACCGCGACGATGAACACCGCGAAGAAGCCCTGGAAGATGCGCACGGTCATGTACATCCCGGACACGAACGCCACCGTGTAGACGACCACCGCCAGCAGCAGCCCCAGCGCCACGAACGCGGCCTTGGTGCGCTTGAACCACAGGATGATGCCGTACACGAGCGTGCCCACGAGGAGCATGTCCAGGATGTCGGCGACGGCGATGGGCTTGAAGCCGGGCGGCATGACGGGCCAAGTATAGCGGAACCGGGCCTTCCTGGCCAGGGGGCGGCTACACGCGCATGTGCAGCGGGAGGTACTCCAGGACCATGCCCCAGTACAGGGCCCAGAACATCAAGGTCTCCACGCAGACCAGGCGGACGGCCGCCCGGGTCAGCCCCCCTTCCGACAGCGGCGAGTCGCCGCGCTCGAGGCCGTAGGCCAGCCACACGCACAGCACGATCAGCGCGTGCAGCGGCGCGAACAGGAAGTAGGTCGCCGTGTAGAGGATCAGCACCGCCAGGCAGTGCCGGATCTCGTTGAAGTTCGCCGCGCAGATCGCCAGGAGGTTGACGCCCCAGACGCCGCCCAGCGCGAGGTCTCGCGCGCTCATGGAAAAAGTGTAGCGGCTGAGGAGGGGCGGCGCTACCCAACAAACGGAGAACGAAAGGTTAAGGCATCGCGAGGGTGAGCGCGGCGTCCAGGAGCTTCAGGGCGAGGTCGTCGAGGAGTTCCCGGCCGAACTTGCTGATGAAGGCGCCGGTCATCAGGGCCATGACCAGGACCGTGCAGAGCAGGAGCATATACTCGACGGTGGCCTGGCCGCGGGCGCGGAAACCCCTCACCCAAGGAGGGTACCCCCTCCGAGAGACGAACACAAGGGCCCTTAGCCAAGAGGTCCTCGATCAACTGTTTCCAGAAACAGTCGGGTGTGCGCCTCAGTCAGGCTTGGAGGGCTTTTTCTTCACGTCGCCGAGCAGCTCGGGCATGTTCCAGATCATGTCCCGGCGGGTGTAGGTCGAGAGCTCGACGTCGTCGGCGTCCATGTGGATGGCGTCCACGGGGCAGGCCTCGACGCAGTAGCCGCAGAACACGCACATGCCCAGGTCGATGTCGAAGGTCTTGGCCCGCTTCTCGACCATCACGTCGGGCGCGTTCTCGGCCGTGATGCGGATGCACTTGGCGGGGCAGATCGTCTCGCACAGAAGACAGGCCGTACAACGAGGGAAGCCGTCCTCGCGCTTCAGCAGTCGATGGCGTGTGCGCGCGCGCTTGCCGAGCATGGCCGGATCCTCGGGGTACTGGATCGTGACCGAGCCGGGCAGGCCTTTGAGCCCCAGGGCGCGCTTGACGTGCCGGTAGAGGTTGACGAACAGGTGGCGGAAGGTCAGGCCGAGGCCTTTGACGATCTCGACGAGATAGAGCTGGGAGGCGAAGGTGCGCACGGGGCGCGCGACGGTTTTGACGGTTATCGCCATAGGTAGACCGCCCACGCGGTGACGAGGAAGTTGATGAGGGCCAGGGGCAGGAGGTTCTTCCAGCCGAGGTCGAGCACCTGGTCGAAGCGGAAGCGCGGCAAAGTCCAGCGCACCTGCATGAGGAGGAACAGCATGAGCATGAGCTTCGAGACGAAGCTGCCCACCATCAGGAACCCGCCGAGCAGGCCCATCGAGGGCAGGTCGAGGCCGGGGACGGACCAGCCGCCGAGGAACAAGGCGGTGATCACGCCGGAGATCACGATGGACTCGAAGAAGTCGGTCATCATGAACATGCCGAACTTCATGCCCGAGTACTCGACGTGGTAGCCGACGATCTCGCTCTCGCCCTCGGGGAGGTCGAAGGGGATGCGCTTGGTCACGGCGATCCCGGCCACGAGGAAGAGGATGAAGGCGAGGGGCTGCAGGACGATGCCCCACACGCCGCGCTCGACCTGCCAGCGCACGGCCTCGGCGAAGTCGAGCGAGCCGTAGATGAAGAGGACGCCGGCCAGCGAGGACGCGAGGACCACCTCGTAGGCGATCATCTGCGCGCCGCCGCGCAGGGCGCCCAGCAGGCCGTAGTTCGAGCCCGAGGCGTACCCGGCCATCACGATCCCGTGCACGCCGAAGGCGAGCGAGGCCAGCACGAGGGGCACGCCCATCGGCATCGCGATCGGCTGAAGATCCCAGGCCCGACCCGCGAACTCGATCACGCCGCCGTAAGGAAGGGCGGCGAGGCAGAACATGCCCGCGCCGAGGGAGATGACGGGCGCCAGGCCGTGCAGCGGCCGGTGCGCGCCCTTGGGCACGAAGTCCTCCTTCGTGAGCAGCTTGATCGCGTCGGCGATCGGATGGAACAGGCCCAGCACGGTGAAGCCGAAGATCGACGCGCGGTTGGCGCCGATGCGGTCCTGCATCACCGCGCTTTGCTTGCGCTCGACCCAGCCGAGGAAGCCCGCGATGCTCAGGCCCACCCCGAGCACCGCGAAAAGCACCTTCGCGACGGCGAAGAGCATGTCGTTCATGCGAGCGCCTTCCGGAGCAGGTCGAAGATCGCCCAGTCCGGCCGCGCGTCGCCGATGGGCGCGAGCGCCTTCTTGTAGGCGCCGACCTTGCCCTCGAAGTTGGTGAAGTGACCGTCCTCCTCTACGTACGCCGTCGCCGGCAGGCGATAGGTGAAGGCGTCGCCAATGGAATATTTATTGGGTCCCTGAAGAATCGAGACGTTCGCCTTCGCCAGCAGGGACGCGGCCTTATCCCCCCAGACTTTGGAGAGGTCGCGCTCGATCACATACAACGTTTTGATCTTCCCGGCTTCGAGAGACTTGGCCAGCTCGTCGAAAGACCCGCTCTTCAATCCCGGCGCGCCCGTCAGGTTGGGGACTTTCTCCCTTCTCCGAAGGAGCGCGTCCTCTTCCCCGAGCTGGTCGGGTTCCGCAGTGAAATAGTGACCTTCGACGCGGAGCTCGTCGAACAGGGTCTTGTAAGCCGCCCAGTCCTCGTTGGAGAGCATGCCGGAGGCGACGACGGCCAGTCCTCCTTCCTTCAATATCGGCGCGAGCTCGGAGGCCATGTCGAACCAGGCCATCTCGAGCTTCCGCGGCTTCAGACGCAAAACCTTGCCCAGGCGGTCGGAGTCGAGATTCCCGAATCCGTAGCGCCCGTCGTCGCAGATCCAGTGGCCGTTGACGTCCATGTTCACGCGGGGCTTGAGGCGCGCGACGCGCTTGCCGTCGTTGTGCCAGGGGCGCGCGGTGTTCGTGTGCACGGAAATATTGCAGCCGCGCGCGCAGCCGGGGCAGATCGAGTCGGTCATGTCGAGGTACCAGACGCGGACCTTGTAGCGGAAGTCGCGGTCGGTCAGAGCCCCGACGGGGCAGATGTCGGCGACGTTGCCCGAGTAGGCGTTGTCGAGGGTCATCCCGGGCGTGACGTCGATCTTCTCGGAATGCCCCATGCCGAAAATGCCGAGCTCATGGGTCTTGGTCACGTTGTCGACGAACCGGGTGCAGCGCGTGCACAGCACGCAGCGCTCCTGGTCGAGCATGATGTGCGGGCCGGCGGCGATGCGCTTGCCCTTGTGCTCCTTGTCCTCGCGCACCGCGCTCTGGTACTGCCCGATCTTCATATAGTAATCCTGAAGACCGCATTCGCCGCTCTGGTCGCAGACCGGGCAGTCGAGCGGATGGTTGACGAGATGCAGCTCCAGCGCGGAGGCCTGCGCGCGCTTGGCGGCGTCGGAGTCGGTCTTGACGTCGAGGCCCTCGCGCACGCCCGTGCGGCAGGAAATCTGGGGCTTGGGCGCGCCCGCGACCTCGACGATGCACATGCGGCAGTTGCCGGGGTTGCCCAGGACGGGGTGGTAGCAGTAATGCGGGATTTCCACGCCGGCGTCCTTGGCCGCTTCTATGACAAGCTTGCCCTCCTCGGCCTCGCGCTCGACCCCGTTCAGCTTGTACTTGACCGTTTTACCCATGGTTCGCCGCCCGCTTCCTGAAATCGTCAGGGAACTTGGAGATGTAGGCGCGCGTGACCATGCCCACCGTGTCGCCCAGCGCGCAGATGACCTTGCCCGTGATGTTCTCGCCGACCCGCGCGAGGTTCTCCGCGTCGCCCGCCTGGCCCTTGCCCTCGAGGATGCGCTCTAGAATGCGCTCCGACCAGTTCGCGCCCTCGCGGCAGGGCGTGCATTGGCCGCAGGACTCGTGCGCCAGGAAGCGCTCGATGTTGTGCGCGACCTCCACGGCATCCGCCGTTTCATCAAGAACGATCATGCCGCCGGCGCCGAGGAAGGTCCCCGCCGCGCGGATCGCGTCGAAGTCGAGGCAGACGTCGAGGTCCTTCTCGAGCAGAGGGGGCATCGACGTCCCGCCGGGGATCACGCACTTGAGCTTTTTGCCGCCTTTCACGCCGCCGGCGAGCGCGAGGACGTCGCGCAGCTTGGTCCCCATCGGGACCTCGTAAACGCCCTCCTTCTCGACGTGGCCGGACACGGAGAACAGGACGGTGCCGCCGTTCTTGGCGGAGCCGATCTTGGCGAAGGCCTCGCCGCCCTCGCGCGCGATGAATGGGAGCATGGACAGGGTCTCGACGTTGTTGACGACCGTGGGCTTGCCCATGAGGCCCGCCACGGTCGGGAAGGGCGGGGGCTGGCGCGGCCAGGCCTTCTTGCCCTCCATGGTCTCGAGCAGCGCGGTGTCGAGGCCGGAGATGTACGCTCCGGCGCCGCGCATGAGATGGAGGTTCACATCCCCGAGCAGGCCCGCCCCTTTCGCCTCGGCGACGGCCTTCTCCAGTATTTCGTACTGGATCTGGTACTCGCCGCGGATGAAGATGAAGGAATCCTTCGCGCCGATCACGTACGACGCGATGAGCAGGCCCTCGAGGAGCTGGTGCGGGGCGCGGGTGAGCAGCACGCGGTCCTTGTAGCAGCCGGGCTCGGACTCGTCGGCGTTGACCACGACGTAGCGGGGCCCCGGGACCTTGTCCTCCGGGGGCACGGTGCTCCACTTGAAGGCGGTCGGGAAGCCCGCGCCGCCGAGGCCGCGCAGGTTCGACTTTTTGACTTCCTCGAGGACCGCCGGGCGCTCCATGGACAGCGCCTTCTTAAGCCCCTCGTAGCCGCCGAGGCGGCGATAGGTCTCGAGCTCATGGAGCTTGGGCTCGTCGAAGTGCTTCGTCAATATTTTTGTCATGGCTTGAGCTTCGAGATCGCGTCCTCGGTCGCCGGCCCCACCAATCTGTCGTTGACGAGCAGCGCCGGGGCCTGCTCGCAGGCGCCGAGGCACTCCATGGTCTCCCAGGAGAGCTTGCCGTCGGGCGTGGCCTGCTTCTTGGGCACGCCGAGCGTCTTCTCCAGGCGCTTCTCCGCCTTATCCGAGCCCTTCATCCAGCACGAGAGCCCGTGGCATACTCCGACGCGCTTTTCGCCCGTCTTCCAGCGCGTGAACGTCGGGAAGAAGGTGGCGACGCCCCAGACATGATTGAAAGGCAGGCTGAAAATCTCCGCGACGCGGGCGGCGGCCTCGGGGGTCACCATCCGGTGCCAGCCCTGGACGGCGCGCAGCGCCTCGATGAGGCCGAGGTTCGGGTACGGGTATTTCTTCGTCCAATCGATCAGGACCCTCTCCTGCTCGTCCGTGAAGGCCTTCATCGGTCGAGCTCCCCGGCGATCATGTTGATCGAGCCGAAGGTCGGGACCACGTCCGCGATTTGCCCGCCGACCAGGAGCTTTTTAATGGCCGACATGGGGAACAGGCACGGCGGGCGGCAGCGCACGCGGTAGGGGCCGTCGGAGCCGTCGCTGACGAGATGGAAGCCGAGCTCGCCGTTGCCGCCCTCGACGGCGAAGTAGCCCTCCGAGGGCGGGATCTTGACCCCCCACGTCCACATGACGAGCTCGAAGTGGTTCATCAGCCCCTCGATGTTGGCGTAGGTGCTCTCCTTGGCCGGGAGCGTGATCCCGCGGTCCGGGACCCGCGTGCCCGGCTGGTCGTCCTTGCTCATGCCCTCGAGCGTCCGGTCGACCTTGGCGGCGTACTTGGCGAGCAAAGCGGTGTCGCCGAGCTTGCCGGCGTCCTGGATCTCGAAGGCGTACCTGATCTCCTTGGGCTCCAGCGAATGCCGGCCGTCGGGAATCTTCTCCAGGCACTGCTCGATGAGACGCAGGCTTTGCTCGATCTCGGCCAAACGGCAAAGGTATCTGTCGTAGTTGTCGCCGGTCGTGCCGACGGGTATCTCGAAGTCGAGGCGGTCGTACGCCGCGTAGGGGTGGGAGCGGCGCACGTCGTAGGCGACGCCGGTCGAGCGCAGGAACGGTCCGGTGATGCCGTAGGCGATCGCGTCGGCCTGCGAGATCCTGCCCGTACCTTCAAGCCTATCCATGAAGATGCGGTTGCGCGTGAGCAGCCGGCCGCTCTCGGAGACCGCCAGGCGCACCTCCTTGGCGACCTGGCGGAACTTCTCGGCGAAGTCGGGCGGCAGGTCGCCCTTGACGCCTCCGACGCGGGTGAAGGAGGTCGTGATCCGGGCCCCGGTGAGGTGATCGACGAGCTGGTAGAGATACTCGCGTCCCTTGATCAGGTAGAGGAAGACCGTCAGCGCGCCGAGCTCCATCGCGGTGGCCCCGATGCAGGTCAGATGGTCGGTCACGCGCGAGATCTCGGAGGCGATGACCCGGATGTACTGGCCGCGCTCGGGCACCTCGATGCCGGCGAGCTTCTCGACGGCCAGCGCGTAGCCGACGTTGTTGATCAGCGGGGAGACGTAGTTGAGCCGGTCGGTCCAGGGCACCACGTTGTTCCAGGTCTCGCTCTCCGCGTGCTTCTCGAAGGCGCGATGCAGGTAGCCGATCTCGGCGTCCACGTCGACGATCCGCTCGCCCTCGAGCTCGAGGACGAGGCGCACCACGCCGTGCATGGACGGGTGCTGCGGGCCCATGTTCAGCATGTACGTCTTCCGGCTGCGGTTCATTCGCCGGTCACCGTCGGTCTCAGGATGTTGAAGCTGGGGCTGTCCGCCTTGTCGCCGGACTTCGGGCCGATCAGCGGCTGGCGCTTGGCGATCGGATAGTCCTTGCGCAGGGGGTGGCCGACGAACTCCTCGTACAGGAGGAGGCGCTTGATGCCGGGACGGTCGGCGAACTTCACGCCGAACATGTCCCAGATCTCGCGCTCGAGCCAGTCCGCCGCCGGCCACACGTCCTTGACCGAGCGCAGGACCGGCGCCTCGTCGACGGCGCAGTGGACCTCGACGCGGCCCAGGTCCTTGCCCAAAGCGGGGTCGAGGCGCATCAGCCGGTAGATCACGTCGAAGCGGGGCGAGCGCCCCTCTTTGAGATAGTCCACGCAGGTCAGGTCGACGAGCATGTTGTACCCCTCGGCCCGCAGGTGAGAGAGCGCCTCGCGATTGGAGGCCGCCGGGACGTCGCGCCGCTCGCCGCGCAGGTTGCTCATCGGCGCCCGCCCCCCGTCTTCTGGATTTTCTCCTGGAGCAAGGTCAGGCCCTGGATGACGGTCTCCGGGCGGGGCGGGCAGCCGGGGATGTAGAGATCGACCGGGATGATGGTGTCGATGCCCTGCACCGTCGCGTAATTGTTGTAGAAGCCGCCCGTGCACGTGCACACCCCGAAGGCCACGACCCACTTGGGCTCGGCCATCTGGTCGTAGATGCGCCGGAGGACGGGCGCTATCTTGTGGCTGACGGTGCCCACGACGAGGAGCACGTCGGCCTGGCGCGGCGAGAAGCGCGGGAAGCCGGCGCCGAAGCGGTCCAGGTCGTAGTGCGAGGCGGCGACCGACATGAACTCCATCCCGCAGCACGCCGTCACGAACGGGTACTGGAAGATCGAGTACTTGCGCGCCCAGCCCAGCGCCGCGTCGAGCTGGGTCGTCATTACGCCCGCGGGGACCGTCTCGCCCTCTAGCGGCATTCCAGGACCCCCTTGCGCCAGAAATAGGCCAGCATCAGCAGCATCAGCCCGACGAAGAAGGTGATCGCGAGCATCGACTCGAGGGCCAGGACCGGCCGGGACAGGGCCCAGGGCAGGAGGAAGGCGAGATCGACGTCGAAGACGACGAACAGCACCGCGTAGCGCCAGTAGGAGACGGTCATGCGCTCGTAGGCGGGAGCCAGGGGCGGCAGGCCGGTCTCGTAGGGGAGGTCGGCGTCGCCCTGATGCTTGGGCCGCGGCCCGAGCAGGCGGCCGGCGTTGGCGAACAGCCCGGTCACGCCGAGCACGACGAGCAGGTTGACGCCGAGGGCGAACAGGGCGAGCTCGGTCATCGGAGCAGCCCCCCCGAGATCGACGACATCAGCCAGGGCGCCGCACCCAGCAGGACGACGCCGGCGGCGCAGGCGACGACGAGGGCGGCGCCGGTCCCCGGCTTGAAGGCGGCCGGCTCGTCGGCCTTCTCAAACCAGAGCTCGCGCGTCATGCCCAGGTAGTAGGCCAGCGAGATCAAGGCGGAGAGCGCCCCGGCCGCGGCGGGCCAGAGCAGGGCCGCGTCCACGGCGCGCCACAGCAGCAGCAGCTTGGCCATGAAGCCGCCGGTCGGCGGGATGCCGCCGAGGGCGAAGAGCAGGATCGTGAAGGCCGCGGCGGCGGCCGGCATCGCCGCCCCCCGGCCCTTCAGCTGGGAGCGCGTCTCGAGGCCCGAGTATTTGATGAAGGCGAACGTCCCGTTGCTCATGAAGGCGTACGCGCCGAGGAAGAACAGGATGGCCGAGACCCCCTCGGCGGAGCGGCCGGAGGCTGCCCACGCGCCGACGCCGATGATCAGCAGGCCGGCGTTGGAGATCGAGGAATAGGCGAACAGGCGCTGCAGGCGCTCCTGGCGCAATGCCATGACCGAGCCGGCCAGGGCGGTGATGGCCCCGATCGCGGGCAGCCAGGCGATGAAGGCAGCCTCGGGGGCCAGCTCGCACAGGCGCATCAGGAACAGGACCGCCGCGGACTTCATCGCGGTGGACAGGAAGCCCGACACCTCGGGCGCGGAGGCCTCGTAGACGTCGGGCAGCCACCAGTTCAGCGGGAAGGCGCCGAGCTTGAACAGCGCCGCCGCCGCCATCAGCGCCCCGCCCGCCTGGCCCAGGGGCGAGAGCGCCGACGAGGCCGCGAGGCTGCGCGTATCGGCGTAATAGAGCGCGAGGCCGAGCATGAACAGGGCCCCGGCGACGCCGCCCGCGAAGAAGTACTTGATCGCCGCTTCCAAGGAGCTATCACCCGGCCGAGACCTCGCGACGAGCAGGTAGGCGGGAAGGGACATGAACTCGAGCGCGATGAACAGCATCGCCAGGTTCGCCGCGGAGGCGAGCAGGGACATGCCGAGGACGGCGCCCAGGAACAGGGCGGAGAGCACGTCGTCCTCGCCGTCGAGCCAGTACGCCAGCGGCAGGGCGCCGAGGCAGATCAGGTACTGCCAGCCGACGGTCTTCGCGTCGGTGAGCAGGATCGGGGAGACGTAGACGTCGGCCGGAAGGCCCACCGCGAGCAGCATGGCACCCCCGATCGAGGCCAAGGCCAGCGCGCGCAGGGCGAGCGGGGGCGGGCGCCGCAGCAGCCCCAAGAACAGCGCGCCCAGGACGCCGGCCGCCAGCGCCGCCTGCGGGGCCAGAGGGAACATCGTCATCGGACGAGCCCCCGGAGCGCGGGCTCGAAAAACGCGAGCCACGGCTTGGGCGCCAGGCCGATCCACAGCATCAGGGCGGACAAGGTCCAGAGGACGGCGCGCTCGCGAAGGTCGAGGTCCGAGACCTTCTCGCTGACCGAGCCGGGGCCGGCGGGCGCCCAGAACACGGCCTGGAACGCGGGCAGGGCGTACGCCGCGGCCAAGGTCACGCCCAGCGCGCCGGCGAAGGCGAGGATGGGCAGCACCGACAGCGCCCCGGAAAGCGCCATGAACTCGCCCACGAAGCCGTTGAGGCCGGGCAGGCCGATGGAGGCCAAGGTCGAGAACCCGAAGAAGAAAGCGAGAAAAGGCGCCCGCGAGGCCAGGTCGCCGAAGTCGGAGAGGCCTCGCTTGTGCGTGCGCTCATACAGAAATCCGACCATCAGGAACAAAGCGCCCGTCGTCAGGCCGTGATTGACGAGCTGGAGCGTCCCGCCGACGAGCCCCTGGCTCGTGCGCGACAGCACGCCCAGCAGGCAGAAGCCGAGATGGGCGATCGAGGAGTAGGCGATCATGCGCTTGAGGTCGGTCTGCGCCATCGCGCACAGCGCGCCGTAGATCGTGCTGAACGCGGCCAGGCCGCCGAGGATGGGCAAGGCGGAGAAAGACAGGTCCGGGAACAGCGGCAGGGCGACGCGCAGCAGGCCGTACACGCCCATCTTTAGCATCACGCCGGCCAGCATCACCGAGCCGGCGGCCGGGGCCTCGGTGTGGGCGTCGGGCAGCCAGGTGTGCAGCGGGATCATGGGGATCTTGACGGCGAAGCCCAGGACCAGGCCCCAGAAGGCGAGCGGCCCCGCCGTCCCCAGCGCCGACGCGTCGAGCGCCGCGAGGTCCCAGGTCCAGACGCCGGTCGCGCGATGGTGCGCGCTGACGAGCGTCAGCAGGGCCAGCAGCATGAACACCGAGCCGGCGAAGGTGAACAGGAAGAACTTCACCGCGGCGTGAAGGCGGTTGCTGGAGCCCCACAGGCCGATGATGAAGAACATCGGGATCAAGGTCGCTTCCCAGAATACATAGAAAAAGAACAGGTCGCGCGCGAGGAACACGCCGGCGAGCGCGGAGGCGAGCGCCAGGAAGCAGGACCAGTAGCCGGCCGGCACGTCGAGCTCCCACGAGGAGGCGACGCAGATCAGGTTCAGGAACGCCGTCAGCGCGATCAGGCCGACCGACAGGGAGTCCGCGGACAGGCGGTAGGAGATGCCGTAGGCCCACACCGGCCCGAGCTCGTTGACGACCGACAGCGCGGGGTTGGCGAGCATCGTCATGACGAGGGCGCCGGCCAGGCCGGCGAACAGGGCGGAGAAGACGAGTGCTGCGTAGCGCGCGCGCGCCCCCATGAAGGCGCAGACGGCGGCGCCGGCCAGCGGGGCGGCCCAGAGAATGGTGAGCGGATGGCTCATCTGAGGACCCGCCCGACCAAGACGGCCGTGCCCGCCAGCATCCACCACAGATAGTCGTTGATCCGGCCCTGGGCGGAGCGCGCGATCGCCCCGCCCGCCGCGCGGATAAAGCCGGTCGTGCCCTCGACGAGGCCGTCCACGCCGCCCTTGTCGAGCACGCCGCCGACGAAGCCGGCGCCCCGGGAGACGGCGGCGGCGAAGCCGTCGACGGCGTTCTTATAGCCGAAGTCGGACTCGAACAAGGATTCCGCGAAGCCGCCGCGCCAGCGCCAGTCGAAGCCGGGGTCGGACATGGTCAGGCGCCACGCCGCCGCCGCGCCGAGCGCCGCCATCAAGGTCCCGAGGAGCGCCACCGTCATGTTGAGGTGCGGCAGGAGGGGCTCGCCGGGCAGGTTGAGCACAAGCTCCAGGCCGGGAAGTCCGCTCGGCAGACCGCGCAGGCCCATCGCGACGAAGCGCTCGATCGGGCCCTTGAGCAGGCCCGCGGCCGCGGCGCCCAGCGCCAGGAACAGCACCGGCACGCCCAGGATCGGCTCGGCCTCGTGCGCGTGGGGCGCCCGCTTCTGCTCGGGGCGCGCGCCGTAGAAGGCGAGGAACAGCATGCGGAAGATGTAGAACGCGGACCCCGCGGCCACGAGCATGCCCATCGCGGCCAGCCCCCCGCCGCGGTGCCAGGCGGCGTCCAAAACGGCGTCCTTGCTGAAGAAGCCGCCGAAGGGGAAAATCCCCGCCAGCGAGCAGGCGGCGAGCAGGAAGGAGAGATAGGTCAGGCGCATGCTCTTCTGCAGGCCGCCGACGTCGTCGACGTTCGCCGTCGGCTGGTGCAGCGCGTGGGCGATGTTGCCCGCGCAGAGAAACAGCGCGGCCTTGAAGAAGCCGTGCACGATCAGGTGGAACAGCGCGACGCCGACCTGGCCCAGGCCCAGGGCCAGCATCATGAGGCCGAGGTGGCTGACCGTCGAGTAGGCGAGTATGCGCTTGAGGTCCTTCTTCGTGCCCGCGACGATCGCGGCGGACAGCGCCGTGAACGCGCCGATCCAGGCGATGAGGTCGGGCAGGCCCGGCACGACGGCGATCAGCGGCCACGCGCGCACGAGCAGGAACACGCCCGCCGTCACCATCGTCGCCGCGTGCATCAGAGCGGACGTCGGCGTCGGGCCCTCCATCGCGTCCGGCAGCCAGAAGTACAGGGGGAACTGCGCGGACTTCGCGCAGGCGGCCCAGACGAGCAGGACGCCGATCAGGGGCAGCAGCTCGAAGGCGGCCCCGCCGGCGACCTTCAAGTAGAGCAGGTGGAAATGCGTGATCTTGAACTGCAGGACGATCAGCAGCACCGCGAGCAGGAGGCCGAAGTCGCCGACGCGGTTGGTCATGAAGGCCTTCAGCGCCGCCTTGCGCGCGGACTCCTTATGATAATAGTGGCCGACGAGCAGGTAGGAGGCTACGCCCACGAGCTCCCAGAACAGGTACAGCTGGACGAAGTTGTTGGCGGTGAGCAGGCCGATCATCGCGAGGAAGAACAGGTGGAAGATGAGGAAGAATCGGCCGAAGGCGGGGTCGCCCTTCATGTAGCCCGCGGCGTACAGGTGGATCAAGGAGCCGACGAGGCTGACCATCGCCAGCACCGCGACGCCCGGCCCGTCGACGCGCAGGCCGAAGTCCACGGCCCAGGCCCCGGCCTCGGCGAAGCGGAACAGATTAAGATCGAAGCTGTGGCCGGCGTAGACCCGGGCCGCGAGCGAGAAGGCCGACGCGGTGACGACGGCGCACGAGGCGAGTATGGGCAGATGCGTCCACTCCGGCCTGCGGCGGCGGAAGACGAAGAACCCCAGCAGGATCGCCGTCACGGGCGACGCGAACAGGAGCCAGGCGGCCCACGGCACTTGCGCGGCGGTCATCCTTGGAGCTCGGTCAGCAGCGCCGCGTCCGCGCCGCGCCCCCCGCGCCGCATCCGCAGGATCAGGGACAGGCCCACGACCGCCTCGGCGGCGGCGACCGCGATGACGAGGGCGACGACCGCGAGGGCCTCCGCGTCGTCGAACATCCCCGCGTGATGCACGAGGCTCACGTTGACGGCGGCGAGCATCAGCTCGAGGCCGAGGAGCATGGCCAGCAGCTGCCGGCGCAGGACGACGATGGCGAGGCCGAAGGAGAACAGCGCTCCCGTGGCGGCCCAGACCACCGCGGTCAGGCTCATGACGCGGCCTCCCGCCGCGGCGCTATCGCAAGCGCGGCGAGGAACATGAGCAAGGTCACGGCCTCGGTGGCCAGCGCGTAGGGCCGGAAGAGCACCGCGCCGAGCTGCGCCTGCAGCGCGGGGTCCACGGCGACGGCCGCCGGGGCGTCGCCCCGGGAAAGCAGCAGCGCGATCTCCAGGACCGCGGCGAGCAGGCCCGCCCAGGCCAGCGGCCGCGGGAAGGAGAAGTCGGCGAAGCGCGCGCCTTCCTCGCCCGCCGCCATGATCGTCACGACGACCAGGACCATCACGGCCCCGGCGTAGATCATGACCTGAAGCAGGCCGAGCAGCGGCGAGCCGCACAGGATGAAGAGGACGGCGGTCTGCAGCAGGACGACGAGGAGGCTGACCGCGCTCACGTAGAGAGAGCGATGCAGAAGCATCACTCCGGCGAAAAAAACGGCGACGATTCCCGCGACCAGCGCGGCGAAGACGGCCATTGCGCGGCTATCTTAGCCATTTTCGGCGCCAGGGTCCAGACCGGGCGTCAAGCCGCGCGGGTCAGCGGGTGATGAAAAGCATTGACAAATCCGATGAGGCTTGCAGCCTCACGACCTCATCTTAGCACAGGTTATGGACTTTTCGGCCTGCCCCCCGGCAGCTCCTTGGCGAGGGCCGCGGCGTCGCGGAGGACCGCGGGCTCGGAGAGCTTGAGCCCCCAGAGCACGAACACGCTCAGCAGCGAAGGCGCGACGTAATACGCCGCGCGGTAGATCAACGCGGCGACGAGCGCGCGCCCTCCGTCGTAGCCGAGGGCGACCAGCACGGCCGCCATCGAGCCCTCCGCCGCGCCGAGCCCTCCGGGCAGGACCGGGATCAAGGTCGCCCCCTGGGCGACCGCGAAAATGGCCGACAACGGCCCCAAGGGCAAAGGGTCCCCGACGGCCTTGAAGCACAGCCACAGCGCGATCATCGCGAAGCCCCAGTCGAGGCAGGTGAACAGCACCGCCAGGCTGAGGTGCCCGTGCTCGTGGCGGATGCGCGCCAGCCCCTGCGCCATCTGCCGCTCGAAATCCAGGAAGCTCTCCGCCGGGATCTCCTTGGTGGAAAGCCGAAAGGCGGCCTGGTTCGTCCAATGGAACACCCGGCGCGCCGCCTTTCCCCGCAGGCGCCCGTCGAGGAACAGGACGATCAGCCCGCCGGCGGCGATGATCAGCACGCACAGGCCGATGACGCCCTCGAGCAGCCCCACGCGGCTGCCCTGAAGACGGAACGCGAGCGACGCCAGCCCCTGAACGAGGATGGCGGCGAGCACCGCGTAGAGGATCACCGAGGTCAGCGCCGAGGCGACGATCGTCGTCGCGATGGGCACGAGGCGCTTGTGCAGCAGGTGCGCCTTGAGCGCGAAGCCGCTCACGCCGCCGGTGGAGACGACATAGTTCGCCGTCGTCGACACGAGCGAGATGCCGAGCACGACCGGCGCGCCGAGCGGATGTCCGAGCAAGGTCAGCACCGCCGACAGCGCGAGCCCGCCCATCGCGTGGCTCGCGAGCGCGCAGACGAGCGCCGCGCCCGCCCAGCCCCAGGACAGCCCGGCCGCCGCCGCCCGGACCTCGGCGTAGTTCGAGCCGACGATCCACGCCAGCAAGCCCAGCGCCGCCGCCGCGCCGGCGACGAGGGCCAGACGTCCGCTCTTCAGCATGCGCCCGAGGGTATCAAAAAAACCGGCGTCCCCGGCGCCGCAGGCGCTGAAGCCTCCCGCGGCGCTCGAGCTCCGCGGCCTCGCGGTCGGAGATCATGAAGCTCCCGGCGCCCCAGATCAAGGTCGCCATGCCGATGATCATGACGAGGAACGCCGGCTCCCGCTCGAGCTCTCCGATCCAAGGGAGATGGCGCATAAGCCGGTTGACCCACCCCGAAGGGTCGAGGTACACCGCGCTCGCGCCGCGCAAGGCCATCAATATCCCCACGACGACGCACAGGCGTCCCTTGAAGCGGCGAAAGCTGAATTCCTCCCCGGGTCTCAGCTCCGGCCGATCCTCCACGGCGGCCTCCGCCGGCGCGGGGGCCGCGACGCGCGGCGGCGGGCCGCCTTGGATATCCGGCCCGCCCTTGCTCCACTCCTCGAACGGATCGACGAGCGCCTTTCGCTTCGAGAGCTCCGCGTAAGCGGCCGCGATCCTCGCGTACGCCGCCGCCGCCTCTGGCTCGGCGGCGCGCCGCTCCGGCGTCAGCCGCCTCGACAACCGCGAGTAGGCGTCCCTGACCGTCTCCGGATCGGCGCCGTAGGGAAGCCCCAGGTCCGCGTAGGGGTCGCTCATGGTCAACGGCTAGTGTAGCCGCTCTGCGGGAATAATCAAGTGAGGAAGTTATCCCTCCGCTTCCAACGTTGGAAGTCAGGGCATAAGTCCCGCCTCTCTCGCCGCCCATTCATTGTGGGCCCGGCACAGCAGGCGGACGTTGCCCGGATCGTCGGAGCGGCCGCCCATCGCCCACGGCAGGATATGATCGTACTCGAGGCCTCGGCGCGAGTCGCAGCGCCGCCCATCCTCGCTCGTGAAAACGCAGCGCCCGCCGTCGCGCCGGTAAACGATCGAGCGAACCCAGCGGGGAATCCAGCGCCTCTCCGCCGCGCGAGCAGGCCTTGGCTTGCTCACCGGCAGCAGTTCCGGATCCTTGAGCTTGAGGTAGGACGTTCCCAGCTCGAGAATCACGTCTTCGAGCCGCCCCGCCGGGAATTTATGCCAAAGCAAGTCCGTGCAGCGGTCGATGACGCCCCGCAGTTCCTCGCTTCCCGTGAAGCTGAAAAGCACCCGTTCGGCGCTCCGCGGCCTGATCTTCTGCGCAAATACCGGCGAAATCGCGGACTCGATGCCAGGCGGACCGACCGGCGGCCCGTCGGCAGGCTGCTCGACGGAGACCGAAGCCATCACGGGCGGCTTGAAATCGGATGTCGGCAGCGATCGGATAGTGTCTCGGGTATCCGGCAACGGCGCCAACTCCGCCACGATCCGCTCAACGGCCCGGACGCTCTTCCCCTCGGCCTTCTTCAGAATTCGGTCCGAATTCTCTCTTGTGAGGTGTTTTGAAATAAGAGCCAACGCACAAATCGTGAGTCTTCCGTCGCGGACCAACGAAAGCACTTCCGGAAACTTGCGTGCCGCGCCGGCCGCCTGAAGGCGCCGGCTGGCGTTCGGTTCCGAATAGCCCAGTTCCCCGACGCAATAAGCGAACATCGTCGGATAACCGGCGTCCTCGTACAGCTTGCGGCGCTGGATCTCGCCCAATTGGGACAAGGCGTAAACGCTCAAGGTCCGCTCCGCGGCCGTGATGCGCTTCATCAAGGCCAGAAGCTCCTTTCCGTTCATCGAGATCGCGGGATTCCAGGGGTTCATCTCTATCATACGATCGAGAGGCCCAAAAAGTTCCCTCTTATCCCCGAACTTCCAACGTTGGAAGTCGGGGAATCAGCCGGGGAAGAAGCGGGCGTGGAGGGCCTTCACGGCGGGCTCGACGTCGCGGTCCTCGACGACGAAGGCGACGTTGTTCTTGGAGGCGCCCTGGGAGATCATGCGCACGTTGACGCCGGCGGCCTTCATCGCGCCGAAGATCTCGGCGGCGACGCCGGGCGTGGACTGGATCGCGTCGCCGACGGCGCAGACGACCGACATGCCGCGCTCGACCGACGTCTCGAACTCGAGCGCCAGCTCGGCCTCGGCCTTGGCCACGCCCTTCTCGTCGCCCGTCGTCGCCGACACCGACACCTCCGACGTCGCGACCATGTCCACGTCGATGTCGTGGCGGGCCAGCGCCGCGAAGATGCGCGCCAGGAAGCCGGGGCCGGAGAGCATGCGCGGGCTCGACGCGCTCAGGATCAGCTGGCGGCGCTTGAAGGCGATGGACTTCAGCGCCGAGCCGTGCGCCGGCGCGGCCGCGGCGACGATGCGCGTGCCGGGATGCTCCGGCTTGAAGGTGTTGAGCGCTCGCACCGGGATGCCCTTGCGCATCGCCGGCACGAGCGTGTGCGGATGCAGGACCTTGCCGCCGTAGTGCGCCAGCTCGCAGGCCTCGGCGAAGCTCAGCGTCTCGAGCGCCCGCGCCTGCGGCACGAGCCTCGGGTCGGCGGTCATGATCCCGTCCACGTCGGACCAGATCTCGACCTCCTCCGCCCCCAGCGCCGCGCCGATGATGGTGGCCGAGAAGTCGCTGCCGTTGCGCCCGAGCGTCGTCGCCTCCCCTCCCTTCGTCCGCCCGATGAACCCCGTCACGACCGCGAGCGGCCCCGGCCCGCCGAGCGCGGCCCGCAGCGGCGCGTCGGCCTCGGGCAGCGGCGCCGCCTCCCCGAAGCGCTCGTCGGTGAGCAGCCCCGCGTCGCCGGCGTCCACCGCGCGCGCGGGCACGCCCGCCTTGGCGAAGGCCGCCGCCACGACCCGGGCCGAGAGGCGCTCGCCGTAGCCGGCGAGGCGGTCGAGCGTGCGCGGGATGAGCTCCTTGAGCAAAGACACCCCGCGCGCCAGCTCCGCCAGCTCCGCCAGCAGCGGCTCGAGCGGCGCCGCGTCGACGCCGAGCTCCCGCGCCGCGTCGCGGTGGCGCTTGGCCACGGCGTCGAGACGCCCGAGATTTCCCTCGAGCGCGTCTCGGCCGAGGCCGAGGAGCTCGTCGGTCACGCCCCGGAACGCGGACACCACGACGACCGGCTTTCGCGGCAGGCGCCCGCGCACGATCTCGATGACGCGCGCGATGCGGTCGGGCGCGCCGACGCTCGAGCCGCCGAATTTCATGACGATCATCGGGTTAGAGTTTAGACCGCGGACGCGGATTAATCAAGTGGCGCCCCTCCCAGTTCATGAGGTTTTAACGGATGAACCACCAAGTCACCAAGACACAAAGATAATCGGGTTTTAAAGAACAATTCTTCGAATGCCGTCCCGAATCAGAGGAACGTTGAAATTGAAT
>JAKFCD010000083.1:0-66450 GCA_036676805.1 Elusimicrobiota bacterium
GCCGGGAGACAACATCGACATCGAGTGCGAGCTGATCGCCCCGATCGCGATGGAGAAGGGCCTGCGCTTCGCCGTGCGCGAAGGCGGCCACACCGTCGGCGCCGGCGTCGTCGCCGACATCGTGAGCTGAGCCATGGGAGATCGAGTCATCGTCATCCTGGGCTGCACGGTCTGCAAGAACAAGAACTACCACTTCCAGCGCGGCAAGAAGAAGGAATTCAAGCTGGAGATGAAGAAGTTCTGCCGCGCCTGCGGGAAGCAGGTCGCGCACAAGGAAGTCAAGTAGAACTGAAAGCGATCTGCGGGGGTGTCCGTTAATTGGCTAAACGAGCGGTCTCCAAAACCGCCCCTCCAGGTTCGAGTCCTGGCGCCCCCGCCAGATCGCGCAATTTCTAAAGGCAAAAAATGAATCAAGCGACGCAGTTCCTGAAGGAAGCCGTCTCCGAGCTCAAGCAGTCCACCTGGCTGACCCGTCAGCAGGCCATCGATTCCTCAAAGGCGATCGTCGTCTTCGTGGCCCTGATGTCCCTGTACGTCGCCGGCGTCGACTACGTGCTGTCCATCCTCATCAGGGCCGTCCTGGGGCGATAACATGACCGAAACCACCACTCCGACGGGCCGCCGCGGCTGGTTCGTCGTCCACACTCAGTCCGGCTACGAGGATCGCGTCCACAAGCTGCTTCTCCAGAAGATCGACAACGAGAAGATGCAGGACCGCGTGTTCAGCGTCCTGATCCCGACCGAGGACGTCGTCGAGGTCAAGAAGAACAAGAAGAAGATCACCAAGCGCAAGTTCTTCCCCGGCTACGTGCTCGTGGACATGATCATCGACGAGGTCACCTACTGGGCCATCAAGGGCGTCCCCGGCGTGACCGGCTTCCTGGGCGACGCCAACCCCACTCCTCTTCCCGAGGAAGAGATGAATGCCATCCTCGACCTCACCAACACCGCCGCCGCGGGCAAGCCCCGGCCGGCCGTGCAGTTCGAGAAGGGCGAGAACATCCGCATCGTCGACGGCCCCTTCCGACACTTCATCGGCGTCGTCGAGGAAGTCTCCGAGGCGAAGGCGAAGATCAAGGCCATGGTCACCATCTTCGGCCGCCCCACCCCCGTCGAGCTCGACTTCCTGCAGGTGGAGAAGATCTGAGCGCCATCTTGAAAGAAGCCGAGGTCATGCCGCCCGCCCGCGACTACGAGGACGTGAAGGTCCGCGTCGCGCACGTGCGCTCGCTCGGCGTCGTCGGCGCTTTCCTGGCCCTCATGACGATGCTGGCCGCGGTCGGCTTCGGCTTCCTCCTGCTGTTCGGCAAGGCTCTGCTCGCGGCCGCGCTCGTCAAGCTCCTGTGGCCCGCCGTCTTCAGCGTGGAATTCACGCAGTGGGTGTTCGGCTCCGAGTCGGTCCCGTTCTACAAGGTGTTCCTGCTCATGATCCTCGGAAGCGTGGTCGCCAAGATGCTGCGGCCCGCGGCCTGGGGGAGATGATGGGTGGCCGGGCCTAGGAAGGCCCGGCCCAGATGCTTCTGAGGAAATCCTCATAGCATCTAGTAAGACGCACGAAGAGAGGTTGTAAAAAGTCATGGCGAAGAAAGTCAAAACGCAGATCAAGCTTCAGATTCCCGCCGGCGCCGCGAACCCCGCGCCGCCCGTCGGCCCCGCGCTCGGCCAGCACGGCGTCAACATCATGGATTTCTGCAAGCAGTTCAACGAGAAGACCCGGACTCAAGAGCCCGGAATGCTCATCCCGGTCGTCATCACCGTGTTCGAGGACCGCTCCTTCTCGTTCATCACGAAGATGCCCCCCGTCTCGTCGCTTCTCAAGAAGGCGGCGGGCCTGGCCAAGGGCTCCGGCGAGCCCAACCGCAACAAGGTGGGCCGTATCACGATGAAGCAGGCCGAGGAAGTGGCGAAGGCGAAGCTGCCCGACCTCAACACCAAGGACCTCGAGGCCGCCACGCTCATGGTCCTGGGCACCGCCCGCTCGATGGGCATCGAAGTCAAGTAAATTAGAAGAAGCACGACCGAGCTCCAACAGGGGCGCCAACAGGTCAGGAGATAAAAAGATGGGCAAGAGATACGACGCGCTGGTGAAGGATCTGGACCTCATGAAGCTCAATCCGCTCCCCGCGGCGATCGAGCTCGTGAAGAAGTGCGCGAACGCCAAGTTCGACGAGTCCGTCGAGCTGCACGTCCGCCTCGGCGTGGACCCCAAGCAGGCGGACCAGCAGGTCCGCGGCGTCGTCGGCCTGCCCCACGGCCTGGGCAAGTCCAAGAAGATCGCGGTCGTCGTCCGCGGCGACAAGCAGAAGGACGCGAAGGCCGCCGGCGCGGACCTGGTCGGCGCCGAGGACTTGATCGAGCAGATCTCAAAAGGCTTCACGGACTTCGACATCCTCGTGGCCACCCCGGACATGATGAAGGACCTGTCCAAACTCGGAAAGGTCCTCGGTCCGAAGGGGCTGATGCCCAATCCCAAGAGCGGCACGGTCACGATGGACATCCCCAAGACCGTCAAGGAGCTCAAGGCCGGCCGCGTCGAGTACAAGGTCGACGACTACGGCATCATCCACGTGCCCGTCGGCAAGGCGTCCTTCCCGGCCGCCAACCTCGTCGGCAACGCGAAAACCGTGCTCGACGCCATCCTCAAGGCCAAGCCGTCCGCCTCGAAGGGCGTCTACATGGTCAGCGTTACGGTGGCCTCCACGATGGGGCCCGGCATCAAGGTCGAGGTCAGCGACAAAGCAGTCGCCGCCTGACCCCGGACGAGCTTTTAAAAGAAAAGAGAAGGAAGAAGGCCCCCGCTCGCGCGGGGGCCTTCTTCTTATTGCGGGGCGCCGCGGCTACGGGCCGCTGACGGCCACCAGGGTCGCATCCACGTCATTGGCGCGGGTGACGACAACGTAATTTTCTTTGTCGGCCTTGAAGCGGAAGCTCTTCAGGTCGTAGAGCGCCGACATGTCGCGCAGGAAGGCGCGGGGGTCGAGGGAGGCCTCGGCCAAGGCGTACAGGCTGCCCGCGTAGACGCCGTTGCGCTGATGATACGAGGCCTGCAAGGTCTTGACCTCCTCGAGGCCGGCCTTCGCGTGGGAGACGGTCATGAGCTTGAGATAGCGCGGCTCCCAGATCCCGTTCCAGCCCACGCCCAGCGCGAACGCGATGACGAGGGTGCCCGCCGCGAGGCGCGCGACGGCGCCGCGCGCGCCTCCGGCCGGGCGGTCGGTGATCACGGCGCTGCCCGCGGCGAGGTCGTGCCACGCCCGGCCCTTCGGGTCCAGCAGCGACCAGAAGAAGCCCAAGGTGAGGATCGAGCTCGGCAGGTACGCCAGGGAGCGCATCGCGGCCCTGCCGAAGTCGAGGGGCTCGCCCTCCGCGTCGGCCACGCGCAGGCCGAGCAGGCGCTTGCCGGCGGTGGCGCGTCCGTCGCAGGAGAAGAACGCCTGATAGATGATGAACAGCGCCGCCAGGAAGGCGATGACGACGGTGCCCTTCTCGTTGAGCAGGACCGGCATGCCGGGCTCGAGAAGCTTGAGGATCGCGAACCAGGCGGCGGCGAACAGCGCGCAGTCGGCCGCGAAGGCCAGCGCGCGCTCGGCGAATTCGGCCTGGCGGGAGACGGGCTTAGGTTGGCTCATGGGATTATCCTCAGGGGACCGGCCGGATTCTGGCCGCGCTGTCCTTGATGTACGCGGTCAGCTTCTCGTTGATCTTGCAGTGCTCGTCGACGTTGTCGGGCTTATCGGGGTTGCGGTATGAGGGGCTGGCCGACGCGTCTCCCAGCCCAAGCGCCTTGGCGCAATCCGAGACCGCCGCCTGCAGCTCGGTCTTCCTCGCCTCGTCCGTCGGCCACTCCTTGTCGAACCACATCGCGGTATGGGCCGTGAGCTTCGAGCTGCCGCCGGTGAGCGCGGACAGCTTCTTGAGGCGCGGGCTTGCGACCTTCGTGTACTCACGCCGCAGCGTGTCCACGGAGGCCAGGATCGAGGCGCCGAAGGCCGCCGCAAGCTCCGCGTCCGCTTTCGCGCGCAGCTTCGCCGGATCGCGGTCGCCCGCCTCCGCGGCCGCCAGCTCCTTGATGCGGGCCCGTGCCGCGTCCTCGATGGCCTGCCTCGCCGCGACGCACCCGGCCTCGGCCTCGGCGGCCGCTTTTTCCCGCTGCGCCTTCGCGATGGCCGGGTCGTCGAAGTAGTCCTGCTTGATCGCCGCGGCCTCGGCCTTCTTCGCCTTACAGGCGACGTCGGCGGCCGCGAGCTGCTCCAGGCGCTTCTTCTCGACGTCGTTTCGCGAGCGCACGTTGTCGCCGGCCATCTCGGCCGCCGCCTCGCGCTGGCGCGCGGCGTACGTCTCGTAATCGTTGCGGATGAGATCTTTGGGGCTCTCGCACCCGGCGGCCCCCTCCTTGATCTTCTTCGATTCGGGCGGCAAGGTCCGCGCGAGCGCGGCCTCCCCTCCCGTGAGGCCGCTGTCCAGGGGCTGGCCGGGCTGGCCGCTCCCGCCGATCGCGGCCCACATCGCCTGGTTGCGGGCGTCCTCCTTGGCTCCGCTGACGATGTAGCGGGCGATCATCCCGGCGACGTCGTTGCGCGCCGAATCGCTTTTCTCCACGGCGTCGGGGACGACGCTCGTCAGGGCCACCTTGCGGCCGCCCTGAGTGAATACCACCACCTTGCTTCCGTCCGGGGCGGTCTCGACGGTCGCGCTGCGCGCCGCCGCGAGCATCTCCTCCCGGGCTCGGGACATCGCCAGCCCGTCGGGGGACTTCGCCCAGTCCGCGCCATGCCGCTCGATGTTGCCCGCGTAGAGGATGTCGAGCTGCTGGTAGTCGCGCGACTCGGAGAGACGCTTGACCACGGACGCGGCGAGCGAGTTTTCGGGCAGCTTCGCCGCCTCCGCCGAGGTGCGCGCGGACACCTCGAACTGCGCGATCGTCTGCCCCTTGAGGCGGGCCTTGGCCGCCGCGTGCAGCCGATCGACGTCGGCCGAGCGGACGGCGATCAGGTTGCGCAGAGCCAGGTCGACCGGATCGAGCAGGGCCGGGGCGCGCAGGCCTTGGTCCTCGAGCGCGGGGACCGTTCCCGGGCCGACCAAGGCGCTCAGCGCCGCGGCGTACTTCTCCTGGGCCAGCGCGTGAGGCCGGGTCGCCTCGACGAGGACGAACGTCGAGGGCAGGCCGGGCGTGTAATCCTTGAGGCCCTCGGTCGCGCCCGCGACGCGCTTCTTAAGCAGGGAATCGGAGCCGCCCAAGCGCCCGAGCTCCGCCTCCAGGCCCAGGACCGCCAGGCGGAAGCGGATGACGGCGTCGCCCAAGGAAGGCCCGTCGGTGACGAGCTTGCGCATCGTCGCCCCGAGCTGCTCCGGAGCGACCGTGGCGGGAACCCGCTTTTCTTCCGCGAACACGGCGACCACGCGCGGCTTGATGGCCCCGGTGGGGCCGCCGGAGGTCCCCTTCGAAAGGTCGGCGAGCGCCTTCTCCGAGACCGTGAAGTCCGCGAGGCCCAGCGCCTTCGCCGCGTCGATGACCTCGTCGCCCGCGGCGACGATCGCCGCGGCCTTCGCGTCGACGACGCGGAAGAAGTCGTCGGCGACGAGGACGAGACCGATGTGCTGGGCGACGGCGGTGTCCTTCCAGAAGTCCCCCGCCGCGCGGTTGCGCCAGCGCAGCGCCGTCCCGCCGACGGGCTGCCCCGTCCGGGAGTCCAGGACCGGCTCGCCGACCGGCTCCACGGTCGCGAGATGCCGCCAGGTCGCGGCGTCGCAGGTCTTCGGATTGCCGAACTTGAGCTTGACGACGTTGCCCACGACCTCGACGCGCTCGTCGGAGACGCTGCGGCCGGACTGGGACATGATGGCCTGAGTCTCTTCGAGCCATTTGACGTCGCAGCGCTCGCCCGGCTTGGGTTCGGCGGCCGCGGGCAGGGCGGCGAAAAGGAGGAGCAGCGCGAGGGACGAGGGGGTTTTCATGGGGCTCTCCAGGGGACGCTTGAAGGATAAGGCCGGCCCCTGGATTTGTCAAGCCCTCGCGAGCTTACGAAGCAGCCGCCTTCTTACTCCTCGTCGGCCCCGGCCTTGAGGCGGGGAGGCTTGCCGGCGGCGAGCCAGGACAAATAAGCCTCGAGGAACGGGTCCAGGTCCCCGTCCATGACGTTTGCGATCTGCGAGGTCTGGCAGCCGGTGCGCAGGTCCTTGACCATCTGGTAGGGCATGAAGACGTAGGAGCGGATCTGATGGCCCCAGGCGATGTCGCCCATCTCGCCGTAGTGCTTCTCCACGGCCGAGCGCTTCTTGTCCAGTTCGATCTGGTACAGCTTCGCCTTGAGCATGCGCATCGCGTTCAGGCGGTTCTGCAGCTGGGAGCGCTCGGTCTGGCAGGCGATGACGAGGCCGGAGGGCTTGTGGCGTATGCGCACCGCGGTCTCGACCTTGTTGACGTTCTGGCCGCCGGCGCCGCCGGAGCGGAACGTCTCGAGGGTGATGTCCTCGTCCTTGACCTGGATGTCGATCTCGTCCTCGATGTCGGGGACCACGTCGAGCGAGGCGAAGGAGGTGTGGCGGCGCTTGTTCGCGTCGAAGGGGCTGATGCGGACCAGGCGGTGCACTCCCATCTCTCCTTTAAGAAGGCCGTAGGCGTTGGGGCCGCGGATGAAGGCGGACAGGCTCTTGAGGCCCGCCCCGTCGCCCTTGGCCAGCTCGGTGATGACGACCTCGTAGCCGTTCTTCTCGCACCAGCGCGAGTACATGCGCCACAGCATCTCCGCCCAATCGCACGCCTCGAGGCCGCCGGCGCCGGCGTGCACGCTGACGATCGCGTCGTCCTTGTCGAACTCGCCGGAGAGCTTCAGGCGCATGTCCATCGCGCGCAGCAGCTTCTCGGCCTCCTTTATCCCCGTCGAGGCCTCCTTGATCTCGCCCTCGTCCTGCATCTCGGTGGCCAGTTCGCAGTGCGCCTTCAGGTCGTCGAGGGTGACCTTAGCCTTGTCGTACTCGGCCAAGGTCTTCTTGAGGTCGTTGAGCTCCTTGGACTTCTTCTTGGCCTTGACCGAGTCCGTCCAGAACGACGGCTCCCCCGCCTCGGCCTCGCGCGAGGACACTTCCTTGCGAAGCTTGTCGAGATCGAGGTTCCGTCCGATCTTGGCGAGCAAAGCCCGCATCTCGTCGATCTTGTTGGAGGTCTCGGTGAACATCGGTGATATTCTACGAAATCCAGCCCGAAAGGCTGGTGTCAGGCCTGTCGTTCTTTGCATAACAACGCAACAACGGGAGGTCTGACCCCTATCGGGCGAAGAGCTTGAGGGTGGAGGCGTGAAGCCTGGCCGTGTCTTCCGGGGTGGGGCCGTAGCCGCCGCCGAGGGTGACGGCGACGGGGACCTGGTAGACCCGGCAGATGTCGTAAACCGCCATGTCGCGCTCCTTGATGCCGGCCTCGGTGAGCTTGAGGCCGCCCAGACGGTCGTGCTCCCAGACGTCCACGCCGGCCTGGTAGATCACGAGGTCGGGCTTGGACTCCATGACGGCCCGCAGGCCGTGCTTGAGCTTGTCGTAGTAGGCGGCGTCGCCGGTGCCGGCCCCGAGCTCGACGTCGAGCGAGCTGCGCCGCCGGACCTCCGGGTAGAGCCCGTGCTGGTGCATCGAGAAGGTGAACGTGTCTGGGTCCATCTCGAAGATGGCCGCGGTGCCGTTGCCTTGATGGACGTCGAGGTCGATGACCGCCGCGGTCTCGATCATGCCTTCGGCGCGAAGGCGAATGATCGCGAACGCGATGTCATTAACGGCACAGTAGCCTTCTCCATGATCTTTAAAAGCATGGTGGGCTCCTCCGCCCGCGTGAAGCCCGACGCCGGTCTCGAGGGCGTGGCGCGACGCCAGCAAGGTTCCCCCCGCCGCTAAACGGTGCGCATACGCGATCTCTTTGGAAAAGGGGAGTTCCAGGCGAGAAACATCGGCCGGGCTCAAAACGCCGGTCATGAGCTTCTCGACCCAGTCGGAGCTGTGAACGAGGAGCAGGTCTTGCCGCGACGGCTCCGAAGGCTCGATGATCTCAGCGAAAGACCGGCAGGCGTCCGCGGCCAACCGGAATTTCTCCGTCGAAAACGAGTGTTCCCCGTAATCGACCGCGTACTTCGGCGAGTACACGACCCGGGGCTTCATGCAGGCCTGCGGCGGCTATCCTTAAGGATAGTCGCCACGAAAAACACCAGAACGAAGATCAAGCTCGCGGCCCCCAGCCAGTCCCCGTGACGGGCGTAGAACGAACGCTCCGGGAATGGGTCCTCAAGCGGCACCTCCGCGTCGAGACGCCCGCGCACGTCGAGCGCCAGCTCCGCCGTCGTCACGCCCCACGGGTCGATCACCGCGGACACGCCGTTGTTGCCCGAGCGGATCACGGTCAGGCGGTTCTCGATGGCGCGGAAGCGGTTGACGCGGTAGTGCTGGCGGGGGCCCCAGGTGTCGAGGTACCAGGCGTCGTTGGTGATGTTGATCATCAGCCGCGCGCCGCGCGCCGCGTCACGGCGCGGCCAGCGCGGGAAGATCGCCTCGTAGCAGATCGTCACCGCGGTGGGGCCCCAGGCGGTGAGCAGCAGCGGCTGGCGCGTAGCACCCGCCTCCATGTCGCCCAGGTTGTCGAGGATCATCAGCCAGCGGTCGACGACGAAGCGCGGCACGAAGCGCCGCAGGGGCACGAACTCGCCGAAGGGCACGAGCTGGCGTTTGGCGTAGCGCCCGTCGATGCGCCCGTCGGGCGCGATGAGCTGCACGGCGTTGGCCGGGCCGGCGTCGCGGTCGCCCTCGGCGATGATGCCCACGAGGTGCGGAGCCCCGAGCTTGACCGCCCAGCGCGCCGCCTCGGGCACGGGCTCGGCGCGGCGCGACCAGCGCGGGATCGCCGTCTCCGGCCAGACGACCAGCGCGGGCGGCGCGGGGCGCGGCCGCGCGAGCAGCTCGTCGTAGCCGGCGAGAATCTCGGCGATCCACTCCTCGTTCCACTTGTGGTACTGGTCCACCACCGGCTGGAGAATCTCGACGCGCGCCGTCGGGCCGCGGTCGTCGGGCCGCGACGCCAGGACGTAGGAGCCGTGAGCCCACACGCCGGCCGCGAGCGCCAACGCGGCCGACAGCGCCGCCATGGAAGCGCGGCTATCCTCAGGGACAGCCGTCTTGGGCCGCGTCGCGTCGACCCAGGCCTCGGCCAGCGCCGCGTTGAAAAGCATCAGCACGAAGTCGAGCAGGTGCGGCCCGCCCCACGAGCCGGCCTGCAGGAGCCCCAGGTTCGACCACTGCGTGTAGCCGAGCAGGTCCACGCCGAAGCGAACCGTCCAGCGAGAGGCGAAGGAGGCGACGGCGGTCCAGCACAGCGCCCAGACCAGCGGGCGCAGAAGCCGCGGCAAGGATGAGGAAAGCGCGCGCGCCAACGCCGCGGCGGCGGCCCAGCTCGCCGCGAGCAGGGCCGAGAGGCCGACGACGGCCAGCGCGGACACGACGGCGGGCACCTGCGCGAAGCGGCACGTCGCGTAGATCCAGTGCAGCGCGACGGCGTGATAGGCGAAGCCCGCGGCGAAGCCGGCCAGCGCGGCGCGGCGCGCGGTGGGGGCTTCGTTGGCGGAGAGGACCAGGGGAACCAGGCCGAGCCAGGCGAAGGCCCAAAGCCCCCACGACGGCAGGCCCAGGGCCGCGAGGGCCCCGCCGAGGGCGGCCGCGCTCAGCGGGCCGAGTCGGCCCCGTGGCATTTCTTGTACTTCTTGCCCGAGCCGCAGAAGCAGGGGTCGTTGCGGCCGATGCTCTGGATGGCGCTGGGCGCCGCGCCGCCGCCCCCGCCCGACAGGATGCTCCGCGGCGCGGCCGGCCGGAGAGGACGCGGCGGCTCGACGGGGGCGTCGGCGCCGGACGTCTCGCTCGCCTCGGGATGGACGGCGACGATCGGCGGAGGCGCGACGGGGGCCTTGGGCGCCTCGACGCGGAAGACGTACTCGACGGTCTGCTCGCGCACGCGGCTGAGCAGGGCCTCGAAGTAGCGGAAGGACTCCTTCTTGTACTCGATCTTCGGATCTTTCTGCGCGTAACTGCGCAGAAAGATGGCCTTCTTCAGATGGTCCAGATCATAAAGATGGTTCTTCCAGGCCTTGTCGATCATCTGCAGCATGACCATCTTCTCGACTTCCTTGAAGTCGTAGCCGGTGAAGTCGGCGGGGCGGCGCGCGTAGACGTCCATCGCGGCCTTCAGCAGATCGCGTTTGAGGTTCTCCTTGACGATCCCGCCCACTTCCTCGGGCGCCGGGCTCCAGACGATGCCGAACGTGCGCTCGAGGTAGGCGGAGAGCTCGAGGAGGTTCCAGGTGCGCGAGTCCGCCTCGTCGGGCAGGGAGACGTCGACCTGCTCGGCGACGTCCTCGGCGATCATGGCCTTGATCTGCTCGCCGACCGATTCGCCGAACAGCACCTCGTCGCGCAGCTTATAGACGACCTCGCGCTGCTTGTTCATCACGTTGTCGTAGTCGAGCAGCTGCTTTCGAATGTCGAAGTTGTGGGTCTCGACCCGCCGCTGGGCGTTCTCGATCTGATAGGAGACGAGGCTCGACTCGATGACCTCGCCCTCCTTCATGCCGAGCTTCTCCATCAGCGGCCCGATGCGGTCGGAGCCGAACAGGCGCATCAGCTCGTCGTCGAGCGCGAGGTAGAAGCGCGTGGAGCCGGGGTCGCCCTGGCGGCCGCAGCGGCCGCGGAGCTGGTTGTCGATGCGGCGCGACTCGTGGCGCTCGGTGCCCAGCACGTGCAGGCCGCCGACGCTCTTGACGACCTCGTACTCCTCGGCGTTCTGCGGATTGCCGCCGAGCAGGATGTCCGTGCCGCGACCGGCCATGTTCGTCGCGATGGTCACCGCGCCCTTGCGGCCGGCCTGGGCGATGATCTCGGCCTCCGTCTCGTGATATTTGGCGTTGAGGACCTGGCAGGGCACGCCCTTGCCGCGGAGCATCGCGGAGAGCTTCTCCGACTTCTCGATGGAGCGCGTGCCGACGAGGACGGGCCGGCCGAGCTTCCACAGCTCGATGACCTCGTCGACGATCGCGTTGAACTTCTCGCGCTCGCTCTTGTAGACGAGGTCGGGCAGGTCCTCGCGGTTGGTGACCCGGTTCGTCGGGATCTCGCGGACCTCCATCCCGTAGATCTCCTGGAACTCGTCGGCCTCGGTCATCGCCGTGCCGGTCATGCCGGAGCGCTTCTTGTAGATCTTGAAGAAGTTCTGGAAGGTGATGGTGGCGAGGGTCTGGTTCTCCTCGCGGGGCGCCAGGTTCTCGTGGGCCTCGACGGCCTGGTGCAGGCCGTCGGACCAGCGCCGGCCCGGCATCAGGCGGCCGGTGAACTCGTCGACGATGACGACTTCCCCGTCCTTGACGACGTACTCGACGTCGCGCTTGTAGAGGTGCCACGCGCGCAGCGCCTGGGTGATGTGATGGACCCACTCGCCCTCGAGGTCGTCGTAGAGGTTGCCCAGGCCGAGCAGGGCCTCGCACTTGGAGACGCCCTCCTCGGTCAGGACCGCGGTGTGGTTCTTCTCGTCGACGATGGCGTCCCAGCCCTTCTGCAGATCGGTGCCCTTATATTTGGCCTGGATCTCGTCTTCTTCCGTGATGATCCGGACCTTAAGGTGCGGGATCAGCTTGTTGACGATCGCGTAGCGCTCGGTGGACTTCTCGGCGGCGCCGGAGATGATCAGCGGGGTGCGGGCCTCGTCGATGAGGATCGAGTCGACCTCGTCGATGATCGCGTAGTACAGGTGCTGGAGCACGCGCTCTTCCTTGCGCACGACCATGTTGTCGCGCAGGTAGTCGAAGCCGAGCTCGTTGTTGGTGATGAAGGTGATGTCGCAGCGGTAGGCGGCCTGCCGGTCGACGGTGGAGACGTCGTGCTGGACGCAGCCGACGCTCAGGCCGAGGAAGCGGTAGACGGGCCCCATCCACTCGCTGTCGCGCTTGGCGAGGTAGTCGTTGACGGTGACGATGTGCACGCCCTTGCCGGCGAGCGCGTTGAGGTAGGCGGGGGCGGTGGCGACCAAGGTCTTGCCTTCGCCGGTGCGCATCTCGGCGATGGAGCCGTTGTGCAGGACCATGCCGCCGAGCAGCTGCACGTCGAAGTGACGCAGGCCGATCGAGCGGAAGGCGGCCTCGCGGCACAGGGCGAAGGCCTCGGGCAGGATCTCGTTGAGGGCCTCGGTCTCGGCGTCCTTGCGCTCCTTGCGCTTGTCGTCGTCGTGCTCGGGGAAGGGGATCGCGGCGAACAGCTCGGCGACGCGGGCCTTGAGCGCCTCGGTGCGCGCCGGAAAATCGGCGTCGGCCATGGCCTTGATCTTGGGCTCGAACTCGTTGCACTTGGCCAGCAGAGGGGCGAAGCGCTTGAGGGTGCGCTCGCTGGGGGTGCCGAAGACCTTCTCGAACAAGGCTTGGATCATTGGTGGAACTCCAATTATAGCAATTTCGTTCCGGGCTTAATTAACGCCCGCCGCCTAGCGCAGGCGGGCTTTGAGTATCTCGTCGCCGGGCTCGAGGACGTCGAGGACGTCCATGCCCGACAGCACGCGCCCGAAGGCGGTGTAGCGCCCGTCGAGGTGAGGCGTGGGCACGAGGCTGATAAACAACTGGCATCCGCCGGTGTTCGGGCCGGCCTTGGGCATGCCCAAAGTGCCGCGCAGGAAGGGAAGGGGGTTGGCCTCGTCGGCGAGGCGGAAGCCGTCGTCGCCCCAGCCCGAGCCGCGGGGGTCGCCGCCCTGCACGACGAAGGCGGTCACGACGCGGTGCCAGATCGTCCCGTCGTAGACGCCGCGGCGGGCGGCGTCGGCGATCGCGGCGGCGGTGTTGGGCGCGGCGGAGGCGTCGAGAAGGATCTCGACCGTTCCTTTTTCCGTTTCCAGGACCAAGGTCGCCGAAGAGGCCAGGGGCGGGAAGATCTTAGGCGGGGCGAGGCCGGGGCCGGCGGCGACCGTCGCGCCGGAGGCCTTGAGCGCCTTGCGCACGGAGTCGCGAAGCTCGGCGGTGAGGTCCGCGCGCCCCCACGCCGCGCGCAGCGGGGAAACGAAGGCCGGGGACTTTCGCTCGGCGGCGGCGTCGACGGCCGTGCCGATCAGCTCGAGCTCGGCCTTGGGATCGCGCAGGACACGCTCGATCGCGACGGCGGCGGCGGGCGCGGTCGAGGCGGCCAAGGTTTCGAGAGCCTGGGCGGCGACGCGGGCGTCGGGGTCGGCGACGCCGGCGGAGAGTGTCTCGGCGGCGCCGGGCAGGAAGGCGCCGGCTTCGTAGGCGCGGGAACGGATCCACCAGCGGGGGTCCCTGCGGGCGCGCTCCAAGCGGGAGGCTTCGGGGGCGCCGCGGAGCTTCGCCAGGGCGAGGAGGGCGCGGCCGCGGGGCAGGGGAGTGTCCGCGTCGGCCATCTTTTCGAGGCGAGAAGAGAGACCGGCGTCGCCCGTCGCTGACACGGCGTCGGCGGCCGCGGCGCGGACGTGAGGCGAGGGGTCGTCATACACCGACCCGGGGAGCTCTCCCGCGGCCTTGGCCGCGCCGTAGGACCCGACGGCCTCCGCGCGGACGTAGATATCAGGATCCGACAACAACGAAACGTCGGCGCGACGGCCCAGCTTTGAAAGAGATCGAACGGCAAAAAGACGGGTGACCTTGTCGGGGTCCTTCACGGATTGCGTCAACGTCTTCGCGGCGCGTTCATCAGGGAAGCGGGAGAACGCGTAGATCGCTCGCCAACGGACCTCGTGATCGGAATCGTTGGCGAGCGTTAACAGCCTATTAAGACTTGCGGTCGAATATTCCGGGACTCGTTTCAGGAAACGCTGCCGGAATAACGCCAGAGCGACTTCGCCTCTCACTCCCGCGTCGATGTCCGTCGCGGCGGACAGCAGAATGTTCTCGAGGTTCGCGCCGCCGGTCTTACCTAAAGACTGCACGGCGGCGCGTCGGACGATCGAGTCGGGATCCGAAACGGCCGGAACCAAAGCGTCGGCGGCCGCGGAGCGCAGCGAGACGGAGACGGCGGGCTCGCTCTCGCCCTCGGGGACCTCGGTCAGGCCGAGCTGGCCCAGGTCCCACGCGGCCCGCGAACGCTCGGCGGCGTCGGAGGAGCGGAGCGCGGCCCGGCCCGCGGCGAGGTCGACGGTTGCACGCCGCGGCGCGGAGCCGCAGGCGGTCAGGACGAAGAGGCCGGCCAGATAATGCGCGCGCACGCCCCGATTATATATCCTTAAGGCCGCCCATGAGACGATCGCTCCTTTTCGCCGTCATCGCCCTGCTCGCGGCCTGCGTCACCATCGAGCCGCCGCCCAACCCGCGCGGCGCGGTCAAGCCCGGCCAGCGCCTGATCGTCCTGGTCTATCAGTCCCCCGGCCCGTGGATCGTGGCCGACCCCGACTCCAAGGCGGAGTCCGCGATGAAGATGCTGCCGCTGGGCACCTTCCTGCAGGGCATGCAGGAGGACCGGATCAACGGCCTGTCCAAGGAGATCCAGCCCTATCTCCCCCGCCCCCGCTACCAGGAGGCCGTCGAGGGCGCCTTGATCTCGGCGCTGAAGGCCGCGCACGACGGCCCCGTACAGACCGCGGCCGAGGCCGGCATCGCCCCCGGTCAGCGCCATGACTGGAACGCCGCCTCCGACCAGCTCGACTGGCGGCGCAAATTCTGGTTCACCGAGCCGGGCACGCCGTCCCCCCGCGACTACTCCAAGCTCCTGTCGCTCGACGACGCCGTCATCCTCGAGGTGAACCTGTCCTTCGGCCTCGAGCCCGACGAGCAGGACCGCACCTTGCCGCTGCTGTCCGCCGCCTCGCGCGCCTACCGCGCCGACACCACGCGCATGCTCTGGGCCCGCGCGGACCGCCTCAGCGACACGACCTCCTCGTCGACGCTCACCGAGTTTCGCGCCGCGCCGGCGGAGCTCACCGACCGCCTCTACGCGCTGGCCGTCCCGTTCGCCGGCCGCGTCGCGGCCGGCTTCGCCGCTGACGCCGGGCTGAGGCCGGCGCCGCCGCCGATCCTCGCCGAGCAGACCCCCGCGCCGGGCCTGCTCGATCTTTCGACGCCGCCGGCGGCCGCGCCCGCCCCCGCCGCGGTCGAGCCGCCCGCCGGCCCCGCCGTTTACGCTCCTCCTCCCTCGGGCGACGGCCCGCCCGCGCCCGTCTTCCCCGAAAAGCCGCAGCAGGGCTTCCCCTCGCATTGAAGACGGCCGCCGTCGCCGGCGCCACGGGGCTCGTCGGCGGCTTCGTGCTGCGCCGGCTGCTGGAGGATCCCGGGACCGGGCGCGTGGTCGCGCCGACGCGCCGCCCGCTGCCTGCGCACCCGAAGCTCGAGAACCCCATCATCACGTCCGGCTGGCCGGCATTGACCGGGCTCGACGAGGCCTACGGCTGCCTCGGCACCACGCGCAAGGACGCGGGAAGCGCCGCCGCCTTTCGCGCCGTCGATCTGGACCTGGCGGTCGGCTTCGCCCGCGCGGCCAAGGCCGGCGGCGCCGGGAGCTTCGGCCTCGTCTCCTCGGCCGGCGCGAACGCCGGATCTTCGTTCCTGTATCCGCGCGTGAAGGGCGAGGCGGAGGAGGCGGTCGCCGCCCTCGGCTTTGAGACCGTGGTGATCGCGCGGCCCTCGTTGCTGCTCGGCGAGCGCGAAAGGCCCCGCCCCGCGGAGAGGCTGGGCGAGGCGGCCTTGGCGCTCGCGTCCCCCTTCCTCGTCGGCCCGCTGCGCAAGTACCGAGCGGTCTCCGCCGACGCGGTGGCGGCGGCGCTGATCGCCTCGACGCGGGGCCGGTTTCCGGGAACGCTGACGCTCGAGTCCGACGGCCTTAGGGCCCATGTAGTAGAATAGCCGGATGAACGCCCTCAACGTCGCCGTGGCGGGCCTCGGCACCGTCGGCCGCGAAACCGTCCGTCTGCTGCGCGCGCGCCGGGCCGAGCTCAAGGAGCGCCTCGGCGCCGAGCTTCGCCTGGTCGCGGTCGCCGACCGCGGCGCCGCGCGCGAGGCGCGCGGCCTCGGCCTGCCGGCCTCGGTCGCGTTGTACCGCGACCCGCTCGACATGGCCCGGCGCGCCGAGGCCGACCTGTTCGTCGAGCTGTTAGGCGGCCTCGACACCCCCAAGCGCTTCGCCCTTTCGGTCCTCGGCCGGGGCAAGGCGCTGGTCACGGCCAACAAGCGCCTGCTCGCGCACGCCTGGCCGGAGATCACCGGGGCGGCCCGCGCGGGCGGCGCGCGCCTGGCCTTCGAGGGCAGCGTCGCCGGCGGCATCCCGGTCCTGCGCGCGCTCGAGCTTTCCTTCTCCGGCGACCGCGTCCACGGAGTCGACGGCATCCTCAACGGGACGACCAACTACATCTTGTCCCGCGGAGAAGAGGGCCTCTCCCCGCGGGACGCGCTCAAGGAAGCCCAAGCGCTGGGCTTCGCGGAGAAGAACCCCGCGATGGACCTCTCCGGCCAGGACGCCGCGCAGAAGCTGAGCGTGCTCGCCGGCCTCGTGACCGGCGGCTGGCTCAAGCCGGGAGCCTTTCCGGTCGCCGGGATCGAGGCCGTTTCATCAAGGGATCTGACCTTCGCGCGCGAGCGCCTGGGCATGGCCGTCAGGCTCGTCGCGTCGCTGCGTTTTTCCGGCAAGGCCGGAGCCCCCGCCGTCGAGGCCTCGGTCGCGCCGACCTTGGTGCCGCTGGGCCATCCGCTCGCGGCGGTGCGCCGGCAGTACAACGCGCTTCTCGTGCACACCGCGTCCGCCGGCGACCTCATGTTCTACGGGCGGGGCGCCGGCGCGGGGCCGACCGCCTCGGCCGTGCTCGCCGACGTGTTCGTCCTGGCGCGCGACATCCGCGGCGGCCTTCCCGCGGCGGTGTCCGCGGCGCGCCGCCTGACCTTGACCTCGCCCGATCACGCGGCGTCCTCCTTCTATCTCCGCCTCGAGGTCCTCGATCGCCCCGGCGCCCTGGCGCGCATCGCCGAGGAGCTGGCCGACGCCGGCGTCTCCATCGCCGCGATCCACCAGGACCCGGCGAGCGGCCGCCGCTCGGTGCCCGTGATGATCGTCACGCACCGCGCCAGTCGCGGCGAGTTCAACCTCGCGCTCAAGCGCATCTTGTCCTTGGCCGCGGTAAAGCCCGGGCACTGCGCGATGAGGATGCTCGCTTGACGGGCCTCATCGACCGCTGGCGCGACCGCCTGCCCGTGACGGCGCGCACGCCCGTCGTCAGCCTCGGCGAGGGCGGCACCCCGCTCGTCCGGGCCGACCGCGTCGCCGAGGCCGCGGGCCTGCCGCCCGGCTCCGTGTTCCTGAAGGTCGAGGGCATGAACCCTTCGGGGTCGTTCAAGGATCGCGGCATGACCTTGGCGGTCTCCAAGGCCGTCGAGGCGGGCGCCACCGGCGTGCTGTGCGCCTCGACCGGCAACACCTCCGCGTCGGCGGCCGCCTACGCGGCGCGCGCGGGCCTGCGCTGCGTCGTGTTCCTGCCCAAGGGCAAGGTCGCCGCGGGCAAGCTCTCCCAGGCCGTCATGCACGGCGCCGAGATCGTCGAGGTGGCCGGCAACTTCGACCAGGCGCTCGTGATGGCCGACGAGGCCGCCAAGACCAAGGGCTTCACCCTCGTCAACTCCTCCAACCCGTTCCGCATCGAGGGCCAGAAGACCGCGGCCTTCGAGATCCTCGAGCAGCTCGGCCGCGCGCCCGACAACCACTTCATCCCCGTCGGCAACGCCGGGAACATCACGGCGTATTGGAAGGGCTATCAAGAGGGCGGGGCCGCGCCGCGCATGTTCGGGTGGCAGGCCGCCGGAGCGGCTCCTCTCGTCTCGGGCAAGGCGGTATCGAATCCGACGACGATCGCCACGGCCATCCGCATCGGCCGGCCGGTTTCCTGGAACGGCGCCATCGCCGCCCGCGACGAGTCCGGCGGCATGATCGGCAAGGTCACCGACGCGGAGATCCTCGGCGCCTACCGGCTTCTCGCTTCGCGAGAAGGAGTATTTTGCGAGCCCTCGTCGGCCGCCTCGGTCGCTGGCCTGCTCAAGCTCGGGAAAGCGGGCAGGGCTCCGCGCGGCGTCAGCGTCTGCGTGCTGACGGGCAACGGCCTCAAGGACCCGGGCATCACGGCGCGCTTCGCGCCGCGGATCCGGCGCGTCAGGGCGGGCGGGAAGATCAGGCTCTGAGATGACCAAGGTCCTCGCGCGCGTGACGGTGACGGCCCCCGCGTCCACCAGCAACCTCGGCCCGGGCTTCGACTGCCTGGGCCTGGCGCTCGGCCTGCGCAACGAGCTCGTCCTCGAGCTGCACGACGCCTCCGGCCCGCCCGTGGTCGAGATCGAGGGCGCCGGCGCCGAGGAACTGCCCCGCGGCGAGCAGAACATGCTCGTCGTCGCCGCGCGCCAGGTCCTGCCGCCCTCCTTGCCCGGGCGCCTCGTCTTCAAGGCGCGCAACCGCGTGCCGCTCGCGCGCGGCCTGGGCTCCTCGGCGGCGGCGATCGTCAGCGGCCTGTGGGCCGGAGCCCACCTGCTCGGCACCTTGCGCCGCTCCGAGGACGAGCTCGAACGGATGGCGGTGGCGCTCGAGGGCCATCCCGACAACATCGCGCCCTGCGTGCACGGCGGCCTGACCGCCAGCCTCGTCGTCGACGGCCGCGCGCGGGCGCACCGCCTCGGCATCCACCCCTCGCTTTCGGCCGTGGTCTGCATCCCCGACTTCGAGCTGTCCACGAAGAAGGCCCGCGGCGTCCTGCCCGAGACCGTCTTCCTCGCCGACGCCGTGTTCAACGCCTCGCGCGCCCTGCTGCTGGCGAAGGCGCTCGAATCGGGCCACGTCTCCCGCCTGCCCGAGCTCATGAAGGATCGCTTGCACCAGCCCTATCGCGCCAAGCTCGTCCCCGGCCTCGAGGACGCGCTGACCGCCGCCGTCGAGCACGGCGCCGCCGGCGCCGCGCTCTCCGGCTCGGGGCCCGCGGTGTTCGCCTTCGTCGAGGGCCGCAACGCCTCCGTCGGCGAGGCGATGGTCCGGGCCTTCTCCAAGCACGGCGTCGCCGGCCGCTGGCTGTCCTTGGCCGTCGATCATCAGGGAGTGCGCGTCGAGCGCTGACGATGGCCTCCCGAAAGATCACGGTGATGAAGTTCGGCGGCACCTCCGTCGCCGACCCCGAGAAGATCTCGCGCGCCGCCGAGCGCGCGATCGGCGAGCGCCGCAAGGGCTTCGCCGTCGTCGTCGTCGTCTCCGCGCCGGGCGACATGACCGACGAGCTCATCGCGCTGGCCGAGCGCGTCGCCCCCGAGCCCGACGAGCGCGAGCTCGACCAGCTGATCACGACCGGAGAGCAGGTCGGCATCTCCCTGTTCGCGATGGCTTGCCGGGCCCGGGGCGTTCCCGCGATCTCGCTCACCGGCCCGCAGGCCGGCATCGACGCCGTCGGCGACGCCTCCCGCGCCCAGATCCGCCGCATCCGCGCCCGCGTCATCCTCAAGCATCTGGCCGCGGGGCGCATCGTCGTCGTCGCCGGCTTTCAGGGGCTCGCCCCGAACGGCGACACCGTCACGCTCGGCCGAGGAGGTTCCGACCTCACCGCGGTGGCGCTGGCCTCGGCGCTCAAGACCGGACGCTGCGAGATATTCTCGGACGTGAAGGGCGTCTACACCGCCGACCCGCGAATCGTCCATGACGCGCGCAAGCTGCCGCGGATCTCCTTCGAGGAGATGCTCGAGCTCGCCGGCTCCGGGGCGCAGGTCATGCAGGCCCGCTCGATGGAGGTCGCCGAGCGCTTCGGCGTCGAGCTCCACGTCCGCTCCGCCTTCCATCCCCTTCCCGGTACCTGGATCATGTCCAAGGAGAAGCTCATGCTGGAAAAAGCCTTCGTCTCTAGCCTCGCCCTCGACAAGAGCGAGGTGCGCCTGACCGTCGTCGGCGTCCCCGACCAGCCCGGCACGGCGGCCGCAATTCTCAGCGGCCTTGCCGCCGCCGACATCCCGGTCGACATGATCATCCAATCCGCGCCGAGCCAGGCCGGCGTCAACGACATGTCCTTCATGACGCCGAAGGCCTTCGCGGTCAAGGCGAAAAAGGCCCTCGAGTGCGTCGCCAAGGCTTTGCGCGCCGAGCGCGTGGACCTCAACGAGGCGGTGGCCAAGATCTCCGCCGTCGGCACGGGCTTTCGCCACTCGCCCAAGATCGCCGCGACGATGTTCACCGCTCTCGCCGATCAGAAGATCAACATCCACATGATTTCCGCGTCCGACCTGCGCGTGTCCTGCATCGTCGACCTCGCCCAGGGCGAAGCCGCGCTGAAGGCGCTGCACAAGGCCTACGGCCTGGGGAAGGGGAGGAGATAATGTCCGTCTTCGTCGCCATCGACTTCGAGACGGCCGATCAGGGCCGCGACTCCGCCTGCTCGGTCGGCCTCGTGCGCGTCGAGCGCGGCGCCGTCGTTCAAAAAGTCGTCCAGCTGCTGCGCCCTCCGCGCCTGGAGGGCGGCGACCTGTTCACTCCCGCCCCGGCCGAGTTCATGTTCACCTACATCCACGGCATCAGGCCCGAGCAGGTCCTCGACGCCCCGACCTTCGCCCAGGCCTGGCCCAAGCTCGCGCCGCTCCTCAAGGGCGCCGACTTCGTGGCCGCGCACAACGCCCCCTTCGACAGCGGCGTGCTCAACGCCTGCTGCGAGGCCGCCGGCCTGCCCAAGCCCGCGCACCGTTTCGTCTGCACGGTGCGCCTGGCGCGCAGCACGTGGAGCATCTACCCGACCAAGCTCTCGAACGTCTGCCGGCACCTCAACATCGAGCTCAACCACCACGAGGCGCTGTCCGACGCCCACGCCTGCGCCCAGATCGTCATCGCCGCCCAGAAGAAAGGCGTCAAGATCTGACGTCGGGGTCAGGTTTGCCGTTGTTGCAGTATTAACGGCGGAGCTCGGCCAGTTGGGCGCCGGTGGCGAAGGTGACGCGCTCGAGGGAGAGGGTGCGGCCTTGGTCGACGACGACGCACGGGCCCAGGCCGGGAAGATCCTTGTCATCGATGACGCCCGGGTACGGAGGCATGCCTCGGTAATCCATGCCGCCGGCCTCGGAGGCGACGAGAAGGTGGCGGCGCTCGGGAAGGTAATAGACGCGCAGGGGCAGGTAGTAGTACTTGCCCAGGTGCACGACGGGCACGCTCGCGTCCGAGGAGCGGCGGATCACCGCGGCCAGAGCGTCTAGGCGGGGATCGACCAGGACGGCGGAAGCGAAATAGCCGACGCAGCCCGCGACGACGACGCCGCCGGCGACGGCCCGGGTCCCGGTCCGGCGCGCTCCCAAGGCCGCGAGCAGGATCAGCAGCGGCGAGAGCGGCGTGAAGTAGCGGGCCTGGGTGACCGGCCGCCCGCTCCACAGTTCGACGGCGGCGACGAGGGCGAGAGCGGCGGCGACATGAACGAGGCAGAAGCCGAAGGCCCGGCGCTCGGGAGAGCCTTCCGCGGAGGAGAGCGCGTCCCGCCCGGCCGACGCGGCCAGCGCGGCGAAGCCGGCGCCGACGGCGATCCCGCTCCACGCCGGCAAGGCCAGGCCGAGGAAGGTGACGTCGAAGAACGTCGTGCCGAGCAGATCCAGAACACGAGGGAAGCTCAGAGCCTCGCCCACGACGGCGTCGCCGACGTGCGCGCGCGCCTGGGCGGCCAGCGACGGCAGCCACGGAGCGAAGGCCAGCGCGGCGGCCGCGTGCGAGAGCAGGAAGGCGGGCCGGTCCTTCGACCTGCGCGCGAGCCAAACCGCGTGGCCCGCGAGCAGGATCGCGTAGTAGTAATGCGTGTAGAGGCCGAAGGTGGCCAGGGCGGCGTAGGCGGCCCACAGCCGGGCGCGGGGCTTCTCCCCGCTCAGCGCGAGCGTCGCGATCGTCGAGAGCAGGCTGATCAGCAGCAGGAGCGAATACGCCCGTCCGTCCTGAGCGACGTGGATCCAGAAGGAGGAGGCGGCGGCCAACAAGAGCGCCGGCAGGCGCGCGCTCTCGGGAAGGAGACGGCCGGCGAGGGAGCGCAGCGCGAACAGCGAGCCTATGCCGCACAGCGCGGAGAACAGGCGCAGGCCCTCGCGCGGGTCCGCGAACGGCCCCAGCCAGAAATGCATCAGCGCGTAATACAGCGGAGGGTTGACCTCGTTGCTCACCAGCAAGGGGGCGAGCTCGGCCAGCGGCCGTCCGGCGAGCAGCATGGTGCTCGCCTCGTCGAACCAAACGGACTTGGCCCCGAGCAGAAGCAGCCGCAGCGCCGCCCCGGCCAGGATCGCCGCCGCCGCCCATTTCTCCAGCCTGGTCATGGGCGTATTGTAGCGGTATCGAGGTTGGCCTTTACAGGGCGCTCCCCCATGGATAGGATGGGTGCTCAAGGCCCGCAGTTCGGCCCCGGAGGACTATCATATGGCGAAGAAGATGGAGCCGCTCGTGATCGCGAGCAAGGCGAAGGCGATCTTGAAGAAGGCCGGCTGCAACACCTCGGGCGACGCGCTCGAGGGGCTCAACGGGATCGTGTATTACTACCTCGATCAGGCGGCCAAGCGCGCGAAGGCGAACGGGCGCAAGACCGTCCGCGTTCACGACTTCCACATCGGCTAGCCGCGGCGGAAAGACGAAGCGCCCGGGAGGTTTTTATCGCCCCCGGGCGCCTGTCTTTCGGTGGGACCGAAAATCAGGGCTTGCGCCGGTCCTCGGCGCGCCGGGCGTCGTCCTGGGCCTTTCGCAGGGTGTCGACGATCCGGTGGGCGGTGTCGTGCACCCAGCGGCTCTTGAGGAGCCTGCGGGGGTTGATCGTCACCTTGGCGCATAGCGCGAGCTTCATGGCGCTAGTATAGCCCCGGGGCCCGGAAATGTCATTACGCCGGTGTTACAGTTCGTTGAATGTTTCCCGCCGGCGCGGGGCCGTCCTTGACGCCCCCGCGCCGGGCTGTTATATAGGAGACCTATGCTGAAGAATCACACCATCGCGGTGATCGGCGCGGGCCACATGGCCGGCGCCCTGATCGGGGGCATGATCAAGTCCAAGCTCGTCCCCGCCAAGAGCATCGTCGCCGCGCGCCGCAGCCCCGAGGCTCTCGCGGCCCTGCAGAAGAAATGGGGCGTGCGCGCCACGAGCGACAACAAGAAGGCCGTCGCCGGCGCCGACATCGTGATCCTCGCGGTCAAGCCGCAGATGGCGCGCAAGGTCATGGACGAATTGGCGGGGCATATCACGAGCGGGCAACTCGTCGTCTCGGTGATGGCGGGCGTCACCACGGCCGCGATCAGCAAGGCCCTGCGCGTCGAAGGCCCCGTCGTGCGCGCGATGCCCAACACCCCCTGCCTCGTCGACGCCGGCGCGACCGCGATCGCCGCCGGCGCCCGCGCCGGAGAAAAGGAGCTCGCGCTCGCCGAGGCGGTCTTCGGCGCCGTCGGCCTCGTCGCGACCTTGCCGGAGTCCGCGCTCGACGCCGTGACCGGGCTCTCCGGCTCGGGCCCGGTGTACATCTACATGGTCATCGAGGCGATGATCGACGGCGGCGTGAAGATGGGCATCCCTCGCGCCGTCGCGGCCAAGCTCGCCGCGCAGACCGTTTACGGGGCCGCCAAGCTCGTCCTGGAGACCGGCAAGCACCCGGCTGTGCTCAAGGACGAGGTGACGACCCCCGGCGGCACCGCCATCACGGCCATCCACGTCCTCGAGAGCAAGGGCCTGCGCTCGGTCCTCATCGACGGCGTCGAAGCCGCGACCAAGCGCTCCCAGGAGCTCTCGAAGCTCTTCGACGCCTAGGCGAGCCTTGACGGCCCGCTCCGTAGCTGTTATAAATAAAGGGCAGTTCACCCGGAACGCCGAGCTGGGGCGCTTCCGGATTTTTATTTATAAGGACCCATGCCGCTAAGCCATATCAAAACCGCCGCCCTGATCACCGCCAAGGAGCACCTCGAGGAGGTGTGCGTCGAGCTCGCCAAGTGCGACCGTCTCGCCTTCGACACCGAGTCCAACGGCTTCTACGCGCACAAGGAGAAGGTCTGCCTCATCCAGATCTCCTCTCCGACGGAAGACTTCATCGTGGACCCGATCGCCTTCAAGGACATCTCCTCGATGGCGCCCCTGTTCGCCGATCCCAAGATCGAGAAGCTCTTCCACGCCGGCGAGTACGACGTGCTCTGCCTCAAGCGCGACTACGGCTTCACCTTCGCCAACCTTTACGACACGATGATCGCCGCGAGGATACTCGGAACCAAGGAGCTCGGCCTGGCCGCCGCCATCGAGAGGCACTTCGGCATCGTGATCTCCAAGAAGCTGCAGCGCGCCGACTGGGGCAAGCGCCCCCTGACGCACGAGATGATCCGCTACGCGCAGGGCGACACCCATTTCCTGATGCGCCTGGCCGACATCCAGAAGAAGCTGCTCCTCGAGAAGGGCCGCATGGACGACGCGCTCGAGTCCTTCCGCGACCTCGCCGCCCTCGAGCCCAACCTCAAGACCTTCGATACCGAAGGCTATTGGAAGCTCGTCGGCCGGGAGGACATCGGCGGCCAGCAGATGGCCGTGCTCAAGGAAATCTGGCTGTACCGCGAGCAGCAGGCCCAATCGCGCGACCGGGCGCCGTTTCGCGTCATGCCCGAGGACCTGATGGTGCGCATGGCCCAGGCGATGCCGGAGACCCGGGAAGCGTTGGCCGCCGTGCGCGGCATGTCGCCCTATATTTTGGAGCGCTTCGCCGCCGGCCTGCTCGCCGCCGTGGAGAAAGGCAAGGCCTCGCCGCCGATAACCCGCCCCCCGTCGGCCGCGCCCGAGCGCAAGCGCCTCTCCGACCTCGAGTGGCGCACCTTCGAGGCCCTGCGCGCCTGGCGCAAGAGCCGTTCCGAGAAGGACGCCGTCGAGCCCGTCGTCATCATGACCACCGAGAATCTGCGCGTGCTCGCCATCCACTCCTGCCGCGACAGCGGCGGCGATCCGCTGGGCCCGCTCTCCGACCTCAAGCGCAGCCGCTACGGCGACGACATCCTCAAGGTCATGGCGACGGTGCGCGCCAACGGCAAGGCCCCCTAGGCCGGGCCCGAGGCCCGGCACAGACGCGGCTGAGGAAATCCCTTCAGCGTCTAGGACCTAGGTCCCCCTTCCTCATAGGCTAAGTGCCGCCGCCTATTCGCCCTCTAGGACCGGGGCGCCCCCCTCGCCTCGCCGCTATACTGCTTCCATGAACAGGATCACCCGCTTTTTCCTCTCCCTTTCCCTCATCCTCGCCGCCCCCGGCCTCGCCCCCTACCAGGCCGCCGCGCAGACGGTCTCGGCGCGAGTCGCGCCCCCCGCCGGACTCGCCGGCGCCGCCGGCGCGTCGATCAGCATCCTCGGCGGCGCGTCCGCCGTCCTGCCGTCCGCGAGCCCGCAGGCCGGGCTGATCCCCTCGCTGACCCCGGCCCCCTCGCTGGCGCCTCTGCCCGGCGCCCCCGTCGCCGCCGCGAACGCCGCCGCGCGCTGGATGGCCTATCCCGCGACGGCGCTCAAGGCCCCTTTCATCCGCGCCGCGGCCACTCCCGAAAAATTCGCCGCTCCCGCTCCCGCCGCAGCCCTCTCCGTCCTGAGGACCGGCGGCGCCGCGGTCGCCGCTTCCAACGAAGCCGCGGCGGACGCCCCGCGCGAGGCGCTCGACGGACTTTTCGAAGGCTCTATCGCCCGCCCCGAGAGCCTCGCCGTCGCCGGCCTCTCCGCCCCTTCGGACTCGCCCCGCCTCGCCCCTTCTCAAGGCCCGCGCTGGGTCAAGTCCCTGCGCGCCCCGGACGCGGCGCCCGCGCCGGCGACCTCGGCCAAGCGCACGCTCAACGTCGGCTTCCTCGCCGCGGTCATCCCGATCGCGATCACCATGGTCACCGTCGTCGTCGCCCAGCTGCTCGGCTACGAGCTGCACCCCAACTACCAAGGCCCCGATGCCGGGGCGATGCCGACGATCTTGAGCGCGCTGGCCATGTGGGTCGGCGCCGCCGTGATGGCCCCGATCTCGGAGGAGGCCATCTTCCGCGGCGGCCTTCAGGGGAAGCTGGCCAAGCTCTCGGCGAAATTCCGCCTGGGCTCCTTCGTCCTCCCCGCCGCCGTCACCTCCCTCATCTTCGTGGCGCTCCACGAGACCGCGGACCCCGTGCTCTTCGCCACGCGCTTCGTGCACTCGATGATCCTCGGCCGCGTCTACCAGAAGGAGGGCATACTCGCCGCGATGGCCGCGCACGGCTTCTTCAACGGCCTGCTCGCCTCCTCGATCGTGTTCGCCGCCATCGGCCTGCCCTGGCTCGGCATCGCGACCGTACCCGTCGCTCTCCTCTTCGCCTGGCGGGCCGCCAAATCCCTGCGCGGGCAAAAATCCGACCGGGCCTCCGGCGCCCTGAGGCCCAAGCCGCTGAGCGCCGCCCTCGCCTTCCTCATGGCCGCCGTCCTCGTCGCCGGCTACTTCTTCCTGATGCCGAATATCTTCTGGGCCATCGGCGCCGTCGCCTTGGCGGTGAAGGGGATTATGACGCTCCAAGCCAAGAAATAGAATGCGCTCCGCCGCAATCGCATTAATAATCACGCTGCTCTCGGCTTCATTCCCCGCCGATGCCTTCGCCCAAATACGATCGGCGAAGCCGATCGCAGCTCCAAACCCCGCAATATCCGTCCTATCCTTCACGGGCGCCGGTCTTCCCGTGAACTTCTCCGCTCCGTTGTCGTTAAGTCTATCGCCGTCATTATCCCTCTCCGTTTTCGGCATCAACGTTCAAGGCGCGCCGGCGCTCCGAGCCGCCGTTTCGCCGGCAAGAATCGGATCCGTCGCCGTTCCCGGCATCGCGACCGCGAAGCCGCTGCCGTTATCCGTCCGCGTCGAATCCGCCTCGGCCCTGACGAAGGCTCTTCCCCGCATCCCCCTCGCCGCCGCCCCCGCCGCCGCCGCCCAGAGCTTCTCCCTGCTCACCGGCGAGGCCCTCGCCCTCCGGGGCGAATCCCTCACCGTCCTCCCTGCCCCCTCCCACTTCGACTCCCCGACCCTCGCTCCGGCGCTCCTCTCGCCGACTCCGCGCTCCCCCGCCCCCTCCCCCGAAGCCGCGAAGAACGTCCGGCGCATGATGATCGGCACCGCCGCGATGAAATCGGGCATGGAGACGATCACCTTGAGCGTCCCTCTGCTCGCCCTCACCGCCTTCGGCGGCATCTCCGCCGTCGCCGGGCTCGTCGTCGTCTACGGCCTTTCCCAAGCGGTCTTCGCCGCGATGGCCGGCGGCCTCGCCGACCGCTTCTCCGCGCGCAAGGTCCTCGCCGGGGCCGTCGCCGCCCAGGCGGCCCTCGTCGGGACCCTGATCGCCGTCGGCGCCGCCGGCGCGCTCTCGATGGGGACCTTGATCCCGCTGTACCTGCTGATCGGCGGCGTCACCGGCGTCATCGAGACCGCGCGCCACTCGATCCCCACTCTGCTCCTCGGCCAGAACGAGGCCGCGCTCAAGAAGTACAACGCGAAGCTCCACATCTGGTACGAGGTCGCCGGCGTCGCCGGCGCCCTGACGGCGGGCGCCTTGATCGGCTTCGCCGGGCCGCTGTGGTCGCTCGTCATCCAACCCCCGGCCTTCGCGCTCGCCGCCTGGTATTTCTGGCGCGTGCGCCACGCGCTGCCCGCGGAGATCCCTCCCTCCGCGGGCGGCCTCCGGGGCCGCGTCTCCGATTACTTCAAGGACATCAAGGCCGGGGCCAAGCTCGTGATGGGCGACGGGCGCATGCGCTGGATCGCGCTCGCCTTCGTGCTGCCGCAGATCGTCCACCGCGTCTTCGAGGGCCTGCTGATCCCCGTGTTCGCGAAGACGGTGCTGGAGAACCCCTCGGCCTCGGCCTGGCTGCTCACCGCCTCCAACGCCGGCGAGCTCGCCGGCGCGGCCGTGCTGCTCAAGCTCGCCGCGCGCTTCCCCGGCACTCACGGCTGGGTCAAGTGGGGCGCCCTCGGCCTCCTGCTGACCTGGGCGCTGGCCTTCTCGACGAGCCTGCCGATCCTGCTGCCCCTGATCCTCTTCTCCTCGCTCACCTGGGCCGCCAGCGACCTGTCGCTGCGCTCCGAGGTCCAGCGCACGGTCTCCGAGAAGGACCAGCCGCGCGCGATCAGCTTCCTGTACGGCGCGTTCGTCCTCGGCTCGGCCCTCGTCACCCTCGCGCTCGGCGCCCTGTTCGGCGCGCTTGCGACGGCGACCGCGCTGTTCTGGATCTGCGGCGGCTTCAGCGCCCTGGCGCTCGCCGTCCTCTACGCCTCGCGCCGCCTCAAGCGCCGTTGATGGTGTCAGGCTTGTCGTTCTTTGCATAGTTATGCAAAGAACGACAAGCCTGACACCAAGATTCAGTCCGTGAGCTTGAAGCGGACTTCCTGGGGCATGCGCACGGGGACGGGGCGGCCGTTGAGGCCGATGGCGGGGGAGAAGCGCATCAAGGCGCCGACCTTGAGGGCGGCGCCGTTGAAGTCGGGACTGGCGGCGTGGATGATGTCCGAGGACGAGACCAGGCCGTCGGCGCCGAGATGGATCATGATGACGACGGCGCCCTCGCGGCCCGCCTGACGCTCGGTTTCCGGGTACAGGCGCCTGAGGCCGGCCAGCACCTCGTCGCGATTGAGCAGGCGCGGCAGCTCCTTGAGGGGCGTGCCGCCGTGGCCGGTGCCGCCGGGCACGCCGTCATCGGAGCCCTCGCCGGAGCCGCCGAGCTTGGCCGCCGTGCCGGTGCCGCCCGCTTCGCCGCCCGGCGTCGCGGCGGGCGTCTCGTGCGTCTCGACCTTCTTGGTGTCGGGCCCGGGAAGCGTCCAGTCCTTGGGCGGCTCGGGGGCTTGGTCTGCGGGCTTGGGAGGGACGGGGACGTCGGGCGTCGCATTGATGATCGCGGGCACGCCCGGCACGAAGGCCTTCGGCGCGCCGAGCTTGGCGGGGCCGTCGCCGAGGAAGGGGCTCGTGATCTCGATCTCGAACGGGGGCGCCGGCGACCGCCAGCTCAGATTCGGCAGGAGCCACAGCGCCGCGAAGAACAGCGCGTGCATGCCCGCCGACATCGCGACCGACCGAGGAAACGGCGGCGGGGCGGGGGCGCGCTTCCTCGGGGGCATGACCGTCACTTTCGCTGCACCTCCAAGCCCACCTTCTTGACGCCGGAGGAGCGCACCGCGTCGAGCAGCTCCGCGATCGCGCCGTAGGGCAAGGTCTTGTCGGCGGACAAGGTGACGGGCTGGTCGGGCTTGGCCGCGGTCGCGGCCGCCAGGACCTTCTTGAGCTCATCGAGCGTCGTGGGCTTTCCGGACAAGGTCAGCTCCCGCTTGCCGTTCAAGGCGACCGCGAGGGCGTCGGTGGCCGCCTTGTCCGACTTGGCCACCCTCGGCACCTCGACCTTGATCGCGCGGCGCGCGATCATCGGGGCGGTGGCCATGAAGATGATCAGGACGACGAGCACCACGTCGACGAGCGGCGTGATGTTGATGCTCGTGATCGGGCCGTCGGAATCACCCTCGGCGTGCATGATGAGTCCGCAGCGCGGCGTAGCGCAGGCCCAAAGACTCCGTCTCGGAGAGCAGGTCGCGCATCTTCTTCTGCAGGAAGTTGTAGGCGAGCACGGCCGGGATCGCGACGAGCAGCCCCACGGCGGTGGCCACCAGCGCCTCGGAGAGGCCGACCATGACGACCTCGGGGCCGGCGCCGGACTCGGCCAGGTCGTGGAAGGCCTTGATGACGCCGAGCACGGTGCCGAACAGGCCGACGAACGGCGCGTTGTTGCCGAGCGTGCCGATCCACAGCAGGCGCCCCTCGAGGTGGCGGCGCTCGTCGGACAGCGCCGCGCCGAGGCTGCCGGGCTCGGAGAGCACGCGGGCCGCCGCGCCGGGGTTGGCCTTGACGGCCTTCAAGGCGGCGTCGGCGTCCTCCGCGGCGAGCGCGGCGAGAAAGACCGGCCGCAGGGCCGCGAGCGCCTTCGACTCCTCCTTGAGGAGGTTCCAGCGGTCGTACGCCACGGCCACGCCGCCGATCGAGCTCAGCACCAGGGCCCAGATGACCCAGTCGCCGCCGGTGAGCGCCAACGCCATGAAGGGGCTGTTGTTCAATTCTCGTCCTTTTTCGGGTGGAGTTTCATCAAGGCGGTCGCCAGCTCCGCCTTCGTGGAGGGGTCAGTCTCGCGATCGAGGTACTGCAGCATGCGGCGGTACTCGTAGCCGCCGCCCAGCTCGCCGAGATAATACGCCGCCATCGCGCGCGGAAACCAGTCCGCGTGGTCGAGGAAGCGCAGCAGTATCTCCTTGCCGAAGCCGTCGCCCTTGCGCCACATGCCGGCTGCGGCGTAAATCTGCACGGCCAGGGACTGGTCGTTGCGCGCGGCGCCGCCGAGCTGGAGCTGCACCGATGGATCCCCGAGAATGAGCAGGGACTCGAGCGCGGCGAAGCGCACGGTGACGCTGGGGTCGTTGAGAGCGCCCTGGAAGAGGTTCAGGTAGCGCATGTCCTTCGCGTAGGAGAGGGCCACGAGCGCGGCCGCGCGCGTCTGCACGTTCTTGGCCAGGCGCGCCGCGTTCTCGAGCTCGCGCTGGAGCTGATAGTCCTTGGTCCCGGCGAGGCCCTCGGTGAGCAGGAAGCCGAGCTCGGTGTAGCGCGTCTTGAGCGAGTAGCCGGTCAAGGTCGACAGGCGGGCGAGGTTGAACAGGGATGCGTCGCTCGAGGCGAGCGTGTCGGGGCGCGCGTCCATGCGCTGCTGCAGCAGGCGCAGCAGGTGCGCGTTGATGCGCGGATTGATCAGCTCCTGCTGCCTCACGCGAGGCGCGGTGACGGTCAGGGGCTCGAGCGAGAACGAAGCCAGGCTCAAGCTTTCCGAGGGCGGCGGAGCGGGCGCGGGCGCCGGCGACGCCTGAGCGTTCTCCTCGGCGGCCTTTTTCTTGGGCCACAGCTTCAGCGCCGAGACGGCGAACTCGGCGACGACGAAATCGTTGCCGACTTCCCCGTCGATGCGGCGCAGGAGGAGGTCGTAGTCCTCGGACGTGCCGAGCTCGCCCAGGTACTTGGCGGCCAGGGATTTGACGACCCACGACGGGTTGTCGAGGAAGGAGCGCACCCGGTGCAGGCCCGCGACGTCGCCCATGCGCGCCAGGCCCGCGGCGGCGTACACGCGCAGCAGCGGCTCGGTGTCGCGTTCGGAGGCGGCGGCCAGCAGCGGCATCGCCTGCCGCGGATGCTCGAAGACGACGAGCGCCTCGAGCGCGCCGAAGCGCACCGCGGGGTCGAGGTGGATCAGCGCCTCGTTGAACACCTGGAGGTACTTGGGATCGTGGGTGCGCGCGAGCGCGATCAAGGCCGCGGCGCGCGATTCGCCGTCCCGGTCCCAGCGCGAGAGCTCGAGCAGCTTTCCGCGGAAGGCCGGGTCGGTGCTGCTGGCGAAGGCCTCGCCGAGCGGGATTCCGACATTCAGGAAGCGGTTGCGCAGGGCGTAGCCGATCGGCGAGCCGACGGTCAGGATGTCGGCGACGGGCGTGCCCTCGATGCCGGTCAGGTCGCGCTTGAGATTGCGGCGGTCCTCGGCCAGCTTGATCAGCGCGTTGGAGATCGCCGGATCGAGGCGGGTCTCGCCCGGGGCGAGCGGGGAAGTGCCCGGAGCCGGGGCGTCGTACGCCGAGGGAATGTCGGTGCGCACCGTGACCTCGCCGCAGTTCGCGAGGAACGCGAGCGCCGATAGAGGGCTCAGCTTCAAAGCGAGTCTCATCCTATTTAGTATGACTTATCCGTTTCGAATCCGCCACGGCCGGGGCGCCCGGCCGCAATAAATTCGAAACGGCGTCCTGCTACGATGTTCCCAAGACGCGGCGGAAAGGCGCACTCGAACCGACAACAGTCCGCGTCGACCCCACCAGGAGCGCCCGCCCGGGACCTATAAGGTCCCGGGCGGGCCATTTTCCCCTAGAAGGTCAGCACGCGGCGCACGCGGGACTCAACGAGGAGGAAGCCCGTGTCGTCCCCGGTTTCGGTCGACGCGTAGACTTCGCTGCCGGCGACGGCCTGTGCGAGCTGCGGCAGGTAGGCCTTGAACTCGGACTCCGAGGCCCGCACGAGCAGATATTGGTCGAAGAGGGTCTTGCCGTCGCGGCGGGCCATCGCCTCCCAGCGCCGGCGCAGCTCTCCGAGATGCGGTGCGATCTCGAGCTTTCCTTCCACCGGACGCTCATGAATGAATATCTTGCCCGCGTCGGGGCAGCGCCAACGCCCGTCGGCGTCGCGCGCGATGAGGCCCGCCCGGGCGAGGCCCTCAAGCGCGCGTTTGAGCGCCGTCGCAGGCAACCCGGTGCGCGCGCGCATCTCCTCCGCGGACTGTGCGCCGAGGTCGCTCTCGAGCAAGGTGAACGCCCAATAGTGCGCGTCGTCCTTGCGTATAAGGCGGGACTGCGCGACCGTCAGCGGACGTGAGCGCGCGGCCCAGTCGCGCTCGATGGCGCGCTTGAGCGGGGTCGCCGACGCGGGGTCCGGCGTCGCCAGCGCGCCCGCGATGAAATCGGCCGCCGCGCCCGCGCCGAGGAGCGCGCGCAGATAGGCGTGCGCGAAGCGCCGGGCGCGGTCCGGATCCTGCCACAGGCGCAGGACGGCGACGAGCGCCGCGACGAGGCGCGGACCCGGCACGTGGCGCCCGGCCTCGACGTTGAGGTACTGCTTGTAGGTGCAGCCGAAGGCGGCGCGTCCTCCCGCGACGCGGTAGAACTCGCGCGCGGAACGATGTCCGGCGTGCTCGCGCAGGCGCGTGACCAGACGGGAGAAATCGCTCATGGGCCATTTTACCATGAGAAGAGGCGCTTCTCATCCGGGCGGTATCGTCGCGCGCCCCTTCTGGAGCCAATGCCTTGGCGCCTTGGGACCCCGCGCCGCGCCCGCGAGCGGGCGGCGCGTCCTATCATAGGCATGACCCGCCGTCACGGCGGGAATCCTGGAGGACACACAAATGATGAAGTCCGCGAAGTACCTGGCCGGCGCGCTCGCGCTGGCCGCCGGCCTCGGTCTCGGCGTCGCGCACGCCGGCGGCGAGTCCGTAAGCGCGTCGGCCGAAGGCGGCGTGGCGCAGGCGTTCCAGCAGATTCGCGCGTCGTTCGGCGCGAAGCTGTCGAAGCTCGCGAAGGAGACGAAGAAGGCTCCCGCGGGGCTGTACGGGCGCGACCACTGCAGCCCATATGACGCCACGATGGTTCCGGCCTTCGAGAGCGAGGTCGGCTACTACTGCAAGTCGCGCAACCCGGCGTCGGTCTCATGCGAGATCGTCGGCTGGCGGACCGTGCAGGAAGGAGATGAGGGGCCGGTCACGCGCCCGATCCTCGGCGACTGCAGCCCGCGCGGCGGGTTCGCCGGCACGCCGCTCGAGCAGGCGCCGCAGGCGCCGTAAACCGCAAGACGCGAAATCCCCGGCCCGGCTCTCTCGAGCCGGGCCGGCTTTTTCCCTCGGGAGGCCCTCTCCATCGACGGCAATAATATGGATACAGGCCGCCGATGGCCCCGGCGCCCGGCGGCGGGTATGCTCCGTCCATGCCGCGCCTCCGGCTCGTCGCGCTCGTCCCCGTGCTCCTCGCCCTGGCCGCGCCCGGCCGCGGCGAGGTCCTGGTCGAAGTGTTCGCGGGCAAGTCCTTCACCCGCCCCTCCGACCTCGTGCTGCGCCAGCCCGGGCGAAACACGGACGTCGCGTTTCGCGGGGTGCGCTTCGACGACCAATCACTGCGCTCTCCGCCCTACTACGGCTACCGGGCGACCTACTTTCCGCGGGAGCGCTCTCCGGTGGGGCTCGGCCTCGAGTTCGTGCACTTCAAGGCGATCGCGCGCACGGCGGCCGCCTACCGGGCGCAAGGAACGCTCAACGGCCGGCCGGTCGACGCGGACGCGAGGCTCGCGGACACCGTCCAGTCCTTCGAGGTCTCCCACGGCATGAACCTGCTGACCTTCAACCTGCAGGCGCGGCCCCCGTCCCGCGGCGCCGCCTGGCCGTACGCGGGCGCGGGCCTGGGCATCTCCATCCCGCACGTCGAGAGCGAAGTGGAGGGCCGGGGCGGCTCCCGCCGCTACGCGCTCGGAAGCCATCCCGCGTTCCAGGCCTTCGCCGGAGTCCGCGGAACGCCGTGGAAGGACCTGATCGTCTTCGGCGAGTACAAGTACTCGGACGCGCGGCTCGACGCTCCGGTCGCCGGCGGGACCGCCTCGGTGCGCTTCGCGACGCACCACGTGATCGTCGGCACCGGCGTGCGATTCCGGCCCGGCGGGGAGAAGTCCTCGCGATGAGCGCCCTCGCCCCGCGCGCGGCCGTCCTGCTCGTCCTCCTCGCCGGCAGCTGCGCCGCGAAGGCGGCCAAGCCCCGGCCGGCCGCCCCCCCTCCGCCGGGCGCCGAAGCGCCGCTCGAGCCGACGGTCGTCGCCTATGGCGAGTACCGGGACCCGCTGCGCCCGGTCAACCGCGCGATCTTCGCCTTCAACCACGTCGTCTATCGCTTCCTGCTGATCCCCCTCAGCAAGGGCTATGAGAAGGCGGCGCCGAAGCCCGTCCGCCGGAGCATCAGCCGCTTCTTCGACAACCTGAGAACGCCGATCTATCTCGCCAACCATCTGCTCCAGCTCGAGGCCGCCGCCGCGGGCCGCACCACCGCCCGCTTCCTCGTCAACTCGACGGCGGGCATCGGAGGCCTGTATGATCCGGCCCGGGACTGGCTGGGCTTCGAGCGGGAGGAGTCCCATCTCTCCGACACCATGGCCCGCTACGGGATCGGCTACGGGGTGTACCTGGTCCTGCCGGTGCTCGGTCCCTCGGATCTGCGCGGCGGCGTCTCGCTCGGCGTGGAGACGTTCATGAGCCCCATCCCCTACGTGCTCGGGAATCCGGAGTCCACCGCGGTCCGCGGCTTCGACTCCTTCCAGGAATTCGCGCCGTACGCTGAGCGCTACGAGACTTTGCGCCGGAAAGCCGAGGACCCCTACATCTTTTTCCGCAATCTCCACCTGCAAGGGGTGCAGCGCGACGCGGCCTATTGAGCGGCGGCGAATTCAGGCCTACAGCGCCTGAGGAGGCAGCTTCTCGATCGTCTGGAAGGGCTTGAAGAGGCGCTCGATCCAGCGCGCGTCCATGTCGTCGAAGGCGACGGCGGAGCGGGCCTCGAACATCGCCCACACCCGGGCGTTCTTGTCGAAGACGGGCACGTAGATCGTCGTCGCGCCGGGCTTGGCGTCGCCGGAGCGCAGGGCGTCGGCGATGGCGCCGTCGACGGGGACCGCGTCCTTCCTGGGCTCGGGACGCGCGGGGCCCGGCTGGAACGCCTTGCCGTCGGGCTGCAGCAGCCAGAAGCCGCACCACGTCCACGGGTTCTCGAAGGCGTCCCAGAGCTGGTCGGTGAGCTCGCGCGTCATGCGCTCGCTCTGCAGCGCGCGGCGCCTCCACTTGAGGTCGAGGGCGGACTTGATCTTGTCGTAGCGGGCCCGGGACGGGCGCTCGCGGATGTCCTTGGGGGGCGTCTCCCGCCGGTACTCGTCGTTCATTTGGCCTTCTCCATCACGACCAGCTGGCCGCAGGCGCCGTCGATGTCGCGCCCGAGGTTCTGCCTGACCGTGGACTTGTAGCCGCCCGCGAGCATGCGCGCCTGGAACTCGCGCGCGTCCCGCTCATCGGTCGGCTGGTGCGCCGTGTCGGTCTGATTGAACACTATGAGGTTAACGTGAAGAAGTTCTTTGGGCCCGACGCCGTCGAGCCAGCGCGTCAGGGCGTCGGCGTCCTCCGGCCGGTCGTTCTCGCCCTTGAGGAGAACATACTCGAAAAATATCTTCCGATTTGTGGACGCGATGTAGTCCTTTAATGACGCGGCGAGCGCGGCCAGGTTGAAGGCCTTGTTCATCGGCACGAGCCGCGTGCGCAGCTCGTCGGTCGCGGCGTGCAGGGAGATGGCCAGGTTGACCTGCGGGAAGTCGCGGCCGAACAGCGAGATCTTGGGCGCCACCCCCGACGTGGACACCGAGATATGGCGGGCGCCGATGCCGAACTGCTTCTGGTCGAGGAGTATTTTCAAGCTTGCCGAGACCTGTTCATAACACGCGAAGGGTTCCCCCATGCCCATGTACACGACGTTGTCGAGCCGCCCCGGAAGACCCTTCGCGGCCATGTATTGCCGCCAAAACAGGACCTGATCCGTGATCTCCTCCGGCGCCAGGCTGCGCTTGAGGCCCATGAGCCCCGTCGCGCAGAAGGTGCAGGCGACCGCGCAGCCGACCTGCGAGGAGATGCACGTGGTCCAGCGGGTCTCGCTCGGACGCAGCAGCACGGTCTCGACGACGCTGCCGTCGGCGAGGTCGAGCAGGGCCTTGTACGCGCGCCCATCCCCGGAGACGTCCACGCGGCGCTCGCGCAGGCTCAGCAGGGGCGCCGCCTCGGCCAGGGCCCTGCGCGCCGGCGCGGGCAGCACCGCGATCTCCTCGTAGGAGGACACGGCCCGGCCGAACACGGCCTGGCGCACCTGCTCCCAGCGGAACTTGGGCAGGCCGAGCGACGTCAGGGCCGCCTGGACCTTGGCCGCGTCCACTTAGTAGGTGAGCTCCCGGACGTGCTTGTTGTCGAGAAGCATGCGCACGACGTTCTTCTGCTCCAGACGCGGGCCGGCGACGTACCACTCGCTGTAGTACAGGTTCGCGCGCTTCATGAGCTTGCGGCGCAGGACCTTGACGTCCGAGTTGCGGAAGATGGTCTTGATCTGCTCGAGGCCGTCATCGTCGAGGTCCGAGGTGATCTTGAACGTGTGCCGCTGACGCAGCTCGTCGATCATGGTGTCGAGGTGCGGGAACACGCCCTGGACGACCAAGGTCATCACCGCGGCCGCGGCCGCGAGCGAGTAGTAGCCGAAGCCGGCCGCGACGCCGATGGCGGCGACGACCCAGATCGTGGCCGCGGTGGTCAGGCCGGTGACGTGCTCGCCCTCGCGCATGATAGCACCCGCGCCGAGGAAGCCGATGCCCGAGACGATCTGCGCGGCGATGCGCGTCACGTCGGTGCCGATCGAATCGGCGAGCAGACGCGAGAGGATCGCGAACAGGCAGGAGCCCACGCAGATCAGGATGTTCGTGCGCAGGCCCGCGGCCTTGTCGCTGAGCTCGCGCTCCAGGCCGATGAAGGCGCCGAGGGCCAGCGCGACGGTGAGGCTAAGCAAGTCCTGGGCGTACGGCGTCATGGCTCCTCCGTGATCCGGCGAAAACGAGCTCCGCGGCGCGGCGCCCGGAGCGCACGCAGTCGGGCAGGCCCACGCCGCCGTACGAGGCGCCGGCGAGGACGAGGCCCTGGTGCCCCTTCAGGCACGAGCCCAGACGGTCGAGGCGGCGCGCGTGGCCGACCTCGTACTGCGGATTGGTCTTGATCCAGCGCGTGGTCCTCATCGCCGCGGGCTCCGCACCCTTGAGGCCGAGCACCTTAGCGATGTCGCCGCGCACGCGCGACTCGAGCCGGGTGATCGCGCCCTCGGCGTCGGCGTCGCGCCCGGCGCCGCCGATGAAGGCGCGCACGGTCGTGCGTCCCGGGACGGCCCGGCCCGGGAACTTGGCCGAGGAGTAGGTGGCGGCCGTCACGGTCAGCCCCTCCCCCTTGGGCGCGAGAAAGCCGAAGCCCTTGGGCTTGACCGGAATGTCCTTGTCGTCGTAGATCAGGACCGACGTCGCCGTCGAGGAGAACGGGATCTCCCGCAGGCGCACGGCGAGCTCGGGGTCGAGGCCCTCGATGCAGTCGGCGAACGCGTACGCGGGCAGGGCCGATATGATGGAATCCGCCTCGAGGACCGAGTTTGGCGTGACGACCTCCCAATGGCCCTCGCGGCGGCGCACGGCCTGCGCGGGAGTGTCCAGGCGCACGGCGCGCGGCGGCAGGCGGCGCCGCAGGGCGTCGACGACCAAAGACAGGCCGCCCTTCAAGGTCATGAAGGTCGTCAGGCCGTCGCGCCGGGCGGCGCGCTTCGTGCCGAGCCAGCCGAGCCACATCGATTTGACCAGGCCGCCCTTCTTCTCCATGTCGAGCAGCTGCGGGAAGGTGCTGGCCACGCTCATGCGCTCCGGGTCTCCGGCGTAGATGCCGGCGAGCATGGGGGCCACGAGGCGCTCGAGGGCCTCCGCGCCCAGGCGGCGGCGCGCGAAATCGGCCAGGGACTCGTCGACCCCGTCGCGGCGGGCGGGCCGCAGCGGCTCGAGCGCCATGTGCAGCTTCGCGCCCGGAGAGAACAGCGGCGTCAGCGCGAACGGGAGGATGCGCGTCGGCGCGACCAGGTTCATGCCCGCGGGCATCGGCACCAGGCGCCCCGCGAGCAGGATGTCGACGCCGGCGTCCGGCCCGGTGCCGATGAGCTCGCCGGCCAGGCCGAGCTCGCGCACGAGCTCGAGCATCTCGGGCTTGGTGGTCAGGAAGCTGTCCGGGCCGGTCTCGAAGACCTGGCCGTCGATGGACTCGGTGCGGATCTTGCCGCCGAGGGTCTTGCCCGCCTCGAGCACCGTCACCTCGATGGGCTGCCCTCGCTTGACGAGCTCGTAGGCCGCGACGAGCCCGGAGATGCCTCCTCCGAGGACGACGACGCGCTTCGTCGCCGTCGGTCTTCCCGGTCTCATGTCCGGCTGAACTCGTGGACCCAATCGGCGACCATCTTGACGGTGTCGACCGGCGTCGTCGGCAGGATGCCGTGCCCCAGGTTGAAGATGTGGCCCTTGCGGCCGCCGTTGCGGTCGATGATGTCCTTGACCGCGGCCTTCAAGGCCTTCTTGCCGGAGAACAGGAGAATCGGATCGAGGTTCCCCTGCACCGCCTTCTTGCCGAGGCGCCGGCGCGCGACGTCCATGTCGATGCGCCAGTCCACGCCGATCACCGAGCCGCCGGCCGAGGCGAAATCCTCGAGGAAGCCGTTGGTGTCGGTGCCGAAGGAGATCACGGGCACGCCCGACTTCGAGAGCCGGTCCAATATCCACTTCGAGTGCGGCCGCACATGGCGCCGGTACTGATCCGGCGAGAGCACGCCGATCCACGAGTCGAAAAGCTGCACGGCCTGGGCGCCGGCCTTGACCTGTGCCTCGAGATACTCGGCCGTGACGGTCCGGACCTTCTTCATCAGGGCGTCCCACAGGTCTGGGCGGTCGGTCATCATCGCCTTGGTGAGCTTGTAGTGGTCGGAGTGGCCGCCCTCGATCATGTAGCTGGCGACGGTGAACGGGGCGCCGGCGAAGCCGATCAGGCCGACCTTCCCCTCGGTCTCGCGGCGGATGAGCTTGACGGCCGAGAACACGCAGTCGAGCTCGGCCGCCGCGCCTTTGACCCTCAGGCGCTTGATGTCGGCCTCGGTGCGCACGGGGTTGGAGATCGTCGGGCCGGGAGCGAACCGCAGCTTGAGGCCCATCGGCTCGAGGACCAGCAGGATGTCGGCGAAGAGGATCGCGGCGTCGACGGGCAATGCCCGCACGGGCTGAAGCGTCACCTCGCAGGCCAACTCCGGCGTCTTGGCCAGCGCGAGGATGGAGTGCGTCTTGCGCAGCTCCCGGTACTCGGCCATATAGCGTCCGGCCTGGCGCATGAACCACACCGGGGTCGCGTCGACCGCCTGGGAGCGGCAAGCCCGTAAAAATCTCAGTTTTTCGCTGCTCATGCCTAAATAATACATCTTAGATCGGTCGCCAGGCAGGGCTACGGGGTCAGGTTTGCCGTTGTTGCAGTATTCCTATGGGAAATTCCTATGAATACTGCAACAACGGCAAACCTGACCCCAATTAAGTCGCGAGGAGGGTGTCGGCGGTGCGCAATAAATTGAGGAGGATCTCGTCGGTCTTGGCGCGCAGGATCTTGCGGCGCAAGGTCTCGTTGGTGACCAAGGACGCGATGCGCTGGAGCACCTTGAGCTGCATCGTGGGCGTCTCGAGCGGGGTCATGATCAGGAACACGAGGCGCAGGGGCACGCCGTCGGGCGTGGGCAGGGGCGGCGCCTTGGCGAAGCGGCCGACGGCGATCAGCGGCGCCTTGAGGCCGGGCAGGCGCGCGTGCGGCACGAGCACGCCGCGCCCCACGGCGCTCGCGAACTTGAGCTCGCGCTCCCAGACGGCGGCGAAGGCGGCCTCGGCGTCGAGCTCGGGGTTGGCGGCCTTCATCCGGTCCATGAGGTGGCGGATCGTGGCCTTGCGCTCGGTCGTGGGCAGGTTCGCGTCGACGGCCGCGCTCGCGAAGAACTCGCCCGCCATCCAGCCCGTCGTCTTCTCGAACTCGTCGCGGACCTCGCCGACGAGCTCCTCCATGATGTCCTCGAGGGTGATCAGGCCCACGACTCGGTTGAGGGGATCGCGCACGACCGCCAGGTGGACGCCCTTGTCGGGCATGGTCTTGAGCAGCTTCTCCAGGGACTCCCCGGCGGAGACCTCGTAAAGGTCCCGGCGCAGCTTCTTGAGGTCCGGGTTCGAGCCGACCTCGTTGAGCACGAGATCCTTGATATGCACGACGCCGATCGCGGAGTCGAGGTCGCCCTCGCAGAGCAGGTAGCGGGAGTAGCGCTTGTCGCGGATGACGTCGAGGTTCTCCGTCCACGGGCGCGCCAGCGACAGGTAGGCGATGCGCTCGCGGGGGCGCATCGCGTCGGCGACCTTGGCCGAGCCGAAGTCGAAGAGGTTCTCGAGCAGGAGCAGCCGCTCGAGCGGGATGGCGCCCTTCTCCTGCGTCTCGCCGAGCAGGATGCGCATCTCGTCGATGCCCACCGTTTGCTCCGCTTCCGCGGCGGGCTTGAGCCCGAACACGCGCAGGATCGCGGCCGAGGAGGCGGTCATAGCGCGGATCGGAAGACGCAGCCCCCCCGCCAGGATCTTGAGCGGGGCCGCTCCCCACAGGGCGAGCGGCTCGGCGTAGTTGATCGCCACCGCGCGCGGCACGAGCTCGGCGAGCACGATCTGAATTACGGCCAAGGCCGACACCGCGATCGAGAACGAGATGATCCGGGTCCAGTGCGGCGGCAGGGCGGAGAGCAGCCCCGAGAGGCGCTCGCTCAGCGCCGCCGTGACGGCCGGCTCGCCGACGGCGCCGAGGGCCAGGGCGATGACGGTTATGCCCACCTGGATCGCGGCGAGGTAGTCGTCGAGTCGGGCCAGCACCTCCTGCACGGCCAGGGCCCGCTTGCTTCCGCGGCGGGCGAGCAGCTCGATGCGCGCCGGACGCACGCGCACGACCGCGAACTCCATGAGCACGAAAAGCGCGTTGACCGCGACCAGGCCGGAAACAAGCAGGAACATCATCATCGTGCGGGGATTATACTCTTAAGGGGCGGGCCTCAGGAGGCCTCGAAGCGCCGCGCCTCCGCCTTGAGCGCCTGCATGTCCACCTTGCCCGAGCCGAGAAGCGGGAATGCCTCGACCTTGTGGAAATTCGACTTGTCCGGAAGCCAAAGCTTGGGCAGGCCGGTGTCGGCGAGCTTCTTGAGGAGGACGTCGAGCTCGACCTCGGCGTTGTGCAGGACCACGAGGCGCTCGCCGCGCCGGTCGTCGGGCACGCCGGCGACGACGAAGGTCAGGTCGAGGACGCCGTGGACCTCGTGCAGGCTCTCCTCGACCTTGACGTGGGGCACCATCTCGCCGGCGACCTTGGAGAAGCGCGAGAGCCGGTCGGTCAAGGTGATAAAGCCGTCCTCGTCGATGCGGGCGATGTCGCCGGTCACGTAGTAGCCGTCCTTTATGACCTCGGCCGTGCGCGCCTCATCGCCGAGGTAGCCCTTCATGACGTTGGGGCCCTTCACCAGCAGCAGGCCGGGCTGGTCGGCGCCGAGCTCCCGGCCGGTGTCCGGGTCGACGACCTTCATGAATACGCCGGGCAGGGGCTGGCCCACGGTGCCGAGCTTGGTCCCGGTCTGGTTGATGCCGGGCCAGGCGATGTCGGGTATGTTGACCGACGCCACGGGAGAGAGCTCGGTGGCGCCGTAGCCCTCGAGCGGGACGAGGCCGTACTTCTCCACGAAGGCCTTGGCGACCTCGGCGCGCAGCTTCTCGGCGCCGACCACGACGCGGCGCAAAGACTTGAACTTCGCGGCCTCGACGCGGCGCAGCCAGGCGAGCAGGAAGGTCGGGGTGCCGAGAAGGCAGGTGACCTTGTATTGCTCGGCCAGGTCGCCGATGCGGCGGGCGTCGAGGGGATTGTAGTGGTACACCGTCCCCATGCCCAGGCGCAGGGGCATCCACAAGGTCACGGTGAAGCCGAAGGAGTGGAAGAACGGGAGCGCGCCGAGCATGCGATCGTCGGGGCCGAACTGGACCACCTGGGCGACGGCCTCGAGGTTGGCGAGGACGTTCGCGTGGGTGAGCATGACGCCCTTGGGGACGCCGGTGGAGCCGCTGGTGAACATGATGGTCGCCAGGCGATCCAAGGATCCGCGGGCCTGAGAGAAGAACGTTCGTTCCAGGAGGAAGGACGGGATGATGAGGAATAGGACCGCGTGAAAGGCTTTTGACAGCGGGGAAAGGGCCGGGGCGAGATCCTCGATATATATCTTCTTGCCGTTCGGTTCCCAGCCCAATTTTTCCGAGAACTTGCGCGAGGTGACTATGGTGTTGATGCCGGCCTTGTTGACGCACGCATCCACGACCTCTTTACTGGCCGTATAGTTAAGATTGATGGCGACCTTGCCGTGCAGACCGAGGCCGACGTTGACGAGCGCCGCGGGGGCGGATGGCGGGAGAAAGATCCCAGTGTTTTCCTCGCCTTCGGCGAGGTGTATGGCGACGGCTTTACCTAACAGATATGAGCCCGTCAACGATTGAATGGCGCTCAAACGCGTGCCGGACGAATCGGCCATGCTCAGGGCAAACGGACGAGATTTAGCTTGTCGACTGAATGCCAACGGCAACGGTGGCGAGTCCTGGAGCCTGTGCGAGAAAGCTTCGGCGCCGAGGGCGAGAATGGCCTGTCTCACTTCGAATGCCGACGCCGTTGCCGGTAACGGTTTCCCGAAACTCACGGTCACCCGATACGGAATGCGACGCGGCCACTTAAAAACTATTTTACCCCCCGAAAAACTAAAAATGCTTCCCCACACCTCATCCAAATGCACCGGCACGATCGGCACCTCGACGCCGTGCACCATGCTCTCGAAGCCGCGCTTGAAGCGCTGCATCTGGCCATGCCGGCTGATCTCGCCCTCGGCGAAGATACAGACCGCCTCGCCCGACATCATGTACTCGCGCGCGCGTTTAAAAGAAGCCACGAGGGCCTTCGGCCCGTCGCCGCTCGAGACGGGGATGCAGCCCATGGCGCGAAAGAACCAGCCGGCGACGGGCAGGTCGTAAAAGGCGCGCAGCATGAGAAAGCGCACCAGGCGCTGGTTGGCCATCGCGATCAAGATCGCGTCGATGAACGACACGTGGTTGGCCACGAGCAGGACCGGGCCGTCTACGGGCACGTTCTCCTGTCCGGTCGTGCGGATGCTGTAGACGAGGCGCGTCACCGGCAGGAACAAGAGGCGCAGGAAGAAGTCCGGCAGGCGCCGGAGGATCTCGAAGGCGACCACCGCCGACATCGCCGCGGTCACGAGGAAGACCTGGGCCGGGTCCAGGCGAAACGCGGCGTCGAGGGCCCACAGCGCCGCCGTCGCGATCAGGATTCCCGAGAAGCACAGGAAGCTGCCCGTCGCCACGATCCGGCCGCGCTCCCCCGGCGCGCTGCGCTGTTGGATGAAGGCCTGCAGGGGCACGGCGTAGAACCCGGCGGACAGGCCGGCCAGCAGAAGGTCGACCGCGACGCGGTTCATCGAGCGGTGCGCGAAGGCCAGGTCCGCGCCGAAGATCACGAGGCCGAGCGCGCCCAGCGGCACGAGCCCGAGCTCCACGCGCCCGCGCGAGAGGCGCCCGGCGATGTAGGAGCCCGCGCCGATGCCCAGCGCCAACACCACCTGCAGGCGCCCGCAGGCCGGCTCGCTTAAGCCCATCAGGCGCGTGCCGTAGATCAGGAGGTTCATCTGGAACATCGCGCCGACGAACCAGAAGAAGGCCGCCGCGTAGGTCGCGAGGTTGACGCTTTCGAGGGAGGCGAGATGACGGAGGTTGGCCGCCGTGCTCGAGACGACGTCGAAGGAGAGCGCCGCGCCGGGCCGGGCCGCCTTCGCGGCCGGGATCAGCAGCGACGCGAGGAAGCCCGCGGCCGCGACCGCCGCGAACGCCGCCGCCGCGAGCCCGGGACGCCCGCCCGCCCAGGTCACGAGCTCGGAGGCGCAGGCCGTGCCGAGTATGATCGCGGCGAAGCTCCACATCTGCACGAGGCCGTTGGCGTTGGAGAGCTCCGCGTCCGTCACGAGCTCCGGGACGATCGAGAACTTCACGGGGCCGAAGAAGGCGGAATGCGTCCCCATCAGGAAGAGCAGGACCAGCAGGGCCGGCGCGCTGCGGGCCGCCAGGGCGGGAACGGCGAGCAGCATCAGCGCGATCTCGATCGCCTTGAAGATCGAGACGAGCCGGGCCTTCGGCCAGCGGTCGGCCATGTCGCCGCCGGCGGTCGAGAACAGCAGGAAAGGCAGGATGAACGCGCCTCCGGCCATGGCGATGAACGCGGGCGCGTCGCCGGGCGCGGCCGCGACCACGGACAGGACGACGAAGGTCTTGAAGGCGTTGTCGTTGAACGCGCCCGTCGCCTGCGCCGCCAGAAAGCCGCGAAAACCAGCCGACGCCGTGCCGGAGCTCACGGGGCCTTGGCCGCCTCGCGCTCGAGCGCGGCGCGGCGCTCCCAGGAGCCGGGATGCGTGCGGAAGTAGTCGGAGAGGCCCTCGGCGGCGACCCGTCCCGGGCCGCGGCGGAGCTCCGCGTCCGCCTTGAGGCCCAGGGCGTCGAAGGTCCGCAGGCCCGCGGCCGGATCGCGCTTGAGCGAGCGCAGCAGGCGCGCGGCGTAGGCGTCCGCCTCGAGCTCCTGGCCCGGCGAAAAGTGCAGCGAGGCGAGCAGGCGCGGTATGAGGATGACGCCGCCGAGCAGGGCGCGCAGCGGGTCCTTGGCGCCCGCGCGCAGGCGGTACGCGTCGGCGCAATGGCCGAGCTCGATGTGGCCGATCTCGTGGCCGAGCGTGAACAGCAAGGCGTCGGGATCCTGGTGGAGCTTCTCGAGCAGCCCGAAGGTCGCGTAGACGAAGCCGCCGGGGACGGCGAAGGCGTTGACCTGGCGGTGGTCCGAGGTCCGGAAATCGTAGCGCCCGCGAAAGCGCGTCACGAGCGGCGAGCCCGCCGCCTCGAGGCCGAGCTCCCTCCACAGGGCGGCGCGCGAGGCGCCGGTCGTGCCGGGCGCCGGCTCGGACGCGCCCAGGTCCTTGGCGATTCTCTCGCCGATGGCGCGCTCCTCGTCGGCCGAGAGCGGGAAGACGATCGCCGAGCCCCGGTCGAGGCCCTTGGCGTGCTCGGCGACGGCGCGCGAGACGGGCAGAAGGCTCTCCCGGCTGCGCCCGCCCCGGCTCACGACGAACGCGGCCGACAGGGCGAAGGCGACGAGCGCGAACGGCGCGGCCTTTTTCACTCGCCGGCGCCCGCCCGGTTGTAGAGGCTGGAGGCGAAGATGAGCACGACGCCGAGGGCCACGAAGCTCGCCACGCGGTGCGGCAGCGGAAGGTTGGCCGTGTCGGAGAGCAGCGCCTTGGCGACGCACAGGCCCAGAAGCGTCAGGCCGGGAAGGCGCAGCTCGCGCCAGCCGAGCGCGATGCCGCCGGCGAGGAAGGATATGCCCAGGCCGGTCCACGCCAGCGTGAGCTGCACGCGGTCGAGCTCCTTGGCGAAATAGGCCGCTCCGAGCACGAGCGCCAGCAGGGCGAACATCGTCGCGGCCTGATCGTCGCGGTCGGCCTCGGCCTCCGCCGTTTTCGAGGCGGACAGGCCCCCGAGCAAGGCGCCGATCGACGACCAGTACAGCGCCGCGCGCGGCACGGTGAGCCCGGAGAGCAGGGCCGCCGGCGCGGTCAGGTAGGACACGCCCGCCTCGAGCGCGGCGCCTCCCGCCAGGATGAGGGACTGGGCGCGGAAGTCGGCGCTTCTCGTCGTCCGCCCGAGCCAGAAAAGCCCAAGCGAGGCGAACGCCCAGACGGGCAGGCGCAGGCGCCCGTCGAACTCGCGGTACACCGCGAAGGACGCGACCGCCAGGAGCATCCAGGAGACGGCGCGGCGCTGCTCGGCGCGGCTGAACGGCGTCCACCGCGAAGACAGCTCCTCCTCCATCGGGTCGGCGCACAGCAGGTACAGATAGGCGCCGACGACGACCGCGCTCACCAGCAGACGCGACGAGAGCCCGATCCCGCTCGCTCCCGTCCCGTAGTCGACGAAGAAGGAGTAGAAGCCGAAGCCGAGCTCGAGCGCGGCGGCCTGCACCCATAGATGCACGCGGCCCAGGCGCACGGCCAGGTGCTCGCCGATGATCGCGAGGGCGACGAGGCAGCATAGGAACGGCGCCGCGTCGAGCGCCCCCCACAGGCCGAGCACGAGCGCGGCGGTGCCGATGTAGAGCCAGTACTCGGTCGCCGGCTTCTCCCACTCCTCGGGGTCGGCCAGCCACAGGCGGTGGAAGCGCGAGAAGAAGTACGAGAGGCCGGAGAACACGAACAGCGCCATCGCCGCCGCGCGGCGCGCCTCCTCGCCGCGGCGCGCGACCTCGGTGTAGAACATGAAGGTCAGCAGGCCCATGCACAGCCCGGCCGCGCGCCAGACGGGCTGGCCCAGGAACAGGCCGATGAACACCCAGCCCGTGGAGACCCCGACCCAGGCGATCAGCTTCCACATCGGATCGGGCATCTCGAAGACCGCCGCCGCGAGCAGGGCCAGGGGAATGACGCCGCCCAGGCTCACCGACGCCGCCTTGCGCCCGAGGACCTTCAGGTGGCCGATGGCGGGAAGAAGAAAAAGGGCGCTCAGGGCGCAGGCGCGCGGCAGGCTCGCGTGGCCGAAGTAGACCCGCCCCATCGAGCCCGCGACGAGGGCGAACAGGGCCGCGTTGAGGCACAGGGCCGCGTCGAGGATGCGCGACTGCTCCGGCGTGTCCAGGCGCTCGCGCGTGCGGGGCACGAAGGGCATGAGCGCTGCGATCAGGTAGCCGCCGGCCAGCCAGCCGAAGGGCTGGGCGAAGTTCGCCGCCGTGTGCTCCGCGGGCGGCAGGCCGATGGTGCGGAAGTACACGGGCACGTAGTTCGCGTGGAAGCCGATCAGCGCGGGCAGGAGGACGTCGGCCTCGCCGGACTCGACGGCGATCATGGCCGAGGCGGCGAGCAGGAGCAGGAACAGGTCGAAGGAGGCGATGTCCGCCCGGCAGAACAGCAGCAGGAAATAGGCCAGGCTGAACGCGTACAGCCGGAACGCCCGCGAGCCGGTCAGCAGGGCGTGGCCGATCATCCCGCCGGCGGCCGCGAGCAGCAGCGCCAGCGCGGTCTGCGGCGACTCGACGATCTTGACGGGCTCGAAATGATAGACCGCGTAGGCCGTGACGTAGAGGACCGACCAGCCCCCGCCGAGCAGCGCGCCCGAGAGGCTCTGATACGGGGGCCGGGAGCGCACGTAGAGGCCCAGGCCCACGAGGGCGGCGCCCGCGGCGGCGGCCATGAGCGCGCGCTCGTGCGGGCTCGTGTGCTGGGCGCGCCAGATCAGGAAGAAGACCACGCCGAGCCCGAGGATCAGCGCGCCCACGTACTGCAGCATCTTCTCGCCGATGAACTTCTCGGAGAACGCGGAGGAATAATCGCGCGCCGCCGCCGGCGCGGAGCGCAGCGGGCCCGAGGCCTTGGGCGGCGGAGCCTGGCCCTTGGCCTTGCGCACGAGCTCCTCGAAAGTGGTGGTCGGGGCCGGGGCCGGGACGTCCGCGACGGGCTTCGGCGGCTCCGCCTTGGGCGCCGGCTTCGGGGCCGGGCTGCCGCCCTTGAGCCTCTCGACCTCGTCGCGCAGCGAGCGGACCTCGAGGCTCAACTCGCGCAGCTGAGCCTGGAGGTCCTCGTTTGTCGGCATGAAGGTCTAAGGATAAGGCCGAGGCCGATTTCTGTCAAGCCCGGCTCGTCCGGTTTTAACGTCTGATGGTTCCGCCTATGCTTTAAAGCAAAGAACCATCAGGGATTATATCCGGCGCGGCTGGGCCGCAAGTTGTTAAACTGAGGCATGGCCGAAGCCAAGGAGTTCAAGCCGCTCCAGGAGTTGGGGGCGATCCCCCTCGGCGAGACCAGCGAGCTCAAGTTCTACGTGGACGAGTTCAAAGGCCACCGGTACGGCTCGATCCGCACCTTCGTCAAGGGCGAAGCCTACAGCGGCCCCACCAAGGCGGGCGTCACTCTCAACGCGCGGGTGCTCGAGGAGACCTTGCCCGCCCTGGAGCGGCTGGCGGCCGAGCCCGCCGGCGCCGAGGACCGGGAACTGGTCCGCGTGCCCAAGAAAATGGGCGTGGAGCTCGTCGTCCGCGTCATGTTCCACCAGGAGACGGCGGGGGTCGACTTCCGCGAATGGGTCGACGAGGCCGGCGTCTCGGGCTGGTCCAAGAAAGGCGTGCGCGTTCCTTATAATAGCCTGGCGTTGATGGTCGGTTATCTCCGCCAAATGAAGGCCCTCGTCGCAAAACCCTGACGCCCGCCCCCTGGCGCGTCCTCTGAACTACTGTTATAGTGAACCCGTGAACTCCGGCGTCCTTGCGGCGATTTTCGTGCTCTTCCTGGCCGTCCCGTCGGACGCCGGCCAGGTGGAAGCCCCCGTATCCGTCCAGGTCCGGCCGGGCGGCCAAGCCGGCTCCATCGGCTCCTCTTTGGGCGCCCCCGCCCCGGTCCGGCTCGACGTGCTCTCCCTGACGGGCGTCGGGTCGCCGAGCCTGGCCTCGGCTTTGGCCCCGGCCCCCGTTTTCGCCGTTCCCGCCGCCCCCGCCGCCGCCGTCCCCGTCCTGCCGGTCTCCGCCGTGACGGCGGCCGGGCCCGCCGCGCTCGGCCAAGGGATTCGCCCGGCCGCGTCGGCTCCCGCGTCGCCCGCCGACCCCGGCGAAAGCGGCCTGGCCGAGGGCGCGGCGCTGTTCGATCAGGCCAAGCCCACGCTTTGGAGCGCCCTGCGCGAGCGCCTGCCTTTCGGCGAGCGCGCGCCTTCCTGGCCCGGCAAGGCCGGCGACGCCGTGCGCGTCGGGGGCGTCAAGGCCGTCCTCGACAAGCCCGTCGGCGACGGCGGGACCTCGAAGGTCTGGAGGTCGCGCGACGGGAACTACGCGATCAAGCTCCTGCATCCCGGCGCCCTGGCGCTGGCGGGCGTGCGCGAGGAGGCGGCGGCCTTGCGCGCTGTCTCGGCTTCCGACCTGCCCGTGGCCAAGCTCGTCGCCGAGAGCCGCGACGGGAAGGTCCTCGTCAAGGAGTTCATCGACGGCGCGACCGCCCATGAGCTGCTCGAGCGCGGACCGTTCTCCCGCTCCCAGGCCGAGGGCTGGCCCGAGCTCGCCGCCAAGCTCCTGTCCGCGGGCGTCACCGCCGACCTGGCGCGCGGCAATCTGGTCTGGCAGCACTGGCGCACCCGCTGGGTGATCGTCGACGCGGGGGGCCTCGAAGCCGGCGGCGCCAAGCCCGTGCTCGATCAGCTGCTGGCGCCCGAGCTGCTCGCCCGCACGGGCCTCGACGGGGCGGCCTTCCTGTCGGGCCTGCGCGCGCGCCTCGGCCCGGATTCCGCCGCCTGGGCCCGGACGCTCGCGGAGCTTCAAGCCGCGAAACTCGCCGCGGGGCCGCTGGCCGAGCTCGCCCGCCGCGACGCCGCGCGCCCCGCCGCGCCCCGCCTCGTCTTCGGGCCGGCTCCCCAAGGCCCGGCCGGGCTCGACGACACGGTCGTCACCGCCCGCGAGGCCGTCAGGCGCGCCGGCTACGACGCGCTGAACGCCAGGACGAAGCACAAGCTTCACGGCGACGACCCGGGCAAGCTCAACACCGTCATCTTGGCCGTCGAGGCCCCGGGTCAGGTCCCCTACGTCGTCAAGATCGCCCAATGGGACATCATCCGCAACGAGGTCGCCCTGCGCCGCCTCGCCCGGCGCTTCTTCGGCCGCTACTTCCGCGTTCCCGCCTCCGTCGCGGTCAGGAACGGCTTCGAGTCGTACATGATCATGGAGAAGCTCGACGCGTCGCCGTCGCACTACAAGAACCCGCTGAACAAGGAGCAGCGCGTGGCGGCCGCCCTGTTCCTGCGCACCTTCGGCGTCGGCGACGTCAATCCCGGCAACGTGCTCGCCGGCCGCGACGGCGGCCTGCCCTGGCTTATCGATTTCGAGCAGGCCCTCGGCCGCGCCGCCCCGGTCGCCGGCCGGGTCCCCGACGAGCGCATCGCCCTCGAGATGCCGTGGCTGAGCCGAAGCGAGCGCAACGCCGTCGAGGACTATCAGCCCGGCGTGCGCGCCTGGCGCGAATTCCTCAAGAAGCCCGAGACCCGCGCCGCGATCGCCGCGGATCTGACCGCCTCGGGCTTCACGCCGGCCGAGGCCGCCGGCCTCCTCGCCCGCTTCGACCTCAACGCCGCGGACCTGGACTGGACGCTCCAAAATGACGCAGACTTCGTGAACCAATTTGTCGACCGCAACGCCGCACACAGGTAAACAACATGAATAGCCCGATTTTCCGGAGCCTGCTCTCCTTCTCCCTGGCGCTGCTCCTCGCCGTCCCCGCCTCCGCTTTCGACAAGTACGGCGGCGGCCCCATCGTCGCCGAGCTCGTCGGGCGCCTGCTCGAGCAGACCCACTACGCGCGCCGGCCGATCGACGACGGCGTCTCCAAGGATTTCCTGCGCAACTACCTCGAGGCCTACGACTACAACCATATGATCCTGGAGAAGAGCGACGTCGACGAGTTCGAGGCCAAGTACGGCGCCACGCTCGACGACCGCATCAAGGACGGCGACGTCGAGGGCGCCTACGAGATCCACCAGCGCGTCGTGAAGCGCCTCGAGGAGCGCGTCGCCCTGGTCAAGGCCCTGACGTCCTCGACTTTCGACTTCACCAGCGACGAGAAGATCGTCCTCGACCGCCACGAGCTGCCCTGGCCCGCGACTCCCGAGGAGGCAAAGGAGCTCTGGCGCCTGCGCATCAAGCACGAGGTCCTGCTCGAGCGCCTCGCCAAGCTCAAGGCCGAGGAGGCCAAGGCCGCCGCCGCCAAGAAGCCCGCGGCGAAGGCCGAGGAAGCCGCCAAGCCGGCCAAGGAGCTCACGGCCAAGGAGACCATCGACCAGCGCTACGACCGCATCCTGCGCAGCTACAAGGAATACGACGGCATCGACGTGTTCTCGACCTTCGTCTCCGCCCTCACCCGCGTCTTCGACCCGCACACCGACTACCTCGCCGCGGCCCAGAAGGAGAACTTCGACATCAGCATGAAGCTCTCCCTCGTCGGCATCGGCGCCGTGCTGCGCTCCGAGGACGGCTACGCGCGCATCGTCTCCCTCGTCCCCGGCGGGCCCGCCGACTCCGACAAGCGCCTCAAGCCCAACGACAAGATCGAGGCCGTCGCCCAGGGCGACGGCCCGTTCGTCGACGCCGTCGGCATGAAGCTCGACCGCCTCGTGCAGATGATCCGCGGCGAGAAGGGCTCCACCGTGCGCATGCGCGTCATCCCGGCCGACGCGATCGATCCCGCGACGCGGGTCGTCATCACGCTCGTGCGCGACGAGATCAAGCTCACCGACCAGGAGGCCAAGGCCAAGATCTTCACCGTGCCCGGCAAGGACGGCAGGCCCTCGCGCGTCGGCGTGCTCGACCTGCCCTCGTTCTACGCCGACATGCGCGGCGGCTCCGACGGCAAGAGCGCCACGCGCGACACCGAGCGCCTGATCGGGGAGATGAAGCGGCGCGGCGTGGACTCGCTGATCATCGACCTGCGGCGCGACGGGGGCGGCTCGCTGTCCGAGGCCGTCTCGCTCACCGGCCTGTTCATCAACACGGGCCCCGTCGTCCAGGTCAAGGACACCCGCGGCACGATCAAGCTGCTGCGCGACAACGACCCGACGACGGCCTTCGACGGGCCGATGATCGTGCTGACGTCCCACGGCTCCGCCTCGGCCTCCGAGATCTTCGCGGCGGCCCTGCAGGACTACGGCCGCGGCGTCGTCGTCGGCGAGAAGAAGACCTTCGGCAAGGGCACGGTGCAGTCCGTGCTCGAGCTCAACCAGTACCTTCCCCCCGCCTACCGTTCCTACAAGCCCGGCGCGCTGAAGCTGACGATCCAGAAGTTCTACCGCGTCTCCGGCGGCTCGACGCAGAACCGCGGCGTGCTGCCCGACATCCACATCCCCTTCTACGGGGACATCAGCGAGTCGACCGAGAGCTCGCAGAAGGGCGCGCTCCCCTACGACGAGGTCGAGCCCGTCCCCTACGACCGCAGCGCCGCCCTGCAGGCGCGGCTCTCCGCCTTGGCCAAGGCCTCGACCGCCCGCGTCGCGAGCTCGCGCGAGTTCCAGTGGATCAAGGAGGACATGGCCCGCTGGGAGAAGCAGAAGAAGGACAAGGGCCTTTCGCTCAACGAGGATAAGCGCCTGGCCGAGCGCAGGACCGACGAGGAGCGCCTCGCCGCGCGCAAGAAGGAGCGCGGCGCCCGCAAGGAGAAGCCCTACGCCTCCGAGGAGATCACCTTGGCCATCCTCGACGGCAAGGCGCCCGCCGTCTCCACGACGACCGCCGCGGCGCCCGGCGCCGGGACCTCCGCGACCACGAGCCTCGACGAGGACGCTCCCGGCTTCGAGGCCGCGGCCGACGCGCCCGACTCCGTGCTCGACGAGACCTTGCGCATCGCGGCCGACCTGACCGCGATGACGCCGCCCGCGCCGGCGGGCCAGGCCGAGCGCCGCCGCCGCCGGGCCGTGACCCAGTGAACGGCGCCTTGTAGGGAAAATCACGGGCTGAGGGCTGGCGCCGCCGGCGGCGTTTGATAGAATGCCCGCTCCCGTGATCGCTTTCCTCCTCGCCTTCGCCGTCGCCGCGCATGCGGCTCCCCCCGTAAGGCTGGCGCTCATCGAGGACTCTCCGACGCGCACGACCCTGCAGCTCGCCCAGCCCCTCGAGCGGGTGCTGCGCGACGCCGGGGCGGACGCCGCCTTGCTCGGAGTGGAGAGCGTGCCGGTCTACTTCGGCGGCCCCGACTATCGCTTCCGCCTGCCCCCGGGCCGCGGGGCGCCCAACGGCGAGGAGACCTCGACGGCCGCCTTTCTCGAGGGAGACGCGGCGGTCGTGTTCGTGTTCCCGGCCGAGGAGTCCCTCGTCGAGGCCCTGCGCCTGGCCGCCGCCGACCCGAGGACCTTCCGCGCGCCCGACTCGGTGCGCCTGACGCCGGGCGACGCCGAGTTCGCCTCGACGACCGGGCCCGACGGCGAGACCCTGCTCTTCCTGCGCGCGCGCCTGCAGCGCCCGGCCACCGGGCGCCTGCGCTCGGGGCTCGCCGCCTACTACCGCCTGCGCTGGAAGGGCCGGGACGCCGCCGTCGCCGTCGTCGGGCGCACGTTCGGCGGCCTCGGCCGCCTGGGCGCGGCCGCGGAGCGCGAGGCGGCGGGCGGGCCCTTCACCGGCCTCGCGCGCGGCGGCACGTTCGGCTCGCCCGCCTCCGACGCGCGCGGCCCGGCCGTGCTGGCCGCCCTCGAGCGCGCGGGCCTGCGCCTGGCCTCGGCCTCCGCCTCCGAGCTCGAGCACTGGAAGGCGCTGACGGCCCACGCCGGCGGCGTGCGCTGGCTCTCGGCGAATCTCGTCTATTCGACTCAGACGACGCGGACGGTCCTGGAGCCCTACGCGGTGTTCACGGCCTCGGGCGCGCGCGTCGCCGTGGCCGGCCTCACGCCGCCGTCGGCCGAGCGGCTTCTGAAGGCGCACGGCCTCGACGGCTTCAAGATTCTCGAGCCGCTCGCGGCGCTCGAGCCCCTCATACCGCGCATGCGCGAGGAGGCCGACCTCGTCCTCGTGCTGTCCGACCTGCCGCCCGCCGAGCAGGCGCGGCTGAGCACGCTCGCGCGCGGCCTGGACCTGATCGTCGGCGACGACGCGCCCTTCGTGAGCCATACCCCTCCGCCGGCGAGCGTCGTCGAGCAGGACGACCGGCCGGTTTTCGCCAACGCCTTCCCCCCCCTGCGCGTCTACGCGCCGGCGCTCAACGTCATCGAGGTCGCGCGCGCTCCCGACGGCGACCGCGTCGACTGGCGCGTCGCGCAGTCGGCGGTCTTCCTCGACGACTCCGTCAATCCCGCTCGCGGCTATCCCGAGGGCTCCTTCGACGCCTTCTCGATCGTCAGCTCCACGATCCCGCCGCTGCTGCCCGACGCGCGCGCCGTCTTCGCGGCCCATGAGCGCGCCGGCGGCTTCCCGATCTACGGGCCGCGCGACTTCTGGACCCTGGCGGCGGTCCTGCTCTCCGAGCGGGGCAAGGCCGAGGCGGGGCTCCTGCTTGCCCCTCCGCTCGGCGTCCAGAGCGTCGGCGAGATCCGCGAGTCCTACGTCCGCGAGTGGCTCGGGCCCTCCGACCCGGCGGTCACCGTCTCGCTCAAGGGCGACCGGCTGCGCGCCCTCATCGAGGAGGCGGCTTCCCAGGCCCGCCGCGAGGCCTCCGGCGTCTCGCTCGGACCGCGGCCGCGCTTCGTCGTCGGCGGCGTGGATTCCAAGAAGCGCCTGCGCGGCGCCCCGCTCGACCCGTCCGGGACCTACCGAGTGGCGACCTCGCGCGCGGCCGCCGACGCCCTGGGCCTGCCCGAGCCCCGCGAGCCGCTGCTGAAGTCGCCCGCCGTCGGCCCCGCCGTGCTCGACGAGCTCCGCGCGCGGGCGGGGCGCACGCCGCCCGCCGGCTACCGCGCCTGGATGGAGGGCGCGCCCGTGAGCGAGCCCGGCCTCTGGCGCCTGAACTTCCGCGACGTCGGGCTGAACCTGCGCCAGACCAAGGTCTCGCGCTCCGACGAGTTCGACGCGGTGCCCAACTCCCGCGTCCAGGGCTTCGACGAGCTCCTCGTCGGCGGCGTGTTCAAGGCCGACGCCGAGTATCTCAAGGGCGAGTTCAAATGGACGAGCACCGTCGAGGCCGAGTACGCCAAGAGCCGCATCGAGCCGCGCGACGCGCCCGCGACCGTCAACCTCGCGTCCAACCGCGTCATGCTTCTGACCTTGGGCACCCACCGCGCCGGGCAGATCCGCCGGGAATGGCTCGCCCGCTCCTGGGGTCCGTCGCTCGGCCTGCAGTACGACGGCGAGTTCGAGGCCGCGCGCGGCCTGCGCCGCAAGCAGGCCTACAGCCTTTTCCCCGGCGTCGAGCTCTTCGACGGGACCTTCGTGCGCACCTTCACGCTCTCGGGCATCCTCAAGCGCGACCTGGGCCGCGAGCCGCCGAACACCCAGAGCGGCCTGCGCCTGCGCTCCGTGTTCTCCCGCGAGCTCGGGCCGTCCAAGGCCCTGCTCCAGGGCGAGCTCTGGAACAACTACTTCTTCCTGACCAAGCAGGACACCGCGGGCGACCTTCGCCTCGAGGGCGACTTCAACGTCAAGCTGCGCGTCCCGGTCCGCCGCCACCTGACCGTGGCCCCGTTCTTCGACTTCTACTGGTTCCAACTCAAGACCCGCCCCGACAAGGGCTACAGCATGACCATGGGCGTCTCCATCGGCTTCTCGCGGCTGTGGAAGCCCCAGTACGAGACGTTCTAACTTTCGTTTGACAGCCGTAACGGCGACTATTGACAGAGCCCGCTACGGGGTCTACACTGTCAGTCGCGGGAGGCCCCCCATGAAATCGACCGGTTTTCTCGTTTTCGCCGGCATAATGGCCGTGATGCTCGGGTCTCCGCTCCCGGCCCTCGCCGAGGAGGATGAGGAGGAGGAATACGAGGAGGAAGCCTCAAACGACTCCCCCACGACCACGACCTCCACGAACGCGGGGGTGCCCGCGATCGACGAGCCGGCCCCGAAGCCCGTCTACCGGCGGCAAAGACCGGCCCGGCCGCGCGCTATTCCCCGCAATCCCGAGGGAGGGGGCGGAGGCGGAGGCTTCCCGCGTCAACAGCCGGAAAGCGACGAGCCCGAATCCGATCCCGGCGAGAACGAAAATACATGGGAGCCGGAAACGCCCCGGGGAAAACCGGCGAACAACGTCTGCGACATGCCCCCCCTGCGCCACATCAATGTCCACCTGATGGGCGGCAACGGCAACCGCTTCAAGGTCGACTCCACCCCGATCGTCTGCTCCACCGACCCCGGGACGAGGCACGAGCGCTACTGCCAGGAGACCATGCGCGACAACAACCGCCGCTGCTGCCCGGTCAAGCCCGAGGGACATCCGATGCGCGTGGCCTGCGAGCTGCTCCTGCTCGGCAAAGACCCCACAGACGGCATCGCCGGGCCGCGCTGGTCCTACATCGGCAGCGCCGGCGGAGTCGAACGGCACCCGGACAATCCCTTCCTGGCCTTCGCCTACGGCAAGGGCATCGTCCGCGCCTGCTCGAACGTGGCCAAGGTTTGCGGAGAAAAGGCCTTTAAGGTTCCCAACGCGAAATAACCATGTATTTTCTCGGCCTCGACTTGCGTAAAGCCGCGCCCTTGGCTTTCGTCTTCGCCGCGTTGGCCTGCGGCGGCGGCATCGACGGCGGAGCGGGGGGCTGCGGCCCCGAGTTCGACGCCGACAAGATCGCCGAGGACGCCAAGAAAGGCAACAACACCAAGGAAGGCGCCGCAGCCCGGGCCGCGGCGGCCGACGCCGTCATCAAGACGGGCGAGGGCTACAAGAAGGACGGCTTCGCCGGCGCGGTCGAAGGATTTTCCGGAAGCGACGCCTTGCCGGGCTCGCCGAAAAGCGAGTTCGCACGCTTGGCCCGGTCGCTGCCGCCCACGGAGGAAAACCGCAAGCTCATCGAGCAGGCCATGGGCCGGGAGGCCGCCCGCAGCGGCCCGGGACGGACCACCGATCTCGCCGGAAACGGCGGCTACGCCTCCGTCGTCACCGGTGCCGACGGCCAGCCCAAGTGGCAGTGGAACGCCTACGACGGGAAGCACTCCGCGCCCAAGGGCTTCGACAAGCCGTACGTCCCCCCCGCGGGCTCCGCGCCGGCCGCGGCTCCCGTCGCCGAGACCGCCCCCGCCTCCACCACCGACCCGGCGATGACGCCGCCCGCCGGCTACACGGGCTGCTGGCCGAAGCCGCCGCCCGTCAGCAAGATCAACCTCCATCTGATGGGCGGCAACGGCAACCGCCGCATCGTCGATTCGACGCCGATCGTCTGCTCGGGGAGCTACTGCTCGGCGATCGGCTTCGCCGGGCGCGGCTGCTGCCCTGTACGCCCGGAAGGCGACCCCATGCGCACGAAGTGCGAGGCGGAGGTCATGGGCAAGAACGGGCCGCGCTGGATGTTCAAAGGCAACGGCCGCATCGAGAAGCGCGAGGACAACCCCTACCTCGCCTGGGCCTACGGCATCGGCTGGGCCGGTGCCTGCTCGGGCATCTCGCCGGTGTGCAACTGGATCGAGGTGAAAAACGAGAACGCCCTCAAGGAACTCGAAGCGGCCAAGACCGCGTCGGCCGCCGGAGCGGGCGGCGGGGGCGGAGGCGGGGGCGGAGGAGGATCGTCGGGGTCCGGCTCGCCCTCGGGTTCGAGCGGCTCTGCGCCGAAATCCGGCGACGGAACGCCGCTGAAGGCCTCGACGGACACAGCACCGGGCAACTCCAACCTGGAAAGCCTGATTCCGACGATCCCCGAGGTCGCGCCGGCCACGGACACGCCGCCGTATTAAACGGCGGCGGCCGCGGAGCCGGTCAGGCCGGCCTCGAAGAGTATCTCATAGGCGCGGCCGAACGGCGCGGGCTTGCTCGCGTACAGGCTGATCTTCACTAGGACCTCGGGCCCAAAACGGCGTAGGCCGGCTGTCGGCGCCCGCCGGGCCATGACGCGCCCCCCTCCTCCCTCCAAGCGCGCTAGAATCGACCTATGATCGCGGCGCTGCTGCTCCTCCTCGCCTCCACGGCCCATGCCGGCGTCGCGCGCGCGCCCGCCGCGCTCGGGCGCCTTCCGCTCTCCGCCGCGGCGACCTCCGTCTCCGCGCCGCCGTCTTTGCCCCCGTTCCTGAGCGTCGCCGACCCCGCCGACGGGCCGCGGCTCGCCGCCGTCCTCCAAGCCGCCCAAGCCTCCCCGACGGCCGTCGCCGTGCTGGCCCGAGTCGCGCGCGCGGCCGAGGCCCGCGGCCGCCCCGTCCTCGTCGAGGTCGCGGACATGGAGGAGGCGGGGACCTGGAACCTGGACTGGGGCATCCTCAGCCTGCGCCGCGGCGACATGAACGCCGCGCCCCGCGAGAACGTCTCGACCTTGATCCACGAGCTGCAGCACCTTCTCCAGACCCGGCCCGAAATCCCCTCGGACCTCCTGGAGACCGAGCTCGAGGCCTTCGTCGTGGATTTCCGCGTCGGGCGCGAACTCGGCGTCCGGCCCGCGCCCGGCTCGCACGACGCGAGGGCCCAGGCCGCCTTCAGGGAAGGGCTCGAGCCGTTCCTGGGCTACCTGCGCGCGCAATATCCGGAGAACGCCCAGCTGCACAAGACGCGCGCCCGCGCCTATGAGGCCCGGCTGCGCGCCGGCCTCGAGGCCTCGGTCTCGGAGCTCGAGCGGCTGAGCGTCGAGCGCGCGGACCGGGAGCGCGTGCTCGACCGGATGCGCGCGCTCGGACACTCGCGGGCGGAGGTCGAGCACTACCGGCAGGACGCCGTCGCGCCCATCGACGCGGATATCTCGGCGATGCGCCGCGCGATCGGCTGGGCGAAGGCGGACCTGGCGATCCTCGCCGACCCCGCGGCGCGGGCGCGGGCCCGCGCCTACGCGCGCTCCGTCATCCGCCGCGCGCGCGCCTTCCAGAAGATCTTCGCGCGCGATTAAGCGCCGCCGGCCAGCTTCGCCTCGAAGAGTATCTCGTAGGCGTGGCCGAACGGGGCGGGCTTGCTCGCGTACAGGCTGATCTTCGTCACCGGGCGGCGCAGGCCGAGGACGGGCTCGGCCTTGAGGGCGGCGACGAAGGCGGGCGGGGCGGCTTCGTCGCGGTTGCGCCCCAAGGTGAGGTGAGGCGAGTACGGGCGCGGCTCGTCGCGTCCGAGCAGGCCGGCGAGCTTCTCCATCGCCTCTGCGCCCTCGCTCAGGCCGATCCAGACCACGCGCGCCTCCTCGTGCGAGTCAAAGGCGTCCACGGCGCCGTAGACGATCTCGAACGGGGCCGTCGCGGCCGCGGCGCGCGCCATAAGCTCGCGGATCTCGGGCAGCCTCTCCTCGGTCGCCGTCCCGATCCAGCGCAAGGTCGTGTGCATGTCGCGCGGGTCCACCCAGCGGAAGCTTCCGCCGGCACGGCGCAGGCGCGCGACGGCCTCGGCGGCGGCCGATTTGATCTCCTCGTCCGCGGCGACGGCGATGAACAGGCGCATAAGAGATAAACTATATCTCATGAAAGCCGTGGCGACGCGAGTTTTGTCGGCCTCCGTCCACTTGCGGGACGGCGAGCGCTCCGGAGAGAAGCGCTCGATCGGCCCCGGCCTTCTCATCCTGCTCGGCGTCGCGCTCGAGGACGACGAGGGGTCGGTCAAGAAGCTCGTCGACAAGCTCCTCGCCCTCCGGATTTTTTCCAACGACGGAGGCAAGTTCGACAAGTCCGTCCTGGACATCCGCGGCGAGATACTCCTCGTTTCCCAGTTCACCTTGTGCGCCTCGCTCAAGGGCGGCCGCCGCCCCGACTTCACCGCGGCCGCGCGTCCGGACAAGGCCGAGCCCTTGTACCGCCGCGCCGCGCAGCTGCTCGCGGCCGCGGGCTTGACGGTCCGCACCGGGGATTTCGGCGCGTCCATGGCCGTCGAATCGGTCAACGACGGCCCGGTGACCATCCTCCTCGACACCGTTTCGTTCTAGGCCTTTCGGGCAATATTGAAATTTTGTGTTGTTTTTACTGCGCAATTGCAGTTGACCCTCATCAAATGCGCGGGTTGACCGCTCTCATCGGTGTTTATTCGCGAGCTTCCTATACTGTAGGGGCAATGAACACCAAGAAGACGACTTTCCTCTCCACTCTCGCTTTGATCCTCGCGACCTCGGCCTCGGCCCAGGTGACGTCGATCCTCCCCGGCGGCCGCGGCAACCTCTACATCGGCACCCCGATGAACCTTCCCGGCCCGGCGGCCAACATCGTCATCAGCCCGCGCATCAACCTGCCCGCGCCCCTGCTGACCCCGGTCTCCCCGCTCATGCTCGCCCCCGTCCCGGCGTCCATGATGGAAGCCGCCCCGGTCCGCCCCCTCGCCCTTCCCATCGCCGTGGTCGCGCTGGACCGCGCCGCCGCGCAGCGCGAGAACGTCGCGAGCTCCAACCGCGCCCTGCGCGCCAAGCTCTCCGCCCCGGCCCAGGGCGACGCGCCCGTCACGCCCAAGGAGATCGCCGCCGAGCGCGAGAAGCTCGAGAACCTCTTCGACGGCCGCCGCCGGCCCGCTGAGAAGTCTCCCGTGCGCTCCGACCGCCACCAGAGCCTTCCCGAACAGGACCTCGAAAGCGAGATCGGCGCCTACTAATCCGCTCCCTTGAATTCGAACTGACGTTCGAATATACTAGGGCATGTTCGTCGCCAGCGAGGACTATAACGACGTCGGGCTGAGGCTCGACGACCGGCTGATCAAGCGTCCGGCCGCGACCTTCTTCCTGCGCGCGACGGGCTCGGCGCCCGACGCCGACATCAAGGACGGCGACCTCCTGATCGTCGACCGCGCCGAACCGCCGGCCGCGGGGCGCGTCGTCGCGGCCGTCGTGCGCGGGGAGCTGCTGGTCCGGCGGCTGCCTCCGGGCTGGCGCGAGGACGACGGCCTCGAAATCTGGGGCGTGGTCCTCCACCTCGTGCGCGCGCCGTGACGGCCGTCTTCGCGCTCGTCGACTGCAACAACTTCTTCGTCTCCTGCGAGCGCGCCTTCCGCCCCGAGCTCGAGGGACGTGCGGTCATCGTGCTGTCCAACAACGACGGCTGCGTGATCTCGCGCTCGGAGGAGGCCAAGGCCCTGGGCGTCGGCATGGCCGCGCCCTTCTTCGAGATCCGCGCGCTCGTCGCCGAGCATAAGATCGTCTCGCTGTCGGCCAATCACGAGCTGTACGTGGACATGTCGCGCCGCGTTTCAGCGGTTTTATCCCGCCACGCGCCGGTCGTCGAGAACTACTCGATCGACGAGTCCTTTTTGACTTTTCCCCAAAACGACGATCGCCTCGAGCCGCGCGCCCACGCGCTGCGCGCGGAAGTGCGGCGCTGGACCGGCCTGCCCGTCGCCGTCGGCCTGGGGCCGACGAAGGCCCTGGCCAAGCTCGGCTCCGACAAGGCCAAGAAATGCGGCGGCGTCCTGTCCTTGCTCGACCCGATTATAAGGGAGCGGGCGCTCGACGAAACGCCGGTGACTTTTATCTGGGGCATCGCCAAGCGCTCCGCCCTGCGCCTGGCGCCCTACGGCGTGCGCACCGCCGGGGACTTCGTCCGGCTGCGCGATGCGGTGATCCAAAAAACGCTCGGCATCGGCGGCCTCAAGCTCGCCCACGAGCTGCGCGGGATCTCCTGCCTGAGCTTGGCCGGCGCGCCCCCCGAGCGCCAGTCGGTGACGGTCTCGCGTTCCTTCGGCAAGCCGGTGTACTCCCTCGAGGCCCTGCAGTCGGCGCTTGGCGCCTTCGCCGCCCGCGCCGCCGAGCGCGCGCGGCGCCACGGCCTGCGCGCCGGCGAGCTCGGCGTGCACTTCGGCTGGCGCGAGGACGACCGCCCCGTGCTGGACGGCGACTCGACTAGGCTCGCCCCCACCAACGACACGCCGGCCTTGATCCGCGCGGCCAAAGCGCTCGCCGAAAAATTATTCGTGGAGGGCCGCGCCTACAAGAAGGCGGGCATCGTGCTGGGCGGCCTCGAGCCCGCGGACGCCTCGCAGAGAGAGTTCTTCGACGACGGCAGCGCCGCGCGCTCTTCGCGCCTGTCGAAAACGGTGGACCGGCTCAACGCCTCCCTCGGCGCGGGGGCGCTGCGCTACGGCGGCGAGAAGGGCTCGACGGCGTGGGGGTCCCGCTGCGAGAGCCAATCGCCGTGCTGGACGACGAGGTGGGAGGACCTAAAGACCGTTCGTGCGGCGTTGTGAGCGCCCGTAGCGCACGGCGTCCCGGGGCGCCTCGCGGCGCACGATCAGAGCGGCGGCGGTGAGGAGCATCAGGCCCGCGAGCCCCAGGAACAGGCAGAACATCGTGCCCTCGCTGCACGGCAGACCCGGGTTGCTTCCTCTGCCGGCGACCGCGGCGACCATCATGTAGTTCATCTCGGTGTACTCCAGTCGGAGGGGCCGACAGGAGGATTATGACCGAGCCCTGTTACGACGAGATTTCAGGAAATCGTAACTAGGGTCACTTCTACCGGCGACGACATCAATCGGGGCTACCGACGGCGGCGCTTTTGCCAGGGAGAGGGCTTGGCGGGCTTGTGCTTGTTCTGCCAGGGGGTGACGCGGATCTGATTGGGCAAAGAGTCCTTGACGGGCTCGAGCTCGATGCGTCCCAGGGCCTCATCTACGCCGGTGAGCTTCACCTTGAGCTTCTGGCCGATGGTGGCGTTGGCGCCGCGCCAGAGGCCGGTGGCACCCGACTCGGGCAGGGACACGAAGGCGCCGGACGGGGTCACGTTGATGACGACGCCGTCGAAGATCTCGCCCACGGAGCGGCCCAGTATCGCGGCGCGCGCCATATCCACGGCCTTGCGCTCGGCCTCGGCGGCGCCGCGCTCGCGCTCGGAGCAGTGCACCGCAAGCCCCTCGAGATCCAAGCCGTGAACGTGGCTGGTTTTATCTCCCTTGAGCAGGCCTTTGACCGCGCGATGCACGACGAGATCAGGATATCGGCGAATCGGGGAAGTGAAGTGGCAGTAGTCCTTGGACGCCAGGCCGAAGTGGCCGCCCGCTTCCGAAGAATACCGGGCCTGCTTCAGGCTGCGGATGACCTGGATGTTGGCGGTCTCCTCGAAGGGATGGCCGACGGCGGCGGCGAGCAGGCTTTGCAGCCCCTCGACGGGGTGCGCGACGAGCGAGGTCTTGGCCATGATGCCGAGCTGTCCCATCTCCTCCTGCAGCGCCTGCAGGCGCGCGGGGTCGGGCGTCTCGTGGAGGCGGCGCATGAAGGGCGTCTTGTGCTTGGACAGCTGCCGGGCGACGGCCTCGTTGGCCGCGACCATGAACTCCTCGATCAAGCGATGGCTGTCGAGGCGCGGGCGCTTCAGTACGATCAGCGGCAGGCCCTGCTCGTCCATCTTAACGTAGTACTCGGTCGTCAAGAAGTCGAGGGCGCCGCGGCGCATGCGGACCTTGGTGAGCATCTTGGCGAGCGTCGCCATCTTCAAGACCACGGCCTTGACCTCGGGCGTCACGCGCTCGACGGGCTTGCCGTCGACGACGTCCTGCACCTCTTCGTACGTGAAGCGCCGGCAGGAGCGGATGACGGTCTCCTCGAGCTCGACCTTGCCCGGCGCGCCGTGCTGGTCCAGCTCGAGCCAGCACGTCACGGTCAGGCGCGGCACGTCGGGACGCAGCGAGCAGAGATGATCGGAGAGCTTGGGCGGCAGCATCGGGATGACGCGGCCGGGCAGGTACACGCTGGTGGCGCGCTTGACCGCCTCGGCGTCGACGGCCGAGCCGCGCTTGACGTACTCGGCCACAGCGGCGATGTGCACGCCCAGGCGCCAGCGGCCGCCGGGAAGCTCCTCTAAAGACACGGCGTCGTCGAAGTCCTTAGCGTCGGCGCCGTCGATGGTGAACACGGGGAGGTGGAACAGCTCCTTGCGCCCGGCCCACTGCTCGGGCGTGGGGTCGAGGCCCATCTTCTCGGCCTCGCTCTCGACCGCCTTGGGGAAGGCGGTGTCGATCTCCTTGGAGGCCAAGGTGGCGGAGAGGCGCACCGAGGGCTCGGAGGCCTTGCCGAGGATCTTGGTGACCGTGCCGCCGGCGACGACGGTGGGCGTGGGCCAGCGCTCGATCTTGATCGCGACGAGCACGCCCGCCTCGGGCTCGCCGGCGCCGGGCGCGAAGCCGAGCGCGACGATGGCCTGAGCCTCGTCGGAGCCCTCGGGCACGACGGCCCAATATTTCCCGGCCTTGCGCAGGAAGCCGATCGCGGTGGTGCGCGCGCGCGTGAGGACCGACACGATCTCGCCCATGCGCTTGCCGTTGCGCTCGCCGCCGAGACGGACCTTGACGCGGTCGCCGTCCATGGCCAGGCTCAAGGTCGGTCCGCTGACGTACGCGTCGGCCGTGCCGGCGACCTCGGAGATCAGGAAGCCGAAGCGCCCCTTGTGCTGGAGCTTGCCCTCGAGGAACTGCCCGCCCCCGGAGCCCTGCCCGCCGCCCCGGTTGCCCCCCTTCCTGCTCTGATGCCCGCCGCGTCCTCGTCCTCTCATGCCCTCATTATGGCATTTACGGTCGAACGACCTCGGGGTCAGACCCCTCAATGCACCTCGGTCTGCCAGATGAGGACTTCGGAGCCTTGAGGGCCGGCGGTCCAGGCGGGGGAGCCGGCGCGCACGAGGCGGGCGGCGTCGCCCTGGTTCAGGTCGCCGGCGCCGGCGAGCGTGCCGGAGCCCTTGGCGACGAACAGGTGGACGTGCGAGGCCTCAGGGACCTTGACCGTCTTGCCCGGGGCCAGGCGGCCGACCCACAAGGTCGCATCCTTCTGCTTGATGCGGATGGCGGCCACGTCCTTGTCGCCGGAGGCGAGTGCGACGAGCCCGCCCTTGGCCAGCTCCGAGGTGATGTCGAGCTGCTCGTAGCCGGGCGTGATCCGGTCCGTGTCCGGCGGCACCCACATCTGCACGAGGTGCGCGCGCGTCTCGTTGCGGGAGTTCATCTCCGAGTGGTAGATGCCCGTGCCGGCGCTCATGCGCTGGGCCAGGCCGGGGTAGATGATTCCCGCGTTGCCCATGGAGTCCTTGTGCTCGACCTCGCCCTCGAGCATCCAGGTCACGATCTCCATGTCCTGGTGCGGGTGAGTGGAGAAGCCCTTCATCGGCTCGATATAGTCCTCGTTGTTGACGAGGAGCAGGCCATGATGGGTGTTCGCCGGGTCGTAATGGCTCCCGAAGCTGAAGCTGTGACGCCCGTTCAGCCAGGAGATCCGGGTGTGGAAGCGGTCTCCCGCCTTCCTGACCTCGATGTAGCCTTCGTTGGTGTTCATACCGCCTCCTTTAGCCCTGCGCCTTGCCGAGTTTGCGGCACAGCCGCCGCAGCTCCTCCTGCTCGCCCGGCGTCAGCACGCCGAACGACCTTTCGATGACCCTCGCGTGGCGCGGAAACATCCCGCCGACCAGGCGGCGGCCCTTCTTGGTCAGCGCCACGGTGAGGTAGCGCCGGTCCTCGTCGCGCGCCGCCCGTTCGACGAGCCCTCCCCTTTCGAGATTTTCGATGACGAGCGTCAGGTTCCCCTTCGTGCGCAGGATCTTTTTCGCCAGGTCCTTCGCGCACAGCGGCCCCAGGTGCAGCAGCGCCTCGAGCACCCCGAACTGGCTCTGCGTCAGGCCCGCGCGGACGATCTCCTCCTGCGTGCTCCCCGCGACCGAGTCCGCCGCGCGCTGCAGCGCGACGAACGCGGCGAGGGCCCGGACTTCCGTCTTCGTGCCTCGGTAGCGGGGTTCCATATAGTTTAATGTTGAACTACTGTCTTATTATAGCCCCCCGGGCCGTAAAAATCAAGGTCAGGAGAGGGCGCGGCGGAAGGCCTGGAGGAACCCGGCGCCCGAGGCCGGGCGCTTCGTCGGGTCGGGATCGAGGGCGTAGGCGAAGAACGCGTCGAGCCCGGCGGGCAGGGCCCGGCCGCGCTGGGTGACGGGCGTGAACTCCTTGCGCAGCTTCGGCTCGAGGAAGTCCGGGCCCTCGAAGGGACGGACGCCGGCGAGCATCTCGTAGGCCATGACGCCCAGGGCGTACAGGTCCGACGACTTCGAGACGGAGCCCATCCCCTGCTCGGGCGACATGTACGGCGGCGTGCCGGAGGCCTCGGTCCGGGTCAGCCCGGTCGAGGCCGCCTGATGCGCGATGCCGAAATCCATGACCTTGGCCGCCGCGCCCTCGCGCGTGATCATGACGTTCGAGGGCTTGAGGTCGCGGTGGATGATCTTCAGGCCGTGGGCGTAGTCGAGCGCGCCGGCGATCCCGTCCAGGATCTTCTCCGCCTGCGCCGGCGCCACGCCGCGGTTGGTCGCGATGACCTTGTCGAGCGTGCGCCCGTCGACGAACTCGAAGACGAGCAGGAGTTCCCCCTTCTCCTCGAGGACGTGGTAGATCTCGGCGAGGTTGGGATGCTTGAGCTTGGCGACGAGGCGGGCCTCATTGAGGAAGCGCGCGAGGTCCGCCGGCGTGGCGCCCGCGTCGCGCTGGAGCTGCTTGATGGCCACGCGCCGGTCGAGCTTCGCGTCGTGGGCGTCGTAGACGACGCCCATGCCGCCGCGGCCGAGCTCTCCGTCGACGCGGAAATTCCCGCCGAGAACGTCGCCCGCGCCGATCGCGCGCGGCGTCACGGGCCCCGACGGCCCGGCCGGGGC
>JAKFCD010000084.1:0-38880 GCA_036676805.1 Elusimicrobiota bacterium
CTCGACCGGCTCGCGCTCATACGCCGGTAGGATTTTGCTAGGATTTCGGTCGATGCGACGCTCACTCGCTCTCGCGATCCTGTTCGCCTCCGCCTCGTCCGCGCGCGCGGCGAGCCTGGACGTGACCGCCTCCTACAAAATGAAGGCGGCGTCCTATTCCAACCTGCACTACGACGTCAGCGACCGGAACAACCACTCCTTCATCACCAACGACGCGCGCCTGGGCATCGCCGTGCGCCGCATCCCTCTCGAGACGCGCGGGGGGGAGGACACCACGATGGACCTGGGCATCGTCCTGCGCTCCCTCGGCGTGGCCGGCTCGACGTCCTCCGTCGCCTCGCCCTTCGACCGCGTCGCCTCCTACTATCCCAACGCGGACCTCACCCCTTTCATCGAGAACGCCTACCTGAAGGTGCACCGCCTCTGGGGCTACCCGTGGGAAGCGACGTTCGGCCGCCAGAGCTACCGGCTCGGCGGCGGCCTGCTGCTCGACGACGACGGCGCCGGCCTGACGGGCGCCTCGGCCCGCGGCGAGCTGCCGTGGTGGAACATGAAGGTGGAGGGCTTCGTCTTCAACGACCGCAATCCCCTGCTGACCTCGGCGCCGAACAGCCTGGATCTGGCCGGCGTGTCGATCGACCTTCCCGGCGAGGGCGTCTGGCAGCTCAATCAGCTCTTCGAGCGCGATCGCGCCCAGCAGACCGTTTACGGCTGCACCTACACGGGCAACCCGCAGGCCAACGGCTGCCTCGTTTCGAAGGCCGTGCGCAGCTTCACCGGCCTGCGCTATCAGATCAGCTACGGCCCGATGGTGTTCGACGGCGAGGCCGCGATCCAGAAGGGCGCCGCCACGCCGACCGGCCTCAACCCCGCGGGCAATCACATCACCTATAACGGCAACGCCCAGGTCGTGCGCATGAAGTGGAAGCAGTCGCTGTGGAAGACCGGCCAGGGCATCGCCCGCATGTCGGTCGCGCGCGGCAGCGGGGACGATCCCGGCACGCCGACCACGGACGAGGCGTTCTTCCCCAGCCGCGGACACCGGCACAACGGCCTCGAGCGCGCCGGCTTCGGCGAGCTGTTCGCCGCGACCGCGTACGATGCGTTCGGGGGGAACTTCTCCACGACCACCAAGAGCGGCCTACGCAACGGCGCCTCCGGCCTCGTGGTGGTCGGCGCGGGCTACACGCCGCCCGCCTACAAGGGCCTCACGCTCGACATCGATTTCTTCCTGTACCAGGCCGAGCGCATCTCCTCCGGCTCCCGGACCTTGGGCACGGAGTGGGACGTGCGCCTGCGCTACCCGATCCGAGACCAGCTGCAGCTCGCCGCGACCATGGCCTACTTCCGCGCGGGCAAGTTCACGGATCCGGGCCGCTCGGTCGCCCGCAAGTACTCCTTCGAAGCCTCCGGCCGCTTCTAAGCGCCTCGCCGCCCGCCCTTGACGGGATCCATATTTGGACCTATACTTGGATATATGGATAAGATCATCCCGATCAGCGAGTTCCAGACGCGCGCCAAGAAGTGGGTGGACCAGGTGCGGGACACCGATCAGCCGGTGGTCATCACCCAGCGCGGCAAGCCCGCCGCGGTGCTCGTCAGTTGCGATGACTTCGAGGGGATGAAGGCGACGCTCGATGAGATGTCTTATCCCGACTGGAAGAAAAGGCTCGCCCGCGCCGAAAGAGAATCGGCCGCCGGAAAGGGGATTTCGCTGGACGAGTACTTCCGCAAACGCGCCGCCAAGCGGTGAAAGTCGTTATACTGCCGCAAGCACAGGCCGACCTGGACGAGATCACCGAGCCCCTTTTATCCAGGATACGAAAGCGTCTGGGCTCCCTGAGTTCATACCCGGCCCTCGGAACCGAACTGCACGGCCCTCTCGCAGGTCACCGCGCGACCGTGGTCGGCTGCTTCAAAATCGTCTACAAGCGCACCCCGGACGCGATCGAAATCAGCTTCATCCGAGACTGCCGCCGCGCCTGAGCCCCCCGCCGGGCCGCGGAACCGGCCGTTTAAGGGCGTCCCGCAAGCCAAATCGACCCTGAGACGGCCTCCCGATCCAGCGCCCAACCTAGGGCCGTTTCCGGGCGATTTAAGTCCAACCGGCACCCCCGAACCAAAGGCGATTACCTGATTCGACGCTATACGCCTTAGTTTCATTGGCCTAAAACGGCTCCCCGGCCGGCTCCCGGCCGCGGCGGGGGGAGGGGGGCCGGAACGAGGATTTCCCGTCGGAGATTCCCCGAAGTTATCCCCCGGCCATCCACCGCGGCATGTCCTTACTCCGTCATATATGACATATTGATAATATTAAAGACAGTCATATTGACGTATATAAACAACCACAGGCGACAATAAAACCTATTCACGGCTTATCCACAGCTCGTAGACCTTTTCTCTGACATATGCGATAATCAGGACATGAACCCCCATCGCGTCAGACTGAAGCTGCCCAACGGAGCCGAGCTCGAGGTGGAGGGCGACGCGGAGTTCGTGCGCCGGGAGCGCGAGGAGTTCGTGCTGCGCCAGACGCCGCCGGCCGGCGCAGAGGCGGCGGGGCCGCGGCGCGAGCCGCGGGTCGAATGGAACGCGGTGGTGGAGGCCAAGAGCGGGGGGCTGACCTTGCGGGGCAAGATCCCGGGCGGCGACAAGGCGGGCAAGGACGCGTGCCTGGTGCTCCTGATGGCCTCGGAGAGGCTCCTGAGCCTGCCTAAGCCCACGGCGACCATGGTGGCCAAGTGGCTGCGGGCCTCGGGGTACCCGATAGGGCGCATGGACCGGACTCTCCAGGACGCGATCGCGCAGGGCGAACTGCTTTCCTCGGGATCGCGCCGGTCGCGGCGGTACGAGCTGACGGCAACGGGCAAGATCAAAGCTCTTCTACTGGCCGAGCAGCTGACGGCAACCGTGTTGGGCAAAAGGCCGTAACGGCAACGGATCGGGCGCACGAATGACGGACATTATGACGGCCTCGCGCCTGAGATAGACCTGGAACTTGGCGGCCTTCGGCCGCCGCGGAACCTTAGGGGGACCCCGGATCAACCAGCAAACCTTACCCGGCGCCGGTTTACATTACTATTGATAATATTTATTATGTTACATCTGAGAACGATCCAGCCAGTCGGGCTTAGGCGATAACCGCGCGCAACTTCGCGCGATTTACCTCGTACGGATAACGTGAATTCGCGCCAAACGCCACGGTTTGTGAGGTATTCTAAATTGGCAGTCGAAGCCCCCCTGGAAGTTCCCGGAAATCCGGCCGGAGCTCGGCTGCGCCGGCCGGAAATCAGCCAAAAAGTTGGCAAGAATCCGGGGATCCTGGGACGCTTCCGGAGAGGCGAAAAAACCATGAAAGCCCAGGGGCAGGGTACCACCGGATTGCCTGAACAGCCGAAAAAACCACTGAAGCCGGCCGGGAACTCGGCAAGTTTTTCGGGACCCCAAAAAGACCACCTCAGGACCCAAGGGTAAACGACCCGAAAAACCAGCCAAGATCCGGGCGGCTTTCGGGAAAACCGGGATCGCCGAAAAGACCATGGAAGACCCGGGGCCGGGGCAGCCGAAAAACCAGGCAAGAAATCGCCCAACTCCGGAGGATCCGGGGGACGGGAAAAAGACTATGGAAGGAAGATAGGGCCGGGAGGGGTCGAACGGAAAAAACCATCGAAGACCCGGGGTTCGGGAGCCGGTCCGCGGAATCCGAAAAAACACCGAACGGCGGAGCTCAAAAACGAGAGCTCATCGCCTTAGATGGTTTTTTTATTTTTACGCGGAGGGAGGGACGGGAGGTACGGAGGGCAGGAAAAGGACGACGCCGATCGCGGCGTAGCCGCCGATCAGAAGGAAGGGGGCGATCAAGGCGGGAAGGTTGCGGCCCATCGCGTCGGCGAAGGAGAGCAGGACGAAGCCGGCGAGCACCAGCGCTCCCCCCGCCCAGATCAAGCGTTTTCCTGCCGTGGAAAGCGGCTCATAGGAGAGCGGCGGCGCGGGACGATCCTTCTTCATGGTGTTTTTGTTCCTGGCCACGCTAGAGTTCCCCCCTCGTGAGATCCCGGTACGTCTCCCTGCGCCGCGCGAGCCTGGCCCTCCCCCCGTCCACCAGGACCTCGGCGGCGCGGGGGCGGCTGTTGTACTGGCTGCTCATGGCGAAGCCGTAAGCGCCGGCCTTGAGAACGGCGAGAAGGTCCCCCCTCTCGAGGGGCGGCAGCGGTCTTTGGCGCGCGAGGAAGTCTCCCGACTCGCAGACGGGTCCCACGACGTCCGCCATGGTCTTTTTTCCCGGCCGCGGCGCCACGACCTCAACGGGGTGCCAGGCGTCGTACAGCGCGGGTCTGGGGAGGTCCGTCATGGCCGCGTCGACGATGACGAAGCGGCGTTTCGAGGTCCGCTTGCGGTACAGCACCTTCGTGAGCAGCAGGCCCGCGTCGGCGACGAGATAGCGTCCCGGTTCGACGAGCAGTTCGAGCTCCGGCTGCCCGGCGAAGGCGGCCTCCAGGGTTCTCACGAGGGCGCGAGGGTCCAGCGGCGCCTCATCCTTGTAGGCGATTCCCAGGCCCCCGCCTAGGTCCGCGAAGTCGAGCCGAATGCCCCGGCCTTTCAGATACGCCGCCAGGCGCGCCACGGCCGCCGCGGCGCGCCGGTAGGGCGTCAGGGAGGTGATCTGCGAGCCGATGTGGCACTGGAGGCCCGTCACGCGCAGCCGGCGGTCCCGGCCGGCGCGGCCGTACAGCGCCAGGGCTTCCATGGTCTCCACGCCGAACTTGTTCTCCGCCCGCCCGGTGGTGATGTGAGGATGGGTTCTCGCGTGAATATCGGGGTTGAGGCGGATGGAGACGGGCGCCCGCTTTTTCAGGCGGCCGGCGACGCGGGCCAGGGCGTCAAGCTCCTCGGAGGACTCCACGTTGAAGGCCTTCACGCCGGCGCGCAGGCCGGCGGCCATCTCTCCCTCGGTCTTGCCGACGCCAGAGAATACGACGCGCGCCGGCTTGAACCCCGCGCGCAGGGCGCGGACGAGCTCCCCGCCGGAGACGATGTCGGCGCCGGCGCCTTCCCGGGCGAGCACGGAGGCGACGGCCCGGCTTGAGTTCGCCTTGAGCGCGTAGCAGACGAGCGCGGGGCGCGTGAAGGCCGCGCGCAGGGCGCGGTAGCGGCCGCGCACGACGGCCGCGTCGTAGACGTACAGGGGTGTGCCGTAGCGGCGCGCGAGCGCCGCCAGGCGCTTCACTTCTTCCTCGCCTCGGCCGCGGCCTTCGCGGCCTTTTCCGCGGCCCGGCGCGCCCTTTCAGCCGCGGCGTCGGCGGACTTCTTGGCGGCGGCGGCGCGGCGCGTCGCCTCCTTGAGAGCGGCCTTGGCCTTCGCGTCGCCGGGCGCGGCATTGAGAGCCTGCTCCCACGCCGCGCGGGCCTCCTCCCATTTGCCGAGCTTCTGCGCGGCCATGGCGAGGCCCGTCGGGGCACGCTGAGGCTCGAGGCCCGCGAGAGGTCCCGCGCCGACCGCGACGAAATGATCGTAGGCCTCCTGGAGCTTGCCGGCCTCGAGTGCGATCTGCCCGAGGTAGAAGTCCGCGCGGCGAGCGTAGTCGCCGCCCACGCTCTTGAGCGCGGCGAAGGAGCCCGCGGCCCGGTCGACCAGCTTGCCCCCCCAGAGGCTCAAGCCGAGGTTCTCCTCGATCAGCGGATCGGAGGGGTCCTGGAACTTCAAGCGCTCGTACTCGCCGACGGCGTCGCGGAACAGCCCCATGCGGTAATACAGCTTCGCGGTCAGCATCCGCACTTCCTTGTCCTCGGGATAGTGGCGGAGGAAGCGCTTATACTCGGTCAGCGCGAACGGCAGAAGCCCCTCCTCCTGGTACATGATCCCGAGGCAATAGAAGATGCGCGGATCTAGGGCGCCGAGCTCGCGCGCCTCCTCGAGATCGCCGATCGCCTCGACGTAATGCTCCCGGCCCTTCTCGAACTTCAGCGTGCCGAGCTCGACGAGGGCCGTGATGTCCTGAGGATCGACCTTCAGGCGCTCCTGCGCCGCCGCGATCTGCGAGGCGACCTGAGGCGGCGGCGGGAAGTCCGCCCGCCGCTTGGGCAGGGGCTTCTCCCGAAGCATGAGCGTCAGAGCGCCGAACAGCAAGACGATGGAGAGCCCCGCCGTCGCGGCGACGGCCCGGGGGCTGAGCCAGCCGCCGGCCAAGGCCCAAGGGGACTTGACCGGCTTCAGGCGGGCGTCGTCGCCGACGCGCAAAGTCACCCTTCCTCGTCCTCCGGCGACAGGATCTGGCCCAGCGTCAGTGGCGGCGGCGCCTTCATGTACTGAGCGACGCGCTTGCGGTCCTTGATCTCGTTGAAACGGGCGAGCGAGACGCGGACCTCGAACGCCTGCGAGTCGATGCCGGTGACGATCCCCGTGATCTCGTCGCCGAGCTTGTAGATCACGTCGGCGTCGCACTCAGCGGCGGGCGCGAAGGCGATCGTCTTCGGATCCACCTGGAAGCGCACGCCGTGGGCGCCGACCTCGGTGACCTTGCCGGTCACCGTGGACTTCGGCGCGAACTTCTTGCGCATCGCGTCCGACGGGTTCGCCTGGAGCTGCTTGATGCCGAGGTACACGGGATCTCCGGCCTTCTCGGGCTTGGAGAGGACCTTGACCTTGAGCTTCTGGCCGCGCTCGAAGGCGCCGGGCTTGGCGGCGCCCCAGGCCATGTCGGCGGGGCGGACGGTGCCCTCGAGCCCGCCGATATCGATCAGAAGGCCATCGGCCGAGACCCGGACGATGCGCCCGATCCGGACCTCTCCGCCTCGGAGCTCCTCCATGATCTTGACCTTGCGCTTGCCCGCCTCGTCCTCGAGGACGGCCTTGCGGGAGAGCACGAGCTGGCGCTTGGACTGGTTGACCTCGATGACGAGGCAGCGCACGCCGGTCCCGATCATCTTCTCGGGCTGGCGCACGGGGCGCAGGTCCGCGAGCGACGCCGGCAGGAACGCCTGGACGCCCTGCACGTCGACGATGAAGCCGCCCTTGACGGAGGACTTCACGATGCCGCGCACGCGCTGCTTCTCCGCGTGCGCCTTGATCGCCATCTCCCAGCCGAGCTCGGTCTTCGCCTTGAGGTGGGACAGGATCGCGTGCCCGGCCTTGTCGCGGCCGCCCTGCTTGATGACGGGAACGCGCTGGCCCGCCTGGGGCGCCGGCGCCTTGGGCGCGGCGAGGTCCGACACGAACTCCACGAGCGGCACGGCACCCTCGTTCTTCTCGCCCACATCGACAAGCACCGCGTCCTTGGTCACCGTGATGACCTTGACCCAGGCGACCTTCTTGTCGGCGAGCTTGTCCACCGTGGCCGACTGCTGAGCGAGGAGCGACTCCATCGTCTCTCCGCCGGTTTCGGCGGCGTCGCCCTCTTCGGGCTCCGCGGCTTCCCAGGCTTTCTCGTTCAAGTTCGCGTTCTGATCCATAATCGGTACCTCTCCTAGTTTATCGTCAAAGCGAGTAGATCTTTTCCATCAGCGCCTTAGCGTACGCCAGACCGGTCTCCCGGTCCTCCGACTTCGGCGGCGCCAGCGGCGCGCCGATCCGCACTTCGAGCGGAAATTTTCGCGGGAACTCGTCCGTGCCGACCACGCGCACCGGCACGACGGGCGCGCCCGTCCGGGCCGACAGAAAGGAGACTCCGGCCTTCGGCGCCCGCTTCTCCCCGGGCTTGACGCGCGTGCCCTCCGGATAGATGAACAAGGCGCCCCCCTTCCCGAGAATCTCCAGGGCGGCGCGCATGGCCGACGTCGCGTCGCCCTGACGGTCGATCGGAAACGAGCCCGTTTCCCGCAGCCACCAGCCCAGGAGCGGCTTCTCGAACAGCTCCTTTTTGCCGATGCCGAACGGTCGGCGGCGGGAGGCCACCGACACGGCGACCAGCGGCGGATCGACGAGGCTCACATGGTTCGGCGAGAGGATGACCGGCCCCTCGAGAGGGATGTTCTCCAGACCCGTCACCTTGACGCCCCAGATGGCGGACAAGACGCCGCGGACGACGCCCTCCGACCAGAGCCTCATCGGAAAGTTGGCGTCGGCGGGGTTCATTTTCCACGGCCGTTCGCCGCCGCACCCCGACGGATGCGGCGCAGGATCTTGTCGGCGACCTGGTGCATCGTCAGCTTCGTCGAATCGATGACCAGGGCGTCGGGCGCCTGCTTCAAGGGGTTGATCTCGCGCTTGAGGTCGTTGAGATCGCGCTTGAGGATCGCGGCGAGGATCTTGTCGCGGTCGGCCTCCTGCCCCGCGGCCTTGAGCTGCCGGTAGCGGCGGTCGGCCCGCTCCTCGGGCGACGCGTCGAGATAAATCTTCACGTCGGCGTCGGGGAACACGTTCGTCGTGATGTCGCGTCCTTCCATCACGATCGAGCCGCCCTCGCCGAGCTCGCGCTGGAGCTTGGAGAGGAATTTTCGCACGCCGGGATTTCCGGCCACCAGCGAGGAGTTGACGCTCACCCGCTCTTCCCTGATCTGCTGGGTGACGCCGGTGCCGTTGATGAAGGTCTTCAAGGTCGTTCCCGCCTCATCGACGGGCTTAAACTCCCATTCGAGGGATTTCGCCAGAGCGAGCACCCCATCGTTGTCGTTCAAATCAAGGCCCTCTTCGAGGGCTTTCCACGTGAGAGCCCGATACATCTCTCCCGTGTTGATGAACTTGTAGCCGAGGCACTTGGCGACGAGGTTCCCCACCGTGGACTTGCCTACCCCGGCCGGGCCGTCCATCGCGATGACGAGGCCCTTTTTCTTCGTCACGCGGGCACCTTGGCGAGCACGCTTTTGAGGGCGGCGAAAAGGGCCTTGTTCTGCAGCGGCGTCCCGATCGAGATGCGCACATGATGCGGGAGGCCGTACTCGTCGAGCGGGCGGATGATGACGCCCTGCCGCACGAGCGCCTTGAACAGCTCGCGCCCGGCAAGCGGCGCTCGGGCGAAGACGAAGTTGGTGGCCGATTCGCCGACGCCGAACCCGAGCTCGCCGAGCGTGCGCGCGACCACGGCCCGCTGGGCGTCGTTGGCGGCCACCGCCCGCTTGACGAAGCCCTCGTCCTTGAGCGCCTCGAGGCAGGCGCGCTGGGCCGGGAGGCTCACGTTGAACGGCATGCGGATGCGGTCGAGCCAGCCGACGATCTCGGGATCGGCGACGCCGTAGCCGACCCGCAGGCCGGCCAGCCCGTAGGCCTTCGAGAAGGTGCGCATCACGACGAGATTGTCGTGCGCGCGGACGAGCGCGGGAAGGCTGTCAGGGTAGCCGGGGATGAGGCGCGCGTACTGGAAGTAGGCCTCGTCGAGGACGACGAGCGAGGTCTTGGGCACCGCCGCGAGCAGGCCCTCGACCTCCTCCTGCGTGTTGTAGGTCCCAGTCGGATTATTCGGATTGGCGACGAAAACCAATTTAGTCCGCGGGCTCGCGGCCTTGGCCATCAGCCCCAGGTCGTGGGTCCAATCCGTCATCGGCACCTCGATGACGCGGGCGCCCATCATCGAGGCCTGCTGCTTGAAGCGGATGAAGGCGTGCTGGGAGACGACCACTTCGTCCTCGGGGTCGACGAAGGCCTCGCAGAGAAGCCGGATGATTTCGTCGGATCCGTTGCCGGCGATGACCGACTCGGGCGCGACCTCATGGAAGCGGGCGAGGCCCTCGCGAAGCTCGGGGCTCGTGCCCTCGGGATACAAGGCGAGCGCCCTCTCAGCCTTGCGGTAGGCGGCCGTCGCGCGCGGCGAGGCGCCGGTCGGATTCTCGTTGGACGCGAGCTTGACCACGGACTTGAGGCCCAGCTCGCGCTGGACCGAGGCGATGGACTTTCCGGGCTGGTACGGGAAAACGTCGCGCAGGGCGCGGCGGGGCGCGATCATGCGGGCCTCCGGTCGAGCGACAAGAAGGCGAGCATCCGGGCCCCGTCTTTCTGACGGCGGAACGAGTGGTACGCGTCTTCGTTGGATAAGGTGCACGGCGCGGCCGGGCCGATCATGCGCGCCGGCACGCCGGCGGCCTCGAGCTGGCGGCGGGCGTCGGCGTCTAGATCTAAATACGTTTCGTTGCCGTTCCGACGAAATGAGGTTTCCGGAAACGAGTTCTCCAATTCTTTCCCCACCTTGTAGACGTTGACGCTGATGTGCGGCCCGAAAGCGGCTTGAATCCTCGACGCCTTCGCCCCTCGCTCGACGAGAGCCTCCACGGCCTTCGCCGGCATCCCCGCCGCCATGCCGCGCCAGCCCGCGTGGAAGACCCCGGCGTACTTCCCGTCGTCGGTCCAAAGATACAACGGCATGCAGTCGGCGACGTAGACGGCGACGCAGAAACCTTCGTCGCCGGGGCCCATAGTCCAGCCATCGCCTTCGAGACCGTTCGCGGAGTGGGCCGCGCGATGGATGGCTATCCCGTGCACTTGTTTTAACAGCAACGGATCGGGCAGCTCGAGAACAGCGGACGCGGCTTGCCGTTGGGACGCCTCTTTCATGGCTCCCATACGGCGAGTGGTGAACCCATGCTTCAGGCCCAAAGCCGATAGGCGCGGCTCGAGAAGAAACCCATTCTTCTCGATCCAGGCGCCGGCGGCGGTCGTCGGATTAGGCAGGCGCCTTCTCCTGAGCCGCGAGCGCCTTCGCTTTCATCGCGGGCGTGCGCCTCAGCGGGCGCACCCACTTCGTGAAGCTCGACGGCTTCAGCGAGTACTCGTGCACCATGCGCACGACCTCGCTGACGGGCTGGAAGGTCTCCCACTTGATGCGCAGGATGCGCACGCCCGCCTGCTCCATCTCGCCGATGAACTGGTCGTAGTTCTCCTTGAGCATGCGCAGGTAGTCGAGGCTGACGGCCGACTCCATCATGCGTCCCCGGGAGTTGATGCGCTTGATCGCGGTCTCCGGGCTGCAGTCGAGATAGATCATGATCTGGGGGAACACCAGCTCGCGCAGGACCATGTTGTCGAAGAGGTCCAGGTAGGTGTTGTAGTCCATGTCCGTGATGATCTTGTCGGGATGCTGGTTGAGCATCCGCGCGAAGATCGTGTCCTCCCAGATCGTGCGGTCCTGGACGACCCCGCGAATCTTGCCGAGGCTGATGCGCGTGACGAACTCCCGGTGCTGGCGGAAGCGATGATTGAGCAGCCAGACCTGCATCATGGTGCCGTACTGCTTCATATCCCCGTAAAAGGGCTCGAGGTAGGGATTGCCGTCCACTTCCTCGAGGATGGGCTCGAAGTTGAGCGCGTGGGCGAGGTCCTGCGTCAGCGTCGACTTGCCGACTCCGATGGTTCCCGCGATTCCGATATAGCCTTCAGCGAACATGGTGAAAAACCTCTCTAGGCCGGCTTGATTTCCTGCTCGATGCCCCGAAGCGCCAGCTTCAGGTCGTCCGGGCTCGACGCGGCGGCCAGGACCTCGGCCTCGGTCGCGAGGCCGTCCTTGAACAGCTTGACCAGGGACTGGTTGAACGTGATCATGCCGTAGAACTGCCCCTTCTGCAGGGCCTGCATGATCTCCACGGCCTTATTATCCTCGACCTGCTTGCGGACGTGGGGCGTGTTGATGAGTATCTCCACGGCGGGGACCCGGCCGCCCTTAGTGGACGGCAGCAGGCGCTGGCTGACGATCGCGCGCAGGCTTTCCGCGAGCTGGATGCGGATCAGCGGCTGCTGGTGCGGCGGGAACAGGTCGACGATGCGGCCGATGGTCTGGATCGCGTCCGTCGTGTGCAAGGTTCCGAACACCAGATGGCCGGTGAGGGCGGCGGTGAGCGCGGCCTGCGTCGTCTCCAGGTCGCGCATCTCGCCGATCAGGATGACGTCGGGGTCCTGGCGCATGGCCATCTTGAGGCCGTCCGTGTACGTCGCCGTGTCCTCGCCGATCTCGCGCTGGCTGACGATCGCCTTCTTGTCCTTGTGCACGAACTCGATGGGATCCTCGATCGTGATGATATGCTCGGAGCGGTTCTCGTTGATGTAGTCGATCATCGCGGCCAGGGTCGACGACTTGCCGGCGCCGGTGATGCCCGTTACGAGCACGAGGCCTCGGCTGTTGTCGGAGATCTTCTTGAGCGTCGCGACCGGCAGGCGCAGGTCCTGCAAGGTCGGGATCTGGGTCGTGATGAAGCGCACCGCGAGGCAGAGCTTCTGACGCTGCTTGTAGGCGTTGACGCGAAAGCGCGCCACCTCGCCCGCCTGGAACGAGAAGTCGCATTCGCCCCGCTCCTCGTAGATCCTGAGCGCGCGCGCCGGCGCGACCTGCTTGAGCATGGCCTCGACCTGATCGGCAGGAACCGCCTCGGGGGCGGCCTGAATGAGCTCTCCATCCACGCGAATGTAGGCCGGCCCGCCGGCGCGGACGTGAAGGTCGCTGCCGTGCTTGTTGACGAGGACTTGGAGCAGTTCTTGTAGGGTCATTACCGCAGTTTCCTCACTTTCATGCGCAGATAGGCGGGCTTGGTCCAGCGGTCCGTCTCGTTGAGATTCTTGAGCAGCTGAGCGTCCGACGGTTCCTCGCCCAAGGGCGAGGGGCGCGGCGCCGACGCGCGGCCGCCGGCGGGCCGGAAAGCCGAGCGCGAGCGCTTCGCCGGGAAGCCGGTGGCGATCACGGTCACGCGGATCGCGTCTCCGAGGGACTCGTTGTACACGTTGCCCATCTTGAAGTTGACCTCGGGGCTCGCCGTCCCCTGGATCGTCGCCACGATCTCCTCGATCTCCGCGGTCTTCAGCGTGGCCTGGCGTCCGGCGATGTTGACGATGAGGCCCTTCGCGCCGTCGATGACGACGTTCTCGAGCAGAGGGGAGCTCATCGCCTCGCGCGCGGCGCTGAGCGCGCGGCCGGGGCCGGAGGCCTCGCCGATGCCGATGAGCGCCTCGCCCGCGTCCTTCATGACCGCGCGCAGGTCCATCATGTCCAGGTTGATCAGCCCCGGGACGGTGATCAGGTCCGAGATGGACTGCACCGACTTGCGCAGGACGTCGTCGGCGAGGCGGAAGGCGCTCTCGTGGCTGCTGTCGGCGTCGATGACGTCGAAGAGGCGCTGATTGGGGATGACGAGCAAGGTGTCGACCGACTGCCGCATCTCCTGGATGCCCTGCTCGGCGATCGTCGTGCGGCGCAGCCCCTCGAAATCGAACGGCTTCGTGACGATGCCGACGGTGAGCGCGCCGAGCTCCTTGGCCAGGCGCGCGACGACGGGACCGCCGCCCGTGCCGGTGCCGCCGCCCATGCCGGTCGTGACGAAGACCATGTCGGCGCCCTGCAGGACCTCGCGCAGCTGGCCCTCGCTCTCGAGGGCCGCCGCGCGGCCCTTCGCCGCGTCGCCGCCGACGCCGAGGCCGCGCGCGGACTGCTCGCCGAGCTGGATGCAGACGTGCGCCTGGCACTTGCGCAGGACCTGCGCGTCGGAGTTCGCGGCGATGAGCTCGGTGCCCGCCAGCCCCGCCTCCACCATGCGGTTGATCGCGTTGCAGCCGGCGCCGCCGACGCCGACGACCTTGATGACGGTGCGCTTCTCGTCGAAGTCCTCCGCGAGCTGGATGCGCACTAGAAGAGCTCCTGGAGCACGGCGGAGATCCTGCGCAGCCACAGCGGCTTCTGGCGCTTGACCGCGCGTCCGTCGTTGAGGCCCCATCTAGGCTGGGCGCCGTACAGCAGAAGGCCGAGGGCGGTGGAGTAGACCGGCGACAGCCACTTTTCTTCTTCCGTATGCACCATGTCGGGATGCGGGACGCCGTGGCGCACGGGCACGCCGAGAATCTGGTGGGCGGCCTCGATGGTGCCGCGCATCAGCGAGCCGCCCCCCGTGAGGATCGCCCCGCCGGGCGCGATGACGTCGGCGTAGGAGGAGTTCTGCAGGTCCTCGGCGACGACGGAGAATATCTCCTCGACGCGCGGAAGGATGATGCCCATCATCGTGCTCGTCTTGATGCGCAGCGGCGTGCGGCCGTCGATGCCGTGGCAGTCGACGTCGGAGTCGCCGTTGAGCAGGGACGGGTGCGCGATGCCGTGCTCGATCTTGATGCGGTCGGCGGTCGCGATCGAGGTCTTGAGCCCGACGGCGAGGTCGCGCGTGATGAAGTCGGAGCCGATCGGTATCTCCTTGGAGTACTTGATCGCTCCCTCGCAGTACACGCCGATCGACAGCGACTGGCCGCCGAGGTCGATCAGCACGCTGCCGAGCTCCTTCTCCTCGGGCGTGACGAGCAGCTCCCCGGCGGCGAGCAGGCCGTACACCGGCTCGACGACCTGGAAGCCGGCTTGGCCCACGGTCTTCATGATGTTGTTGAGATGCGCGCTCGAGGCCGTCACGATGTGCACGTCGACCTCGAGCAGCGAGGCCTCCATCCCGACGGGGTGGGGCACGCCGCGCTGGCGGTCGAGGGAGAAGCCCTGGGGCACGACGTGCAGGATCTCGCGGTCGGAGGAAAGGGGGATGGCCTTCGCGCTGCCGACGACGGAGTCCACGTCCGCCGCCGTGATCTCGCGGTCGGTGCGGGCGATATTGAAGGCGCCCCGGTTGTTGAACGACTGGAGGTGGCTTCCTCGCACGCCGAGCCAGACCTGGGACACGGTGGCGCCGACGGCCGCCTCCGCCTCCTCGACGGCGCGCGTGGCCGCGCCGGCCGCCTCCAGAATATTGATGACGACACCGCCCTTGACGCCGCGGCATACCACGCTGGCCCCGCCGAGGACCTTGACCGTGCCGGTCGCGGCGTCCGGCGCGCCGATGAGGCAGGTGATGCGTCCGCTGCCGACGTCGAGCCCGGCCACCAAATCCTGCTTAGACTGCCTTTTCATCATCTCAGATTCCCCACGTGTGCGGCGGCCGGCTTCAGCAGAACTTTCCCGTCCTCGAACCAGCGCAGGTCGGCCGAGAACGCCCCGGGCTCCCTCGAGCGGGCGTCGGCGACCGCCTCCGACAGCCGCGAGAGCTTCTCGCGCGTCCACTCGAGGCGGCCGAACCGGACGATCGTGCCATCCCCCAAGACCGCTTCCCAGCCGCTCTCCGGAGAGGCGTAGGACATCTCCGTCAAGCGCGCCGGGAAGGAGCCCGTCGCCGAGAGCACCGGCCACTCGCGGGCGAGCGCCGCGAGCTCCCCGGCGCCGGCGCCCGAGACCTCGACCGAGGGGCCCGTCAGCATGAACGCCCCCTGCGGCGCCTCGAACACCACTCCGTCGTCGGCGAGAAAGCCGGACGGCTTGCCGCGCCGCGTGGCGGACGCGACCGCGCGGCGGACGACGAGCGTCAGCGTCGCGGTCTTCTGCGTCCAGTTGCGGCGGACGCGGACGTCGGCGAGCGCCGGGAACTTCGCCTTGAGCGCCTCGGCCTTCTCGCCGGCGGACCCGGGGACCGAGTCGGCCGCGGCCTGCGCGAGCGAGCGCAGGGGCTCCGGGCCCTCGACGAGCGCGACGCCGCCGGCGTCCGCGGCGAGCGGGAGACGGAAGTCGGCGGCGAGCTTGCGCACGGTGACGAACGCGACGCCTCCGAGCGCCGCGACGACGAGGAACGCGGCGGCGGCGCGCACGCGGCGGGCCTTCTGCTTGGGCCGGGTTAGGACGCGGAAACGACGCCGGCCGTTGGGATTATTCACCGACGACCCTCATCTCGAGCTCGAGCTTCACGCCGCTGGCCGCGCGGACCCGCTCCGAGATGAGGTCGACGAGAGCGAGGACATCGGAGGCCTTGGCCCCGGCGAAGTTCTCGATGAAGTTGGCGTGCATCGGAGAGACGCGGGCGCCGCCGACGGCATGGCCTTTCAAGCCCGATTGCTCGATCATCTGCGCGGCGAAAAAACCGGGTGGATTTTTAAAAGTGGAGCCAACATTAAAGGTGTGGATGGGCTGGGTCTGCAAGCGCTTCTGCTGCTGACGGGCGACGACGGCCATTATATCAGCTTTGACCCCGCGCTTCAACCGCAGCAGCGCGGATAAAACGAGCGATTTTTCTAAATTACTAGAACGATAATCGAAGATCAGTCCGGACCGGGGGATCACGGCCGGGCGGCCCTCGGAGTCGAGCGTTTCGACCTCCTCCACGAACGGTCCGATCTCCCCCTCGCGGGTGCCCGCGTTCATGACCAGCGCGCCGCCGACCGCGCCCGGGACGCCGACGATCGGCTCGAGGCCGCGCAGGCCCCGCTCCGCGCAGCTCACGACCAACTGCGGCACGCGGACCGCCGCGCCCGCCCGGACGAGCTCGTCTCCCGGGAACTCGAGCTTCTCGAAGTCGCCGCCGAGCGCCAGCACCAGGCCGCGGATTCCCCCGTCGCGCACCAGCAGGTTCGAGCCCCAGCCGAGGAAGAACACCGGGACGCCCGCCGCGCGCGCGATCCGCATGGACGCCGAGGCCTGCTCGCGGTTCCCGGCGGTCACGAAGGCGTCCGCCGGCCCGCCGATCTTGAAGCTGGTGTGGCCGGCCAGCGGCTCGTCGCGCAGCGGCGACAACCCGGCCCGCTCGAGCTCCCCGATCCAGTCCATGGCTCGTTTTACCATTTTACGACGACAACGGGGCGGAGGAGCGGAAACGGATGAACCACAAAGACACCGTTACCACTCTTTCCGCCTTTTTTTCCCGCGCGCGGCCGTTATTAATGCGTAACGCGCTTATGCTATTCTGGCCGCCATGGACGGAGCTTGGGTGGATCGTCTCGAACGCCGCTTCGGATTTTTGGCCGTGCCGGGCTTGCCCGGCCTTCTGACCGCGATGACCGCGGCGGCCGCGCTGTTAGCCTCCGCCAAGCCGGAGTTCGTGAGCGCGCTCGCGCTCGACCCGGACGCGCTTTTGCGCGGCCAGGTCTGGCGCGTCGCCACGTTCCTGATCGTGCCGCCCCGCTCGAGCATCCTCTGGATGCTGCTGTGGCTCGCGATGATCTACGCGGTCCTGAGCGCGCTCGAGGCCGCGTGGGGCGAGTTCAAGCTCACCGTTTTCCTCGCGATCGCGGCCGTGATGTCGACGGCGGCGGCGCTGCTGACCGGCGTCCCCGGCGACAACGGCCCCGTGCATCTGGCCAACTTTCTCGCCTTCGCGCGCCTGGCGCCAGACCGCGAGGTGCTCGTCATGTTCGTCATCCCCGTCAAGCTGCGTTGGATCGCCGCGGTCGCCGCGGCGCTGACCGCGATCCAGCTGCTCGGCGGCGACAACGCCTCCCGCATGCGACTGCTCGCGGGCCTCTCCGCCTATCTGCTGTACTTCGCCCCAGGCCATTGGAGGGACATCAAGTTCGCCTGGCGCCGCCGGGGGCTGTGATCAAGGCGCCCCTCGCCGCCGCGCTCGCCGCCGGGCTCGCCGCCGCGCCCGCGAGCGCGGCGTCGGTCAAGCTGTTCGCGTTCGACGAGAAGGGACGGGCGCTCGACGCCGAGGGGCTGGCCCGGCGGCTTTCCCGCGCCGACGAAAAGGCGCCCGACCTCGAGAGGCTTCCGCTCTGGGCGGTCCCCGTCGACGGCAAGTCCCCGCGGCGGCGCATGAAGCTCTCGCAGCAGGGCAAGCTCGTGCTCGGCTCCTGGGAGGATGGCGGGCGCGTCCGCCTCGAGCTCGTGTGGCCGGTCGAGGAGGACGGCTACAACGCGGTCGCCGCGGACAAGGGCGGGGCGGGCTTCGGAGACGGCGAGCTCGTTTTCCTCGACGAGGAGATCGCCGCCACGCAGTACGCCCGCTTCAAGCGGTCCTGGAAGCGCCGGCTCAGCGACTGGCTGCCGCTCTATAAGCCTGGCCGGAAGGCCAAGGACCTCGCCGAGGCGGCCCAGGAGGCGATGGCCGAGGCCGCCCGCCAGAAGGAGACTCCCGAGCGCGTCAAAGCCTACCAGGCGGCGCTCCAGCGCACCGCGCTCGCCTGGGAGAAGATGCTCTTCGAGCACGGCCTTCAGCACGCCCTCGACGAGCGGCGGGCGGCGGGGCTGCGCTTCGGCCTGACCCTCGATGAAAGCATGCTCAACCGCCTCGACGACCTGGAATGGATCGCCGAGGCCGTGCGCCGGTCCGGAGCGGACTGGGTGCGCCTCGTCTTCCGGCCCAATCCGACCGACTTCCTCTATTCCTCGCTGCGCTCGTTCAACGAGTACGACGGCGTCGTCGCGGAGCTCGAGCGCAATAAGATCAAGATCATGGGCGGGGTGCTCGACTCCACGCAATGGCCCAAGACGATGACGCCAGAGCTTTACGCCGAGCGCGTGAAGAACCTCGTGCTCCACTACCGGGGAAAGATCTCCAGCTGGCAGGTCGGCTCGGAGCTCAACGGCGACTGGATCGGCGGCGCCAGCGCGCCGTTTCCGATCGAGCAGGTCTACCGCATCTACGCGGCGGGCGCCGACAAGGTCAAGGAGCTCGACCCCGGCCTGGAAACGGTCGCGACGCTGTACGCCTGGGAGGAGACGGCCCCCGACCGGGAGCACGCGCTGTCGGAGTGGCTGCCGGCTCAGGTCAAGCGCGGCTTCGGCCGCAACCTCGACGTCGTCGGCCTCAGCGTCCAGCCCGAGGAGAACCCGCTCGGCATGGGCTTCGAGCGCGTCTTCGACGCGACGGGCGACGCGCTGCCGAAGCAGAAGCTGATGATCTCGAGCCTCGGCTACGTCGAGAAGGAGGACCTCCAGGGCTATTGGTGGTTGGCGCCGGACGACGCGGACGGCGCCCGCAAGGACATCGCGATCCTCTACACGACCGCCTCCTGCGCGATGCCTCGCTCGCTGTGCGGCGGCTTCTGGTGGCAGACGCTCGATCAGATGCTTCCGCCCGGGCGCCGCAAGGCCACCGACCTCTACAAGGTCTATCGCCGCACGCTCGATCAGCTCGGCCGTCGCGAAAACCGGGATTAGGCTTCGGGCTCCGTCGCAAAAGCTTGACCGCCGCGTCCAGGCCGCGACGCGCCGGATTGCTACCTTGCGTGCATGAAGATTCTTTTCGTGCACCCGAGCTGCCTGATGCACTCCGAGATCTACCTGCGCCTCGAGCCCGTGGGCCTCGAGCTCGTCGCCGCGGCGGCCCGCGCCGCCGGCCACGACGTCCGGCTTCTCGACCTGCAGATCTTCGGCCGCGCCGACCTCATGCGCGAGGTCGACGCGTGGCGCCCCGAGGCGGCCGCCTTCTCGCTGAACTATCTCGCGAACATCCCCGAGGCGCTCGAGCTCGCCGCGGCGATCCGGGCGCGCCTGCCGTCCTGCTTCATCTTCGCCGGCGGCCACAGCGCCTCGTTCACCGCGCGAGAGCTCCTCGCGCACGGAGAGGGCGCCCTCGACTGCGTCGTGCGCGGCGAGGGCGAGAGCGCGATCGGGCCGGTGCTCGAGGCGGCCGCCGGCCGCCGCGCGCTGGAGTCGGTGCCGGGGGTCGTGTGCGCTTCGGGCGCCGGCCCGCCGCCGAAGTTCGTCGACGACCTCGACGCCCTCTCCCCCGCGCGCGATCTCACGCGCCGCCGCCGGCGCTACTTCATCGGCTCGCTCGATCCGTGCGCCTCGGTGGAGCTCGCGCGCGGCTGCCCGTGGGATTGCTCCTTCTGCAGCGCCTGGACTTTCTACGGCCGCAGCTACCGCACGATCTCCCCGGAGCGCTCGGCGCGCGACATCGCCTCCGTGCGCGAGCCCGGCGTGTTCATCGTCGACGACGTCGCCTTCGTGCACCCGGAGCACGGCATGGCCGTGGGCCGGGAGATCGAGCGGCTCGGCGTGCGCAAGCAGTACTACCTGGAGACTCGCGCCGACGTGCTGCTGCGCAACAAGGACGTGTTCCGCTATTGGCGCACGCTCGGCCTGCGCTACATGTTCATCGGGCTCGAGGCGATCGATGAGGAGGGGCTCAAGGCGCACCGAAAGCGGGTCAGCATGACCCTCAACGAAGAGGCGCTGGCCTTCGCGCGCTCCCTCGACGTGCGCGTCGCCGTCAACGTGATCGCCGATCCCGACTGGGACGAGCGCCGGTTCGCGATCGTGCGCGAGTGGGCGAGCGCGGTCCCCGAGATCGTCCACCTGACGGTCAACACGCCCTACCCCGGCACCGAGTCATGGCTGACCGAGCGCCGGCGCCTCACCACGCTCGACTACCGCCTCTTCGACGTCCAGCACGCGGTGCTGCCGACGCGCCTGCCGCTCGAGAAATTCTACGCCGAGCTCGTCGCCACCCAGGCCGTATTAAGCCGCAAGCATCTCGGCCTGAAGACCCTCAAGGGGGCCGCCTTCACCGCGGCCGAGTGCCTCTCACGCGGCCAGACGAACTTCGTGCGCATGCTCTTCAAGTTCTCGAGCGTCTACAACGCCGAGCGCCAGGCCTCGGAGCACGGCCGCAAGGCGCGCTTCCTGATGACCCCGCCCGACGCGGCCGGCCCCCAGGAGGGCAAAAGCCTCTACGTGCACGCGCCCGGCCCCGCTGCCTGACCCGGTCGCGCGGCGCGTATCTTAGGTATAATGGATGCTCTTCGCGAGCCGGTAGCTCAGGGGTAGAGCATGTGCCTTTTAAGCATGGGGTCGTGGGTTCGATTCCCACCCGGCTCACAGTTTTAGTTTCCGGTTTTTCGCCTCCTTCGTCTAACGGTTAGGACGCGGCCCTTTCAAGGCTGAAACACGAGTTCGATTCTCGTAGGGGGCATGCTTTTCCGCCCGTCGCCGAATCGTCAAGCTCCCTCCATGTGCGGCGGCCCGCTCCCCAGGCTAGAATGCGGGCGATGAAGATCAAGGAGAAGGCCCGGCCGGGAGAGGCCGCCGTCGACAACGCGGAGATCGCCCGGCGCTTCGACGAGGTCGCCGACTGCCTGGAGCTCGTGGGCGCCAACGAGTTCCGGGTGCGCGCGTACCGGAACGCGGCGCGCGTGGTTCGCGAGCTTGCGCGTCCCGCCGGGCTGCTCGCCGGCGAAGGCGGCGGGCTCGAGGCGCTGCCCGGCATCGGCAGGGATCTCGCCGGCAAGATCCGGACGATCGTCGAGACGGGAGAGCTTCCCCTGCATCAGGAGCTGTGCCGGCGCGTCCCTCCCGGGCTGCGCGCCCTGATGGGAGTGCCCGGCCTCGGCCCCAAGCGGGCGATGGCCCTCAATAAAAAGCTCGGGATCGCCTCCCTCGCCGGCCTCAAGGAGGCCGCCGCCGCGGGCCGCATCCGGACTCTGAAGGGGTTCGGCGCCCGCACCGAGGCGGCGTTGCTCGCCGGCCTCTCGGACCTCGAAGGCGCGCCCCGGCGCATCCTGCTCTCCGAGGCGAAGCCCTATGCCGAGGCCCTCGTCGCCCATCTCAAGGGGGCCCCCGGCGTGATCGCCGTCGAGGCCGCGGGCAGCTATCGCCGCCGCCGCGAGACGGTCGGAGACCTCGACGTCCTGGCGGCCGCCGTCCGCCCGCGGCTCGTCATGGAGCGGCTGGCCTCCTACGACGGCGTCGCCCGGGTGCTCGCGCGCGGCGCCACCAAGATGACGGTGCGCCTCAAGAACGGGCTTCAGGTCGACCTGCGGGCGGTGCCCGAGGAATCCTTCGGCGCCGCGCTTCAGTACTTCACCGGCTCCAAGGAGCACAGTATCGAGCTGCGCGCCCGCGCGCAGGCTCGAAAGCTCAAGCTCAACGAGTACGGCGTGTTCCACGGCGCCCGGCGCATAGCGGGACGCGACGAGGCGGACGTCTACGCCGCCCTCGGGCTGCCTCTGATTCCGCCGGAGCTGCGCGAGGGGCGCGGCGAGGTGGGGCGGGCGCTGGCCGGCGGGCTTCCCTCCTTGATCGAGCTCGGCGACATCAAGGGCGATCTCCACATGCACACGACGGTCACCGACGGCCGCGACGGCCTGGAGGAGATGGCGGCGGCCGCCAAGGCCCGAGGCTACGAGTACGCCGCGATCACGGAGCACTCCAAGCGCGTCACGATGGCGCGCGGCCTCGACGCGGGAGGCCTGCGCCGGCACTGGCGCCGCGTCGAGAAGCTCGCCGCTCGGACCTCCGGGCTCGCCTTGCTCAAGGGCGTCGAGGTGGACATCCTCGACGACGGCTCCCTCGACCTGCCCGACGAGGTCCTGCGCGAGGCGGACTGGGTCCTGGCGTCGCTGCACTACGGCCAGCGACAGCCGCGCGAGAGGATCACCCGGCGGCTGATCGCGGCGATCAAGAACCCCGTCGTCTCGGCGATCGGCCATCCCACCGGACGCCTCATCGGGAAACGCCCGCCCTACGACGCCGACATGGAGGAGGTCTTCAAGGCCGCCGCGGACCACGGCTGCGCCCTCGAGCTCGACGGCCAGCCCGACCGGCTCGACCTCAACGACGTCGACGCCGCCGCCGCGAAGGCCAAGGGCATACCGATCGTAGTCGACAGCGACGCGCACTCGGTCCACGAGCTCGGCAACATGGAAAACGGCGTCTTTCAGGCGCGGCGAGCCGGGCTGACCGCGGCCGACGTCGCGAACACGCGGCCCTGGGCCGCGCTGCGCCGGCTGATCCGCCGGCGCGCGGGATAAAAAAGGCGAGGCCGAGCGGCTTTGGAGTTCCTTTCGGTTCTCCCGGGAACCTCGCCCCCTCGGCTTGGTTCCCCAGGTTCTCTTTCGAGTCGACCTTGCGCGCGTTCGGCCAGGGCCGGATCGGGCTCCTTCTCTTTCGAGTGGAGGCTCGAGGATTATTCCTCGAGTGTGGTCCGTCCGGCATTATTAGTATAGCCCCGCGGCGGCCGGGAGGCCAGTCAAGTCCTTTTCAAATCCCCGGGCGCCGACGGCCGACGCGGTCGGTGCCGCGGGCCTTGCGGCGCGGCTTCGCCTTGCGGCGGCCCGCGATCGTGGCCTCGGCATCGCGGCGGCTGCCGTCGTAAGCGCTCGCGCCGCCGGGCGCGGCCGGCGCCCGGCGCGGCCCGAAATCCCCCTCGAGCAGGCGTTCGTGCGCGGTCTTTCCGCCGGGGTGAGGACGTCCCTTCGCGTCTGCGCCGATGTCGTCGCTCATGGACCTATGATAGACCGGACGGCCCCCGGCGTCGATGAAAGCGGCGTAACGCTCTCGTCACCATCCGATGCGGGCGCGCCCGCCGCAGCGCGTCAGTTCGGGCGCTGGCTGCGGCGGAAGTCCCAGGGCGCTACGGGGTCAGGATCGGCCCACAGGCCGCGGCGGGCGGCGCGGGCGCGCTCCTGCTTGCGGCCGAGCTCGCCGAGGTCCGGGTAATAGCGCTCGTACCACCAGGCCCAGCCTTCCTCGACGAGAATCTCGTTGAGAGACGCGCCGCCGCGGCCACGCAAACGGACCCAGCCCACCAGGCGGCCGTAGGGATCGACATCCTCGATCTCCACCTGGACCCTCATGCCCTCTGCCGCGACGAGCTCCGCGGCGCGCGCGCCCGCCTCCGGGCCGTAGGGCTGGCCGGGCTTGGTGCGTCCGTGCGAGACCTCGGGGGCGTCGACGCCGGCCAGGCGGATGTAGTCGTAGACGGGCCGGCGCAGGCCGAGGGCGGCGGTATCGGCGTCGGGCATGTGCTTGACCGTGAACGTGATGATCTCGCCGGGCAGGACGCGGACGATGCCCGCGGACTCGCGTCGGCGGAAGACCCAAGGGGCCTCGGGCCAATACTCGCCGCCGCGCTCCTTGCCGGCCCACAGCCCGCGGCGGGCGGCGATGGCCTCGTTCTCGAGCTTATTGAGCGCCTCTTCTTTATTGAAGAAAAAGTTCCACCAGGCCCAGCCGTTGCGCAGGATCTCCTCCTGCAGGGAGCGTCCGCCGGGCAAGGTCACCGCGCCGATGAAGCGGCCGAATTTATCCAGCTCCTTGATATGGACCGTGACGGTCTTGCCCTCGGCGAGGCCGCGCACGAAGGCGGCGGCCTCCTCGCCGTAAGGCTGGCCTTTTTTTCCGTGCTCGGGATGAGGCGTCTCCGGGGCGTCCACCGCGTCGAGGCGGATACTGACCTCGCCGTCCTTCGCGGCCACCAGCAAGGTGTCGGCGTCGAGCACCTTGAGGACCTTGCCCTTGAATACGTCGCCGGGCGCGATGCGCGGAGGAACGGGAACGCCGTCGGGGATCGGGAGAGGAACATCGGGAGACGCAAACGCGCCGCCGAACAGGGCCTGGAACTCTCCGCGGGAGGCGAGGTCGTCGAAGCGCCCGTGAGTCTGGGCCGACGCGGCGGCCGCGCAGAAGAGGAGACCGGCCAGAGCCCTCGCGGTCCTAGGCATAGCGCGAGTATAGCACGCGCGCCCGGGGCCGGTAAGGGGCGAAATCGGGATTTGAGCGGGTTTTTTTTAGCGCTCCGATTCGATAGAATGGCCGCCTCATGAGACCCGTCGACCCGAAGGCGCGCTTCACGGCCACCGTCGACGATTACGACGCGTACCGGCCGTCCTATCCCGCGGCGATGGTCGACTGGATCCTGGAGACCGCCCGGGTCCCCGAAGGCGGGAAGGCGGCGGACGTCGGGTGCGGCACCGGGATCTTCACGCGCCTCCTCGCCGCCCGGGGGCTCGACGTCGTCGGCATCGAGCCCAACGACGCGATGAGGGAACGGGCCGTCGCGCGCGGCGGCGCGCGCTTCCAAAAGGGCGACGCTTCCACGACCGGACTTCCGCCGGGGGCGATGGACCTCGTCGCGGCCGCGCAGGCCTTCCACTGGTTCGACCTCGAGCCCGCTTTGTCCGAGTTCAAGCGCGTGCTCAAGCCCGAAGGACGGTGCGCGGCCGTTTGGAACGAGCGCACCGATGAGACGCCGTTTCTCAGGGCCTATGAAGAGCTTCTGCTGGACCACAGCTCGGAATACCGGGAGGTGAGCCGCGCGCTCGACGCGTTGGCGGCGATCAAGGCCTCGCCCCGCGTCGCCGATTGGGCCGAGACGGACATGCCCAGCGCCCAGGCCCTGGACCGCCGCGCGTTCCTGGGACGCGCTCACTCGAGCTCGTACGTCGCCCATGGAGTCGCCCGCCCCGCGGAACTCGACAAGGCGCTCGACGCCCTGTTCGACCGGTTCGCGGCGTCGGGGACGGTCGAGTTTCGCTATCGGACCGTGGGCGCCTGCTGGCGGATTCGCTGAAGGGCATCAGTCCCGTCGCCGGTTTATTTTCCAAAGCCGGCGGAGGGCGCCGAGGGCGAAGACGGCTAAAACCAGCACGCCCAGGGCGCCGATGACGGTGAGCGGCTCAATGGGAATCGGCCCGTCGATCGACATGACGAGGGCCAGGACGATGGGCAGGAGCGCGAGGCTCAGAAGCTCGAGCAAGCGGTGATGCCGCCACGTGAACCCGCTTTCTCCGGAGCCCGGCTTTTCCACGACGGCTTCGACCAGACCGAGCAAGCGCGCCGCGATCAAGCCGAACGAAAAAGCCGCAAGCCAGGCGCACAGCGGCCATCGCGTCGCGAGGGACAGGAGCAGGCCTGAGCCGGCGAAGAACGGAAACCAGAAATCGGGCAGCCTGAGCGGCGCTCGTCTCATCCCGTGAGTGTAGACGCCCCGGCGCGCCGGCGCAAGGGCGCGGCGGCTCCATGTCGTGTCCGTCCTGGAAACCGAACACTACACAACCCGGGGAGGGGACCTCTAGATGATTATCAGTTGGTCCCGTATTAGTTCCAACTCGCACCGGTGCGAGCAGGGATGACCCGACGTCAGAGGCCGCGGGCGAGCGCGACGGCGCCGAGCACGACGGCGTCGTCGCCGAGGCGGGAGCGCGTGACGCGGCAGGGGCCGACCCCGCGGAACAGCGGATCGGCGGCCAGGCGGCGCTTGACGATGGGCAGGATGAAGTCCCCGCAGGCCTCGATCACGCCGCCGCCGAGGACGAAGAGCTCCGGATCGAAGCAGTGGCGAAGGCTCACGCAGCCGTCGCCGAGCCGCTCGGCGGCGGCGCGCATCACGCGGGTCACGAGCGGATCGCGGTGGCGCAGCGCGCGGGCCAGGACCTTGCTCTTGATCTGCTCGAGGCCGCCGCCGTTGAGCGCGACGACGCCGGTCTTCTCCCCCGCCTTGATTCCGGCGCGGATGTCGCGCTCGATCGCGGTGCGGCTCGCGTAGGCCTCGAGGCAGCCGCGCGCGCCGCAGCCGCACCTCGGGCCGGCCGGGTCCAGCACGACGTGGCCCAGCTCCGCGGCCGCGCCGTGCGCGCCGAGCAGGAGCCGGCCGCCGCAGATCACGCCGCCGCCGACCCCGGTGCCCGGGAAGAGCCCGACGAAGTCGTCCACGCCCCGGCCCGCGCCCCGCCAGCTCTCGCCGAGCGCTCCCAGGTTCACGTCGTTGCCGATCGCGACCGGCGCGCCGAAGCGCCGCTCCAGCTCCGCGGCGATCGGATAGCCCGCGAGCGGGACGTTCGGCGCGACGAGGACCTTCCCGCTCTTCGCGTCCACCAGGCCGGGCACGCCGATGCCGATGCCGCGCAGGCGCCGCGGCTTGAGGCCGGCGTCGGAGATCACGTCGCGCACGGCGCGCACGATGACCTTCATCACCTCGCGGGCGCTCTTAGCCCGCGGGGTGGACGCCTTCTCCCAGCCGATGATCCCGCCGCCGGGGGTCACGAGACCCGCGGCGATCTTGGTGCCGCCGACGTCGACCCCGACGTAGAACTTCTTGGCCATGCGCCGATTCTAGCAATTCGCCGGAGGGGCTCTGCGTCACGTTCCCGCAACGGTTCGTAGACATCCGGTCCATTCCCGCGCGGGCGCCTCGCGCCTATAATCCGGTCATGGTCCTTCCGGGAGCTCCGCTGACACCGCTGTCTTTCGCCGCATGGCGGCCGGGAGCGCGGCGCCGTATCATGGAGCGAATATGAGCCTCTTACGCCGTACGACGGCCGCCGTCCTGCTCGCCGCGGTCCTGGCTCCCGCCGCGCGGGCCAAGGTCGCCTTCACGGGCTACGGACACCTCCTCATGCCGGTGGATACTCATTTCAAGATCCGGGGCCCCTCCGCGCCGCTGGGAGGCCTCCCCGAGGGCAACCTCATCTCCAAGGGCTTCCGCGTGGACGCGGTGGGCTTGTTCGCGACGACCAAGGTCAGCGAGGACGTCGAATTCCTCATGGACCTCACCTTCCGGAACATCGGCAACACGGTGGGCCAGACGCGCATTCAATACGCGTATCTCGACGCCGCCTTGCCCTGGGGGGACCTGAAGATGCAGGCGGGACGCGTGAACCTGCCGTTCAACTACTACAACACCCGCCGCTTCTATCCCTTCCAGCGCGTCGAGCTGTCCGCCCCGGTCTTCGTCAACGGCATACTCGGCCTGCCCATCGCCGACGCGGGCGCGGTGCTGTCCCGGCGCTTCGAACTCGACGGCGGCTGGGGCGTCGATGCCCGGGCCTACGCGGTCAACGGCTACGGCAGCTTGAGCGGCAGCACGGCCTCCTTGCGCAGCCCCTCCTTGCCCGGAGGCCTGGGCCTCGCCGGAAATCTCGGCGCCAGCAACAACAACAAAGACGTCGCCGTCGGCGCGCAGGTCGCGGCGAACCGCGCCGGCATCGGCGAGGTCGGCGCTTCGTATTATCGGGGAGCCTGGGACCGGGAGGGCCGGCGCGTCCTGCAACTGGCCGGGGCGCACGCTCTGTGGACCCCGGGAGAGTTCGACCTGCTGGCGGAGTACCTTCACCTCCACGCCGGCGGCGACGAGGGCATGGCGCAGTCTTTGGGCTCGACGTCCTGGGTCACGCACGGCGTCTTCCTGACGGCCGCCCATCCGCTGTTCTCCGTCGGCGGGCGCGAGGTCGCGGGCTGGGGACATTTCGAGAACTACCACAGTCGCCGCGCCGGCGGCGGCCCCGGCCGCGAGGTTCTCCGCTCGTACTCGGGAGGCGCCACGCTGGCCGTCAACGACAACGTCACCTTGAAGGCCGAGGCGCTCTATCTTTTCTACGCGGTCCCGACCACGTCGAAGGCGATCATCCTCGACGGCCGGCTCATCCAGGCCGCCGCGGTGATCACCTTCTGAGGCCGGGATGAGGCGCGCCCGCGGCTTGGTCGTCGCGGTGTTACTCGCGCTGGGCCCGCCGGCCGCGGCGCTGAACGTGGCCCTAGTGGTCTCCGGGGAAAGCCAGAAGAAGGCGGCGATCGAGCGCGCCGGGAAGGACGTGAAAGTCCTGGCCTTCGACCCCGTCCGGCTGGGCGACCCCATCGAGAAGGGACGCTTCCTCGCGGCCCTTCAAGCCTCGGACCGCGTCATCGCCGCCGCCGACGGGGAGGCGTGCGGCTGGCTCGGGCGCGAGGTCGAGGGGGTCGCGGTGCACTGCGTCACGTCCTACGACGCGCGAAAGATTCTCGCCTTCGCCCGAGCCGCCGGATGGACCCGGATCGCCGCCGTGCACATGACGGGCTACGAGAGGGTGTACGCGCGCCTGAGCGTCCTCGCCCGGGCTCGGGGCATCGCGCTGGTCCCCGTGCGTCTCGAAGGGACCCGGGACCTGGCCCGGGCCCTGCCGAAGGCGCTGAAAACCGCCAAAGCGGTGTGGATACTGGGCGACCCCCGGCTCACGCAAGGCGCCGCCTTCGATTATCTCGTCGAGGCCACGGTGGCCCGGCGAGTCCCGCTCATCGCGCCGGACGCCGCGCTCGTCGGCCGCGGCGCCTTCCTCGCCGCCGAGAGCGACCCCGCGGCCCTGACCCGCCATGCCGTCGACGCGGCGAACTTGGCGGCGGGGGGCGCGCCGACGGCCGCGGCCTTGACGACGGCCCCGGGAGGACGTCTCGTCTTCAACCGGGTCCTCGCCCGGCGCTGGGGCGTGCTCGTCCCGGGAGGCACGCCGTGAGCGCGGCCCCGACGGAGGAGACGCTGCGCTGGGAATCTTTCGCGCGCCGCCTCATGCTTCTGTTCGCGCTGCTGACCGTCCTCCTGGGCGGAGGCACGACCGCGCTGTCCGCCCTGCGCATGCGGACCCTGCTCGAGGCCTCGCTGGCCCAGCGCGGCGAGGCCATCGCGGCGGCCGCGGCCCGCTCCGCCTTCGTGCCCTTGAGCCTCGAAGACCGCGACGCGCTGTCGAGCATCGTCTCGTATTACGAGGGCCAGGAATCTCTCGCCTCCATCCGCATCCTCGACGACCGGGGCGCCGAATGGGCGCGCTTCACCCGTCCGGGGAGGAAAACCGGCCTCATCACGGTGACCGCGCCCGTCGCCGCCCGCGGCGCGCGTCCATCCGACCCGCCGGTCGGCCAGGTCGTGGTCCTCCTCGACCCGAGCGGCATTCAAGAGACCTTGGCCTGGCAGGTCGCGGTCATCTTCGGCTTCAGCGCCCTGTTCGCGGCCGCCATCCTGCTGGGGGGCCTCTTCATCATCCGCCGGCTGACCGGCGGCATGCACGAGCTCGCCCGGCAGGCCGCCCGGGCCGAGGATCTCGCGCGCTCCAACCGCGAGCTCGAGGAGTTCGCCTACATCGCCTCCCACGACCTGCAGGCTCCCCTGCGCCGCATCACGGGGTTCTCCCAGCTGCTCGCGAAGCGTTATAAAGGGAAGCTCGACGCCGAGGCCGACGACTTCATCGGCCGCATCGGGCTCAGCACGGAGCGCATGCAGAGCCTCATTCAGGACCTGCTCACCTACTCCCGCGCCGGCTCGCGCGAGCTCGAGCCCATCCCCACGGACCTGAACCGGCTGCTGCGCGACGTCCTCGCGGACTTCGACAAGCCGCTGAAGGAGACCGGCGGCCGCGTGATCGCGGGCAGCCTCCCGTCCTTGGTCGTCGACAGCGGCCTGGTCTCGCGGCTGCTCGAGAACCTCATCGGCAACGCCCTCAAGTTCCGCGGCGAGCGCCCTCCCGAGGTCCGCGTCTCGGCCAGAAGGGAGGGCGACGAGTGGATCATCTCGGTCGCCGACAACGGGATCGGCATCGAGCCCCGGTTCGCCGAGGACGTCTTCAAGATGTTCCGACGCCTGCATCCCGCCTCGGCGTACCCCGGGACCGGCATCGGCCTGGCCGTCGCGCGCAAGGTCGTCGAGCGGCACGGAGGACGGATCTGGGTCGAGTCGGAGCCCGGCCAAGGCGCGACCTTTCATTTCACCCTCGGCGCGTCCCGCGCGCCGGGCAAGGAGGAGAAAAATGATGGCTAAACCCCTGGAAGTGCTGCTGGTGGAGGATGACGAGGACGACGTGCTGCTCACCCGGGAGGCCCTCAAGGACTCCAAGGTGATCGTGAGCATGACGGTCGCGCAGGACGGCGAGGAGGCGCTCAAGCGCCTGCGGCGCCAGCCCCCCTTCGAGGCCGCGCCCATGCCGGACCTGATACTGCTCGACCTGAACCTCCCCCGCGTCAGCGGGCGCGAGGTCCTCAAGGAGCTCAAGGGCGACCCCGTCCTCAAGAAGATCCCGGTGGTCGTGCTCACGACGTCGGCCGCAGACACCGACGTCCTCAAGTGCTACGACCTCGGAGCGAACTGCTACATCACCAAGCCCGTCGACTTCGAGCAGTTCCAACGCATCATCAAGGTCATCGACGAGTTCTGGCTGACGATCGTGAAGCTGCCCCACATCGAGGCCTGAGGCGGACGCGGCGCGACTAGCGGTCGGGGCTCGGAGCCTCTTTCTCCGCCGGCTGCCGCGGCTCCCCGCCCACCGTGCCGAGGTATTTCGGCAGGTCGACGCCGGCCATGGCCGCCACGTCGTGCAGCGGCGGCAGGGTCTTGATGAGGCTGCTCATGAAGTTGGAGGTCGTCGAGCCCTTGCCGTCGTGGCCGCCGTCCCAGACGGTGATCTTGTCGATCTTGATGCGGGAGATGGCCTCGGTCTGGAGCTTGACGAGCTCCTCGAGCTTCTCGACCATGAGCAAGGTGGCGGCGTCCTTGGGGCTGTCGCCGGCGGAGCGCACGAGCGCCGTGTAGCCGGCCGCCTTCGCCGTCAGGACCTTCTGCTCGCCCTCGGCCTCGGCGGTGCGCACCGACAGGATGGCGTCGGCCTCGCCGCGCGCCTCGCGCCGGCGCTTCTCGGCCTGGGCCTCGGCGTCGATCTCGATCCTGCGCTTGCTGATCTCCTGGGGGACGACCTGCTCGGCCTCGAGGCGGCGGGTCTCCGCGAGCGCCTTGGCCTTCTGGATCTCCGCGGCGGCGTGCTGCTGGGCGACCTCGCCGCGCTGCTTGGCCGCGGCCTCCTTCTCCGCGAGCTCGGCGTTGTACGCGGCGATGTTCGCCTGCGACTGGTTCTCGCCCTCGACGGCCTGAGCGTTGAAGGCCGCGACCTTGATGCGCTTGTCCTTCATCGCGTCGGCCTCGCCGATGTCGCCCTTGCGGACCTGATCGGCCACGTCGACCTTGGCCTGGTTGACGGCGATGGCCGCGGCCTTCTTGCCGATGGCCTCGATGTAGCCGGACTCGTCGGTGATGTCGGTGATGTTCACGTTGAGAAGCCCGAGGCCGACGCGGTGCAGCTCGGCGTCCACGTTGCGGCGGATCGCCTCGAGGAACTTCTCGCGGTCCTGGTTGATCTGCTCGATGGTCAGGGAGGCCACCGTCAGGCGCAGCTGGCCGAAGATGATCTCCGAGGCCATCGACTCGATGTCGGCGCGGTTGAGCTCGAGCACGCGCACGGCGGCGTTGTTCATGACCTCGGGCGTGGGATCGATGGCGATCGTGAAGGTGCTGGGCACGCTGATGCGGATGTTCTGCATGGAGAGCGCGCTCTTCAGGGGGATATGGATCGTCATCGGGGTCAGGTCCAGGAAGCGGAAGTCCTGGATCAGGGGCCAGACGAAGGCGCCGCCGCCGTGGAAGCACTGCACCGAGCGGCCGCCGCTCACCTTGCCGAAGACGGCGAGGACCTTGTTCGAGGGGCAGCGCTTGTAGCGGCTGGCCAGAAACACGAGCAGGACGAAGAGGAATACGGTGAACAGGGCGATGGCGATGAGCAGAAAAGGCATGTCGGGACCTCCGGGTAAGTTGGGTGCGGGCGGCAAGGAAATCGGCGCGGAGGCCGGCGCGGGCGCCGGCGGCGGCTCGGGATAGGCGGCCTCGACGGGCGCCTCGGGCTCGGCCAGCGGACCGCCTTGGGACCAGGCCGCCGTCGCGGCGAGCAGCGCGGCCAACGGCAGGGCGAACCGGAGCAAGCGCATCACGCCCTCTTGACGACGACGGTCTTGGAGTCCAGGGCCTTGAGCACGATGACGTTGGCGAACGACTCGATCTCCAGGCCGTCCTCGGCCAGGGCGTCGAGCGTGCGCGTCAGGCCCTCGTGGGAGACCCGAATCTGGCCGCGCCCCCCCGCCGGGATGCGCGCGTAGACGGCGGCCGGGAGGCCGACCGCCTTCGCCGCTTCGAAGCGCGAGCCCGTGGTCTGCAGGCCCAGCACGGCCTTGAAGATAAGGCCGGTGGCCGCCATCGTCGCCAGGCCGGCCGCGAACGCGAGGAGGACGGACACGCCGGCGCCGAGTTGGAACTGCTTGTAGGCGGCCAGGCCGATCCAGCCGAACATCATGAAGAAGCCGGTGAGCGAGTTGATCGAGAAGAGCTTGAAGGCCGGATCGGAGTCCTCGAGGTGGCCGCTGTGGTGGGCTCCGCCCGGGGCCTCGGTGGGATCGAGGTCGTCGATGTCCGCGGCGCCGAAGCCGGCGAAGACCATCATGCCGGCGCGCAGCACGAAGAACAAGGTGCCGACGAGGGCGCACAGCATGAAGGCCGACTCGGTCCCGCTCGCGCCCTGAAGCATTCCCATGGTTCCTCCCGTCCTGACCGATAGTCACACATTTGTCGACTGAACGTCAATCGGATCGCCGGGCGCAAATGTTTTACTGGACCCGGAGGCGATATGACCAGTCATCATGGGCCGTCCGCGCCGGCCGCATTTCTCCACGCGCTTCCCGTCCTCGCCGCGCTCGCCTCGCCGCTGCAGCCTCCCGTCGGCGCTCCTTTCGCCGCGGACGCCGCGGGGCTCGGGCGCGTCGCGGTGATCGGCGATGCGGGGACCCGGGGACGGGGCCAGCGCGCGGTCGCGCGCGCCATGTCGGCCGAACATGCGCGAGCGCCCTTCGCCTCGGTCCTCGTGCTCGGCGACAACGTCTACGAGCACGGCGAGCCCGAGTGGTTCGACGCCGCCATCAGCGAGCCCTACGCGCCCTTGTTCGCCAAGGGGGTGCGCTTTTTCCCCGTGATGGGCAACCATGACGTGCGCGCGAGGCTCGGCGAGGCGCAGCGCGCTTATTGGGGCGCCCCGCGCTGGTACAAGATGACGATCGGCCCGGCGGACTTCTTCGCCGTCGACACCACGGTCCTCCTGCCCCGGCATCAAAAGGGCGCGTATGAGGGAGCGCTCTCCACGGCGAGCCGCCTCGCGCGCGAGCAGCTCGACTGGCTCGACGCGGAGCTCTCCCGGTCGAAGGCGGCCCACCGCATCGTCTACGGCCATCATCCGCTTTACGTCACGACGGCCCAGCCGGCGAAGGTCGCCGAGGCCGGGCGGATGCGCGCGATCCTCGAGGAGACGCTGAGAAAGCACGGCGTCAGCCTGTACCTCTCCGGCCACGAGCACCACTACGAGCGCTCCGAGCCCGTCGGCGGGGTCGTCCACCTGATCAGCGGGGCGGGGGGCAAGCGCTCGTGGTGGCCGCTGTTCTTCTCCTCGGGCGTCTCGGAGAAGCTGGTCCGCCGCCGCCATTTCCTGATGCTCGAGCTCTTCGCCGAGTCGGTGCGCGCGCGAGCGGTGGACGAGGAAGGCGCCGTTTTCGACGAGTTCGTCCTTCGGCCCTCCGCGACGAGGGGCGAGACGCCCCGATGACGCTCGCGTGCTTGCTGTCCTTGCTGACGGCGCTGGCCCGGGCGGGAACCTTGGCGGAAGCGCCGAGGGACCTGGCCAACGCCGTCCGGCTGCAAGGCGAGGTCCCGAGCCTGGCCGCGCTCTCCGCCGGCGGGCTCGGGACCTGGCCGGCCCTCAATCACGACAGGGCGGTGGAGGAGGCGCTGCGCTCGCGACCGCTGGGCGGCGGGGCGCGCGTCGGAGAGACGCTCGGAGAAGCCTATACGCTGTTCGTCGCCATGGGCGCCGTGCACGGAGCGGGGCTGCTGGGGGCCGGCGAGCCCTGGACGGAGGCCGGGCTGCTGGGTCTCGAGGCGCTGATGCTTTCCGGCGTGGAGACGCTGTCCCTGAAGCTCATCGCCCGCCGGGACCGTCCCGACGGGCGTTCCCTGGGCTTCCCCTCCATGCATACGGCCCAGACCTTCGCGCTCGCCGCCGCCGCGACCTCGGAATGGGGCTGGCGCGCCTCGCCGAGCTTCGCGGCCGCGGCCTTCGTCGCGTATTCCATGATCGAGGTGAGGGAGCATTTCCTCTCGGACGTCGTCTTCGGCGCGGGCATCGGCGTCAGCGCCGGCCGCGCGTCGTGGCGGGCGCGCCGGGTCAAGGGCGCGCCCCGGCTGACCATCGTGCCGCGGCCGGGCGGCGCCGCCGTCAGGTGGACCTTCTAGCGCGCACGCCCCCGGGATTGACAGGCTCCGGGACGGGGTCTACACTGACGCATGCGTCCCGGCTGGCTCCTCGCGCTTTCCTTGACGGCCATGCCGGCTCGAGCGCAGGCGCCCCCGCGGTGCTTTTACGCCGACTGGCTCGACGAGCCTCGCCCGGCGCCGTGCCCCGAGTCGGCGCGCTATCCCGACCGGCTGCCGCCGCCGCCGCCGGGGACCGTGTGGCTTGCCGCGGCCGATGTCCCGCATGTCTACAAGGCGGAGAGGCTGCTTCGACTCGGCCCTCACGGGATCGCTCCCGACGGCCCCGGGCTCGAGGGCTCCGCCTTGCCGTCGATCCGGGTGCGGGCCGGCGGACGGATCGCGCCGGAACGCTTTCCCGACGGTCCCCGCGAGGACGGCGGCCGCGAGATTCCGGCGCCTCGGGCGCCGGGCGGCCGGCTCTGCGCCTACATCATACTGCTCGAGCGGGACGCCGCAGGAAGGTCCTACGGGGAAACCGCGGGACCCTGCCCGGAGGACCATGCCGCGCGCGGGCTCGAAGCGCCGCCGCCCGGCCGCATGTGGGCGCGCGTGGAGAAGCACGGGCCGATGCGCCTGGCCCGGTTCGTCGTTCCCTCGTCGGCGCAGCCGCCCTCGCACGCCCCCTCCGGCCCGGTGCCTCTGCTCAGGACCGAGGCCGCGACCGCGGCTCGGCCCGCCTCCAAGCCGCGCGCCGCCGGGCCGGCGCCGGCCTCTCCCGCGGCCGAGGCCGAGACGGAAGCCCCGCCGAGGGATCCGGGCGGTCCTCCCTGGCCCCTGCTGGGAGCGGCGCTGGCCCTGGTCGTCGGCGGCGCCGGCTACGCCTTCGGCCGCCGACGGAACGCGGCCGAGGCGAGTCGCGCCGCCGGCTTCGCGGCCCCGACGCGGCCGGACGCGCCGCCGCCCTCCGGCCTGCTGAGAGGGCGCTACGAGCTCAAGGGCCAAATCGGCGAGGGCGGCATGGGGATCGTCCTCGAGGGCCGCGACCACAGCCTGGGCCGGCGCGTCGCGATCAAGGTGATGCGGCCCGAGATCGCGCGCGGCGAGGGCGCGCGCGAGGCCTTCCTCGCCGAGGCCAGGATCATCTCGCACCTGTCGCACCCCTACATCGTCGCCATCCACGAGGTCGTCGAGAACGAGGACGGAGTCTACCTGGTCTTCGATTTCGTCGACGGCGAGCCGCTGTCGAGCGTGCTGCGCCGGCGCGGGCGCCTGCCGCTGGCCGAGTGCGCGAGGATCTTCACCTTCGTGGGCGAGGCGATCGCGTGCGCGCACCGCAGCCGGGTGCTTCACCGCGATCTGAAGCCGTCGAACATCATGATCGACGCGGGCGGGTACGCCAAGGTCATGGACTTCGGCATCGCGCGCGAGGCCAAGGAGACGATCGCGCGCCTGTCCAACCTCGACAATTCGGGCACGCCGGCCTATATGGCGCCGGAGCAGCACCTCGGCCGCTGCGCCAAAACCTCCGACATCTACGCGCTGGGCGTCTGCCTATACGAGGCGATGACCGGCGCGCTCCCGTTCTCCGGCCCGGATTATCTCGCCCAGAAGGAGCGCATGAAGTACGCCCCGCCTCAATACCTCGCGCCCGACCTGCCCAAGGAGGCGGAGCTGCTCTTCGCCGCGACTTTTGCCGTGGACCCAAAGCTCCGCGTCGCCGACGCGGCCGAGCTGGTCGAGTCGCTCAAAAGCCTGACGCGCCGCGGCAAATAATCGATACGCTGCCGCGATGGGAGGCCTGCCGCTTTCCGTCTATACTGCGGATGATGGCTCGAGGACGTCTCGCGACGGCGGCCGCCTTCCTCCTGGCCTTACCGGCCGGGGCCGGCGCGGCCCGCGCGCCGGAGGCCCCGGCCTTCACCGGCGCGGCCGACGCGTGGGCCTACCCGGCGCTGTCGCGTTCGGCGATCGGGCTCGAGCGCGACCTGAAGATCGCGCACGAGATCCGCGACCAGCTGCTTCGAAGCCGGTTCGTGAATTCCGATAAGGTCGACGTCCTCGTCCTCGACGGCACGGCGATCCTGACCGGCGACGTCGACACCTGGGCCGAGCGCTCGTCGGCCGAGCAGAACGCCTTCGAGGGCGGCGCGCGTCGCGTCCGCAACCGGCTGACGGTCCGGGGCCGCCCCCAATTTCCTTATCAACGGGCGCGGCCATAGGTGCCAGGCCTACCGGTATTTGCACAAGTGCCAGGCCTACCGCTTCGCGTAAATACCGGTAGGCCTGGCACCAACGCAAATACCGGTAGGCCTGGCACCATAAGAACCATAAGAAAAGGGGGCGGCCGCTAGGCCGCCCCCTCCGATCTATTATTCAGCGGCTCCGGGCCGACTCGCGGCGCGCCAGCCAGACCGCCGTGCCGATGGCCGCGACGCCGGCGGCGACCCCGGCCACCTTCCTCCTCATCCCGAACCGAGCCCGCGCGAGGCGGGTCTTGAGCTGAATCAGGTCCCGGCCGAGCCCTTCGAGATCCATGGACGACCGGTCGACCCGGGGGAACAAGTCGACGCCCAAGCTCTCGAAGTGCTGGGCGAGATTTTCCTTGAGGAGCTCGAATCGCGCGTTGTATTGCTCTCCGGCGGGAAGGGCCTTAAGCTCCTTGATCAGAAGCTTCGCCACCTGGTTGGCCGCCAAGGCCTGCACGACCCGCTGCCGCTCGCCGAGCGAGCGCCGCACCGCCGGATAGAACAGCTCCTCCTCGAGGTCGATGACGACCTCGATCGCCCTCAGGCTCTCGTCCCCGACGGCCTTCTTTCTGCGGGGGCTCTCCGCGTCGTCGAACTCGCGAAAATATTCCATGATGCAGCGCTGCTCCTCATTAAGGACGTCGCAGGCGCCGCGGGTTTCCTTGGTCATGATGCTCTTCATTGAAGCCTCCATTTCGCTCCGGGATATGCACGGCGATTATACCGAGCGGGTTTGCCGCCGCCATGGCGGGCGGGCAACGATTTTATTGAAGGGACGCGGGGCGGGCCGCGCTCAGCGCCGCCGGGAGGACGTCCAGAAGAAGACGGACGAGGCGCTCAGGGCGACCGCGAGGGCGAGCATGCCCGCCGTCCCGCCGAAGCCGTCGAAGATCCAGCCCATGGCGAGCAGCGCGGCCATGCCGACGGTCGTCGCCAGCGAGTAGACGAAGCCGGTCACCGCGCCGGCGTCCTCCTTCGAAGCGGCGGACTGGAAGTAGGATGCCAGGGCGAGCTCATTGCCGAGCATGGCCATCGCCATCAGGAAGATGACCGGGGCGGCGACGTAGACGCTCGGGAACAGCCACAGCAGCCAGGCGCCCAGGACCGCCGCCGCGGCGTAGCGCAGCCAGCCGGCGCCGGACGACGCGTTCTCCCCGCGCCGCGCGGCCTGGCGGCGCAGGAGCAGCGCGGCGGCGAACTCGCCCAGGTTCCAGGCGCCGAGCAGGACGGCCGCGGCGGCGGGCGAGCCGAGGACCTTCGTCGCGTAGACGACGGCCAGCAACTGATGGAAGAGGTTGTGGAGCGTGATGACCGGGACGTTCAACAGGGCGGCGCGCCGCAGCTCGGGGCTCGACCAGACCAGGCGCGCCCCGCGCGTGAGGCTCTTGAGGGCGGCCAGCGCGCCCCCCCTCTTTTTCGCGGGCGCGGCCTCCGCCGAGGCGGGCGGCGCGGCGGCGCCGCGGCGGAAGGCCAGCCGGGCGAAGAGCAGGGCGGCGACGACGTAGGCGGCGGGATGGATGCCGAGGGTGGCGAGATAGCCGAGCTTGTCGAGCAGGAGGCCGGTCCCGAATATGCCCGCCATGGCGGCGAGCTCGCGCGCGATGTAGATCTTCGCGTTGTGGGCGTTGAGGACGCGCTCGTCGCGTCCCAGGATCTGCGGCAGGGCCGCGCGCCGGGCGATGTCGAAGGCGCCTGCGAGCAGGCCGTTGACCGTGAACAGCGCGAAGATGGCGGGCAGGCCGAGCGTGGTGCCGAAGGCGAAGGCGAGCGGGATGGCGCCGATGGCCGTGATCTGGAGGAAGGCGGTGACGGCCAGGACCTTCGCGGGGCTGAAGCGGTCCACCAGCGGCCCCGCGACCCAGCCGGCCACCAGGCCGGCAAGCTGCGAGGACAGGAAGAGAGCCCCGACGAGGCTGGCGGCTCCGTACCGGGTCAGAAGGAGCGCGGGCACGACGAGGTTGAGCGCCTCGATGCCCACCTTGACGACGGAGATGCCTCCCGCGTAAAGCAGGAACCCGCGGCGGGCCGGCGCCGGAATCTCCGGCATCGGGGCGGCGGGTTCGGAGGAGGACCGCTCGGCGGCGGCCGCGGCGGGGCGCAGGGACGCGCCCGGAGGAAAGTCCTCGGCGTCGAGAACCCCGGAGACCCCGTCCGAGCGCCGGCGCGGCGTCTCCCCGCTGAGTATGCCTTCGAGCTCGTCGCCGGAACGCCGCAGGTCGGCGCGCGAGGAGGCGGCCGAGGAGACCTTCTCGAGCGCCTGGGCCGCGGACTCGGAAATGGCCGCGACGCGGCCGGAGGCGCCGCCGGCCGGAGCCGCCTTCGCGGGGGCCGAGCGCAGCGACGCCGCGGCGAAGGCGAGGGCGGGAGCGGCGGCGACGGCGAGAGGAGCGGCCGGGGCGATCGAGGCGGCTGCGGCG
>JAKFCD010000085.1:0-44647 GCA_036676805.1 Elusimicrobiota bacterium
GCTCGACCTCGGCCTCGGCCCCCGCCGGCGGCGAGTCGCGCGCCGCGCTGTCCCTGCCGGCCCCGGAGCGCCCCGAGGTCCCCGCCTGGGCCGGGCGCGTGTCGGCGCGGGCGGACGCCCTGCCGGCCGACGACGCGGCCTATTTCTCTCTGTCCCACCGGCCCTCCCCCCGCGTCCTCGTGCTGTATTCCGATCCCTCGTTCTTCCGCGCCGGCCGGCCGGGCTGGTTCCTGCGCGAGCTGTTTGGCGGCGGCGGCGAGACCTTGGCCGGACGCGACGCCGATTTCCTGGAAGCGGCGCGGTGGAACGAGGCGGACCTCGCGAAGTACGGGACCGTCCTGCTGGCAGACGCGGACCGCCCCGCGCCCGGACTCTCCGCCGGCCTCGAGAGCTTCGCCGAGCGCGGCGGCGGGGTGTGGTTCGTGCCGGGAGCGCGGGCGAACGTCGCGGACCTGGCGGCGTACCCGTGGCTTCCGGCCCGTCTCGGCGCCGCGCGGGAGCCCTCCTCCGGGGTCCGGGCCATGCGCGAGGGCGAGGCCACGGCGGGCTGGGACGAGCTGGATTTATCGAGGGTCGCCGTCCGCCGCTCGTTCGCGCTGGAGCCCGCGGCCGGCTCGGAGGTCTGGGCCGCCGACCGCGCGGGGTCGCCCCTGCTGGTCGCCGGTTCCGTGGGCAGGGGGAGGGCCGTGGTCTGGGCCGCTCCGCTCGACGCCGGCTGGTCGAATTTAGGCTTGAAGCCGTTCTTCATTCCCTGGGCTCGCGCCTGCCTCACCCTCTCCGTCGCCGCGTCGGCGTCGGACTCGGCCCGCCGCGTGAAGGTCGGCGAGCCGCTCGTCCGCTCGTGGTCGTCGGGCGAGCCGGCGCCGAACCGGATCACCGTGCGCGGGCCGGACGGGCGCGGCACCACGGTGGAGGTGTCGGGGCGCAAGGCCGTGCTCCCGGAAACGGCGATGCCGGGGCTTTACACGTTCGAGGACGGCGGCGGAGACCTCACGGTCGCGGCGAACCTGGACCCCTCGCGCGGGGAGAGCGATCTGACGCAATCGATATCGCCGCCGTGGCGGTCAAGCGACGTTGAGTCTCTGGATGATGAATTCGTGGATGCCGTTTACGGCAAGGACCTGTCGATCTGGCTTCTTTTTCTGGCGGCGTTGATGCTCGTTCTCGAGATGCTCCTGTCGTTGCCGTCGCGTCAGGCTTCGTTGCCGGTCTCGAAAGCGGCCCTGACGGAAAAAATTTTAACGGCAACGATTTTAACGGCAATGTGGCTGGGATCGCTCCCATCGCGTGCCCAAGCCCAGCAAGGGGACAGGTTCATCTGGACGCAGATACAGCACGGAGAGACGTGGGATCCTTATCCCGATTCGCCAGGTCACCTGAGCACTTGGCTCGGAAATGTCACCAGCGTCCGTGTTTCCCCCCAACGTCGCGTCATCACCTTGCGCGATCCCTCCTTGTTCTCTTCGCCGTTCGTTTATTTGGCCGGCACCTCGGCGCCGCCGCCGCTTCAGGATGACGAGCTTCGCCGCTTGCGGCAGTTCATCTCCGGCGGCGGCTTCCTGTGGATCGAGGACTCCGGCGGCGGGCCTCCCGGCTCGTTCGACCGCTGGGTGCGCCGCGAGCTCGCGCGGGTGCTGCCCGATTCCGATTTGAAGCCCCTTCGCGCGGACCACGTGCTCTACCGCAGCTTCTTCCTGCTGCGCGGACCCGCCGGACGGGTGCGCGTGCACGGCGCGGTGGAGGGCGTGGACTGGGGAGGGCGCGCGGCGGTGCTGTACACGCGCGACGACGTCTTGGGCGCCTGGGCCAAGGACGCGCTGGGCAAGCCCCTGCGCGCGGCGGTGCCCGGCGGCGAGGCCCAACGCGAGCTCGCCAAGCGCCTGTCGCTGAACGTGATTATGTACTCGCTGACGGGCTCGTACAAGGCGGACGCGGTCCATCAGGCCGCGATCCTCGACAAGCTCAAGGCGGCGCCGTGAGCTGGGGCCTGGATCTCGCCGCCGGGCCGGGGACATGGGCCGCCGTCCTGCTTCTCGCGGGGGCGTTCGCGCTCCACGCGCGGCGCTCGCCCGCCCGGCGGGTCCTGCTCGTCCTGCGCGGCGCGGCCGTCCTGGCCCTCGCTCTGGCATTGCTGCGGCCCGTCGTGCTGTCGCGCGAGGGCGCCCTCTCCAGGCCCCGCCTGCTGATCCTGCTCGACGCCGGCCACGCGATGAAGGGCAAGGCCCCGGACGCCGCCTCCCGCCTGGCGCAGGCCGTCGCATGGCTCCGGAAGCACCGGGCGGAGATCGAGGCGCGCGCGGACGTGAGCGTCGCCATGGTCAGCGACCGGGCGCGCCCGCTCGGCGGCCTCGACAAGCTCGGAGAAGCCGCGGCGGAGGGCACGGCCTTCAAGCCCGAGCAAAGCCTGCCCGACGCCCTGCCCGCCGAGGGGCCGCCCGCGCGCGCGTGGCTGATCACCGACGGCATCGCCGAGGGCGGAGGCGACCTCGGGCGCGTGTTCGCCGGGCTGGGCGCGCCCGTGGACCTGCTCGGCGTCGGGCCGTCCAAGCGCGAGACGGGTGCGGCCTTCCTCGATCTCAAGGCCCCCGACTTCGCCTTCCTGCACGGCGTCATCCCGGTGTCGGCGACGGTCGAGGCGACGGGGCTGGCGGGGCGCGAGGCGGTCGTGACCTTGTCCCGCGCCGATTCCGGCGCGCCCGGAGGCTGGCGCGAGACGGGGCGGCTGCGGCGCCGGATCGGCGCCGACCTCGAGACCTTTCCCGTCGAGCTGACCGCGCCCGCCGACGCCCTGGGCACGGCGCGCCTGCGCCTGAGCGCCTCGGGCGGCGGGCGGGAGCGCTCGCGCGAGTTCCGCGTCGAGACCGTGCGCCAGAAGTACCGCATCATGTACCTGGCCGGGCGCCCGAGCGCCGAGTACGCGGCCCTTCGCGAGTTCCTTAAGGCCGATCCGAACCACGAGCTCGTCTCCTTCGTCATCCTGCGCGACCCCGAGGAGCCCGCGCCGGCGGACGAGCGCGAGCTGTCGCTGATCCAGTTCCCGGTGGACGAGATCTTCGGCCGCGCCCTGCCGCAGTTCGACCTGTTCATCCTCGAGAACTTCTCCGCCGCGCGCTTCCGCCTGCCCCCGCAGCACCTCGAGGCGTTGAAGCGCTTCGTCGCCGGCGGCGGCGCTTTGCTCGTCAAGGGCGGCGACAACGCCTTCTCCGCCGGCGGCTACAAGAACTCTCCGCTGGAGGAAGTCCTGCCGGTGGTGCTCTCCGACCGCGCCCCCGATTTTATCCCGGGACTGTTTTCTCCAAAACCGGGGCCGCCCGAGCATCCCCTGGTGCGCCTGTACGAGACTCCCGAGCTCTCCCAGCGCGCGTGGGCGGCCTTGCCTCCGCTCGACGGCTGGGGCCGCTTCGCGTCGGTGCGCGCGGGCTCGACGATACTGGCCTCCCATCCCTCCCAATCCACGGAGGACGGCGGACCCCTGCCCGTCGCCGCCGTGCGCCCCTTCGGGCGGGGCAAGGTCATGATGATCTCGACGGACTCCTCCTGGCGCTGGAAGCTCGGCGCCGCGGCCGACCCCGACGCGGCGGGCTTCTACGCGCGCTTCTGGACGCGAGCGGTGCAGTACCTGACCGGCGGCCTCGACCTCTCCAAGGTGAAGTTCGCGCCGCTGCCCGACCGCGTGCCGCCGCGCGAGCCCGCGCGGCTCTCCCTGCGCGTCTTCGACGAGGGCTTCGGCCCCGCCCCGGCGGCGGACACGCGCGTGAGCGTCGTCTGGACCGGCCCTGACGGCCGCGCGCGCGAGGTCGCCGCGCGCCAGGCCGAGCCCGGCTCCTACGCCGTCGAGCTTCTGGGGCTGGCGCCCGGCTCCCACAAGGTCCGCGCCTCCGCCCGCGTGCGCGGGCGGGCCTGGGGCTCCGACGAGGTCCGCTTCGCCTGGGAGCCCGTGCAGGACGAGCCGATGGACCGCAATTGGCTGATGAAAGCCGCCGCCGCGGGCGGCGGCAAGTTCCAAGACCTGTCTGCTTTGGCCCGTCCCGATGAGCTGCTCGAGCTGTTGCCGCTGCCGTCCCCGCGCGAGGAGACGGTCCGGCGTCTGCGTCCGTTTATTTCTCCGTTCTGGCTGGCCTTCGCGGCTTTTCTTTTCCTTCTTGAATGGGCTCTCAGGAGGCGCGCCGGCCATGCTTGAGCCCCTGATCCTTTTCCTCGTCTTCGCCGCCCTCGGCATATATCAAGCCGCCCCCTCGGTCACCACCGGCGACGCCGGCGAGTTCGCCGCCGCGGCCGCCGCCTGGGGCGTGCCGCACGCGCCCGGCTACGCGACCTGGACCGCGCTCGCCAAGGCGCTGGGCACGGCGCTGCCCTTCGGCGATTGGGCCTACCGCGCCAACCTTCTCTCCGCGCTGTGCGCCGCGGCCGCGCTGGCCTTGCTGTGCGACGCGCTGCGCCGCTGGGGCGCCGGGAGGGCCCCGCGCCTCGGCGCCGTCGTGATCCTGGGTCTCTCGCCGCTGTGGCGCGAGCAAAGCGCGATCGCCGAGGCCTTCGCGCCGCTCGCGCTGTTCGCCGCGGGGCTGCTGTGGCTTGTCGCGGCCGCGGGCGAGCGCCTGCTGTCTCCGGGGCCGTCGGCCGCCCTCGGACTCGTCTTCGGCCTGGGCCTGGGCGTGCATCAGACCCTCGTGCTCGTTCTGCCCGCCCTGCTGCTCGCCGGGCGCGGTAAAAAAGGGAGCTGGCCCGCGGCCCTGGCCTGCGCCGCGCTCGGCACGCTCGCGGGCTTCGCGCTCCACCTCGCCATACCCCTGCGCGCCCTGCGGTCGCCGCCGGTGGACTGGGGCCATGCCGTCACGCCCTCCGCCTTCCTGCGCCTGCTCCTGCGCCGCGACTACGGGACCTTCGCGCTCACCGTCGAGGGCGCGCGCGGCTTCGGCCCCGCCGAGCTGGGCGCGCAGCTGCTGCGCTTCGTCCGCGCCTCCTTGAGCGGGCTCGGCGCCCCGGCCTTGCTCCTGGCCGCCGTGGGGCTTCCGGGCTTCCTGCGCGCGGGCCTGTCCGTGCGCCCCTCGGTCCCGGCCGCCTGGCTGATCGTCGCCGGGCCTTTCTTCCTTTTTCTCGGCCGCCCGGGCTTCGACGCCCAGACGAGCGGGGCGCTCGAGCGCTTTTATCTGCTGCCCCTGATCGGCCTGGTCCCCTTCGTCGCCTCCGGCCTCGCCGTCATCGGCGCGCGGGTGACCGCCTTCTCCGGCTACGCCGCCCTCATCGCCGCGATCTCCATGCTCCCCGACGCGCTGGCCGCGTCGCGCCGCGACGACTTCCTCGCGTACGATTACGGCCGGTCCATCTTGCGGGCTTTGCCGGTAAATCCTTTGCTCGTCATGGACGGCGGCGACGACACATTCTATTCTTTGTCGTTTCTGACCGTCGCGTCCGGACTGCGTCCAGACGTGGAGCTGCGCGATCGCGGTGGAGTCGTCTTTCCCGGCGGGTATGGAGCGGACTTCCGGTCCTTGACGAAGGACGCGAAGGAAGCGCGCCGCCGCGACGTGGAAGGCCGGTGGTTCGCCTCCGGCCGGCTCTGGTATTCGACGCTCAACGACAACCTCCTGCCCGGCGCCGTGCTCGCCCCGGCGGGCCTCCTTCGCCGCCCCTTGGCGCCGAAGGCGGCCTTTCCCGAGAGCCGGGCCTTGAGCGAGACGACGGCCGTGCGCTGGACGCGCGCGGCCGCCGCGGCCCGCTACCGGGACCGCGCGCTCGCGGCGTTCATGCCGTATCAGCGCGGCGTCGACGCGCTGTCCCGGGGCGAGACCGTCTCCGGAGTCTCCTGGATCGAGTCGGCGATCGCGCTGGCCCCCGACGCGCTGTGGGTCGCGCCGACGGCTTCCTACGCCCTGGGCATGGCCGGCTACCGAGCCGTCGAGCGGCGGGATTGGGCCGGAGCGGAGCGGGCGTATCGGGCGGGCGCCGCGCTCGAGCCCGGGAAGGCCGAGCCGCTGGCGAACCTCGGCGTGGCGCTCGAGCGCGCCGGAAGGAACGCGGAGGCGGAGTCAGCCTTCCGCGAGGCGATCCGCCGCGAGCCCGGGTCCGCCCGCGCCTGGGCGGCCCTCGGCGCGCGCCTGTGGGCCGAGTCGCGCTGGGCCGACGCCGCCGACGCCTTCGACTCGGCGGCGGCGCTCGAGCCCGCGGGCGGCCGCTCCGCCGAGTGGGCCGCCCGGGCCCGCGCGCGGGCGAAGGACGGGCGATGACCGTCGGCGTTTTCCTCGGCGTGCTCGCGCTGTACCTGGCCAAGCTTCCCCCCGCCTTGGCGCCCTGGCGCGACGCCGGAGAGATGACCGTCGCCGCCGCCACGCTCGGCGTGGCGCACCCGACGAGCTACCCGCTGTACGTCCTGCTCGGACGCCTGGCGCTGTGGTTCCCGCTCGGCAACCCGGCGTACCGGCTCAATCTCCTCTCCGCCGTCGCGGGGGCGGCGGCCTGCGCCTTGCTTTTCTCCGTGCTGCGCGCCAAGCGCGGCGCCTTCGCCGCCCTGGCCGCGGCGTTTTGCCTCGCCCTCAATCCCCTCTTCTGGGCGGCGTCTCAGGTGTCCGAGATGTACTCGCTGTGGGTCCTGAGCGCCGTCGCCCTCGTCGCCTTGGCCGGGCGCCTGTCCGAGGATCAGGACGCGCGCAGCGCGCGCCTGTGGCCCGCCTTCTGCTACCTGTGCGGCGTCCTGCTCGCCAACCGCCTCGACCTGCTCCTGCTCGCCCCGGGCCTCGTCTGGCTCGCGCTGTCGCGGCGTCCGCTAGACGCGGGCGAGGACAACGGCTGGGTCGGAGCCTGCGCGCTGCTGGCTCCCGCCGTCGCCGTGCTCACGGCCTCCAACCTTCCCGTCGCCGCGCTCATCCTCGCGACCTTCCTCATGCGCACCCGCGGCGACGGCGCCGCGCGGCGCCGCCTCGCCGGCCTCGGCGCGGGGCTCGCGGGGTTGTCGATCTACCTTTATCTCCCCGTGCGCTCGGCGACCGGCCCGTTTCTGGACTGGAACCACCCGTCCCTGCTCCCGAACTTCCTCGAGTCGATCACGCGCACGCGCTACGGCGGCACGCTCGATCTTGTCTCGCGCAGCTACGCCGCGGGGGAGCTGTTCGCCGACAACCTGCGCCTGTGGGGCGCGCACCTGTGGGACGCCTTCGGACCCGCGCTGGCGCTCGCCGCCCTCGGCGCCGCCGTCGATTTCCGCGAGGACCGCTCCCGCTTCTACGGCCGCTTCGCGGCCTGGTGGTGGGCGGGCCCCGTGTTCCTGTTCCTCGCCAACATGCCGCCCAATCCGCACGCCGCGGCTATCTTAGAACCCCATTACCTGCTCTCCGACGCCGTGCTCCTGTTCTGGCTCGCCGCGGGTACGGCCGCCCTGACCGCGAGCCGCCGGGCGCTGGCGCTCGCCGCGGTCGTCGCGTGGCCGCTGGCGCGCGGCGTGCCGGAGCGCCTCGACCGGCGTCTCCACCTCCACTCGCTCGACTTCGCCGCGAACGTCTTCCGCGCGGCACCCCCCGGCTCGGTGATCGTCGCCAAGAAGGACGTCCAGCTGTACGCGCTGTGGCATTATCAGACCGTCGCGGGCCGGCGTCCCGACCTGCGCATCGTGGCCCAGGGCCTGAGCGGCTCGGCGTGGTACCGGGCCGATTGGCGCCGGCGCGACCCGTCGCTGGCGCTTACGAGCCTCGCCGTCCCCGGCGCGTGGGCGGCCCTGGGCGCTTCCGGCGCGCCGGTCCTGCTGACCCACGATGCCGACCCTCCTGAGATCGTCGCCGCGGCCGCGGCGCCGCGCGGCCTGCTCCAGGCGCTGTCGGGCGCGCCCGGAGCCTTCCCCCCCGAACTGCTCGTCCGGCGCGGCGCGCGCCGCTCCGAGGAGGCTCCGGATTTCTTCACCGCCGACCTCATCGAGGGCTATGCCGCCGCCGCCTACCGCGCCGGGGTCGCGCTGCATAAGCTGAACCGGCCCGCCGAGGCGGAGCGCGCTTTGCTCGAGAGCTGGGCGGCGAGCTGGCGCTTCCCCGACGCTCCGCTTTTCCTCGGCTACGTCCAGGCCGCCGGCGGGCGCATGGCCGAGGCGTCGGCGTCGTACGCGCTCGCCGATGCCTTGTTCGAGGAGAAGTTGGCGCTCGCGGCGCGTTGGCGCGCCTTGCCCGCCGTGGTCTCCGGCTTGCGCCGCCAGGCGGCCGAATCCGCCACGCACGCCGGCGTGGCGCATGAGAAGCTGGGCGACCGGGCCGCCGCCGAAAGGCGCTACCGGCGCGCGCTCGAGCTGCAGCCCCTCGCCGAGACCCGCTTCAACCTCGCCGTGCTCGCCTGGGGCAAGGACTGGCCCGCCGCCGAGGAGCACCTCGTCGAGGCCGTCCGCCTCGATCCCGCGCACGCCGCCTCGGTCAAGTACCTCGCCGCCCTGCGCGCCCGCCGCGGGCTCTACTATAACAAGAAGGGTGGGATTCGGAATGCCCGCGAATAATTATTTCATCATTCCTCTGCGTAGCGGCCGGCTATCTCCTTTAGCCGCTCGTCGAAGGCCCATTCCCAGAACACGGCACGCGCCGCCTTAAGGTCTTCGCCGCAGGCGCGCTCCACGAATTGGCGAGGGCAGCCCTCTCTTTTCATTCTTTCCCTCTTGCCTTCTCCACGCAATCCAACCAATCCGACCAAGCCGCAGGGTCCGCGGTTTTGCCATCGTCTAAAAGTCTCAAATCGCCCAACAGCGCTCCAACATCATCTGATTTCGTTCGGGCGTAAAAAGCCTCTAGGAAGAGTTTCATAGCTTCAAATGCATTTTTTTCATTCATGTTCAATTTACCAGGCAATTTGCGGTGCCTGAGTTGTCCCGCATGATTCGGCAAAATTCAAACAGAATCCCAAGTAATGGTAATGCGTAATTGGTCGAAATTCTCTTGTTTGCGCAGGCGGTCTCTTGCCATTTTTGCGGATTTCCGGAGACGAACTTCGTGGTCCCTGATCGATTTCAACTCCCGGCTGAAATTCGAATATCCGATCACTTCCAGGATCCCCGATTCGGAGGAAAATATATCTAAGCCCAATATCACCTTTCGATTTTGTTCCAACGTGTTGATTACAGCGTCCATATCAGGGAGCCGCCAAAGCAATTCATTGGATTCCGGTTGTAGTTCTGCCTTGGACAGTAAATCTTTTGGGAAAAAAGATTCTTCCTCAATATCGCTCATTTTAGATAGTGATCAAATCGGTATCCTTTGCCGCCGACTTGGATCACTTCCCCTGTGACGTCGTCCACCACTACAGGCTTACCAGTTGTAGGGTGCTTGAAAACAGTCGCGCTATTCCCAGTCTGCATGTTTTTGCTTGTGGTCGCGGCCGTCTTTGAGTCGGCCGACCATGACGCCCGCGGCGGAGTCTATCCGCTCTCCGAGCAGCGCGCGCGGGCTGTCGAGAGTCCCGTCCTTGCGCCGCGCGAATGCCCGAAGCGAATGCTTCTCTCCTTCGGCGGGCATAAGGCGCGCGTCGCTGAGAACCCTCGGGCCTTGAGGAGTCTCGACCAAAACGCCCGCGCCCACGGCGCGGAAGCGTTTGGGGCCTTGCTCGATCGCGATGAGAAGGATGGAGGCGGCCTCTTTCTCATACAAGGACGCCTGGGCTGTCGCGCGCGACGCCTGGATCGGTCCATCTTGGGAAGACTGGTGTGCGGAAGCCAAGGTTTCATGCGCCTCGGCGCGCAGACAATAGAGCTTGGCGCGCTCTTTCCCGACGGCTTTTTCGGAGTTCAGCGCCTCCGTGATCCTGGCAATTCTGACGCGCGTGAGTTCGTAGTCCGCGGCTGATAATTTATCCCGGAGAGAGGCGCGATCCAGAGCCTCCTGGGCGGCCGCAGCTCGGGGACGATGTGATCGGGAAGGTCGCTGAGGGCGTGCCGAGCGTGATCCGGGTGGCGAAAGGTCTCGAGGCCCCCGTCCACCGGCCCGGCATAGGAATGAAGGAGATGGGACAGGGCGTCGAATGACGGCTCGGCAGCCTGGGTGAACGGTGTCCAAAATGCGAGGAGGGCCGAGAGAAGGAGGCGCACGGACCTAGGATAAGCCTGCGCCTCGCGGTTGTCAAGATGAACGCGACATCCCTGCTCACGTCAGACAGCTACATTAGATCAGCGGGAGCAGCCCGTTGAGGATGCGGTAGGTGAGGCCCCAGATGACCAGGCCCTCGGGGAGGGCCGGGACGCGGAAGCAGGGCACCTCGAGGAATTTCTCGCGGACGGAGACCTTGGCCGAGCCGCGCGCGCCGTGCAGGGAATCGAGCGGGACCCAGTAGGAGCCGACCACCTCCTCGCTCGTGCCGGCGAGCGGGCGCGGGCTCACGCCGAAGACGTAGGGGCGGATCATCAGCGGCGGCGCGGACGGGATGCTGGGCGAGAGGTCGTCGAGCGCGCCCAGCAGCGACCCCGGGGGCAGGTCCACGCCGATCTCCTCGCGCGTCTCGCGGATCGCGGTGTCGAGCAGGCCCGCGTCGCCGCTTTCCCGGCGGCCGCCGGGAAGCCCGATATGGCCCGACCACGGGTCTCCCGCGCGCTCGGCGCGGCGGATGAAGAGCACCTCGAGGCCGGCGGAGCCGGGCGCGAGCAGCACGGCGACCGAGGTCTCGAGCAGGCCGGGCGCGGGAGGAACGGGCTTGGCGGCGGCGAGGCGCGGGCGGAGCGCGTCGAAGGACGACATGCTACCTCTTCGGAAAATGGTTGTAGCGGAACTGGAAGAAGCCGAGGACGTCGTAGCCGCCCTGGTACTTGAGCAGGGCGAGGTCGAAGTTCAGCTTCAGGAAGCGGCCGAGCTTGAAGTTGACCAGCACCGGCTTGCGCGCGGCGCCGTTGAACTTCATGACCTCGACGCCGACGGGGTAGTCGGGCTTGATCAAGTAGAACACGCTCGCGAAGGGGACCGTGCGCGAGATCACCTGCGTCCCGCTGAGGTCGCGCGTGTAGAAGCGCAGGGCCTCGGGGGTCAGGAACTCGGAGAGGTTGGCGGCGAGGTTGCCGATCGTGCCCTGCATGACGCCGGCGCTGGTGCGCACGGGCCCGAGCTTCTTGGAGGCGACGAAGTAGCCGTCGGTGAGGATTTTCGTGTTCTTCGTGTCGATCTTGACCGAGACGCCGGGGGCGGTGACGGTCGGCTGCGGCGAGTCGCGGAACATGAGCATCGCCTGGCCGCCGACGGCGACGGCGGGGCGCAGCTTCGACTCCGACTGGATCTGCATCTTGCCGTCGGCGGTCAAGGTCCAGAGGCCGATGCGGTCGATGGTATTCGTCTTGCGCGGCGAGTCCGGGTAGGAGTTCTTCCCGTAGAGCCGGCCGATGAAGTAGGCGGCGTTGATGTCGAGCGCCATGCCCGGGTTCTCGTGGCGCCCCGCGCCGCGCCACGCGGTCGGGGTCAGCAGCACGCCGCCGACGGCGGTGGGCGGCGTGACGATCTTGACCTTCGGCGCCTCCACGACCTTCTCCACGACGTCGAAGACGACGCGGACCTGGTTGGTGGAGACGGAGATCGTGGTGAACTCGGGGGGCACGACGGTCCCGGGGATCGCGTAGACGGCCGGGGTGAGCGAGGTGAAGCGCCCCAAGGTCATCAGGTCAACCACGTCGCGCTGCAGGTCGGCGGCGGTATAGAGGTGGCCCCGGCGCGCGCGCACGGAGTCGCGCCACGCGTAGTCGGCGACGACCCGGCCGGCGGAGAAGAACAGGACCTCGGCCGGGACCCACGGGCCTCCGGAGACCGACAGCGGCGTGCCCAGGGCCATGGGCGGCGCGACGGCGACGGGCGGGGCGGTCGGCGCGGCCACGGCCCACGGGTTCTGGCCGGTGAAGGCGCCTCCGGTGTCCTGGGCGGCGGCGGGAGCGGCCATGCGGAGCAGGGCGGCCAGTACGCCGAACAGCGCGGTCCTCGTGAGCTTCAGGTCTGTCTCCCTAGTTTTTACGCGTAAGTCAGGATCAAGCGCGCCAGCAGGTTCGCGACGATGCCGGCGCCGACGTCGTCCATCACGACCCCCACCCCGCCCGGAAGCCGTTCCAGCCACTTATACGGGGGCAGCTTCACCGAATCGAAAAAACGGAACAGCGCGAAGGCCAGCAAGGCCGCCGTCCAGGTCCTGGGCAGCCACGCGGCCGCGACCCAGAATCCCACGATCTCGTCGAGCACGATGCGCGAATCGTCGTGCGTCTTCAGCGAACGCTCGGCCTTCCCGCAGATCCAGCACGCCGCCCCGATAGCGGCGACGACGACCGCCGCGTACGGACCCGGAGCCTCGGGGAGCAGAGGCCAGAGAGCGAGCCCCTCGACGGTCCCGAGAAAGCCCGCGCCGGTCCATTTCCGGCCGCGTCCGGTCGGGGCAATATAGCTTATACCCAGGCCGGTCGCCAACCACTCGTAGCCGCTCATTCCCAGGACTTTTGGAGCATGGCGCGGTACTGGCGCAAATAGGAGGCGAGGCTGGACAGGGCCAGGAACGCGCACAGCACGGCCAGCGGGTACACGGACCTGATCATCCAGGGCTCGGCCAGGCCGCGGCCGCGCGCGACCACGACGCAGATCATCAGGGCGATCGCGACGAGCTGGATGGCGGTCTTGATCTTCCCCCACTGGTCGGCGGCGAGCACCTTGCCCTGCGCGCCGGCGATCACGCGCACGCCGCCGATGACGAGCTCGCGCATGACGATGACGAACACCGCCCACAGCGGCAGCTCGAGCTCCTTGATCCGGATCAGGGCGATCAAGGTGCCGAGGACGAGAATCTTGTCGGCGATCGGGTCGGCGACCTTGCCGAAGGGGCTCACGGCCTTCATGCGGCGGGCCAGCCAGCCGTCGAGCCAATCGGTGATGATCGCCGCGACGAACATGACGAGCGCGGCGAGGTGCCAGCCCGGCGAGTCGGTCATCAGCGCGGCGAACACCGCGGCCGCCAGGACGATGCGCAGCATCGTCAGGCGGTTGGGAAGGGACATGGCTTTAAGGGATCTCGACGCGGTACTGCCCGTCCGGGCCCGGCTCCCCGAGCGGCACGGGCTGGCCGTTGAGCGCGAGCTCGAGAGCGGAGGGCTCGGTCGTGCGCAGCTCGACGAACTTGACCGGCTTCCATTCCTGCACGGCGTCCCGCGGCGCGCGGCCCTCGAAGACGACCTGTCCGTCCACCGAGACGCGCAGCCAGGCGTCGCTCTTGAGGCGCACCGTCAATACGGGCTCCACGGACCGCTCGAGCGGCTGGATCATCGCGGGCGCCGTCTGCGCGGGCTCCTCCGGCGGCCTGCTCTGGTCCTTGAACAGGAAGACTCCCAGGCCGATCGCGAGCAGGACGGCGAGGACGATCGCCCCCGTCGCCCCGGACCCTCCGGCGTGCGTCGCCGGGGCGTGTCCGCGGTCGGGTGCGTGCGCGGCGGGCGCATGCTCTTTCTTCGGAGCCGGCGCGGGCGTCGCGGTCCTGGGCGCCGGAGTCCCGGCCGCCGCGGCGGGCGCCGCCGCGGGCGCCGGCGCTTCGGGCTCCGCGGGGGCCGCGTTCAGCATCGCCCAGATTTCCTCGAAATTGACGTCGAGGTGCTCGCAGTAGCTCTTCAGGAAGCCGCGCAGGTACACGACGGCGGGGAACTGCTCGAAGCGGTTCTCCTCGAGCGCCTCGAGGAAGCGCTTGGAGATGCGCGTCTGCTGGGCCACGGCCTCCAGGGACTGGCCGCGCTTGAGGCGCGCCGCCCGCAGGATCGGTCCGATCTCGGCGCGCAGGGCGGTCGTGTGCTTGGTCGGGATGCGGCGAAGGGGATCGGGCTCTTTATCGAGGGTCATTAATTCGGCTCCGGAGATTTGAAAAGGTCCGCGTCCGGCGGAGGCGTGAACGTGAAGGCCTCGGCGGGGATCGCGGGGTTGAGGCGCACGTTCTCGAACCGCGAGCGGATCGAAGCCCGCCCCACGGTGAGCGTCGCGTCGCCGGGAAAGAAATCTTTGGTCGAGGCGCGAAGGGTCAGGACGAAGTCATCCCCCCCCTTCTTTTTGTCCGCGGCCTTGGGCTTGAGCGTCAGCGTAAAAGCTCGATGGCCGTCCGCGCCCGGCGCGGAGACGGTGGCCAGCGAGGTGTCGTATCGGTTGAGCATATCCGCGGACTTGCCGAAATCAAGCAAGCCCTGCGCTAAAGGCTCGGATTTGCGCCATGTCTCCAATTTCGTTTGGATGACCTGGTTGGTGCTGTTGCGATACACCCACAAATACGTTCCGTCCGAAACGACGGTCTGCGGCTCAGGAATCCGATGGTTAAGCCGCAGAAGATCCGGTTTCTTAAACAGCACGTCGCCCTCGACCGTTTGGACGACGTCCGACCCCTCCATGCGCACCGATTGGCGAAACGATGCTTTCAGGGTTTCGATTTTAGCGTCGGTCTCCGCGAAGCGGAGACCAATCTGTTCAAGCGTTAACGGCGAAGTCGATGCCGCATATTCCGTCAACGCCGATCCTGCAGCGGCGGAGGACTTGTCTATTTTCGCCGCCGCCCCCTTCGCGAACGAAGCGGTCGTCATGACGAGCAGCGCGGCGACGGCAAGATTCCCCATAGTCATTAATCCTTTCGATCGATCGGCACCTGCGGAAAATGCACCTTCATGTAGTCCTCGATGGTATCAAATCGAATCTCCCACCGATTGGTCCCCTCAGGCTTGTGGATGAAATCCTTGACCTCCAGCGCCGACAGGATGTTCGTCGCCCGCGCCGAGGACCCGAACTGCGACTTCAGCAGGTCCTGCGAGATCCGCCGCCGTTCCAATATCAGCTTCAACGCCTGCGAAAACTCCAGCGCCTCCACCCCGAACTGCGACAGATCCGCCGCCGCCCCGCCCTTGACCGCCATCGTCTCGAGCATCGGATAGTCCGGCTTGCCCTGCGTCTTGAGATAGTCCACGAGCCCCCGTATCTCGTCCTCGGACACGAACGCTCCCTGACAGCGTTCCGGCTTTTGCGCGCCGCTGGAGAGGTACAGCAGGTCCCCTCTCCCCTGCAGGCTCTCCGCGCCGGAGCCGTCCAGAATCACCTTGGAATCGATCTTGCTGATCACCTGCAGAGCGATGCGCGACGGCAGGTTGGCCTTGATCACGCCCGTGATTACGTCGACCGAAGGCCGCTGCGTCGCCAGCACCATGTGGATCCCGACCGCGCGCGCCATCTGCGTCAGCCGCTGGATGGCGTCCTCGACGATGTCCCCCGCGATGAGCATGAGGTCGGCGAGCTCGTCGATGATGACCACGACGTAGAACTCGCGCGGCAGGCCCTTCTTGTCCGCCATCGCGTTATAGCCCTCGATGTTGCGCTGGCCGTGCAGCTGCAGCCGCTCGTAGCGCTTGTCCATGAGCGAGAGCAGGGCCTTGAGCGCCTTGGCCGCGTCCTTCGGGTTGGTGATGACCGAGACGCGCGCGGGCTCGACCATCGGGTCGAAGAGGTGCGGTATGCCTTCGTAGAAGGTGAGCTCGGTGCGCTTGGGGTCGATCATGACGAACTTGACCTCGTCGGGGCGCGCTCTGAATAATATCGACATGACCATCGAGTGGATCAGCACCGACTTGCCCGAGCCGGTGGCCCCCGCCACGAGGACGTGCGGCATCTTCGCGATGTCGGCCGCGACGGGCTCGCCCGATGCCGAGAGGCCGAGGCCGAAGGACAGCAGCGGCGCGGTCGCGGGGATCGCCTCGGACTGGAGTATCTCGCGCAGGACGACGGCCGCCTGGCGCGGGTTGGGGAGCTCGATGCCGACGGCGGCCTTGCCCGGGATCGGCGCCACGATGCGGATGCCCTTGGCGCGCATCGCGAGCGCGATATCGTTCTCGAGCGCGACGATGGAGGACACCTTGACCCCGGGCGCCGGCGAGATCTCGTAGCGCGTGATCACCGGCCCCGGCGAGTAGCCGGAGACGCGCGCGTCGATGTCGAAGCTCTTGAGCGTGCGCTCGAGGTCGGCGACGGCCTGCGCGATCTCCTCCTCGGTGGGCTTGCCGCGCTTACGGGCGTCGGAGGGAAGCGAGAGCAGCTCGAGGCTTGGGAGCTTGTAGTCCTTGTACGCCGCGGTGGGCGGCGCGGGTGCGATTCGCTCCCCCTCGAGAGGCTTGGCCTTCGCGTCCTTGTCGACGACGAGCTTGGGCGCGGGGCCGCCGCCGTTGGCGGACCCAAGGGGCTTGACTTCCCTCGTGTCCACGGCCTTGGGCAGCGGCACGCTCTCAGTCTCCTTCGGCCGCTCCGGCAGCTTCGCGTCCCTGGACTTGCTCTTGACCGCGTCGGCCTGCGACGGCGCCTTCGCCTTGAGCGCCTTCAGCTCCGAGCGCGCCTTGGTCCACTCCGAATAGTCCTCGGCGAGGAGCTTGGCCAGGGTCTGCGCGACGGCCGACCAGCGGATCTCGAAGCACACCTGCAGCGCGAACAGGAACGCGCCGAGCCCGAGCAGGAACGCGCCGACCTCTCCCATGCCCGACGTGAGCACGCCGCCGAGCGCGGCTCCCCAGGTCCCCCCCGAGAGCATCGCGTCCATGCCCATCCAGCCGCCGAGCTGCGCGGACAAGGTCGTCCCCGCGAGCAGGCCGAAGAACGACGCGAGCGAGGTGACCATCCAGCCCGAGGACTTGCCGCGCAGAACGTGCTGCAGCAGGCCGTTGAACAAGAACACGGGAAGCAGGAAGGCGCCGACGCCGAAGCGGTGGAAGAAGAAATCGGAGAGCCCCCGGCCGATCTTGCCGGAGTACTGCGGGAACGCGAGCGCCCAGCCGAGATAAACGGCGCCGAGGAAGAACGCGACCCAGCGGATCGCGGACGGGAGGATATCCTTGCGCTTGGAGGACTTCGTCGCTTTCGCGGCCGAACGGTATCGGTTGATAGCCATGGAAGCGAATTATAGCGGTTTTTCGAGGGTTTTCCAGGGGACGAGACGGCGCTCAGCTTCGAGCGGTCTAGATGAGAGAGAGAAAGCGGGCCGCGCCGAGGCGCATGACTCCCGCCTGGTCCGGCGCTCGCGGCTCCTGCCGAGAGAGCTGGACGCAATAGGCGGGCTTGAGCCGTTCCTTGAAATAGAGCAAGGACGGGCTTAACGGTCCTTCGGAGAGTTTCGTTTCCAAGAGGAGATAAGGCCGGCGCGACTCGGTCAGCAGGAAGTCCGTCTCGCGCTTCTCCTTGTCGCGCACGTAATGAAGCTCGTAGTCGCCCAAGCCCCAGTCGTTCCAGGCGTCGCGCAGCTTGAGCAGATGGAGAGCGACCAGGTTCTCGAAACGCGCGCCGGGCTCCTCGATCTCGGAAAAATCGAAAAGGTAGACCTTCGCCTCTCGCCGCAGCGTCCGGGCCAGCCGTCCGGCGTAAGGACGCACCTCGAACAGGTAGTAGAGGCGGCCCAGGGCCTCGACCCAGGTGCGCACCGAGCCGAAGGCGACGCCCAGGTCCTCGCTCAAGGCGTTGAGCGATAGGGGCGAGCCCACGCGCTCGGGCAAAAGCGCGGCGAGCGCCTCCACGAGGCCTATGTCGCGGATTCTCGTGAGGTCGCGCAAGTCCTCCCGTATCACGAGATGATGGCGCGCCCGGCGCCAGCGGCGCAGCCGGGCTTCGCTGCCCGAAAAGAGCGGCTCGGGAAAGCCCGTCAGGCGTTCGAGCTCCGCCAGGGAGTTCTCCGCCTCGGCCGGCGGCGGGTTCCGGGCCTCTTTCCAGAACTCCTCCGGCGCGCGCAGGCGGGCGCGGTCCGCTTCAAGCAGCTCGCCCAAGGTGAACGGGTGAAGGCGATAGAGGCCGTAGCGGCCGAGAAGGGAATCGCCCCCTCTTTGATAGACGTCGAGACGGCCGCTTCCCGTGACGAGGATCTCCGTCTCTCGGCCGGCGGCGTCATAGAGTCCCTTGAGGAAGCGCTTCCAGCGAGGGTACTTATGAATCTCATCGAGGGCGATCCTCGCCCGTCCGGCCCGGGGAGGCGTCCAAAAGGCCTCCGGCCGGCGCAGGATGGCTTTGCGGCTGCTTTCGACGTCCCAGTTGAAGTAGTTCTCCGCTTGGCCGGCGCGCTCCAACAGGTGCCGGACCAAGGTGGTCTTGCCGACCTGCCGGGGGCCGGCGACGAAGGCCATCTTGCGCTCCTCGGCCAGCAGGCGAAGCAGCTCCGGGGCGAGGTAGCGCATGGGCATAGTTTATAGCATACTGAAAAAAAGTCAAGACCTTTTTTCAGTATAATGGAATACCAGCTGCCATGCGATCGCCGCTCCAAAAAGCTCCCAAGTCCCGCCCTAAAACCCATGAACCGGGAGGCGATAGGGAGCTACCCTTGAGAATAGTCGGCTGAGGCGCGGGGAAGGGCGCGGTTAGCGCGCGACGATGATGAGGTCTTGGCCGGACTTGACCGGCTTGCCGTTCTCGACGAGGCACTTCACGATCGTGCACGGGAACTCGGCCTTGATCTCGTTGAAGACCTTCATGGCCTCGATCATGCAGATGACGTGGCCCGGCTTGACGACGTCGCCCTCTTTGCAGAAGGGCGGGCTCGACGGCGACGGGGCGCGGTAGAAGATCCCCATCATCGGCGACTTGACCGCGGTGCCGGCCGGCGCCGGCGGGGCGGGATTGTGCGCGGCGGGGGCCGCGTGCGAGGCCGGGCCGGCCGCGGCGGAGGCTGAGTAGCCCCCCGTCGCGACCGGAACCGGCACCGCCACCTGCTGCACGTTCGCCTTGCGGCGCACGAGCTTGACGGTCGCGCCGTCCTCGACGATCTCGACGGAGTCGAGGCCGTTCTGGATCATGAAGTCGTACACCGACTTGAGAGTCTTGAGCGGTCCTTCCGCCCCGTTCCCGTTCGCCGGCTCCGTCTTCTTGGCCATGAGTTAACTTATTAAATGTCCCTTAGCGCCGTCCACCGCGATCGCCGCCGCGGCCGCCGCGTCCCGCCGCCTCGCGAGGCGGACCGTCCCGGCGCGGGCCGGGGCTGTCGTTCTCGGAGCCGGGAGCGATGACCGCCTTGCGCGACAGGCGGATCTTCCCGTCGGAGTCGATCTCGAGGACCTTCACGTCGACCTCGTCGCCGATCTTGAGGACCTCCTCGACGCGGGCGATGCGCTTCACGTCGATCTGGGAGATATGGAGAAGACCCTCTTTCCCGGGGAAAATCTCGACGAACGCGCCGAACTCCTTGATGGAGACGACGTGCCCCTTGTAGATCTTGCCGATCTCGGCTTCCAAGGTGAGGGCTTCCACCTCGGCCTTCGCCTGGTCGCAGCCGATGGGATCGGTTCCGGCGACGAACACGCTGCCGTCGTCCTCGACGTCGATGTTGACGCCGTAGGTCTCCTGGATGCGGCGGATGTTCTTGCCGCCGGGGCCGATGAGGGCTCCGATCTTGTCCGAGGGGATCTTGATGCGATAGAGACGGGGCGCGTTGGCCGAGAGCTCCTTGCGGGGCTCGGGGAGGATCGCGTCCATCTTGTCGAGGATGAACAGGCGGCCGCGCTTGGCCTGGGCCAGCGCTTCCTTCATGATCGAGATGGAGAGGCCCTCGATCTTCATGTCCATCTGGAAGCCGGTGATCCCGTTGCGGGAGCCCGCGACCTTGAAGTCCATGTCGCCGTTGTGGTCCTCGATGCCGGCGATGTCCGTGAGCACGGCGTACTTGCCGCCCTCGAGGACGAGGCCCATCGCGATGCCGGCGCAGGCGGCCTTCATGGGCACGCCGGCGTCGAACAGGGCGAGCGAGCCGCCGCAAACGGAAGCCATCGAGGAGGACCCGTTCGACTCCCAGATCTCCGAGACGATCCGCAAGGTGTAAGGGAACTCGTCGACCGGGGGAAGCAGGGCGGCGATGCTCCGGCGCGCGAGCGCGCCGTGGCCGATCTCGCGGCGGCCGGGTCCGCGCTCGGGGCGGACCTCGCCGACGGAGAACGAGGGGAAGTTGTAATGGAGCATGAAGCGCTCCTTATATTCCCCCTCGATGACGTCCATGATCTGCATGTCGCCCGGGGTGCCGAGCGTCGCCGAGCAGAACGCCTGCGTCTGTCCGCGCTGAAAGACGACGGAGCCGTGGAGGCGCGCGAACGGCTGCATCATGATCTCGATGGGCCGGATTTCCTCGAAGCCGCGGCCGTCCGGGCGCTGCTTCGCGTCCAGCGTGAGCGCCCGGCTCTGGGTGTAGAGGATGTCCTCGACGATCTTGCCGACCCACTTGGAGCCGTCGGCGTAGGCCGGGTCGGCTTTCTTCTCGTCGAGCTCCTTCTTGACCGCGTCCTTGAGCGCGTCGACCTGGCCGTCGAGGCCGTGCTTGTCGAGCTTGGCGCGCAGGAAGCCCTTGATCGGCTCCTCGCAGCGCGTCATCACCAGCGCGGTGACGGCGGAGGGAATCTCGACGGTCTTCGGGTACTTCTTCGTGATCTTGCGGCCCGAGGCCTCGGACTGCTTGAGCAGGTTGAGCTGCAGGTCGCAGAGCTTGTTGATCTCCTTCTGGGCGAGATCGAGCGCCTCGGCGAACACCTCCTCCGTGACTTCCTGGGCGGAGCCCTCGACCATCAGGAGGGCGTCCTTCTTGCCCGCGACGATGAGCTCGAGGTCCGCGAGCGCGCGCTGCTCCCACGTGGGGAAGATCACGAACGCGCCGTTGACGCGGCAGATGCGCAGGCCGCCGACGGGGCCGTTCCACGGCGCGTCGGAGAGCATCAGCGCGGTTGAGGCGCCGGTGATCGCGAGCACGTCCGCGTCGTTCTGCATGTCGCACTGGACGACGATCGACTGCACCGAGGTCTCGAAGTTCCAGCCTTCGGGGAACAGCGGGCGGATGGGGCGGTCGATGAGGCGGGAGGTCAGGATCTCCTTGTCGCGGGGGCGCATCTCGCGCTTGAAGAAGCCGCCGGGGACGCGGCCGGTGGCGTAGGCGCGCTCGCGGTAGTCGGAGGTCAGCGGAACGAACATGACGTCCTTCGGGTTCTTCTGCACGGTGGCCGCGCAGAACACGATGGTCTCATCGAGGTGCACGGTGACGGCGCCGCCGGCCTGCTTGGCCAAGGTGCCGGTCTGCAAAGTAATGGTCCTGCCGCCCACAGTCTCCTGCAGGCTGATCTTCTGGTTGAAAGCCATGGTTTATTTCCTCAGGTCCAGCTGCTTCAGGATGGTGATGTAGCCCGTCAGGTCGCGCTTCTTCAGGTAGGACAGAAGGCGACGGCGCTGGCCGACGAGCATGAGGAGTCCGCGCTGGGTGGCGTAGTCCTTCTTGGAGGCCTTGAGGTGGGCGGAGAGGTGCTTGATCCTCTCGGTGATGAGGGCGATCTGGACCGACGTGGAGCCGGAGTCCTTCTCCCCCTTGCCGTGCTTCTTGAACATCTCGATTTTGTTTTCTTTCGTTATCATCCGTCTATTCTATGAAACCCCGGTCCCACCGTCAATCCCCTCCGCGGCGGGACAGCGGCAGGGAGACGGCGAACGCGCTGCCCCCCTCGGGGACGTCGGAGAAGCCGATCGAGCCACCGTGCAGCTCCGCGAGGCGCCGGGCGATGGCCAGGCCGAGGCCCAGCCCGCGCCCGCGCGTGCGGCCATCGCCGGCGGGCGGGTGCGCGAGGTCGAACAGCTCGGGGCGCAGCGCGGCGGGGACGCCGGGGCCCGCGTCGACGACGGTCAGGACGGCCTCACCGCCGCGGCGCTCGAGGCGCGCGCTCACCGCCGCTCCCTTCGGCGAGTACTTGATGGCGTTCGAAAGCAGGATCCAGGCGATCTGGCGCCAGCGCGCCTTGTCGGCGGCGCCGCGCAAGGCCGGCGCGGACACCTCGAGGGTCTGCTCCTTGGCCCGGGCCGCGTCGGCCAGGGACGCCGCGGCCTCGCGCACGGCCGCGCCGAGGTCGCACGGCTTGACCTTGAGCGTCAGCCGTCCCGTCGCCGCGCTCGAGGCGTCGCGCAGCTCGCCGATCAGGCGCTTGAGGTCGCCGAGGTTGCGGCACACGACCTCGAGGGCCTTCTCGGCCTCCGCGGCCGTCAACTCCCCCTCGCGCAGCATCGCCGCCCAGCCGGCGGCGCTGCTCAGCGGCGTGCGCAGCTCGTGGGAGATCACGGAGAGGAACTCGTCCTTGGAGAGCAGGTGGCGATACGGCTCGCTGACGTCGGTGGCGACGCCGAGCACGCCGGTGACCTTGCCGCCCCAGTCGAGCTGGGGCGCGTAGCGGGTCTCGAAGACCAGTCCCTGAAGCGCCACGGTGTGCGTGACCGTCTCCCCCCTCAGCGCGCGGCGGCACGCGTCGAGTATGGCCGGATGGGCCTTGTAGAGCTCGAAAAGGGACTTGCCGACGACCTCCCCGGGCTTGAGGCCGAGGGCGTCGAGGGCGCGGCCCTCGGACAAGGTGAAGACCCCGTCGGGATCGACGGCGAAAAGCACGATCGGCGCGTTGCGCACGACCGCCATCAGCAGCTCGACCGGATTGGAGGCGGAGCTATTCCAGGGCATCGAGCGTCTCCTTTAGAAGAGCCAGCGCGGCGCCCGCGGCGCGGGCGCGCACGGCGTCTCGCGGGCCGAGGATGTCGAGGCGCTTGGCGCGCAGGAGCGCGCCGGGGCCGGACACGGCGACGTGGACCCGGCCCACGGGCTTGTCTTTCGTGCCGCCGTCCGGGCCTGCGACGCCGGTGATCGAGACCCCGATGGCCGCGCCGGCGGACTTTCGGGCGCCGGACGCCATGGCCTTCGCGCATTCCTCCGACACCGCGCCGTGCCTGCGGATCAGAGCGGCCCTCACTCCCAGCAGCTTCGTCTTCACCGAGTTGTCGTACGCGATCACGCCGCCGCGAAACCACGCCGAGGAGCCGGGCGCCGAGGTCAGCCTCCCCCCCAGCAGGCCGCCGGTGCACGACTCGGCGACCGCGACGCTCAGGCGCGCGCGCTTCAGGCGCGCTCCCAGCACCGACTCGAGCGTGTCGTCGCCCTCGCCGTACGCCCATCTGCCGGCCGCGGCGAGGGCCGCGGCCTTCAGGGCGGCCAGCTCTTTCTCCGCCGCGGCCTTCTTCGCCCCCCGGGTCGTCGCGTGGAAGGACACCTCTCCGCCCGAGGCGAGGATGGTGAACGACGCGCCCGGAAAGCGGGCGCGGACCGGGTCCAGCGCCTCGGCCGCGACGGACTCGCTGACGCCGACCAGGCGCAGCGAGAACGAGGCCTCGGCGCTTCGGGCGTGCCGCGCGGCGAGCCGCGGCAGGACGCGCTCGAGGATCGGAGACATCTCGGGGAACGGGCCGGGCAGCAGGATCATCGAGCGCGGCCGGCCGTCCTTCCCGCGGAACTCGAGCCGCTGCCCCGGCGCGGAGCCCGCCTCGTTGGCGAGGACCTCGGCTCCGGCGATGACCTCGGCCTGGCGCTTGTTCTGCTCCGGGACGGCGGCGTGATAGCGCGCGAAGCGCGTCAGGATCACGCGCCAGAGCTTGGGATCGAAGCGGAGCTTCCTGCCGAGCGCGGCGGCGGCGGCCTCGCGCGTCAGGTCGTCGAACGTCGGGCCGAGGCCTCCGCAGACGATCACCGCGTCCGCCGCGCCGAGCGCGCGGCGCAGGGCGGCCTTGATCGTCGAGACGTCGTCCGGGACGGACGACTCGCCGGCGACCTCGAAGCCCGCGCGCCGCAGGCGCACCGACAGCCACGCCTGATGCGTGTTCAACTGCCCGGCGAGCAGCTCGCTGCCGACGCAGACCAAGTATGCGCGAGGGGCGCTGAGCGGCCCGCTCACTGATAGACGCCCGCGCGCGCCTCGGCGGGCGCCTCGCCGGCGTTGATCTTGCCGTGGCGCGCCTCGTACTTGTCGAGGTTGTCCTTGAGCGCCCACAGCAGGCGCTTGGCGTGCACCGGGGACGTGATCATCCTCGCGAGCACCTTCGTCTTCGGCGCCTGCGGCTGCAGGAACAGGAAATCGAGAAGGAACTCGGTCTCGCTGTGCGTGATCAGCGCGAGGTTCGTGTACATCCCGCGCGCGACGGCCTCGTCGATCTCGACCTGCAGCGGCGTCTGGTTGTCTTCCATGGCGAGAGGATACAACTTCGCAGCCTAAGGTGTCAGTCCTGTCGTTATTTTCATTTTAGGCTGAGACTAAGCCGGGAAAAAATGAAAATAACGACAGGACTGACACCGTCCTCAGTTACAGCTTGGAGAGGTCGATGGAGAACCGGTAGCGCACGTCGCCCCGGGCCAGGCGCTCGTAGGCCGCGTCGAGCGCGCGGGGCTCGACGACCTCGACGTCGGCGAGGACCTTCTTCCTCGCGCAGAAGTCGAGCATCTCCTGGGTCTCGGCGATGCCGCCGATCAGGGAGCCGGCGACCTGGCGCCGAGCGAGGATGAGCGGGAACGCGGGCAACTCGAGCGGCTTGGGAGACGCGCCCACGAGCGCGAGCGTGCCGCCGGTGTTCAGCAGGCCGAGCGCGGCGCCGATGTCGTGGGGCGCGGAGACCGTGTCGACGATCAGGTCGAGGCGGCCGGCGTTCTTCGCCATCGCGGACGCGTCCGACGTCAGGATGAAGTCGTGCGCGCCCAGGCGCCGGCCGTCGGCCTTCTTGGCCGCGGTGCCGCTGAGCACGACGACCTCGGCGCCCATCGCGGCGGCTATCTTCACGCCCATGTGCCCCAGGCCTCCCAGGCCGAGCACGCCGACGCGCCGGCCCCTGCCCGCGCCGAAGCGCTTGAGCGGCGAGTACGTCGTGATGCCGGCGCACAGCAGGGGTGCCACGCGCTCGAGAGGCAGGCCGGGCTTGAGCTTGAGCGCGAAGCGCTCGTCGACGACGACGTGCGAGGAGTAGCCGCCGTAGGTCGGCGTCTTGCCGTCGAGCTCGAAGCCGTTGTAGGTGAAGGCCACCGGTCCCGCGCAATGCTGCTCGAGCCCCTTGCGGCAGTTCGCGCACTTCCCGCAGGAGTTCACCAGGCAGCCGACGCCGGCTCCGTCTCCGACCTTGAACCGGCGGACCTTTTTGCCGACCGCGCTCACGCGCCCGGCGATCTCGTGGCCGGGCACCATCGGAAACTTGGAGGTGCCCCACTCGTCCCGCGCCTGATGGAGGTCGCTGTGGCAGATGCCGCAGAAGGCGATCTCGATGCGGACGTCCCGGTCCCCGGGCTCGCGGCGCTCGAAAGTCCAGGGCTGAAAAGAAGAGGCCGGGCTCATGACGGCGCAGGCTTTGGCTTGGCTCATGCGGAGACCTTAATAAAAAACGAACGAATGAACCACAAAGTCACGAAGACACCAAGAAAGATTAACCACGCAGACACGGGTGAAGTCTCTTTGCGTCTTCGTGTCTTTGTGGTTCATTCGTAGCCGTTTCAGTTGCGCTTCCCTTAATAATCGGCTAGACTAGACGACTACATGAGGAAAGGAGCCCTTCTCATCATCTCCGCGCCGTCCGGCGCGGGCAAGACCACCATCTGCCGCAAGCTCCTCGCCAAGCGCAAGGACCTCAAGTACTCCACCTCCTGCACGACCCGCCTCCCCCGCCCCGGCGAGAAGAACGGGAAGCATTACTTCTTCCTGACCCGCGAGGAGTTCAAGCGCCGCATCCAGCGGGGGGAGCTTCTCGAGTGGGCGATGGTCCACGACGAGTACTACGGCACCCCGCGCGGCTTGGTCGAGGACCAGATCAAGCGCGGCCTGAACGTGATCATGGCCATCGACGTGCAGGGCGCCATGGCCATCCGCCGCAAGCACCCCTCGGCCATCCTCGTGTTCGTCCTGCCCCCCTCGATGGACGCGCTGAAGGCGCGTCTCGCCGGCCGCCGCGACGCCGTCGAGATCGTGGCCAAGCGGCTGGCCAATTCCCGCGGCGAGCTCGCCGCCGCCAAGGACTACGACTACGTCGTCGTCAACGACGATCTCGAGAAGTGCGTGTCCCAGATTTCGTGCATCCTCACCGCCGAGACGCTCAAGACGTCCCGGCTCGACCCGTCGCATCTCGCGCCCGCGCTCGCTTAAGGAGATCATCCACATGGCCAAGAAGGAAGTCGTCAAGGACGCCCAGCCGCACAAGACCACCGAGGAAATGATCCTCAATTTCCCCCGCGGGAAGTATTCCGCGATTCCGATGGCTGCGATCTGGGTCAAGGAGCTCAAGAAGCGCGAGGAGCACCGCCACCTGACCCCGGCCGAGCTGCTCGACCTCGCCGTGCGCGACGTCCTCGGCGGCAAGGTGGACTGGAAGGACCTGAAGAAGGCCGCGGCGTCGCAGGGCGAAGAGCCGCCGAAGAAGGCGGAGTAAGGCCGTGGCGAAGCCCGTACGGCGCGTGGTGCTGGGCGTCACCGGCAGCATCGCGGCGTACAAGGCGACGCTGATCGTGCGCGGCCTCGTCAAGAAGGGCGTGGAGGTCCGCTGCGTGCTGACCCCGACGGCGGCGCAGTTCGTCTCGCCGCTGACGCTGACGACGCTGTCGAAGCGCCCGGTCGCGCAGGCGATGTTCGATCCCGCGCTGTGGGAGATGGCGCACCTGTCGCTCGCGGATTGGGCCGATCTCGTGCTGATCGCGCCGGCGACCGCGGACATCATCGCGCGGCTGGCGCAGGGGCGCGCCGAAGGACTGCTCGACGCGCTCGTGCTCTCGACGAAGGCTCCCGTCGTCGTCGCCCCGGCGATGGACGCGGAGATGTGGGAGCACGCGGCGACGAAGGCGAATGTCGCCCGGATCAAGAGCTTCGGCTATCGCGTGCTGGGCCCGGAGAAAGGCGAGCTCGCCAGCGGCAAGACCGGGTTCGGCCGCCTAGTCGAGCCCGATGAGATCGTGCGCTCGATCCTCAAGTGAGCCTTCGCGGCCGCACCGTCCTCATCACCTCGGGCCCGACCCGGGAGTTCCTGGACCCCGTCCGGTTCCTGACGAACGCGTCGAGCGGCGCGATGGGCTTCGCGTTGGCGGCGGCCGCGAGAATGGCGGGAGCGAAGGTGACCGTGATCAGCGGACCGACGGATCTGGAACCGCCTCGCGGCATCCGCGTCGTCAAGGTGGTGACGGCGCTCGAGATGAGGAACGAAACGTTGCGCCGCGTTCGCGGCGCGGCGGTGATCATCGGCGCGGCGGCCGTGTCGGACTGGCGCGTCGAACGGACGGCGGGCCACAAGATAAAGCGTGACAATACACCGCTTCGCTTGACCTTGATCCCCAATCCCGATATCATCAAGGACGCCGCCGCGCTCCGCCGCCCGGGCCAGCTCTTCGTCGGATTCGCCCTCGAGACGCGCCGCGAGACGGCGCACGCGCGCGGCAAGCTCGCGCGCAAGGGGCTCGACCTGGTCGTCGCCAACGGGCCCGCCTCGCTCGCGTCGGGCCGCATCGCCGCGACCTTGGTCGCAAAAGGCTGGACGCGCCGTCTGCCCCCGGGGCCGAAGGCGCGCGTCGCGAGGACCGTCGTCGCCGAGATCACGAGACTATTGAATGAGCGCCGAGCTTGAAGAATTGAAGAACCTCACGAAGGCCCTGCGCCGCCGCGTCTCGCTGTCCGACGCCTCCGATTGGGCGTCGACGCCCGTCAAAGCCCCGGCTCCCGCCAAGTCCCCAGCCGCGCGAAAGGGCTCGCTGGCCGAGCTCGGCGAAGGCATCAAGGCCTGCCGGGACTGCGCTCTCGGGGCGACGCGCCTCCAGGCGGTGCCCGGCGTGGGCAGCGCTCAGGCCGAGGTCATGTTCATCGGCGAGGGCCCCGGCTTCAAGGAGGACCACACCGGCGAGCCGTTCGTCGGCCGCTCGGGCCAGCTGCTCGACAAGATCATGGAGGCCATCGGCCTCTCCCGCGCGACGGTGTACATCGCCAACATCGTGAAGTGCCATCCGATGAAGAACCCCGCCGACCCCGAGAGCCATGGCAACGACCGCCCGCCGACCCAGGAGGAGATGGACGCCTGCCGCGGCTGGCTCGAGGCGCAGATCCGCGCCATCAAGCCGAAGGTGATCGTGACCCTGGGCGCCGTGCCCGCGAAGGCCCTGCTGGGCGACTTGACCCCCATCACGAAGATCCGCGGCCAGTGGCGGACCTACGACCCGGGCGGCGGCCTGCCTCCGATCAGGCTGCTGCCGACCTTTCATCCCGCCGCGCTCCTGCGCAACCCGGACCTCAAGCGCGACGTGTGGGAAGACATGAAGAACCTGAAAAAGGAGCTTTCCAAATGAGCAAGCCCGACCCCCGCGCCTCCAAGTCCGACCGCGACGTCCTCGACAACCTCGGCGCCCTCATCGGCGGCCAGATCAAGAAGGGCGTGCGCAAGATCGAGGAGGTCATCTCCGACTCCAAGAAGGACGCGAAGAAGGCGCACGCCGACTCGAAGTTCATGGGCTACGTAAAAGTGTTCATGGACGATCCCGCCGTCGCCGCGCTCACCCCGTCGAGCCGCTATCTCGTCGACCGCACGGTCAAGGCGATGAACCTCGCTCACGCGAAGGTCATCGTGGAATACGGCCCGGCGCGCGGCGTCATGACGCGGCGCATACTCGAGAAGATGCGCCCCGACGCGAAGCTGCTCGCCATCGAGTTCAACGCGGCTCTGTTCGCCGAGCTCAAGGAGATCTCCGACCCCCGCCTCGTCGCGATCCACGGCGACGTACGCGAGATCGACAAGATCCTCGCCAAGCACGGCCTGGCCGGGGCCGACGTCATCGTCTCCGGCGTGCCCTTCGCGTTCTTCTCCGGCCGAGGCCGCCACGAGCTCCTCACCAAGACCTCGTCCTTGCTCAACGACGGCGGGCGCTTCGTCGCCTACCAGGTGACGACCCACCTCATTCCGATGCTGCCCGACTACTTCTCCAAGGTCGACACCCAGTTCGAAGTCCGCAACATGCCCCCCCATTTCGTCTTCACCGCGCTGAAATAGGTGCCAGGCCTACCGGTATTTGCATTAGTGCCAGACCTACCGCTGCCGTCGATTCAGGTTAGCCTGGTACCAGCGCAAATACCGGTAGGCCTGGCACCAGCGCAAATACCGGTAGGCCTGGCACCAACATGAGGATCGCCGAAGTCGCCTTCCCCGTTCCCCTGCCCAAGGGGTACCACTATCGCGTGCCGGAAGGGATGGCGGCGGCCGTCGGGTCGCGCGTGAGGGCGCCGTTCGGGCCGCGCAAGGCGGTGGGCGTCGTCCTGTCGGTGTTCGACGGTGAGCCGCAGCGGCCGCTCAAGGCGCTGGATTCCCTGGTCGACGCGCGCGCGGCGCTGAGCGCGGAGGGCGTGGCGTGCGCGCGCTTCATGGCGCGTCGTTTCGGGGCGCCGATCGGCGAGGCGCTCAAGGCGCTCGTGCCTCCTTTCGTCAAGTCGCTGGAGGAGACCGTCGAGGTGTTCTCCGCCCCGCCGCGAGAGTCCGTCGCGCCGGCCTTCACCTTGACCACGGGCCAGGCGGCCGCGCTCGAGCGCCTGGAGGCCCTGCTCGACGCCAAGACGCACGCGACCGCGTTGATCTTCGGCGTGCCCGCCTCGGGCAAGACCGAGGTGTACCTGCGCCTGATCCGCCGCGCGATATCAGAAGGCGGCCAAGCCGCCTTCCTGCTTCCTGAGATCTCGCTGACGCGTCCGTTCTTCGACGAATTCGCCGCTTCCCTGGGAGTGCCGGTGGCGCTGTGGCACTCGGGCCTGACGCCGCGCGAGCGGCGCCGGGCGTGGCTCGCCATCTCGCGCGGGGACGTCAAGGTCGTGGTCGGCGCGCGCTCCGCCTGCCTGCTGCCTTTCAAGGACCTTCGCCTCGCGGTGCTCGATGAGGAGCAGGATGAGTCGTTCAAGCAGGATTCCAATTCGCCGTTCTATCATGCGCGCGAGGTCGCCCTCGAGCGCGCCAAGGCCTTCGGCGCGCTGGTCGTGCTGGGCTCGGCGACGCCGAGCATCGAGGCGTGGAGCATGGCGCGCGCCGGGACGGCGGAGCTGCTGGCGATGCCCGACCGCGTCTCCGCGGTCCCGCGCCCGCCGGTGACGACCTTGCCGCCGGGGCAGTTCGGCGAGACCCTCTCCGAGGCGCTCGTCGACAAGCTGGCGGAGCGCCTTCGCCGCGGCGAGCAGTCCATTTTGCTCGTCAACCGCCGGGGGTTCTCGACCTTGACGACCTGCGGCAAGTGCCGCTGGATCGACCGCTGCGGAGACTGCGGCGTGGCGAAGATCACGCATGAGAAGCCGGAGGGCGGCTTCGTCCTGATCTGCCATCACTGCGGCCGGAAATGGGCCCCGCCGGAGAGGTGCGGCGCGTGCGGCGACCCGGCGATGCGCTCGGGCGGCGTGGGCACGCAGCGCGTCGCGGCCGAGGTCAAGCGCCGTCTGCCGGGCGCGCGGGTGCTGCGCATGGACCGCGACACGGTCTCCAAGGAGGCCAAGGCCGAGGAGCGCGTCTACGACCGCTTCCGCGCGGGCAAGGCCGACGTGCTCGTGGGCACCAAGCTCGTCGCCAAGAGCTTCCATTTCCCCGAGGTGACCCTCGTCGGCGTCGTCGACGCGGACACCATGCTGCACATGCCCGACTTCCGCTCGGCGGAGCGCACGATGCAGCTGCTGGCGCAGGTGGCCGGCCGCGCGGGCCGCGCCGACAAGCCCGGCGAGGTGCTGCTGCAGACCTTGTCGCCGGAGCACGAGGCGATCAAGGGCGCCGCCGGCGGGGACTACGCCGCCTGGGCCGACGCCGAGCTCGCCGCGCGCGTGGAGCTGAATTATCCCCCCGCCGGCGGCCTGATCCGCGCCGTGCTCGCCTGCCCCGACGAGGCGAAGCTGACCGAGGCCGGCGCCGCCTGGGCCGACGCGCTGCGCCTGCTCCTGCCCGCGCCCTCCGAGGTCGTGGGCCCCGCGCCGGCATTGCTTCGACAGGTGCGCGGCAAGTTCCGCGACACCTTGCTCATCAAGCTCCCCGCCGCCGCCGTCGAGGACGCCCTCAGGCGCATCCGGGGCTGCCCGCTCGTCTCGTCGGTCAAGCTCACGCTCGACGCCGACCCCTACGACTTCCTGTGAACGTTTGGCGGTGGACGCGGGCCCGCTAGAGTTGTAATATTCCATATAGCATGGAGCAGAACCCTCTCGCCCGCTTGAAGCGGGGCGCCCTCTCTTTGGTCAGCGACGAGGAGCTCGCGAAGAAGCTCGCCTCCGGCCGGGTCCTGCGCGTCAAGCTCGGCGTGGACCCGACGTCCTCCGACCTGCACCTCGGCCACTCCGTCGTGCTCACCAAGCTGCGCCAGTTCCAGGACCTCGGCCACACGGCCGTGCTCATCATCGGCGACTTCACCGCGATGGTCGGCGATCCCTCGGGCCGCGACTCGACGCGGCCGACCTTGACCGCCGACGAGGTGAAGGCCAACGCCGCGACCTACCAGGAGCAGGCGTTCAAGATCCTCGACAGGAGCAAGACCGAGCTGCGCTTCAACTCCGAATGGCTGGGCCCGTTCATGCACGACCAGCTTCTCGACACTCTGAAGAGGCACACCGTCCAGCAGGTGCTGGCTCGCGAGGACTTCAAAAAGCGAATAGCGGAGAACTCGCCGATAAGCCTTCTTGAGGTCATGTATCCTTTATTCCAAGGCTACGATTCCGTCGCGGTGAAGGCCGACGTGGAGCTCGGCGGCAACGACCAGTTGACCAACCTGCTCATGGGCCGCAAGATGCAGCAGGACGCCGGCCAGGAGCCTCAGGTGGCGCTCACGGTGCCGCTGCTCGTGGGCCTCGACGGCGAGAAGAAGATGTCGAAGTCCTACGGCAACTCGATCGGCCTCAATGATCCGCCCAACGACATGTTCGGCAAGACGATGCGCGTCAATGATTCCCTGATGCTCGACTACTACACTTTGCTGACCGACGCCGACCTCGACGCGGTCAAGGCCATGCACCCGATGAAGGCCAAGAAGGAGCTTGCGCGCCTGCTCGTCGGGAAGTACCATGGTGCCGCCGCGGGCGACGCCGCGTACGAGTATTTCGAGAGCACTTTCTCCAAGAAGGAGCAGCCGGTCATCGCCGAAGGCGATGAAAAACAGGTCTCGCAAACGGTGCTGTCGAAGATCATCGCCGAGGTCGCCGGCGGCTCGGGCAGCGAGGCCCGGCGGCTCATCGAGCAGGGCGGTGTGCAGGTCGACGGCGTGAAGGTGACCGTCGACGGGCCCGTCAAGGACAAGACGACCTTCACGCTGAAGGTCGGCAAGCATAAATTTTTCAAGATCTCGCTGACGACCGCGATAGGGAGAGAACGATGACTATGATCGCCGCGACTATGGCCCTGCTCCTTTCATCCGCCGTCTCCCTCAGCGCCCAGGAAACGAGCTGGGACGCGCGCCTCGGCGCCGTTACCGGCGACGTGACGATCGTCCCCGCCGACGGCTCCCCCGAGGTGTCCGCCGAGGCCGGCATGCCTCTCGAGCAGGGCGACCGGATCGTCGTCGGCTCCGGCGGCGCCGCCGAGGTGGCGCTCGACGCGACCAGCCTCCTCTCCGTGCGTCCCAAATCGGAGCTCACGCTCGAGAGCACCGCGAAGGGCGACTCGACTTTCTTCCTCGCGATCGGCTCCCTGCTCGCCAAGATCGAGAAGCTCGGGGCCCGGAGCCTGCGCGTGCGCACCCCGTCCGCCGTCGCCGCCGTGCGCGGCACGGAGTTCGGCGTCGAGACCGACGGCGCGACCTCCCACGTCGGCGTCTTCGACGAGGGCAAGGTCGAGGTCTCCGGCGCCGCGGGCGGCAAGCCCGAGCTCCTGCGGGCCAACCAGGAGCTCTCCGTCAAGAAGGGCGCCGCGCCCGGTCACGCGGTACAGCTCAGGCGCTTCATGGCCCACCGCGCCCGGATGCGCGGCCAGGGCCGCCGCCTCGCCGCGATCAGGTCGAGCTGGAAGGCGCTTCCCCCCGAGGCGCGGCGCGAGCTGCGCCTGAAGTCCATCGAGCGCATGCGCGAGAACCGCAAGAAGCTCATCGAGAAGCGCGCCGCGATGAAGCAGCAGGCGGAAGAGCGCCGCCGCCGAAATCTCCAAAAGGGCCAGCAGCGGCGCCAGGAGGACCTGCGCAAGATGGAGGAGCGGCGCAGGAAGGCCGGCCGGAACCGCCGATGAGCAGGGCCGCCGAAAAAGCAGTCACGCGGGCCGAGGCGGCGCCTCCCGACCCGACGACCTTGTCGGGGATTCCCGTGAAGCGGGAGTACGGGCCGGAGGACGCGCCCGCGCCCGAGACGATCGGCCGTCCGGGGCGCTATCCCTTCACCCGGGGCCTCAAGAGCGGCGGCTATCGCACGGGCCCCTGGACGATGCGCATGTTCGCCGGCCACAAGACCGCCAAGGACACCAACGAGCGCTTCAAGTATCTGCTCGAGCACGGCCAGACGGGCCTGTCGACCGCGTTCGACCTGCCGACCTTGATGGGCCTCGATTCCGACGATCCGCGCTCGTTGGGCGAGGTCGGCCGCGAGGGCGTCGCCATCGACAGCCTCGCCGACATGGAGACCCTGTTCGCGGGCATCGACCTGGGCAAGGTGTCCACGTCGATGACGATCAACCTGCCCGCTCCGGTGATCTTCGCGATGTACATCGCGCTCGCCAAGCGCCAAGGCGTGCCGCTGACCCGCGTGCGCGGGACCTGCCAGACCGACATCCTCAAGGAATACATCGCGCAGAACGAGTACCTCTATCCGCCGGAGCCTTCGATGCGGCTCGTGCTCGACCTCATCGAGTACTGCGTCAAGGAGGTGCCGCGCTTCTATCCGATCTCGATCTCGGGCTACCACATCCGCGAGGCCGGCGCCGACGCGGTGCAGGAGCTCGCGTTCACGCTCGCCGACGGGCGCGATTACGCCGAGCGCCTCGTCAAGCGCGGCCTGCCCGTCGACGACTTCGCCTCCCAGCTCTCCTTCTTCTTCGACGTGCATAATCATTTCTTCGAGGAGATCGCCAAGCTGCGGGCCGCGCGCTCGATCTGGGCGAAGCTGATGAAGGACGAGTTCGGCGCCAAGAAAGAAATTTCCTGGATGCTGCCGATGCACTGCCAGACGGCGGGCGTGAGCCTCACGGCCCAGCAGCCCCTCAACAACCTGGCGCGCGTCGCCTATCAGTCCATGGCCGCGGCTCTGGGCGGCACGCAAAGCCTTCACACGAACTCCTTCGACGAGGCCCTGGCGCTCCCGACCGACGAGGCCGTCATGCTCGCCCTGCGCACCCAGCAGATCCTGGCGCTCGAGACGGGCGTCACCGACACCCCGGACCCGTTCGGCGGCTCGTACTACCTCGAGAGCCTCACGGCCGAGGTGGAGAAGCGCGCGACCGAGATGATGGCGCGCATCAAGGAGCTCGGCGGCGTCGTGCCCGCGCTCGAGAAGGGCTACTTCCATCGCGAGATCGCGGAGACCTCCTACCGCTTCGAGCTCGACCAGGCCGCCAAGCGCCGCAAGATCGTCGGCGTCAACACGCACGAGACCGGAGGCTCGGTGCCTCCCATCCTCAAGATCGACCACGCCGTCGAGAAAGGCCAGGTCGCCCGGGTCAAGAAGATTCGGCGCGAGCGCGACAACGGCAAGGTGCAGGCTTGCCTCGCGCGCCTGCGCGGCGCCGCGAAGTCCGAGGCGAACCTCATGCCGTCGATACTCGCGTCGGTCGAAGCCTACGCCACCGTCGGCGAGGTCACCCAGGCGCTCAAGGACGTCTTCGGCGAGTATCCGGTGTTCGGAGGATGAGGACTTGCTGATCGCCGTCGCCGCCGGGGACCCTCGGTTCCTCGCCCAGCTCACGGGGCTGCTCGAGTCCAGCGGCCACAAGGTCGTCGAAGCGCAGGCGCGCCCGGAGGCGCTGGCGGACCTGCGCGCCGCGGCGCCCCACCTCCTCGTCGTCGCGAGCGCCGCCGACGGCGGCGCCGCCGCTTTCATCCGCGCCCTGCGCGCGCAGCCGGACATGCGCCTGCTGCCGGTGCTGTGCGTTGACCCCCGGGCGGGCTCGTCCGATAGCGTGGCCTTGCTCGACGCCGGCGCCGACGACGCCATCACCCGTCCCTTCCAGCCCCCGATCTTCCTCGCGCGCGTGCGCACCTTGCTGCGGCGCGTGGTGTGGGCCGGCGATGCCCCCGAGGAGACCGTCACCGTGCTCACCGGCGGCCCCATCGAGCTCAAGCTCGTCTCCCGCCAGGCCCTCGTCGTGGGCAAAGCCGTGGTGCTGACCCGCCTCGAGTTCGACCTCCTGGCGCATCTGCTTAAGCACCCCGACCGCGCCTTCAAGCGCGACGAGCTCCTGGCGGCGGTCTGGAACTACCCGGGCAACGTGGAGACGCGCACGCTCGACAAGCACGTCGAGTCCCTGCGCCGCAAGGTCGGCTCCTGCGCCCCGCTCATCCAGACCGTGCACGGTGTGGGCTACCGCTTCAATCCCGGCGACGCGGTCCGGCGCTGAGCCGGCGAAGAACATTTCGCAATTTATGCGCGGGCCGCGGCGGCGAGGAGCGGACGGCTTGGCTATACTTCCTCATACGCGCGAGGATGATGTTTAGAAAACGCTTTTCTTGGACGGGGCTTCCGCTCGTGGCGGCGTGCGCCCTGGGGCTGCTCTGCGCCCGGCCGGCCCACGGCCAGGCCCTGATTCAGGAGAGAACCTCCGCGAACGCCGCGAGCATGATCGGGACCGGCTGGAGCACGCCGAGCAACATCCAGACCGACAACGATTCCTACGCGACGTATAACGGCACCACCCTCGACTTTCTGCGGGTCAAGACCTTCGGCTTCACGATCCCGGCCTCGTCGATCATCGACGGCATCGAGGTCGTGGTCCAGGGCAACGGCGCGGAGGCCCAGGCGAACCGGCGCGTGTTCGACGCGGCCCTGACCAAGGACGGCACGAACATCGCGGGAGCGGCGGTGACCGGCCTGCAGCTGCTTCAGACGACCGACAGCGACATCGCGGTCAGCAACGCGACGGCGTTGTGGGGCACGACCTGGTCGGCGGCCGAGATCAACGCCGCCGACTTCGGCGTGATGATCCGCGACAACGACAACAAGGCGCACACGCTCAGCTTCGACACGATGACGGTGACCGTGCACTACCGGACCATCGACACGGTGACGGTCACCCCGACGGCCATGGCCCCGGGCACGATCGCCCAGGGCTCGGACTACGCCGTCGAGAAGCTGTCCTTGGCGACGGACGCCAACACGGCGTCCTGGACGGCGATCACGGTCGCCAAGACGGGGACCCTCGCCGACGGCAGCGTCACGGCGGTCAAGATCTACCTCGACGCCAACGCCAACGGTACCTACGAAAGCGGGTCCGACACCTTGGTTTCTTCCGGCGTCAACACTTTCACCGCCGGCTCGTCGGCCATCACTTTGTCCGCGACCCAGACGATCACGACCACTCCCAAGGTCTACTTCGTCGTCTACACGCTCAACGTCCTGTCGGCGGCGGGCGATACCATCGGGGCCAACATCGCCTCAGGCGCGCTGACCGTGACCTCCCCCGACGTCGCGGCGACGACCAACCTCCCCGCCGCCTCGGGCAACTCGACGATCACCGACGGCCCCGACACGGTCACGGTGACGCCGACGAGCCAGGCGCCGGGAAGCGTCGCGCAAAGCGCGGACTACTCGGTGGAGCAGCTCTCTCTGGCGACGAACCAGGAGACCGCGACCTGGACGGCGGTGACGGTGACCAAGACCGGGACCTTGGCCGACGGCAAGATAACGACGGTCAAGATCTACCGCGACGCCAACGCCAACGGGACGTACGAGTCGGGCACGGACACCTTGATTTCCCCCGCCGTGACGACTTTTTCCGGCGGCTCGGCGGCCGTCACCCTCACCGCCGCGCAGACGATCACGACCTCGGCGCAGGTGTATTTCGTCGTCTACGCCCTGGATGCGACCGCGACGCCGGGTGCCACGGTCGGGGCGCGGATCGCCTCGAGCGCGGCGCTGACCGTGACCGCGCCCGACCTCGTCGCGTCGACGAACCTGCCGGCCGATTCGGCAAGCTCCTCGGTCACCGACGTGGCCGACACGATCACGGTCACCCCGACCGACGTCGCCCCCGCGAATATCATCCAGGGCGGCGACTTCGCCCTCGAGAAGCTGTCGCTGGCGACCGGCGGCGACGAGGCGGTCTGGACGGCGATCACGGTGACGAAGACGGGCACCTTGGCCGACGCGGGCGTGGCCACGGTCAAGATCTACCTCGACGACGGCAGCGGGACCTACGACGGCGCCGACGTCCTGATCTCGCCGGCCGTGACGACGTTCTCCGGCGGAAGCGCGGCCATCACCCTTTCGGCGGCCCAAACCATCACCACGACGGCGAAAGTCTACTTCGTCGTCTACACGCTCGAGGTCACCGCGACCGAGTCGAGCACGATCGGAGCCCAGGTGTCCGCCGGCGCCCTCACGGCGACCGCTCCCGACGTCGTGGCCGGGACCAACCTCCCCGCCAACTCGAGCGACGCGACCGTCATCGCGCTCGGCGACACGGTCACCGTGACCCCGACCGACCTCGCCCCGGGCACGATCGCGCAGGGGACGGCGAACACGGCGCTGCAGAAGCTCTCGATGGTCACGGACGCCAACAGCGCCTCGTGGAAGGGCATCACGGTGGCGAAAACCGGGACCTTGGCCGACGATCAAGTCACGACGGTGAAGATCTATCTCGACGCCAACGCCAACGGCACCTTCGAGGCCGGCTCGGACACCTTGATCTCCCCGGCGGTCAACACCTTCAGCGCCGGCCTGGCGGCGATCACCTTGAGCGCGGCGCAGACGATCAACACGACGGCAAAGGTGTATTTCATCGTCTACACCTTGGAGGCGTTCGCCCCCCCGGGGGCGACCATCGGCGCCTCGGTCGCGGCGAACACGAGCCTGACCGTGGCCTCCCCCGACGTCGTCGCGACGACGAACTTCCCCGCCAACTCGAGCAACGCGACGGTGACCGACGTCGCCGACACGGTCGCGGTCACGCCGACGAGCATGGCGCCGGGCTCGATCGCCCAGGCCTCGGACTATGCCGTGGAGAAGCTGTCGATGGCGACCGGCGCCGACCAGGCCGTCTGGACGGCGGTCACGGTGACCAAGACCGGCACCCTCGCCGACTCCGGTGTGACGACGGTCAAGATCTACCTCGACGCCAACGCCAACGGGACCTACGAGGCCGGCTCGGACACCTTGATCTCTCCGGCCGTGACGACCTTTTCCGGCGGCTCGGCGGCCATCACCTTGAGCGCCGCCCAGACGATCACGACCACGGCAAAAACGTATTTCATCGTCTACGAGCTTAGCGTCACGGCGACGGCCGGGAACACGATCGGGGCGCGGGTCGCGGCGAGCGGGGACATCACCTTGACCGCGCCGGACCTCGTCTCGGGGACCTTCCCGATGAATTCGGCGAATTCGACGATCACGGATGCTGTGGACACGATCACGGTCACGCCGACGAGTCAGGCGCCGGGAACCATCGCGCAGAACTCAGACTACTCGGTGGAGCGGCTCTCCTTGGCGACGAATCAGGAGACCGCGACGTGGACGGCGCTGACGGTGGCCAAGACCGGGACCTTGGCCGACAACCAGATCACGACGGTGAAGATTTATCTCGACGCCAACGCCAACGGGACCTATGAAGCGGGCACGGACACCTTGATCTCCCCCGCCGTGACGACTTTCTCGGGCGGAAGCGCGGCCATAACGCTGTCGGCCGCGCAGACGATCACGACCACGCCGAAGGTGTATTTCATCGTCTACACCCTCAACCTCGAGGCGACGATCGGCGCCACCGTCGGCGCCTCGGTGGCGTCCGGCGCAAGCCTGACGGTGACGGCGCCCGACGCCGTCGCGGCGACGAATCTGCCCGCCAACTCGAGCGACTCGACGGTCACCGACCTGGCCGACACCATCGCGGTCACGCCGACCGACGTCGCCGGGGCCCAGGTCGGCCAGAACGAGACCAAGGCCTTCCTGAGGCTGTCGATGGTCACCGCCGCCGACTCGGCGGTCTGGACGGCGCTCACGGTGAACAAGCTCGGCAACCTGGCCGACGGCAGCGTCACGACGATCCGCGTCTACCGGGACGACGGCGACGGCGCCTTCGACGCCGCCCTCGACACCTTGGTCTCTCCCAGCGCGAACACGTTCACCGCGGGCTCGGTCGCGATCACCTTGAGCGCGGCGCAGACGATCACGTCGACCCCCAAGGTTTATTTCGTGGTCTATCAGATCGCGCTGACGGCCACGGTCGGAAACACCATCGGCGCGCGCGTCAACGCGAGCGGCAGCCTCACGGTGACCGCGCCGGACCTCGTCTCGGGAACCTTCCCGATGGACTCGACGGCTGCGACCGTCGCGGCTCCCGACACCGTCACGGCCTCGCGCACGAACCTCGCCCCCGCCGGCATCGGCCAGGGGGCGGACTTCGCGCTGCAGCGGCTGTCTCTGGTCACGGGCACCAACACGGCCTCCTGGACGGCGATCAAGCTGACGATGACCGGCACCATCAACCGCACCAACGTCACCGCGGTGAAGGTCTACCTCGACAACGGAAACCTCGACTACGCCAACGACGACACCTTGCTCGCCGCGGGCGTCTTCGGCGGCGGAAACGTCGTGACCCTCACCTTGAGCCCGGCGCAGACGATCGGCACGACGGCCAAGAACTACTTCATCGTCTACACCCTCAACGCGGCCACCCCGGTGGGCAACACGGTCGGGGCCTCGGTGGCCGTCGCGGGCGACGTGACCATCGCCTCGCCGGACACGATCGCGGCGACGAACTTCCCCCTCAACTCGGCCAACTCCTCGGTCGAGGTCCCCGACTACGGCGTGACGGTCTCGCCGTCCTTGATCACCGTGGGCAACGTGGCGCTCAACCAGAACTATCTCGTCACGACGGGCGTGACGGTGACGAGTGTGGGCAACATGGGCACGACCTACGAGCTCAAGGCGACGACGGTCACCGCGGCCAGCCCCTGGAAGATCTCCGCGTCCCAGGGGACCGATCAGTTCACCATGCAGGGCCTGTTCAACTCCGTCCAGCCCGGGCTGGGGGACTATACGGCCTCCGACCGCATGCTCGACTCTATGACCTTGTGCCTGGGCGGCAAGTTCGAGGGCGACCAGAGCTGCCAGCAGGTGCGTCCCGGCAGCGTGCGCACCTTGTGGCTCAACGTCGGCATGCCCACCTTCTCGACCACCGAGGCGGTGCAGGACTTCAAGATCGATGTCACCGCGACCGTCCCTTAGCCCCCCCGCGCCGGGACGCCGGGCGCTCGGCCTCGCGATCGCCGGCTCCCTGCTGGCGGTCTCGCCGCTGCAGGCGGCGATGTACTCGCTGCCCAAGCTCGTCGCGCTGTCCGCGGGCGCGCTGCTCGCCTGGGCGATGCTCGCGCTCAAGGGCGCGCCGGCGCGGAGCACGCCGCTCGACCGGCCCCTGGCGGCGTGCGCCGTGGTCCTGGTCGCGAGCAGCGCGTTCTCGACCGATCCCTTTCTGAGCGTCCTCGGCCGCTATCAGATGTATTCGTTGGGGCTTCTACCGCTCGCCTTGCTCGCGGCGTTCTTCTACGCGGCGGTCCGCTCCGGCCAGGCCGAGGCTCCCCTGCCGCTGATGCGCCTGTGCGCGGTCGTCGCGATCGCGATGGGCCTGCACGCCATGTTCCAAGCGGCGGGCGTGGAGCCGATCGCGTACATGCCGCGAAAGTTCCCCGACGGACGCGCCGTGGGCACGCTCGGCAACCCCGCCTATTTCGGGGCCTGCCTGGCGGCGCTGTTTCCGCTGGCCCTGGGCCTCGCCCTCGACAAGGACGGCAGGGATCACGCGCTGGGCTGGCTCGGGAGCGGCGCGGCGGCGGCCGGGATGTTCGCCAGCGGCTCGCGCGGCGCCTTCCTGGGCGCGGCCGCGGGAGCGGCCGCCTATCTGTGGCTGTCCGGGCGGCTGAACTCTCCCCGCGCGCGCCGCCTTTGGACGGCGGCGGCCGTCCTGCTTCTTCTCGCCGGCGCGGGCGCGGCCCTGCGCCTGCGCCGGGTCGCGGCGTCCGATTCGGCGCGCCTGGCGATGTGGTCCTCGGCGCTCGGGGCCGCGCGGGAGGCCCCTTGGCTCGGCGTCGGCCCCGACGCGTTCGAGGCGCTCCTGCGGCGCTCCCGCACGGATGATTTCATCCGCGCGCTCGGCTCCTCCGCGGGCCAGGCCCACGCCCACAACGACCTGCTCCAGGCGCTGACCACGACCGGCCTGGCCGGCCTGGCGGCCTATCTTTGGCTGATCTGGGCCCTGGCGCTTCTGGCCTGGCGCTCCCGCGGCGATCCTCATCGCGCGGCGGCGGCCGGGGCGCTGGCCGCGTTGTTCGTGCAGGCGAAGGTGAACCCGGTGCCCATGCCGGGCATGGTCCTGGCGGCGCTGTGCGCGGCCTGGCTTTGCCCCGCGACGCCCGATCCGAAAAAAGAGCGCTCGGCGGCGCTCGACGGCGCCGTCCTCGTTTTCTGCGCCGCCGCCTTCGCCCTGGTCCTGCGCCTCGCAGCGGCCGACTTCAGCCACAAGAAGGCCGTCGTCTTCGCCTCCGCGCGGCGGGCCGACGTCGCCCTGGCCTCGCACGAGCGCGCCGTGCGCCTCAACCCCGGCGAGCTGCAGTATCGGATGATCCACGCGAGCCTCCTGCACCGCCTCGCCGCGGGCGAGGCCGACCCCGCGCGCCGCCTGGCCTGGCTCGACCGTGCGGTGAAGGCCGGACGGGACGCGGTCGCCTGGCGTCCCAACGAGGTGGACGCGCACCAGATCCTGGGGACCTCCTTGATCCTGCATCATCGCGCCGGCGGCCCCGACCGCCTGGCCGAGGCCGAGGCCGAGCTCGACCGCGCCCTCGCGCTCGATCCGAAATTCGGCCCCCTCCTTCAAAACCGCATCGTGCTCGCCCGCGAGCGCGGCGACGCGGCTCGCGAGAAAGCCTTGGCCGCGGAGCTGCTCCGCCTGGAGGCATTACGCGCGCGCTGACCGGGGCGCGGCCGGCGCTCGGCGCCTGCGCCGCGTCCGCCCTCCTCTTTTTTTGGCCCTTGCAGGCCGACGCGTACGGCGCCCCCCGCCTGGCCGCGCTCGCGCTGACCGCGGCGCTTTCCTGGGCCTCTCTGTGGAATCGACCGGGCTGGAGGCGCACGCCGCTCGACGCGCCGCTGCTGGCCTTTCTGGCGGCGCTGCTCCTCTCGCTGGCCGCCGCGGCGGATCCGTACCTGGGCCTCGTCGGCATGTACTCCCTGCACGCCTACGGATTGGCCGGCTTCCTGCTGTGCGCCTGCGTATGCCTGGCCTGCGCCTGGTCCGACGAGCCCCTCGACCCCGACCGGCTCCTGCTCGCCGCATTGTGGGCCGCGGCGGCGGCGTCCGCCTACGGCCTCCTGCAGAAGCTGGGCCTCGAGCCTTTCGCCGGAGTGCGGGCCTCCGGCAGCGGCCGGCTCACCGGCCCGCAGGGCGATCCGGTGCCGTTCGGCGCCTGCCTGCTGCTCTTCATTCCCGTGGCCGCGCATTTCTGGCGCGATCCCTCGCCCTCCCGCAGGGCCGCCGCCCGGCTCGGCGGGGCCCTGGTCCTCGCCGCCCTCGTCCTGACCTTGTCGCGCGGAGCGTGGCTCGGCGCCGCGGCCGGCCTCGCGGTCTATCTATGGCTGAGCGGCGCCCGCCTTCCTCGCGCGCGCGCCGCGGCCCTGATCTCGCTCGCCGCGGCGGCGGTCATCCTCGCGACCGTCGTCCTGCGGCCGACGGCGAAGGCGTCCGACAGCGCGCGCTGGGCGCTGTGGGAGTCCGTCGCGCGCTCGATTCCGCGCCATCCTTGGCTCGGGGCGGGACCGGACTCGATCCAGGCTCTTCTCAGACGCGAACGCACCGACGCCTTCATCCGGATTCTCGGTCCGACGAAATCCCAGGTCAGCGCCCACAACGATTTCCTCCAGGTCCTCGCCACGATGGGTCTGGCGGGGCTGGCCGCCTATCTGTGGCTCCTGGCGGGCGCGTGGCGCTGCGTGAGCGCGGCCCTGAAAGAAGGCCGCCATCGCTCGGCGTTCGCCGCGATCGCCGGGGCCTTGGCCGGGCTGTTCGTCCAGGCGAAGTTCAATCCGGTGCCTTTGAGCGCGCTCGTCCTGGCCGGCTTGTTTCTCGGGCTGACCGCGCGAGGCGAGCCGCGGCCGGGACGAGCCCTCCCGTTCAAGGCGGCCGCCGTCTTCGTCTGCGCGCTCGTCTTCCTTCTCGCCCTTTGGCTTTGCCGCGCCGACCGCGCGTTTCACTGGGCGCGCTCCTACGAGGCGGCCGGGCGTCCGGGGCCGGCGCTGAAGGCCTACCGCGCGGCGGTCTCGCTGAATCCTTACGAGTTCCATTACCGGCTCAACGCGGCCCGCTTCACGGCCGCGCTTGCGGCCGCGAATCCGAACCAGGAAGCCAGGCTGGCGCTCCTGGAAGAGGCGGCCGCCTCCGGACGCGAGGGCGCCCGCCTTCGTCCGGCCCTCGCCGACGGGTTCGCCATGCACGGGACCTACCTGCTCCTGGCCGGCGCCCACGGGGCCCCCCCGCGCTTTTCGGAGGCCGCCGCGGCGCTCGACGCCGCCTTGGAACGCGACCCGTACCTGCCGGCCTTGCTCGAGAACCGCATGATGCTCGCCCGGGCGCTCGGCGACTCGGGCCGGGCCGAGGCGCTGCGCGTCCGGCTGGAGCGTGTTTTGTCTAAATAATATAAGACAGCACTGAACGATAATAGACAGCACTCTATGGATATTCCATCGAGTGCTGTTTTTTATTGTCTACCTACCTTATTCCATTATCGGAATCAATGACCGGAATTGCCGATTTGCGAAGGTTTTACGAAGAAAACTTCTCAATGACTGCGGCTAATAGGAATGACCGCCGGGGGTTGACATGACACACTCTCGTACGCGCGCGCGAGCGCGTACGATCTGAGACGCAAGGAGACTGTATGACGATGAAGCTGAAGACGCTGAAGACGGCGCTGCTGAGCGCGGCGCTGGCGCTGATGAGCGCGACCGCCGCCCGGGCGGACGCGAACCCCGCCAACGACTCGGGCACGTTCACCATCCGCATCACGCCGAACGTGGACCTGGGCGTGACGGTGGACACGACGGGCGCGGCGTGGGAGGGCTCCTCGAACCTCGACATGACGCAGACCTTGGGCAGCGACGTCCGGCTCCTGACCCCGGTGAGCATCACCATGGCGGGCAACCTCAACAACCAGGAGCTCACCTTGACCGGCGCGGCTCTGAACACGTGGACGCTGGACACCGACGAGTCCGACGAGTCGGACAAGCTGCGGCTTTACGCCATGTTCGGCAAGAGCCCGGTGACGACGCCGCTGGCCGTCGGCGATTACGCGGGCGCGCAGAACCTGATCACGACGGTCGCGACGCGGGCGGGGCAGCCGCAGGCCGACGAGGGCGGCGATACGAACCACGTCTACGAGCTGCCGCTGGCGCACGGGGAGTACGCGGACGTGGACGGCATGACGGCGACGGCGACGCGCAAGCTGTGGCTGCGCTCGAGCACGCCGAGCACCTCTTCGACGGAAGGACAGGCGGCGTTCACGATCACCGTGAACGCCGTTTCAGGCGCGGGACTTTAATTCGGACCCAAGGAGATAAGAGATGAACATCAAGATGAAGACGCTGACGACGGGAATGATGACGGCGGCGCTGGCGGTGGCGGGAGCGACGTACGCGTACGCGGACGCGAACCCGGCCAACGACTCGGGGACGTTCACGGTGCGGATCACGCCGAACGTGGACCTGGGGGTGACGGTGGACACGACGGGAGCGGCGTGGGAGGGCTCG
>JAKFCD010000086.1:0-7826 GCA_036676805.1 Elusimicrobiota bacterium
GAGCTCCTGCCTCGGAATTTCCCTGAACGACGGGAAATTCCTCTTTCTTTTATATTAGAAGGCAGGAGCTCTATCCTATAATGACATGAAGCCCCCTTAGCTCAATGGATAGAGCTCCTGCCTTCTAAGCAGGCAATCCAGGTTCGATTCCTGGAGGGGGCACGATTTTTTTTGGTATTGTCGAGAGATGATCAAGACCAGCTTCGTCGCCGCCGTGATCCTCGCCGCCGCCGTGACGCCGCTGCGCGCCGCCGACGACGCCGCCCGCGAGACCGCCCTGCGGGCCGCGCTCGAGAACGTGCTGACCATGTCCGACGAGGACTATCGCGATATGGCGAGGACGGCTCCGGCCGAGGCGCGCTGGGCCAAGTTCGAGCGACCGGCGCTGCTGGAGACGTCGTTCAAAAGCCTCGCCGCGTCGCGCCGGCGGCGCGCCGTGGACGCGGGGCTGATCGCCGCCGGGCGCGAAGTCGACGCCGACGCCAAGGCGGCGGGGCCCGACCGCTCTCTGCTGCAGGAGACCGGCTGGTGGAGCGGCGTCAACTCCTGGGCCGAGTCCCACCGCTACGCGTACCGCGGCCCGACGGCCGTGGCCGCCGTGCGCGGAGGCCGCAAGCTCTCGACCGACGAGGACAAGGAGATCACGCGCCTGCTCGCCGCCGCCGACAAGGGCAACCACCTCGAGGCCGCGCAGGCCTACGACGCCGTCGCGGGCTTGTTCGCGCCGGTGCCCGCCGCCGCCGCGGCTTCGCTGTCCGCCAAGGAAATCTATCAACGGGCCGCGCCGTCCGTCGTCCTCATCCTTGCCGCGGAAAAGGAGGGGGCCGGAGAGCTCGGCACCGGCAGCGTCATCGAGGGCGGGCGCGTGCTCACCAACGCCCACGTGGTGATCAACGACAAGACCGGCCGGCCGTTCGCGGCGGTGCGCGTCTACCTCAAGCCGGAGCGCGTCACCGGCGACACCAAGCGCGACCTTCGGGGGCCCATCGCCGCCAAGGTCGTCCGCTTCGACCGCGGCCTCGACCTCGCGATCCTCGAGCCGGAGACCCCGCTCAAAGCCGGGGCGCTGTCCCTCGGCGACGACACGGGCGTCGAGCCGGGGGACTCCGTCGTCGCGATCGGCCACCCGGAGCAGGGCGGGCTGTGGACCTTGACGCAGGGCGTGGTCAGCACGGTCATCGCCGATCTCGGCGGCGTCGCCGGCAAGGACGCCTTCCAGACCGACGCGAGCATCAACCGGGGCAACTCCGGCGGGCCGCTGCTCGACCGCTCGGGCGCGATCATCGGCGTGAACACCTCGATGGCGCGCAAGGCCGCCGACGGCCTCACGATCACGAGCGTCAACTTCTCGGTGAAGTCCTCCGTCGCCCGCCGCTGGCTGGGCGGCGAAAGCGGGCCGGCCGCGGCGGCTCCCGCCGCGCCCGCCGCGGAAGCTCCCGCCGAGACGCCCAAGGCTGACGTGCCCCTGCCGCCGGCTCCGAAGACGAGGCCCGCGGTGCTCACGCCCCAGGCGCCTTACCGGATCGAGAACGTGCTCGAGGCCGAGATGCGGGAGATGGAAGACCTCGAGAGCGAGATGCGCCGAGAGATCGAATCGCGCCGCTGAGCCCGGCGGCAACGACAAGCCTGCCGCCAAGCCCCCTTAGAGCAGGAAGAGGAAGACGCTGGCGAGGGTGAGGAACGCGCCCGTGAACATGCGCGACACGCTGGCCTCCCGGCGGCCCGTCGTCAGGTAGTACATCCCGACGGCCATAAGCACGGTCGACGCGGCCGCCTTGCCCATGATCCGGGGGGTGACGTCGAGCCAGGGCTTGGCGGCCGCGCTCACTTCTTGAGGCCCTCGGCGTTCTCCTCGACCCACTTCTCCCAGCTCGCGTAGTCGCGCCGGTCGAAGGTCTTGCGGGACAGCTGGCCGAGTACGGTGTAGGCGAGGTCGTGGCTGCCCGGCTCCGAGAGCCGGAGGATGTCGATGAGGCGCGGCGCCGCCGCGAGGATCTTCTCTCGCGCCTTCTTGTCGTCGACCATGGGCACGAGCAGCCCGAGGGTCTTGCGCCGCACGGAGCCGCTGGGATCATCGAGAAGGGGGACGATCCGGTCGGCGTCGACGCGGAGGTCCTTGCGGTGGTTGATGATGTCGGCCAGGATCTGCAGGCCCGCGCCGCGGACGACGGGCGACGGGTCCCTCAGGGCGGCGAGGCAGGACTCGACGACCTTCTCGCCGCGGGTGCCGTAGCTCAGCACGAACAGGGCGGCGGCCCGCCGCTGGGAGTCCTGCTCGTGCAGGAGCACCGTGCGCAGCTCGCGCTCCTTGGCCGCGGCCCCGGCGACGAATTTCCTCTGGAGGGCGTCGAGCTCCGGCGTCGCGCCGCCCCACTGGCAGAAAAAGCCGGGGCAGTCGGGGCGGTCGACGGGCATCTCGCCGCGGCGGGCCAGGGCCGCGCCGAGATCGTAATAGGCCTTCCAGGCGGCGAGCAGGCCCTCGGGATCGGACGTTTTCCGCCGCGGCTCGGGCGCGAACGCGAGGCGCCCGCGATCGGCCTCGTCGACGATGTCGAAGGTCGCGTACATCGCATGATCGACGGAGGTGAAATGCTCGGAGAGCGTGAGGCCGGCGTAGGCGATGCCGGGGAGCTTCGCCGCCTCCTTCTCCATGGCGGCGCGCAGGACCTCGGCCTTGTCGCTCGAGGCGGGCCGGCGCTGGTTGCGCAGGGCGACGAGCTCCGCGATCCGGCGGCCGAACAGCTCCTTGGCCTTCTCCGGCGTCAGCACCGCGGAGCGGTAGACGTCGATCCCGCGCAAGGTCGCGGTCGACTGCGCGCGCGCGGGAGAGGGAGCGGCCGCCAGCAGCAAGCACATCGCTATGGTCATCATCGTCATGGATTATAACCATTTTGCTATCTTCCATCCGTGCTTAGAACGGACGTGGCCTCCGCGCGCGTTTTCCTCGTCGAATCGAGGCTCAGGCGCCCGTTCATCACCGCCCTGGGGCGGCGGGAGAGCACGGTCAACGCGGCGATCCTGCTGCGCCTGAAGGGCGGCGCGGAGGGCTACGGCGAGGCGTCGACGTCGATCGCGCAGAAGCACCTGACGCCGGCGGCGCTGCGCCGGGGCCTCGCGTCCATGGCCCTGCGCGCCCGCGGGCGCGACGTCCGGGGGTGGCGAGCGCTCGTCGAGGAGGCGTGGGCGCGGCACGGGGAGCTGAGCCCCGCCGTCGCCGCCTTCGAGGCGGCTTTGCTGTCGGCTCTGGCGGCCGAGGCCGGCGCGAGCCTCGCGGGCTGGCTCGGCGGAGCGAAGCGGCGGCTGGAAACCGACGTCACGATCGCCGCGTCCAACGACGCGGCGATCAATACGGCGGCCGCGGGCGAGGCGGCGGCGGCCGGGTTCCGCGTCCTTAAGATCAAGGTCGGCGGCCGCGCGGCCGACGACCTGGCGCGCGTGGCGGCGGTCCGCGCGGCGGCGCCGAGGGCGCGGCTTCTGCTCGACGGCAACCAGGGCTTCACGCCGGCGGGCGCGCTGCGCTTCGTCGCGGACGTCCTGAAGGCCGGGGCGGCGGTGGAGCTCTTCGAGCAGCCGACGCCGAAGGCGGACCTCGCCGGGCTCGCGTTCGTCGCCAAGCGCTGCCCCGTGCCGGTCGCCGCCGACGAGAGCGCCGCGACGCCGGCGGACGCCGCGCGCGCCGCGGACGCCGGCGTGACGGCGATCAACCTCAAGCTCGCGAAATCGGGGATCTCCCGCGGGCTCGAGATCGCCGCCGTCGCCCGCGCGGCGGGCCTGCCGCTGATGATCGGCTGCATGGCCGAGACCGCGCGCGGCCTGGCGGCGAGCGTGCATCTGGCTCTGGGCACGGGCTTCTTCACTTGGTGCGACCTCGACAGCGACGTCCTGCTCGAGGAGGACGCGGAGGGGAGGCGAGCGGCGGGCTGGGTCCGGCGCGGGCGCTTCGCGTCGCTAGACTAGCTCCCACCAGCGGCGCTTGCGCTCGTCGTGGGTGGGGAGGATCACGAGGCCGCCGGGGATCGAGAAGACCTTCCCGTCATGGGAGTGCACGCGCTCGCGGATGGCCGACGGCGTGATCTCGACGGTCAGGTAATGGTGGAAGCTGTCGACGTTGCCGGAGGGGAACAGCGCCGAGCCGCCGCCTCCGGTGAGCACGTAGCGCACGCCGCCGTGGTCCTGGACGCCGAAGGCGTGCACGTGGCCCATGTAGACGCGGCTCACCTTCGCCGCCGAGACGATCTCGGCGAACTCGCGCGAGCCGCCGAGGAAGCCGCCGAGCTCGTGCACCTTCCCGACGCCGCCCCACAGGCTGAGCTGGACGGGAGGCATGTGGGTGAACACGATCTTCCGGCCGGGGAAGTCGAGGGCCATCTTGAGCCAGCGCAGCTGAGCGCGGGTCACGCGCTTATAGCTCGAGTCGAGGACGACGAAGCGCACGCCGGCGTGGTCGAAGAAGTAATTGGGCCGGCCGAACAAGGTCCGGTACAAGGTCGAGTGGGATTTCCCGTTCGGCCGCGAGCGGTCGTGGTTGCCGATCACGGTGAGGTAGGGGCGCCCCGTCCACGCGCGGCGCAGATGGCGCAGGAAGATCTCGTAGTTGGCGCGCGTGCCCTTGGTGACCATGTCTCCGAGCTGGACCGTGAAGGTCAGGGGCTGGGACTGGAGCTCGTGCATCTGGTCGTGGAACACGCCCTCGCGATTGAACAGCTTGCGGTAGATCCAGAAGCGGGAGGGCTCCACGTCGCCGAGCACCGCGAAGGAGACCTTGTCGCCCGAGGCGCTGGGAAGGCGCGAGAGGCGGCGCAGCTGCCGCTCGGTGCGAAAGCGCGCGGCCATCAGGGTCAGGCTTTCGGGGACCACGGTCATAGAATGGCCCTCCGTTTGACGAAAGTCAAGGCGAGCAAGGCGCCGGCCGCGTCGATGAGCACGTCGCTCACGGCCCCGGCGCGCCCCGGCGTGAAGGTCTGGTGCCACTCGTCGCTCGCGGCGTAGAGGACCGTGAAGGCGAAGCCCCAGCCGTCGCCGAGCGGGCGCCGGGCCAGCAGCCACAGGATTCCGAAAACCGCGAGGTGGCCGGCCTTGCGCAGGGGGTAGTCGTAGGCCAGCCCGCTGCTCAGGTCGGGGGTCGCGGAGAAGGCGAAGATGACGCCGCACCAGGCGGCGACGGGAAGCCAGAGGCTCAGGAACCGCTTCACGCCTTAATCGTACGATTTTGATAGGATGGCCGTCATGCTCAGGGAGCTGCGCGGCCTCGCGCGCGAGACGGCGGTCTACGGCCTGTCCACCGTCCTGGGGCGCCTGCTGAGCTTCATGCTCACCCCGCTGTTCTCGCACCTCCTCGAGCCCGCGGAGAACGGCGCGATGCAGGCGCTGTACGCCTATATCGCCTTCCTGACCGTGATCTACGGCCTCGGTCTCGACACGGCCTACCTGCGCCTCGGTCGCCGCGAGGGCAAGGCGGACGAGGGCGCCTTCGGCGCGGCCTACCTGACGGTCGCCGGCGCGGCGCTGGCGCTCTCCGCCGCGATCCATCTGGCCGCGGCCCCGCTGGCCCGGGCCATCGGCCTGCCCGATTCGATGGCCGTCCTCGTCCGCTACGGCGCCTGGATTTTGGCCGCCGACGCCGCCATGCTCATCCCGTACGCCGAGCTGCGCGGCTCCCACCGCGCCGGCGCCTACGCGGGCATCAAGCTGGTCGGCATCGCGATGAACCTCGTCCTCGCCTACGTGTTCGTGCGCCACCTGCAGCTCGGCCTGCGCGGCGTGCTGCTCGCCAACCTCACCGCCTCGCTGTCTTGCCTGGCGATGCTGGCCCCCGTCATCCTGTCCCGCCTCGGGACGCCGGACCGCGCGCGCCTCAAGGAGATGGTCGCCTTCGGCGTCCCGCTCATCGTCGCGGGGCTGGGCTCGATGGTCGTGCAGGTCGCCGACCGGCCCATCCTCGCCAAGGCCGCGGGGCTGGCCTCGGCCGGCATCTACGGCACGTGCTACAAGCTCGGGATCGGGATGATGCTGCTTGTCGGCATGTTCGACCAGGCCTGGAAGCCCTTTATTTTGGAGCGCGCCGACCGTCCCGACGCCGGCGCGCTGATCGCGCGCGTGCTGACCTATTTCGGCGCGCTCGCCGCGTGGGCCCTGCTCGCCATCGTCTTCTTCATCGGCCCGCTCGTGCAGGCGCCCCTGTTCGCCGGCAAGCCGCTGATCCATCCCTCGTTCTGGGGCGGCCTGCCCGTCGTGCCGATCGTGGCGCTCGCGTATTTGTTCAACGGCCTCTATTTCGTCATGCTCGCGCCGCTGATGCTCGACAAGCGCACCGGCGCCGTGTCGGCCGCGACGTGGGCGGGCGCCGCCGTCAACGTCGGGCTCAACCTGCTGCTGATCCCGCGCTACGGGATGATGGGCGCGGCGTGGGCCACCTTGGCCGCGTACGCCGCGATGGCGGCCGCGGTGTGGGCTCTCGGGCGCTCGTCGCGGCCCGTGCCCTATGAGTGGAAGCGGCTTGCCATCCTCGCAGCCTGGACCGCGGCGCTGTGGTGGCCGGCGTCGAGCGTCGGCCTGCCCGCGCGCCTGCTCTTGCTCGCCGCCTACCCGGCGGGCCTTCTGCTCTCGGGCTTCCTCGGCGCCGATGAGCTCGCCGAGCTCCGGTCCTTGCTCCGCGCCCGCCGCGCCTGACCTCGGGGATGTCAGACTTTAAATGGTTTATAGTCACTCCCATCGATGGGAGCGAGATTTTCATCGGTCGGGATTGAAAGGCAGCGTTTTCCGATGTAAGCTAATGGCATGAACAAGCGTCCGATCGCCTTTCGCGTGATCCACCGGCGGCAGGCGGCACATATCGAAGAAGGCCTGCGCCAGGCCGACGCCGGAAAGTTCGCCAAGCCTTCCGCCGTCTCCTCCGCTTTCGCCCGCTGGCGAAAGCCGACAGGATCGAGGCGCTCTATCCACGGCGCCCGCCGCTGGCCGGAAGCGCTTTAGCGCGCGACGGGCTTGATGTTCAGGAACTGAGCGTCGGGGCGGGGGGCGAAGGGATCGTTCAAGGGCAGCACCGGACGCGGAGGCTCGAGCGCCCGCGCGTGATGCGCGATGAGGCGCTCGCCGGCGAAGGAGAACGCGAGCTCGACGCCCGCGCCCTTCCACGCGTCGAGCGCGCGGGCCAGGCGCGCGACCCGAGTCAGCTGCGCGGCGGTCAGCACGGACGTCCCCGAGCCCGAGCGGGGGCCGGTTTCGCGGCCCGAGCGGCGCTCGAGCGTATAGGACTCGGTCGCGGCATCCCCGGCGAGCAGCCCGTCGAGCGGGCCCGCGGCCGCCTCGACGAGCACGCGCTCGCGGCGCCCGGAGCCCGGGTCGCGGGAGAAGGCGAGGCCGGAGACGTCGGCCGGGACGAGCTTCTCGACGCGCACGCGGCCGTCGTAGGCGAGGCCGCGGCCGGCGCGCTGACGCGCGCCGAGCGGGCCGGGGCCCCAGGACGCCGCCCAGACTTCCTTGACCCGTTGGGCCGCGTCGGCGGGGCCGTCCGCCTTGAGGGCGGCGTCTTCACCGATGATCAGGCTTGGAGCGACGAGCGCGTCGATCGGGCCGAGGCGTCCGGCCATGATCCGCTCGCGGATGCGCTCGGACTTGCGGCGCAGGCCGAGCGACGCGTCGTCGAGCGTGCGCGCGAGCCACTCCGCGAGCGCGTTGCTCTCGACGAAGCGCTTCCACGCGTCCGCCGGCAGCTCGACGCCCTCGGGGCGGTCGGCGCCGCCGGCCGCGGCGGCCGCGGCGAAGTCCGCGGTCTTGCCGGCGCGTGACTTGGCCCGGCGCAGCGCGGCGTCGCGGCAGGCGCGCGC
>JAKFCD010000087.1:0-22709 GCA_036676805.1 Elusimicrobiota bacterium
GTCCGCCCGGACGCGGGGGCCGAGTCGGCCGCGGCCGCGGCCGCGCGGCGCAGCTCCTCGGCGCGCGGCGCGCCCGAGAGCACCTTGATGAGGGCGTCGAAGGCCGCTTGAGGTCCGCCTTGGCCGGCCAGGCGAGGCGAGGCGGGCGTCGGGGGGGGAGGAAGGATCGCCGCGGGGGCCGACGGAGCGCCCGCGAAGGCGGGGGCCGTCCCTTGCAGGACGAGCGCCAGGGAGAGGGCGCACGCCGTAAGCCGGCGCGTCGCCCCGGGACGGGATAGTCGGCGAGAGGGGTATCCCATTAGGCCTAAGCGTAGCTCCTAGGACCTACATGAACCAGGAGCGAGAGGCCTATCCTACCATGGGCCTTTCGTCCCTGTCAAGTGCCTGATATTAAGGAGATGTTCCTCGTCGTAACTTAATCTTTAAAGCCTGGCACCATGTGACGGATATGTTAATATCCACGGAGTTATCCACCTATTCACATAAGGAGGTTTATCGTCTCAAAACAGCCTTCCGCACGGGGTCGAGCGCGCGCGCCGGACCGAAGGGCCCACGACGACCGGAGGTGTAAGCGCGCCTGCTAATAATGCTAGACTTCCGCCCGATGGAAACCCCGTCCGCCGTCGATCCGGTCGAGCGCCTCTGGAAAACCGCGCGGTACCTGCCGCAGACCGTGCGCCTGCTGGGCACCCGCTACCGCACCTTGTTCCTGGCCTACGCCCAGCGCTGCACCCCGCGCGGCGAAGCGGGCGTGGTGGCCGACGCGCTCGCGTTCGCCGACTACCTGTCCAAGCAGGAGCGCGTGGGGCTGCTCGAGCCCGAGCGCAACGCCCTGCGCCGCGACTCGAGCGCGCTGCGCCGCCGCTTCCGCCTGCGCCGCGACGGCGCCGTCATCGAGGCGGTCGAGAAGTGGAAAATCCTCCAGTGGTTGAGGCTCTGACATGGCGCATCAAGGCATCTCCGAGACCGGCTGCCGCACCGCCCCGCTGCTCGACTTCGTGACGCGGACTATCGCGCGCGAGGAGCCCGCGCTGCGCGAAATCCGCGAGACGACCGAGGCGAAGGGCCTGCCCGCGATCAGCGTCGGTCCCGACGAAGGCCGCCTGCTCCATCTCCTCGCCTCGGCCTGCGGCGCGCGGAAGATCGTCGAGGTGGGGACGCTCGCCGGCTATTCCGCCTGCTGGCTCGCGAAGGCCCTGCCGGAAGGCGGGATGCTCCACACCATCGAGTACGACCCCAAGCACGCGAAGGTGGCGGAGGAAAACATCGCGCTCGCGGGCTTGACGGCGAAGGTCAGCGTTCATACCGGGCCGGGCATGGACGTGCTCCCGACGCTCGAGGCCTATGGGCCCTTCGATCTCGTGTTCATCGACGCCGACAAGACGGGCTATGAAGGGTACGCAAGGTGGGCTTTAAACAACGTGCGCTCCGGCGGCTTCGTGATCTGCGACAACGCCTATCTCTTCGGCAATCTCCACCGCGACGACCTTCCGGCGGATCACGAGGACAAGCCGAAGGTCGCGCCGATGCGCGCCGCCCTGTCGCTGCTGGCCGACGAGACCTTATTCTCGTCCTGCGCCATGATCCCGACGGGCGAGGGCATGGCCGTCGCCGTCAGGCGCTGACATGCCGCTCGCGACGCGAAAGGGATCGGCCGAGGTCAAGAAGGTCGAGGACCGCGCCGACTCCGAGCGCGGCGCCGGCTGGAACGTCGTCCTCTTCAACTGCGACTGCCATTCGTTCGACCAGGTGGAACGCATCCTTCTCCAGGCCGTGCGCTGCTCCCTCTCCCAGGCCCGAGCCTTCTCCTGGGAGGTGCACTCGAAAGGCTCCTCCGTGGTCTACCACGGCCCGCTCGAGCGCTGCGAGGCCGTCGCCGACGTCATCGGCTCCATCGGCCTCCAGGTCAAGGTCTCCCAATAACGCAACAACGGGAGGTCTGACCCCTTTTTTGCTAGATTATCAACAATGAAGGCGAGCGAGGCGTCGTTGAGGCTGCCGCACCGGCCGCTGGGCCGGACCGGCCTGTCGATCTCGGAGATCGGCTTCGGGGGCTGGGGCATCGGCAAGTCGATGTGGGGGCCGACGGACGACCATGAGTCGATGCTCGCCCTGCACGCCGCCCTCGACGCGGGCATCGACTACTTCGACACGGCCTACGCCTACGGCCACGGCCACTCCGAGCGCCTGATCGCGCGGCTCTTCAAGGAGGCGGGCCGCCGCGCCGTCCTCTCCACCAAGGTCCCGCCGAAGAACATGGAATGGCCCGGCCATCCGCGCGCGAAGCTGGCGCTCGTGTTCCCGCCGGACTGGGTGCGGCTCAGCGTCGAGCGCTCCCTGCGCAACGTCGCGAGCGACTCGCTCGACGTCTATCAGTTCCACGTATGGCACGACAGCTGGCTCAAGGATCCGATGTGGCCCGCGCTCGCCGAAGAGATGGCGAGGCTGAAGACCGAGGGCAAGGTCCGCAATTGGGGCGTCTCGATCAACAACGACGATCCCGAGTCCGCCCTCGAGCTCGTCAAGACCGGCCTCGTCGGCGTCGTCCAGGTCCTCTTCAACATGTTCGACCAGCGCGCGGCCGATAAACTTCTGCCGGCGTGCCGGCAGCAGGGCGTCGGCGTCATCGTGCGCTGCCCTTTCGACGAGGGCAGCCTGACCGGGACCCTGACCCCCGACACCCGCTTCGCGCCCGAGGACTTCCGCTCGCATTACTTCGGCGGCGAGCGCCTGGCGGAGACCTGCCGGCGCGCGGACCAGCTCGCGCGCGCCGTCATCGGCCCGAAGGCGGAGACGCTCGCGGCGGCGGCGCTCAAGTACTGCCTGAGCTTCGATTCGGTCGCGACGGTGATTCCGGGGATGCGCCGCGTGTCCCACGTGACCTTCAACGCCCGCGCCTGCGACGGGCGCTACTTCGACGCCGCCGAGCTCGCCGCCATCGCCAAGCACCGCTGGGTGCGCGACTTTTACTTATAGTAGCCGACCGAGCCGTAAGGCGAGGAAGTGCCCCTTCCAAATTCTGTCAGAAAAGGGGCCTTGAATTTGTAACACGTTCCCGGTACCCTCCACATGTTGAAGCCCGCACGATCGCTCGCGACGGCCGCAGCCGCCCTCGCCCTGCTCGTCCCGCCGACTTTAGCGGCCGATAAAGGCGCGGCGCGCCGTTTATTGACGGAGGGCAACGCCCTCTACCAGCGCGGCGATTTCAAGGACGCGATGCGCTCGGTCAACGAGGCCCTCCTGGCCGACGCGCGCAGCGGCGGCGCCTACGAGCTGAGGGCCCGACTATGGCACGCGGCCGGGGACCTGACCCGCCAGAAGTCGGACGCGACGCGCGCGCTCGAGCTTCTCGGCGTGGGCACCGGCTCGCTGGCGGTCGACGAGCTCGTCTCGAAGGCGGGGGCGCAGCTGCTCCTCGGCCGGGCCGACAAGGCTCTCGAGACCGCCAACGCCGCCTTGAAGGCCGACCAGAAGACGCCCCGCGCGCTTTACGTCCGCGCCCGGGTATGGCGCGAGAAGGGGGACCTCGACAAGGCGCTCGCCGACCTCGACGGGGCGCTTAAGCTCGAGCCCAAGGCGGCGCTGTGGCTGTACTCGCGGGGGAGGACGCTCTACGACAAGGGCGACGACGCGAAGGCCATCGCGAGCCTGACCGCGGCGCTCCGCTCCAATAAGAATTTCACGCTGGCGTTCGCGCTCGTCGGGTCGGCGATGGCCCGGCGGGGCGACTTCACGCGCGCGGCGAAGGCCTACGACCGGGCGATCGGGCTCGATCCCGAGTACTCCTACGCCTACCTCGGCCGGGCCGCGCTCAAGCTGCGCCGGGGCGACGACGCCGGGGCCCTGAAGGACTTCGAGGACGCGGTCCGCGCCGACGCCCAGGACTACGCGCCCTACTTCAACCGCGGCGAGATGCACTGGCGCGGCGGGCGCCGCGAGCCGGCCCTCGCCGACTTCCGCAACGCGATGACCTCGCCGAAGCTCACGCCCGACGCCGCGCTCGCGATCGGGGACCGGTACCTGTCCCTCCAGCTTTGGAAGGACGCCGCCGCCGCCTACGGGCGCGCGCTCGACCTCGGCGCCGGCGTCCCCGCCCTGCTCCGCCGGGCGCGCGTACACGAGTCCGACAAGGACCTCAAGCGCGCCCTCGCCGACCTCGACGCGGCGGTCAAGCTCGAGCCGGAGAACGCTCCCGTGATCGCCGCGCGCGGCTCCCTGCTCGCTCGCATGGACCAGGGCCGCAACGCGATCCAGGACCTTACCCGCGCCGTGCGCCTGGCGCCCGCCGATCCCGAGATCCTCGTCGCGCGGGCGAGCTTCTACGCCCGGGCCGAGAAGCCCACCTTGGCGCTCGAGGACTTCACCAAGGCGATCGCCGCCGACCCGAAGCACGCCGAGGCCTTCAACGGGCGCGGCGCGCTGTACGCCAACGCCCTCAAGGAGCCCGAGAGGGCCCTGCGCGACGTGATGACGGCCGTCGAGCTCAAGCCGCGCGAGCCCGGCTACCATTTCAACCTCGGCTCCCTGCGCCTGCGCAGCCGGATGTATTACAAGGCCATCGATTCGTTCGACGAGGCGCTCGCCCTCAAAGGCCCCGCGGCGCGCATACTCGAGCGCCGGGCCGACGCCGAGTTCCAGCTCGGAGATCACACCGGCGCGCGGCGCGACATCGAGGCCGCCCTCGAGAAGGACCCCAACAACGCCTCGATCTACGACACGCTGGGCCACATTCGCCTGCGCGCGCGCGACTATGAGCAGGCCGTGCGCGACCTGAGCCAGGCGCTGCAGCTCGACGGCAAGCACGCCGGCGCGTATCAGCATCGCGGCCTGGCCTATGCCGCGCTCAATCAGCTCAAGGCCGCGCTGTCCGATTTCGAGAAATCCCTCGACCTCGAGCCCCGCTCGAAGGACACCTGGACCTATCTGTGCCAGGCCCGGCGCCTGGCGAGGGATCCGAGGGGGGCGCTCAAGGCCTGCGAGCGCGCCATCCAGCTCGACAGCCAGCACGGCCCCGCCTATCTCCATCGCGCCCTCGCGAAGTTCGCGCTGAAGCAGTACCCCCGCGTGATCGAGGACATCGACACGGCCTGGGCGCTCGGCACGCGCCGCGCCGAGGGGCTCATCGCCAAGTCCATCTCGCACGCCGCCTCTCGGCAGTACAGGGAATCGCATCGCGTCTACCTCGAGGCCGTCGGCATGGATCCCTACGTGCGCAGCGCCTACATCGGCTTCGCCGCCGGCCACCCCCAAGGCGACGACTTCCTGTCCGCGATCGTGGACCTCGAGGGCCGGATGACCAAGGACATGGACGATCCGTACGTGTTCATCCTGCGCGCCGACTCGCTGCACAACTCCGAGCAGTTCGACAAGGCGGTGCTGGAGTACACCAAGGCCATGGAGCTCGACGGCTCGGTCGCCGACGCCTACGTCGGACGCGGCGTCGCGCTGACCGCCCAGGACGCCCTCGAAGCGGCCCAGCAGGATCTCGTGCGCGCCCTCGAGCTCGAGCCCAACGACGCCGGCGCGCGCGTGAAGCTCGCGATCGTCCTGACGATGCGGCGCAACTACAAGGTCGCCCTCGGAGAATTAGGAAAAGCTTTGCAAGTCGACCCAAAAAACGCCGAGGCCTACCTGCGCGCCGGCAACGTCCACTATTTCCTCAAGCAGTTTCCGAAGGCGCTCGAGAACTACGCGCTCGCGGTGAAGCACGATCCGCTCGATCCCAACGCGCTCAACGGCCTCGGCCTGGGCTACTTCGCGCTGAAGCGCCGGGAAGAGGCGCTCGAGAACTTCTCCCGCGCCATCGCCGCCAACTCCCTGATCGACCGCTTCTACCGCAACCGCGCCGCGGTGTGGACCTCCACCCAAAAGTTCGGCAACGCCGCCGGCGACTTCAAGACCGCGAGCATGGTCAACACCGACCCCACCGTCATCGACGAGTACAAGCGCCTCATCGAGGAGTCGGAGTCGCGCTCGGCCAAAGGCAAGTCCTCCTAGGCGAGAAACGTCGATGCGGGCCGGGGCGGGGGATCGACCTTCGCCGGGGACGGTCGGGATCGACCCGACCTCGGGGGGTTGTCCGCGACTTCAACGCCCCCTTGTCGCGGCGAACCCCACGCCCCGTCGAAGGTCGATCCCCCGCCCCGATGACCCGTCAGGTCAGCGCCAACGGCGACGGCAACGGCGACGGCAACGGCGACGGCTTATCGCCTGCGGCGATGGGCTTCTTAGTGAGCGTGCAGCGGCATGGAAGCAGGATGGCCGATTCCTTCATAAGGCCCGGCGGCGGTTTCATGTCCTGAGGGGCGTGGGGTCGCCGCGATGTTTGCTCCGTCGATCGCGGTCGACCCCGAGCGAGGCTCAATGCCGAGCGGCCCCGAAGGACGTGAAACCGCCGCCGGGCCGTCGCGAGGCGTTCGCCGTCATCAAGCCGTCACAAGGGCGGCGCGCCGCCGACATTTGGTAATATTCGAGCCGTGCACGACATCTCCGAGCTGTTCGGCAATGGGCGCCCGCTTTTCTCCTTCGAGTTCTTCCTGCCCAAGGCGCCGGAGGACCTCGACAAGTTCATCGCCGACGTCAAGGAGCTCAAGGCCCTCGCCCCGGACTACGTGTCCCTGACGTACGGCGCGGGCGGCTCCGGCCGGGAGCGCACCGTCGAGGCCGCGGGCCGCATCCAGAACGAGACCGGCCTCACGACCGCCTGCCACCTGACCTGCATCGCGCACACCCGCCCCGAGATCCTCGCCGTGCTCGCCCGCCTCGAGACCCTCGGCATCCGCAACGTCGTAGCACTCCGCGGCGACCCGCCCAAGGACCAGCCCGTGGCGCCCGCCGGGGAGCGGGACTTCGGCTACGCCTGCGACCTCGTCGGCTTCGTCAAGAAGCGGGGGGGCTTCAAGATGGCCGTCGCCGGCTACCCCGAGACGCACCCCGAGGCGCGCTCCCCCGAGGACGACCTGGCGCGCTTCGCGGCCAAGTCCGGCGCGGGCGCGGACTGGGCCATCACCCAGCTTTTCTTCGACAACAAGGACTACTTCGCCTTCGTCGCGCGCGCGCGCGCCGCCGGGGTCGCCGTCCCCATCGTGCCCGGCATCATGCCGGTCACCGGCTACGCGCAGCTCAAGCGCTTCACCGCGATGTGCGGGGCGCGCATCCCCCAGGAGCTCGAGGACCGGCTCTCCGCCGTGCAGAACGACGCCGAGGCCGTGATCCGGGAAGGCGTCGAATGGGCCGCGCGGCAGTGCCGCGAGCTGCTCGACGGCGGCGCTCCCGGGATCCATTTTTATACGCTGAACCGCTCCCGCTCGACCACCGAAATCCTGGCCCGGCTCCGGCGCGGATGAAGCGGGCCGCCGGCCTCCTCGGGGCCGCGCTGCTGCTCGCGCGCGCCGCCGGCGCCCGGCAGGTCGAGGAGCCGGCACACGAGCCGGCCGGCGCGGAGGTCGTGGATATCCGCGTCGAGCGCGTCAACGTGTTCGATCCGACCGTGCCGGGCGAGGACCTGTGGCCGTTCCGCCTCGCCAATAAAATCCACTACCCGACCCGCGAGACGGTCATCCGCCGCGAGCTGCTGTTCGCGCCGGGCGAGGCCTGGGACCCGCTGAAGGTCATCCAGTCCGAGCGAAACCTGCGCGCCAACGGCTCGTTCCGCCGCATCGATATCCTCCCGGTGACGCGCCCCGACGGCCGGGTGGACGCGGTCGTGCGCAGCCAGGACAGCTGGACGACGAACCCGCGCTTCTCCGCCGGCACCGAGGGAGGGGAGAGCTTTTTTTCGATGGGACTCGAGGAGGGGAACATCCTGGGCTACGGCAAGAGCGTCGCCGTCGATTACGGGCGCACGGGAAGCCGCATCTACAGCTCTTACGCCTACGGCGACCCTCGCTTCCTGGGCACCCGCCTGGCGCTCAACGGCGGCTACTCCCGCGGCAGCACGGGCGACGCCGCCTCCGCGTCGCTGACGAGCCCTTTCTACTCGCTCGACTCGCGCCGCGCCTCGGCCGTCTCCTGGCTGCGCTCGACGACGGAGCCGAACATCTACCGCGACGGGGAGGAGTTCTCCGAGTTCCGCGCGAAGCGCCGAGTCGCCGAGGCCTCCCTCGGACGGCGCCTCGAGGCGGACAGGACCTTCGTCCAGCGCGTCGAGGCAGGCTGGTACAGCGACGAGGCGAAGCATGCGCCCCTGGCCGGCACCGTCGCCGGCACTTTGCCGCACGACCGGGAGCTCTCCGGCCCGACGATCGGCTACTCCTGGGTGCAGCCGGACTACATCAAGGAGACCTATATCGACCGGATGGAGCGCGTCGAGGACTTCAACCTCGGCAACGAGCTCTCCGTCCGCGGCGGCTGGATGTCGGTCAAGACCGGCTCCGATCGCGACCGCTCGATCTTCAGCGTCTCCAACCAGCACGGCGTTCGCTTCGCGCCCGGGCGCTTCGCGATCGGGCGCGTGGCCCTGAGCGGACGCACCGCCGGAGGACGCTGGGAGAACTCCCTGGCCAACGCGGACCTCAACTTCTTCTGGAAGACGAACTGGCGCGGCGACCACACCTTGGTCGGCCACCTCGAGGGCGCCTTCGGGAAGTTCCTCGACCGCGACAGCGCGGTGGCGCTCGGCGGCAGCACCGGCCTGCGCGGCTACAAGAACAACAGCTTCGTCGGCTCCCAGGCCGTGCTCGTGAACTTCGAGGACCGCTTCTTCTTTCCCGGCGAGTTCTTCCACCTCGTCCGCCTGGGAGCGGCGGTGTTCGTCGACAGCGGCGCCGTCGGCCGGGCGGGCGCGGATCTCACCTTGCGGGACATCAAGTCCGACGTCGGCCTGGGCCTGCGCGCGGCCTCGACGCGCTCCCGCAGCGGCGCGGTGGGCCGCCTCGACGTCGCCTACGCGCTCAACCGCGGCCCCGGGGGCGGCTCCCGGTGGGTCATCTCGATCAAGGGCGGGCAGGCCTTCAGCCTCTTCAACAGCGCCGCCCGCGGCGTCGACCCCAGCCCGCCTTCCCGCCTGTACTGAGACGCTCATTTTGCTACGATAGGCCCTCATATGAGGATTAAGCTGCTCCTCGCGGCCGCCTGCCTCGCCTCCACGGCCTGCGGCTCGATCGACCGCTACGCCGTGCGCACGACCGCCTCGATGCTCGAGCGCGGGCGCAAGACCGCCTTGGAGGAGCCCGACTACCAGCTCGGACGAGACGCCGTGGCCTCCCAGCTCAAGCTCATCGAGGCCATGCTCGTCTCCGACCCGGGCAACATCACCTTGCACCGCCTCGTCGCCGAGGGCTTCGGCGGCTACGCCTTCCTCTTCGTCGAGGACGCCGAGCCCCAGCGCGCGAAGGGGCTTTATCTTCGCGGCCGCGACCACGCGCTCGCGGCGCTCGGACAAAAGGCCGTCTTCAAAGACCTCAAGGACAAGAGCATCGAGGACTTCGAGAAGGCGCTCAAATGGGCCAAGAAGGAGGACGTTCCCGACCTGTTCTGGGCCGGCTTCGGCTGGGGGGGCTTTATCAACCTCTCCAAGGACGACTCCGCAGCGCTCGCGGACCTGCCCAAGGTCACCTTGCTGATGAAGCGGGTCTACGAGCTCGACCCGGCCTTTCACTTCGGCGGGGCCGACCTGTTCTTCGGCGTCTACTACGCCTCGCGCCCCGCGATGCTGGGCGGCGACCCCGGGAAGGCCAAGACCCATTTCGAGTGGGCCCACAAGCTCACCCGCGGGCAATACCTGATGACTTACGTCCTCAACGCGCGCTGGTACGCCGTCGCCGTGCAGGACCGGGAGCTGTACGCCCGGCTCCTGACGAAGGTCCTCGAGTCGCCCGCAGGCGCGCTGCCCTACGCCCGGCTCACCGACGAGGCCGCGAAGCGGAAGGCCGCCCTGCTCATGGAGAAGATCGATGACTACTTTTAGGTCCCTGGCCCTGGTCGTCCTCCTCGCCGGTTCCGCCTCCGCGGCGCGGCCGACGATGATCAAGTTCGCGACCCTCGCGCCGGAGGGCTCCACCTGGATGAAGGTCCTCGGCGACCTGTCGAAGGAGCTCGAGGCAGAGACCGGCGGCAAGCTCAAGTTCAAGTTCTACGCCGGCGGCGTCGCCGGCGACGAGAGGGACGTGGTCAAGAAGATCCGCATCGGCCAGCTGCACGCCGCGGGCTTCACCGGCGTGGGCCTCGGGGACGTGGCCCCCGAGACGCGCCTGCTCGACGCGCCGTGGCTGTTCCGCACGCGCGCGGAGCTCGAGGCGGTGCGCGCGAAATTCGCGCGCGAGCTCAACGCCGCCGTCGAGAAGGGGGGCTTCGTCCTCCTCGGCTGGACCGATCTCGGCTCGGTGTACGTGTTCAGCAAGAACCCCATCGCCGGGCCCGAGGACATGAAAAAGGAGAAGATGTGGGTGTGGGAGGGCGACCCCATCGCCGTCGCCGCCTACCGCGCGCTCGGAGTCAACCCCGTGCCGCTGTCCATCGTCGACGTCATGCAGTCCCTGCAGACCGGCATGATCAACGGCGTCTACGGCCCGCCGCTGGGCGTCGTCGCGCTGCAGTGGCACTCGAAGGTCAAGCACATCTATCCCGTGCCCCTCGCGGAGTCCACGGGCGCCGTGCTCGTCTCCAAGAAGTTCATCGATTCCCTGCCGGACGGCCAGCGCAACATCCTGCTCGAGCTCTCCGCGAAGCACCTCAAGCGCCTCAACGACCTCACCAATATCGAGAACGACAAGGCCCTCGAGGCTCTGAAGAAGCAGGGACTCGACCTCGCCGCCGACCCCGGACCCGCGACGCGCCGCCGGTTCGAGAAGCTCGGGACGGGCGCGCGAAGGGAGCTCGCGGGAAAGCTGTTCTCCGCGGAACTCCTCGGAAAGTTCGAGAAGGAGCTCGCCGCCCTCCGTGCGCGATCAGCTAAGAAAAGCTGAGGCACGTCTCGTCGCCGTCGAGGGCGCCATCTTGGTGGCGCTTCTCGCGGTCATGGTGACCTTGGCCTTCGCCCAGGTGGTTCTGCGCCATTTCGGCCTCGGTCTTTTGTGGGGGGAAACGGTCCTCAAGCACCTGGTCCTCTGGACGGGCTTCCTCGGAGCCGCGCTCGCCGCCGCCCACGAGAAGCACTTCGCCTGGGAGGCCGCCCACGTCGGCGCGCCCGAGCGCTGGAAGCCCCGGCTGCGGCTGATCGCCAACCTCGCGGGGGCCGCGATCACCGCGATCCTGCTCAAGGCGTCCTGGACCTATTTCATCGACGAGCGCGATAATCCCTCCGAGCTCCTGAGCGTCGCGGGCCTGACGGTGCAGTCCTGGGTCGCGGCGGCCGGCATCCCCGCCGGATTCGCGTTGGTGCTGACGCACATGCTGTTCAAGAGCGCGGACGCCGCCGCGGAGGCCTCGGGCCGGTGACGGTCCTGTCCCTCGCCGTCCTCGCCGCGCTGACCCTCGCGGGCGTGCCCGTGTTCGCCTTGATGGGCGCCCTCGCGCTGTGGCTTTTCCACGACGCCGGCATCCAGTCGTCGGCGGTCATCATCGAGCTCTCGCGCCTGTCCTCCCTGCCGTCCTTGATCGCCGTGCCGCTGTTCACGTTCGCGGGCTACCTGCTGGCCGAGAGCAAGGCCCCTCAGCGCCTGGTGGCGCTGGCCGAAAGCCTGTTCGGCTGGCTGCCCGGCGGCGTCGCGGTGGCCGGGCTGTGCGCCTGCGCGCTGTTCACCGCGTTCACCGGCGCCTCGGGCGTGACGATCATCGCGCTCGGCGGGCTCGTCTACCCGCTGCTGCGGCGCCAGGGCTATCCGGAGTCCTTCTCGCTGGGCTTGATCACGACCACGGGCAGCCTCGGCCTCATGTTCCCGCCGAGCCTGCCGATCATCCTCTACGCCCTCGTCGGCAAGATCTCCATCGACAAGCTGTTCGCCGCCGCCGCCGTGCCCGGGCTGCTGCTGCTGGCCGGGCTGTCCGCCTACGCCTACGTCGTCGCTCGTCGCGAGAACGTCAAGCCGATCCCGTTCTCTTGGGGAAATCTGCAGGCGGCCGCGAAAGCGGCCGCTTGGGAAATCCCGCTGCCGTTCATCGTCATCGGCGGCATCTACGGCGGCTTCTTCACCGCGTCCGAAGCCGCGGCCGTCATGGCGTTCTACGTGATGGTCGCCGAGGTGCTGATCTACAAGGACGTCTCCTGGCGCCGCCTGCCCCACGTGGCGCGCGAGAGCATGATCCTCGTCGGCGCCATCCTGATCGTGCTCGGCTGCGCGCTGGGCTTGACGAGCTACATGATCGACGCGGACATCCCCGGCCGCATCTTCGCCTTCCTCCACGACCGCATCCAGAGCCCGTGGGCCTTCCTGGCGCTGCTCAACGTCTTCCTCCTCGTCGTGAATATGATCGAGATATTCTCGGCCATCGTCATCGTGGTGCCGATCATCGCGCCGGTCGCGGCGCAGTACGGCATCGATCCCGTGCACCTCGGGGCGCTATTCCTTCTTAATCTCGAGATCGGCTACATGACGCCGCCGCTGGGGCTGAACCTGTTCCTTTCCTCGCGCCGGTTCGACCAGCCGCTTCCGGCATTATATCGCGCCGTCCTTCCCTTCTGGATCCTGCTCGTCGGGGCCCTGATGGTCGTCACCTACTGGCCCACGCTCAGCCTCTGGCTGCCCCGTCTCCTGAAACTCCAATGAATCCCAAAACCACCCGAGAACTCCTTCCCGAACAGCGCACCGCCCTCCTCAAGAAGATCCGCGAGTCGCACGCCTACCTCAAGGCGTACGCCGACATGGACTTCATGGGCCGCAAGGACCTGCGCGCCGTCCGCCTCCAGCTCGAGCTGCTCAAGCCCGAGCTGATCCTGCGCGAGAACAAGATCCGCTCCACGATCGTCGTCTTCGGCTCCGCCCGCATCCTGTCCGGCGAGGAGGCCCGCCGCGAGCTGGCCGTCGCGCAGGAGAACCTCGCCGAGCACCCCCGCGACGTCGAGCTCAAGCGCCTGGTCGTCCTCGCCGAGAAGAAGGTCGAGCTCTCCCACTGGTACGAGGAGGCGCGCCGCTTCGCGGCGCTGCTGTCCAAGGCCCAGCAGGCCGGCCAGGACCTCGAGCACGTCATCGTGACCGGCGGCGGGCCCGGCATCATGGAGGCCGCCAACCGCGGCGCATGGGAGTGCGGAGCCAAGAGCATCGGGCTCAACATCACGCTCCCGCACGAGCAGGACCCGAACCCGTACATCACCCCCGAGCTCTGCTTCCAGTTCCACTACTTCTCGCTGCGCAAGATGCACTTCCTGATGCGCGCCAAGGCGCTCGTCGCGTTCCCGGGCGGGTTCGGCACCCTCGACGAGCTCTTCGAGACCCTGACCCTCGTGCAGACGGGCAAGAAGCGCCCGCTGCCGATCGTTCTCGTCGGCAAGCAGTTCTGGAAGCGCCTGATCGACTTCGACTATCTCGCCGAGCAGGGCATGACCAACTGGGCCGACAACAAGCTCTTCAAGATGGTCGACACGGCCGAGGAAGGCTGGGACCACATCCGCAAGTTCTGGAAGTCGCACAAGGAGACGCTCGCCGCCTCATGATCGCGGCGGCCGCGCTCGGCTTGATGCTCGCTGCGCCGGCGAGGGCGCTGAGCCCGTTCGTCGAGCAGCTGCGCAAGGCCGAGGCTCGAAGCGCCTCGGACCCGGAGCGCGTCGAATACGCGACGCGCGCGCTTCGCGCCTGGCTTCCCGAGGACGGCCGCCCCCTGTTGGCCCACGCCCACTTCGCGCGCGCGGAAGGGGAGGCCGCGCGCTTCGACGACGCGGCCGCCGAGGACGACCTCTCGAAGGCCCTCGACATCGACCCCCGCAACGAGCGCGCCCGGCTGATGCGCGCCCGCGCCCGCGCGGCGCTCGGCCGGGGAGCCGCGGCGGAGCGCGACGCCGACGACTACGCGGCGGGCGCCCCCGAGGACCCCGAGGGCTGGTTGGCACTCGGCGAGGCGCGGCTCGTCCAGGGGCCGCCCAAGTCCGGCAAGCCGGCCCGCGACGCGTTCGCCGGGGCCGCGCGCCTGCTGGGCCCCGGGGACCCGCGTCCGTCCCTCGGCGAAGGGCGCTCTTATCTTTCGGTGCGCCGGTACGGCGAGGCGCTGTCGGCCTTGTCCGCCGCCGCGCGGCGCCCGCAGAAGCGCCGCGCCGAGATCCTGACCTGGCGCTCGCGCGCCTATTCCGCGCTCGGCGACTGGGAGAACGCCCACCGCGACCTGAGCCTGGCCCTCCCCGACCTCGAGCGCGTCCTCGACGACCGCCGGCGGGTCGGCGCGTCGACCCGCGGGCTCAACGCCGCGCGTCTGACGCTCGCCGACGGCTACTTCCGCCGCGGCCTCGCCGGCGAGGCGCTCGTGTCGCGCGATTCGGCGCTCGCCGACCACCGCCAGGCCTGCGGCCTCGGCCTGCGCCCCGCCTGCGCGCGCGTCGCCGCCCTCGAGAAGCCGGAGCCCAAGCCCGCGCCGAAGCCCAAGCCGAAAAAGTCGCCGCGCCGCAAGAATCCCAAGGGCGGCGCCGGCGATCGCATCTATGCGAACTGAACTATCCTCAAGGATAGTCGATCAAGCGGGCGCCGTCGGACCCGCTCGCCGGATATTCCTTTTCGCCATCGTGTTTGCCGCCGCCTTGGCACCCGCATCGGTTTACGCGGGGGGAGCCAAGACCTCGCCGGCGGCGGAGGTTCAGCTCGACCGGGGCTTGACCGCGCTGTACAGCCTCGACTACGCGGAGGCGCGCCGGGCCTCGCGCAAGCTCATCGAGCTCGAGCCCGACAACCCCTTCGGCTACCTCTTCGAGGCCGGCGCCATCTGGTGGCAGGCCTCGCAGGAATACGGCCTGTTCAAGGATACCCCTACCTTGCAGGGCCTCTTCGAGCAGGACATCGAGGCGGGCGTGCGCAAGGCCCAGGCCTACATCGACTCCAAGGACAAGCAGACGCGGGCCGACGGCTATTTCGTCTCCGGCATGACCCTCGGCGTGCGCGGGCAATGGAACTTGATGAAGGGGAAGTGGCTCGACGCCTACTTCGACGGCAAGAAGGCCATGAAGCACCTCAAGAAGGTCGTGAGGCTCGACGAGGAGTACGAGGACGTTTACCTGGGCCTGGGCGTGTTCGACTATCAGGCCGCGCACCTGAAGGGCATCGCCAAGCTGGGCATCCTGTTCGGCCTGCGCGGCGACGAGGAGCGCGGCCTCGAACGCATCCGGCGCGCGGCTGACAAGGCCGGCTTCGCGCGGCGCCAGGCCGCGCAGATGCTGCTCTCGATCTACCTCATAGACTTCCACGACTATCCCCGGGCCCTTGCCCTGCTTGAAGGGCTGCGCGCGGACTTCCCGGGCAGCCCCTACTTCCTGTTCCTCGAGGCGAACATGCGTCACCGCCTCGGCGACCGCGACGGCGCGATCATTCTCGGACGCGAGTTCGCCAAGATCGTCGCCGCCGACCCGAAGGCCTTCCGCCGCAAGTGGCTGACCGTGGTCTGCGGCCTCTCCGGCGCCGACTGCCTCGCCCGGGAGGATCTGGAGCTGTCCCTGCGCTGGCTCGACCACGCGCTCGAAGCGGATGCCAAGGAAAAGCCGGGCGCCTTCCGGACCTTCCTGCACCTGCTGCGCGGGGTGACGCTCGACCTGCTGGGGCGCCGGGTTGAGGCCGTCAAGGAGTTTCAGCGGGCCGAGTACCTGCCGCCCCTGGGAGACTCGAGGGAGATCGCGCGCGCCTGCCTCGCCGAGCCGTGCGTCCGCGATTCCGTCCTACGGCGCCTGCGGGCGATGTCGAAGGAAGACTAGCTGCTAAAGGATCTCCGCTGAAGCAGCTGTGTCCGGCCGCTCGCGGCCGGACCTAGTCCGGCGCTCCGCGCAGCTCCGCGATCGTCCGGCGCAGGGCGGCGTGTACGGCCGAGGCGCGCTGCAGCGTCAATGTCAGCCGCTCGCGCTCCACGCGCCAGCGGTCGCGCTCGGCCTGCTGCTCGCGCGAGAGCTGCTCGGTGCGCGTGAGCGCCGCCTCGAGCCGGCGGGTCAGGCCCTGGATGTCCTGCTGGGCCCGCGCCTCGCGCGCGCCCGCCTCGGCCGCCGCCCGGTCGAGGGCGGCGTGGACCGAGCGCAGGTCGCGGCGCAGGGCGTCCTCGACCTCGCGCCGCGTCAGCTCGCCCTGCTCGACGGCCTCCTCGGCCTTGCGGCGCAGCGAGTTCAGGCGCACGAACTCCGCCTGCTGGATCGAGAGCCTCCCGTTCAAGGCGGCCGCGTCCGCGGCGGCGGCCTGCCTCGCCTTCATCGCCTCCGCCTCGGCCTTCCGGACTCGCTCGGCCAGACCGGGGTCGGGGCGCGCCCCTTCGGCGCGCTCCCTCATCGCGTCGCGCTCGCGTTCGAGCTCCGCGACGCGCGCGCGGGCCGATTCGAGCTCGCGGGCCTTGCCCTCGAGGGAGCGGCGCGCGGCGTCGAGCGCCGCGTTCAGCCCCGGCGCGCCTTCCCCCGGGCCTGAGGCGCCGCCGTCGCGCCGCAGCGCGGCGAGGGCCGCGGCCGCGCGCTCGAGGCTGCGCCGAGCGTCATCGAGTCGCATGCCCAAGCATACCGCATCCGGGCGGGGAGGTGTTTACGGAACTGTTGCGTTTCCTTAAAAGACGCCTTGAATTTGTAACAGAAGGACCCTATCCTAATGAGGCATGGGCGCTCATGATGAAAATATGGACTGGCTGGGGGACCTGAGCTGGCAAGGCTATCCCCGCCTGGCCCCCGTCCGGGACATGACGAGCGCCGCCGAGGCGGCTCCCGATGCCCCTCATCGCCGCAGGAGGGAGGATAAGAAGGACGAGGACGGCCGGGGCGCGGCCTTGGCCCGGGAAAACGAGGCCCTTCGCGCCAAGATAGAGGCTTTAACCGGGCTCGCCGCCGAGTTCGAGCGCCGCCTCGCCGAGGCCGCTTCCTCTTATGAAGGCGCCGCCCTCGAGTCCGACTCGGCGCTCCGCTCCTCGGAGCTTGAAACCGCCCGCCTCGGCGGCGAGCTCGAGAGCGCTCGCGCCGAGCTCGTCCGCCGGGACGCCCGCGAGCACGCGCGCGAGGCCGACCTCGCCCTCGAGCGCGAGCGCCGGGCGGACGCGGAGAAGGCGCTGGTGGAGGCGCGGCGGAGGGTGAACGATCTGGAGTCTGAAACGGCTGCTGCTCGCTCCAAGGCCGCGGAACTTTCCGGCAGCGTGGGGGAGCTGAGGCGCCAGGCCTCCGCCTCGCACGAGCGCCTGCTGCAGGCAAAGACCCTGACCGACCAGGACGTGCAGATCCTGCGCGCGGAGATGCGCGAGTTCCTCGCCAAGTTCCACCGGATCCAAGAGACGTTCGCGGAAAACCAGCCCGGAGACAATCGATGAAATACTGGACCTACATGAAGGGGGAAGTCCCCGGCAGCTACGAGCCCGAGGCGCTCGCCGCCCTTCCCGGCTTCACGATGACCACCCTCGTCTGTCCCGGAGAAGGGGAGATCGCCGAGAAGAACTGGCGCCGCGCCGGGGAATTCGAGGACATCGTCCGGGCCATCGACGCGCACGAGTCCATGACCCCGCCCGCGGCGCCGCTCGGCTCGCCGCCGACCTCCAACGACGTCGACGCCCTGCTCGACGGCGCGAGCACCCGCCTATTCTCCCACGTCGCCGACCTCATGAAGGAGCTCGAGACGCGGCGCGACGAGAAGTCCCTCGTCACCTCGCTGCAGCGCCAGATCTCCGCGCTCAAGACCGAGCTCGCCGCCGCCCGCGAGACCGCGACCATGCTCGAGATCCGCATCCCGCGCATCGCGGAGCTCGAGGAGGCCCTGAGCAAAAGCCAGGCCGCCCACGCCCAGGCCCAGGCCAACCTCGCCTCCCGCGAGGCCCAGCTCAGCGAGCTGCGGGCGACGTCCGAGAAGCTGCGGACGGATCTCGACGCCTCCAAGCGGCGAGCGCAGCAGGCCGAGGGCGACCTCTCGATCCGAAACCGCCTCGTCGACAAGCTCTCCAAGGACCTCTCCGACAAGGAGCTCTCGCTGGCCAAGGCCCTCGGCGTGATTCGCCGCCTCGAGGAGGACCTCAACCGACTGTGCCCTTCCCCCGAGCTGCTCAAGGCCGCCGCCGCCGAGCCGACCCCCGCGCCCCGGCCCGCCCCCACGCGCGCCGCGCCTCCTCCTCCTCCGCCCGCCCCGGCGCCTTCCGCCCCGGCCGCGCTGTCCGTCGAGCCCGTCGCCAACCGCGTGCTCTCCGTACCCGAGTTCAAGACGCCCGTGCCGCCTCCTCCGGCCGGAGCCTTCACCAACGACGACCCGCCCCCGGCTCCGCCCTACCTCGAGCCGCAGCACCCCGTGGAGACCCCGAAAGCCCAGGAGGCGCTCATGGGCTTTCTGCGCAAAGTCTTCCCCGGCCAGAACCACTAGTCCTCCCGATACGGGGAAGGGGCGAAGGATCGACGCCCCTCGGGGGTCTTGCGCGACCCACGAGCATCGCGGTCGCGCGACCCACGCCCCTCGGGGCGTCGATCCTTCGCCCCTATCCCCGCGAGCTTGAGGGTTCGAGATTGCTCGCTTCGCTCGGTCAGCGTTAACTGGCAGTCGAAGGTTTCGATTGACAACTTTCGAGCGATCGTGTTAGAATTAGCACTAGATGGTTGAGAGTGCCAGTAAACTCAACTATCGTAATTTAGACGTCAGATACCCGGAGGTAATTCAGATGGCCGAAGCGACTCTCTCGAAAGTGAAGATTCAGCCCCTCGGCGACCGCGTGCTCGTCAAGCCCGTGGAAGCCAAGGAGACCAAGCGCGGCGGGATCATCATCCCGGACTCCGCGAAGGAAAAGCCGCAGGAAGGCATCATCGCGGCGTGCGGAAAGGGCAAGACCACCGAGGACGGCAAGGTGATCGCCCTCGACGTCAAGGTCGGCGACAAGATCCTTTACGGCAAGTACTCGGGCTCCGAGATCAAGCTCGACGATGAGGACTATCTCATCATGCATCAGGACGACATCCTCGGAATCCTGAAGTAAATACGGACGAGCCCACAGTACCTTTATATAGGAGATAGAAAACACCATGGCTAAGCAGATTATTTTCTCGGACGACGCTCGCCGCAAGATGAAGGAAGGCGTGGACAAGCTCGCCAACGCCACGAAATGCACGCTCGGACCCAAGGGCCGCTCGGTGGTCCTCGAGAAGAAGTTCGGCTCGCCCGTCATCATCGACGACGGCGTGACCATCGCCAAGGAGATCGAACTCCAGGACGCCTACGAGAACATGGGCGCCCAGCTCGTCAAGGAGGTCGCCTCCAAGACCAACGACGTCGCCGGCGACGGCACGACGACGGCGATCATCCTGACGCAGTCTCTGCTCGCCGAGGGCATCCGCAACGTCACGGCCGGCGCGAACTCCAAGTCCATCCAGCGCGGCATGGCGAAGGCTCTCGAGCTCGTGGTGAAGGAGCTCAAGAAGAACTCCCGCCCGGTCAAGACCAAGGAAGAGAAGGCGCAGGTCGCGACCATCTCGGCCAACGACGTCGAGATCGGCAACATGATCGCCCAGGCGATGGAGAAGGTCGGCCATGAGGGCGTGATCACGGTCGAGGAAGGCAAGTCCTCCGAGACGACCCTTGAGGTCGTCGAGGGCATGCAGTTCGACCGCGGCTACGTGTCCCCGTACTTCGTCACGGACACGGAGCGCCTTGAGACCGTCCTCGAGGACGCCTACATCATCATCACCGAGAAGAAGATCTCCGCGATGAACGACATTCTCCCGGTCCTCGAGAAGATCGTGCAGACCGGCAAGCCCTTCCTGATCCTCGCCGAGGACGTCGAGGGCGAGGCCCTGGCGACGCTCGTCGTCAACAAGCTCCGCGGCACCCTGAAGTGCGCGGCCGTCAAGGCCCCGGGCTTCGGCGACCGCCGCAAGGAGATGCTGCAGGACATCGCCGTGCTCACGCACGGCCAGGTCATCTCCGAGGAGCTCGGCCACAAGCTCGAGAAGGTCGGCCTGGACATGCTGGGCCGCGCGAAGCGCATCGTCATCGACAAGGACAACACGACGATCGTCTCGGGCCTCGGCGAGAAGTCCGAGATCAAGAAGCGCGCGGACGCCATCCGCCGCCAGATCGAGGACACCACGTCCGACTACGATCGCGAGAAGCTCCAGGAGCGCTTGGCCAAGCTCTCCGGCGGCGTCGCGGTCATCAACGTCGGCGCGGCCACCGAGACGGAGATGAAGGCCAAGAAGGCGAAGGTCGAGGACGCGTCCAACGCGACCCGCGCCGGCGTCGAAGAGGGCATGATCGCGGGCGGCGGCGTCGCGCTGCTGCGCGCGGGCGAGGCACTCGACAAGTTCAAGGGCGCGGACGAGGATGAGACGACGGGCGGCCAGATCGTGCGGCGCGCCCTCCAGGCTCCTCTTCGCCAGCTCGCGGACAACTCGGGCCAGGAAGCCTCGGTCGTCGTGCAGAAGATCCTGTCCTCCGGTCAGGGCATCGGTCTCGACGCGGCGACGGGCGAGTATGTCGACCTCTTCAAGGCCGGCATCGTCGACCCGCTCAAGGTGACCCGCACGGCCCTCGAGAACGCCGTTTCCATCGTCGGCACCATCCTCACCACCGAGGTCCTCGTCTCCGATATCCCGGAGAAGAAGGAACCCGCGATGGCGGGCGGCGGCCACCAGCACGGCGGAGACATGTACTAAGACGCGTACCAGCCCCCCGGCACGATTCGCCAAAAGCGAATCGCCGCCGGGGGGCTTTCTTTTTAAAATTCCAAGGAGACCCTCGTGACCCAGACCCTCGAAAAGCCGCTCGCCCTTTCCGCCGTGGAGTACTTCAAAGCCAAGCTCTCCTACGAGATGACTCCCTGGACCCTCAAGAGTCTTCTCGTCGACGGCACGCCGACCTCGTGCGGCCTCAAGCCCGCCGATCTTCTCGTGCTCGACGTCCGCTCGCCCGAGGCGTTCGCCGAGGGGCATCTGCCGTCCGCGCTCAACATCCCGCTCGCCGACCTCCCCGGCAAGCTCGCGTCCTTGCCCAAGGACAAGACGATCGTGACCTACTGCGCCAATCTCACCTGCGCGTTGGCCCCCAAGGCCGCGCTCACTTTGGCCGAGAAGGGCTTGAAGGTCATGGAGCTGTTCGGCGGCATCCAGACGTGGCAGGAGAAGGGCTTTCCGCTCGAGAAGTAATCGCCCGTCCACTTTACCTCCAGCGCTGGAGGCGGTGGGGATAAATCAGAGCGCCCCGAAAGGGGCGCTCTTCTTTTGTGGGATATCCCACTTGACAATAATCCCACTCCTGCTACACTAGCCATATGGCCAAGAAGAAAGGCGGGACGACGATGCTCGCGGATGGGCACTTCACATTCCTCGGCGAGGCGCGAACGGATTCCAAGAATCGCGTCGTGCTGAAGGGCGAGATCTCAAAGCATTATATGGCCTACGTCAACGACGCGGGACAAATCCTCCTCGAGCCCATGGCCCTAATACCGACGCGCAGCTTCAAATCCCTGAGCGCCAAGACCCGGGCGTCGGTGCTTCGAGGCATCACGCAAGCGAAGGAAGGCAAAGGCCGCTACCTGGGAAGCTTCGCCAAGCACGCGAAAGAAGGCTAGGGCGCGTGAATTTCCGTCTGATTTTCCAGCCGGAGGCGGAAGGACAGCTTTCGGCTCTCGCCGGCTCTTCCGGATCGGCCGCTCGTCTCAAGGCCGTTCGCAAATGCCTTGGGTTTTTGGAAACGAACCCCCGTCACCCCGGCCTCAACACTCACAAGTATGACTCGCTCGCCGGTCCACGCGGGGAAGAAGTGTTCGAGGCCTACGCTCAGAATCGCGCGCCTGGAGCTTACCGTGTCTTCTGGTATTACGGCCCCAAGCACGGATGCATCACGATCCTCGCGATCACCCCGCACCCCTAGCCGGGACAAAAGCCTGACTTTCCTGTCACCCGCGTGGCCAGGGGCGTTTGCTAGTTATTAAATACTGCAAGCATCGACAAACCTGACACCATCAAAGGAGGCCGCATGCCCCAGCACGCACCGACGAAGACGCAGGAAATGTCCGCCGCCGACTACTTCAAGGCCAAGCTCGCCTACGAGATGAGCCCGTACGGCCTGCATGGGATCATCGACCAGAAGTCGTCGGAGTACCAGCTCGTCGACGTCCGCTCGCCGGCCGACTTCGCGGCGGGGCACATCCCGACCGCGATCAACATCCCGCTGCCGGAGCTCCCGGCGAAGCTGTCCTCCTTGCCCAAGGACAAGACGATCGTGACCTCCTGCGGCAGCATCACCTGTCAGATGGCGCCGCGGGCCGCGCTCGAGCTCGCGCAGAAGGGCTTCAAGGTCATGGAGCTGCACGGCGGCTTCAAGGAATGGACGGCCTACGGCTTCCCGGTCGAGAAGTCCTGAAATACCGCACATAAGTCAAAGCCTGACACTCAATGGGTCGAGATCCAATTCAGGGGGCGGTTCCAGACGACGGGGGCGCGGGCGAGGGCGCGGCGGGGGGAGGAAGCCGCGGCGACTTGGACGAGGACGGGGCCGTTGGACATGGTGCGGGTGCCGTCGAAGCTCGTGAGGACGTGCTGCTCCCCGGGCGAGGCGGAGATGGTCATCGTCGCCGGCTCGTCGGGCTCGGAGCCGAGGATGTCGCCGGCCAGGGGGAGCGGGCTGGCGGGGCGGGTCTCGACCGGGGCCGGGGCGGCCGGAGCGGGCGCCGCCGCGAACAGCGGCGCCGGCGCGGCCTCCATCGGGGCGGCCGCGCGG
>JAKFCD010000088.1:0-58524 GCA_036676805.1 Elusimicrobiota bacterium
TCAGGCTTGTCGTTCTTTGCATAACTCGGCCGAGTTATGCAAAGAACGACAAGCCTGACACCGTTTTACATGTGGGGTTCGAGGTAGTCGAGATCCTTGCCGAAGGTTTCACGCAGCCCGAGCAAAGACGTCAGCGCGAGGGCGAAGCAGAGGGTGCCGACGATCGCGGCCGCCCCCAGGATGCCCTGCCCCGGCCTGAGGAACTGGAACAGGAAAGAGACGCCGACGAGGGAACCGCGGACGAAGTTGGGCACCGTCGTCGTCGCCGTGGCGCGGATATTGGTGCCGAACTGCTCCGAGGCGATGGTCACGAACACCGCCCAATAGCCCGAGAAGAACCCCAGGAGCCCGCAGGTCAGGTAGAACGTCCCGAGGGAGGCTCCGTGCAGGTTAAGGTACGCGCCACTCGTGACGGCGGTCGCGAGCACGAAGGCGAGGGCGGCCCTCTTGCGGCTGCGCAGCCACTGGCTCAGGCCTCCGCTCGCGAAATCGCCGATCGCGCACCCCGCATACAGCCACATCACCGCCCGGGAGGCGGCCGGAAGGACGGGCATCTCGAGCGCCCTGCCGAATTCCGGCGCAAAGGTGGCGAGTATGCCGATCACGAACCAGACGGGCACGCCGAGCGCGATGCAGGACAGATACCGGAGGATCCGGTCCTTCGTCGAGAACAGCATGAAGAAGTCGCCGCGCCGGACCGAGGAGTCCCTCAGGACCTTGTCGAAGATGCCCGACTCATAGACCCCGACTCGAAGGGTCAGCAGGGCCAGCCCCATCCCGCCGCCGATGAAGTAGGCGTTGCGCCAGCCGAACCAGTCGCCCACGAGCCCGGCCACGATGCCGCCCGCGATACCGACGCCGGCCACGATCATCGTGCCGTAGCCGCGCGTCTCCTTGGGCATCAGCTCGCAGACGAGGGTGATGCCCGCGCCGAGCTCGCCTGCCAGGCCGATGCCCGCGATGAAGCGCCAGACGGCGTACGCCGGCACCGTGTCGACGAAGCCGTTGGCGACGTTGGCGATCGAGTACATCGCGATCGAGCCGAAGAGGACCGAGAGGCGCCCCTTCTTGTCGCCGAGGATCCCCCACAGCAGGCCGCCGAGGAGCATCCCGGCCATCTGCATGTTGATGAGGAGAAGCCCGGTGTCCAGCATCGCCTCGGGGGCGACCCCGATGTCCCGCAGGCTCGCCACGCGCACGATGCTGAACAGGATCAGGTCGTAGATGTCGACGAAATAGCCCAGCGCCGCCAGGAGGACGGCGGTGAACGCGTTGCGCCGGGAGGACGCGTCGTTCAACGCACCAGGATGCCGGCGATGGTCGCGGTCATGAAGGAGGCCAAGGTGCCGCCGATGAGGGCCCGCATGCCGAGCTTCGCCAGGTCGTGGCGCCGGCTCGGGGCCAAGCCCCCGATCCCGCCGATCTGGATCCCGATGGACAGGAAGTTCGAGAAGCCGCACAGCGCGTAGGTCGCGATCACGATCGAGCGGTACTCGAGCGCCTGCGGGTTCGCCTTCAGAATCTCGCCGAGCTGGGCGTAGGCCACGAACTCGTTGAGGACGGTCTTAACGCCCATCAGTTGGCCGATCGCGAAGCAGTCCTTCCAGGGCACGCCCATCAGCCACGCCAGCGGCGACAGGACGTAGCCCAGCACTTTCTCGATCGTGAAGCCGGGGAAGCCGGCGAGGCCGAGCGCGGAGCCGAAGATGAAGTTGGCGAGCGCGAGCAAGGACATGAAGGCGATGAGCATGGTGCCGACGTTGAGCGCCAGGGACAGGCCCGCCGCGGCGCCGTTGGAGGCCGCGTCGATGATGTTGATCGACGGGTCCTTGTACTCGAGCTTGACCGTGCCCGCCGTCTTGGGCGAGCCGGTCTCGGGCATGATCACCTTGGCCAACGCGAGCGCCGCCGGAGCGGACATCACCGAGGCCGCCAGGAGGTGCCCCGCGATGTCGGGGAAGTAGGGCTGAAGCATGCCCACGTAGGCGGCCATCACGCCGCCGGCGACCGTGGCCATGCCGCCGACCATGATGCAGAACAGCTCGGACTCGGTCATGTCCTCGACGTAAGGCCTGATGAGCAGGGGCGCCTCGGTCTGACCGACGAATATGTTGGCGGAGGCCGACAGGGACTCCGCGCCGGAGGTGCCCAGGAAGCGCTTCATGATGACGGCGAACAGCATGACGATCTTCTGCATGACGCCGAGATAATAAAGGACGGACATCAGGGAGGAGAAGAAGATGATGGTCGTCAGCACCTGGAAGGCGAAGAAGAAGCCCATCGAGCCCGGGCTGCCGGGCGAGATGCCCAGGGGACCGAAGAGGAACTGCGCGCCTTCCTGTTGGAAGCTCAGCAGCTTGACGATCACGTCGTTCATTCCCGCGAAGAACCAGCGGCCGGGAGTGGTGCGCAGGACGATCAGGGCGAAAACGAACTGCAGGATCGCGCCCCAGATGACGGGCTTCCAGTTGATCTGCTTCTTCTTGCGGCACATGAGCCAACCGGCCCCGATCATCAACGCCGTGCCGAAAAGGCTGACCACCTGCTGGAATTCCATGCCGTTCCTCCCGCGGATTCGAGCAATATTAGCATAGCGCGCCGTCGCAAAATCGTCATGAAGGCCTCGGTTTTGCTAGATTAGGCCGATGAACGCCGCGTCAGTCCTGCTCGGTGCCGCCGCGGCGTACGCGCTGGCCCTGCGATTCTACGGCCGGCGCCTGGAGGCGACATTCGGCGTGGACGCCGCCCGGCTTACCCCGGCTCACGTCCGCCGCGACGGCGTCGACTTCGTGCCCACAAGGTGGGCCGTGCTGTTCGGGCATCATTTCTCCTCCATCTGCGGCGCGGGCCCCATCGTGGGGCCGGCGCTGGCCGTGGCCTACTGGGGCTGGGGGCCGGCCGTGCTCTGGGTCGTGTTGGGGGCAGCACTCCTGGGCGCGGTCTCCGATTTCGCGTCCCTGATGGTCAGCGTCCGGCACGCAGGCGCGTCGGTCGCCGACGTGTCGGGCGAGCTGCTGGGGCGCCGCAGCCGCCTGTGCTTCATGGCCTTCATCTGGTGCGCGCTGATCCTCGTGCTCGCCGTCTTCGCGGACCTCACCGCCCGCACCTTGACCGCCATGCCCGAAATCGCCCTTCCTTCCATGGGGCTCATCGGCGCCGCGCTGATCGCGGGCCGCCTCACCGCGCGCGGCGCGAGCCTCCCGGCGGTGACGGCCGTCGGCCTGGGCCTGCTGGCCGCCCTGATGGCGGCGGGACAGTACCTGCCCATCGTCCTGCCCCAGCAGGCCTGGGTGATCGTGCTGCTGGCCTATTGCGCGGTCGCCTCCATCGTGCCCGTGCAGCTTCTGCTCCAGCCCCGCGACTACCTGGCCAGCTATCTGCTCTACGCGATGATCATCGCGGGCGTCGCCGGCGCGCTGTGGACCCGCCCCGACATGAGCGCGATCGCGTTCAAGGCCTTCGATCCCGAGGCGTGGCCGGCGGCGGGCCCCGCCTGGCCGATGATGTTCGTCACGGTCGCCTGCGGGGCGCTCTCGGGCTTTCACGCCCTGGTCTCCGGCGGGACGACCTGCAAGCAGCTCGACTCCGAGGCCCACGCCTGCCGCATCGGCTACGGGGCCATGCTGCTCGAGGGCTTCGTCGCCGTGCTCGTCATCGTCGCCGTCGCCGCGGGGCTCGAGGAGGGGCGGCACGCGGAGCTGCTGCGCGGGCCCGGCGCGGTGGCCGCCTTCGCCGAGGGCTTCGCCGGGCTCACTTATCCCTTTCTCGGGGGCTTCGGCGCCGCGTTCGCGACCTTGGCGATCAACACCTTCCTGCTGACCACGCTCGACACGGCCACGCGCATCGGCCGCTACCTGACCGAGGAGCTCGTCCCGATCCGCGACCGGCGCTGGTCGACCTCGGTCGTGGTCGCCGCGGCCGCCGCGCTCGCCTTGCCCGGTCATTGGCGCCGCATCTGGGCGGTGTTCGGCGCGTCCAACCAGCTCATCGGCGCGCTCTCGCTGCTGGTCGCGGGGCTGTGGCTGCTGCGCCGGGGGCGGCCCGCCCTGGCCGTCCTGGTCCCCGCGGCGCTCATGCTCGTCACCACCTTGGCCGCCTTCGCCTGGCAGCTTCTCGGCGCGCTTCGCGCCGGCGACCTGGTGCTGGCGGGCCTGCTCGCGGTGCTGTGCGCCCTGGCGCTGAGCGTGGTCTTCGACGCGCTGGGCGCCCTGCGCGGCCGCGGCGCCGCTCTGAGCCCGGAGGTCTCGTGACCGAGCCGAGGCACGCCTTGACGTTCAAGATCATGCTGGGGATGGCCCTGGGCCTGGCGACGGGGCTCCTGCTCCACGCGCTCGGGCCTTGGGCCGGAGCGCCTTTCGTCGCGAGCCTGCTCGACGCGGGCGGGCGCGTGTTTCTCGCGCTGCTCAAGCTGCTGGTCGTGCCGCTGGTCTTCGTCTCGCTCGTCGTGGGGACCGCCTCGCTCGACGACGTGCGCCAGCTCGGGCGCATGGGCCTCAAGACCCTCGGGCTCTACCTCGCCACGACCATGGTCGCGATCGCCGTCGCCTTGATGATGGGCGTCGTCTTCGCCCCCGGCGCCGGGATGCGCCTCTCGACGGGCGCCGCGTACAAGGCCGCGGCGCCGCCGCCGCTCGTCGACACTCTCGTCAACATCGTCCCCTCGAACCCGATCAAGGCGCTCGCCGAGGGCGAGATGCTGCAGATCATCTTCTTCGGCATCCTCTTCGGCGTGGCCTTGATCCTGAGCGGCAAGCCCGGAGAGCGCCTGGCCGCCGTGTTCCGCGACCTCGACCACGCGATCATGAGGATGGTGACGATGCTGATCGAGGCCGCGCCCTACGGCGTGTTCTGCCTCATCGCGAAGGTATTCTCCGAGCAGGGCTTCGGCGCGGCCGGCCCGATCGCGAAGTACTTCTTCGTCGTCCTCTTCGCGCTGGCGGTCCATTGCGCCGTCGTTTACCCGCTGCTGCTGTGGGGCTTGGCCGGTCTGAGCCCGCTCGCCTTCCTGCGCCGATACAAGGCCGTGCCCGTCTTCGCCTTCAGCACCTCGAGCAGCAACGCCACCATCCCCGTGACGCTCGAGACCCTCGTCGACAAGCTCGGAGTCTCGAAGAGCGTCGCGTCCTTCACCGTCCCGCTCGGCGCCACGATCAACATGGACGGCACCGCGATCATGCAGGGCGTGGCCACCGCCTTCATCGCGCAGGTCTACGGCGTCGACATCGGCCTTCAGGGCTATCTGATGGTGGTCCTGACGGCCACCCTGGCGTCGATCGGCACCGCCGGCGTCCCCGGCGTCGGCCTGATCACGCTGGCGATGGTGCTGCGCCAGGTCAATCTTCCCGTCGAGGGCATCGCCCTGATCATCGGCGTCGACCGCCTCCTCGACATGGCCCGCACGGTGGTCAACGTGACCGGCGACGCGGTCGTGAGCTGCGTCGTCGCCCGCAGCGAGGGCCAGCTGTCGATGGACGCCTGGAACGCCGCGCCTGCGAGGAGCATCGATGAAGGACGCTAGAAGAGGCAAGAGCAGCCTGAAGTTCCGGGATTACGTGCTGACCGGCATGACGGCCCTGCTTCCCTTATGGCTCACTTTTTACATCCTGTGGTTCCTCCTCAAGCTCGTCGGCAACCTCATCTTCCCGGTCATCCGCCCGATCCTGCGCAACCTGCTGCACCAGAGGCCGCCCGAGGAGCTGCTGATCGCCCTGAGCGCCGCCCTCGTGTTGATCCTCGTCTGGGGCTTCGGCTACCTCATCATCCACGTGTTCGGCCACGGCCAGATAGCGGCGATCGAGGCCCGCATCGCCGGCCTGCCGTTCATCCGTACCATCCACGCGATCATCCGCCGGCTCGTCGACGTGCTCTTCAGCGCCCGCGGCGAGAATTTCCAGAGCGTCGTGCGCGTGGAGTTTCCCGTGCCGGGCCAGTACGCGATCGGCTTCGTGACGAGCCAGGACATCGCCGGCGAATCGCCGCTGGTCTCCGTGCTCGTTCCCACGGCGCCCAACCCCACGAGCGGCTTCCTGCTGTTCGTTCCCCGCGAAAAGCTGTGCTATCTGCAGATCTCCATCGACGACGCGATGACCTTGATCCTCTCGATGGGCACGGTCGGCCCGCGAGAGCTCCCGCTGGCCCCCCGTCCGGAATAACGTGGCCCGAACGCGCGTCCTGCGTCCCGACGAGAAATCCCTGGCCCTGGCGGCAGACATCCTGCGCCGAGGCGGCCTGGTCGCCTTCCCGACCGAGACCGTCTACGGGCTCGGGGCCCGCGCCTATGACGCGGCCGCCGCGCGGCGCGTGTACAAGGCCAAGGGGCGCCCCTCGGACAATCCGCTGATCGTGCACGTCGCCGACGAGGCGATGCTCGCCGGCGTCGTCCGCCGGGTCAGCCCCCTGGCCCGCAAGCTCATCGACGCGTTCTGGCCGGGGCCCCTGACCTTGATCCTCGAGAAGTCCCCCCGCGTCCCCGGCGCGGTGACGGCCGGGGGAAGGACGGTCGCCGTGCGCTGCCCGGGCCACCCCGCGGCGCGCGCCTTGATCCGCGCGCTGGGCGAGCCGATCGCGGCGCCCTCCGCAAACCTCTCGGGACGTCCGAGCCCGACGACCGCGGCGCACGTGCTGCGCGACCTCCGGGGCCGCGTGCCCCTCATACTCGACGGCGGCCCGTGCCGCAAGGGGCTCGAATCGGCGATCGTGGACGCGCGCGGGAAGCGTCCCGTCGTGCTGCGCCACGGGACCTTGACCGAGGATCGCATCGCGCGCGCCGCCGGAGCTCCGCTGCGCGCGGCGGGCGGCGCGGCGCCCGCCTCCCCCGGAACCGGCCATCGCCACTACGCGCCTTCCTGCCGCGTGGTCCTAATACCGCCGGCGCTCGTGCGCGGCGGCGGGCTCGTATCGCGCGGCGCCGGCCTCATCCACCGGTCGCCCTGGAAGGGACGCCGTCCCGCGTTCGCCCGGCGAGTGGGCGGCGGGGCGGGCGCCTACGCCGCCGCGCTGTTCTCCGCCCTGCGCGACGCGGAGGCCGCCGGGGTCAGGACCGTTTACGTCGAGACCGTGCCGGACCGGGGCGTCGGGCGCGCGGTGATGGACCGTCTGCGCCGCGCCGCGAGGCGCTGACGCTCTCGCGGAGATCCCGCGGCGTGAAGGGCTTCGCGAGAAAGCCCGCGCCCTCGGCCAAGCCGCAATCCTCGCGGCGCCGGCCCGAGGTGAAGACCACCCGCGCCTCCGGCTGGCGCCGCCGCAGGCGCTCGGCGAGCTCCGGCCCGCGCATCCGCGGCATCGCGACGTCGATCATGAGCAGATCGAAGAGCCCCTCGTTGGCGCCGCCGATGCGCAGCGCCTCGGACGGATCGCCCGCCGACAGGACCTCGTAGCCCTCGCGTTCGAGGCAGCGCACCGAGAAGCGGCGGCTCGCGTCGTCCTCATCCACCACGAGCACCCGGCCGCGGGACTTCCGCGACTCGCGGGCCAACGGCCAGTAAACGTGGAACGCGGCGCCCTTGCCCGGGGCGCTCTCGACCTCGATGCCGCCCTCACAGCGCCGCACGGTGTCGGCGACCGTGGCTAGGCCCAGGCCGCTGCCGTTCTCCTTGGTCGTGAAGAACGGCTCGAAGATGCGCGCTCGAATCTTTACGGTCATGCCGACGCCGCCGTCGCGCACCGTCAGCCGCGCGCACGGCCCGCACACCCCGCCGCCGCCTTTCGGGGCGACCGCGAGCTCGATCGCCGCCGTGCCCCCCTTCGGCATCGCCTCTCCGGCATTCACGACGAGATTGAGGAGAATCTGCTCCACGAGTCCGGGATCTGCGCTGATCGCCTCCAGGCTCTTCGGCAGGACCACCTCCAGCTTCACGCCCGGCGGCAGGAGACGGCGGAGCAGCTCCCGCATGCCGCCTACGATCGCGACGAGATCCACGGACCTCGCCAGGCCTCGGGGGCGCCGGCCGAACGACAGCAGCTGCCGCGTCAGCGCCGAGGCCCGGTTCCCGGCGTCGCGAATCTCCTCGGCGTTCGCTCTCGACGGATGACCCTTCGGAAGGTCCTCGAGGAGGAGCTCGGCGCTGCCGCGGATCGCGGAGAGAAGATTGTTGAAATCGTGGGCCACGCCGCCGGCCAGGTGCCCCATCGCCTCGAGCTTCTGGGCGCGATGCAGGCGCTCCTGGCTTCGCTTGAGGTCCTCGGCGGCGTCCACGCTTTCGGTGATGTCGCGGATCACGCCGATGAGAAATTTACGCCCGCCGGCGTCCGTCCAGAGCGTCTTGCGCGTCACCAGCACATGGATCCGGCCCCGCGCGTCGGTGAGCAGCTCCTCGTTGGAGTTCTCACGAGCCGTCTCGAAAACGAGCTCGTCCTGCTGCCAAAAGACGTCGGCCTGGGCCTTCGGGAAGAAATCGAAGTCGGATTTTCCCAGCAGCTGCTCCCGGGGGCGGCCGAGGAGGGCGACGAACGCCTCGTTGAAGAGCACCCAGCGGTGCTTGCGGTCCTTGACGAAAATGGGGTCCGCCACCGAATCGATGAGCGATTCGAGGAAGCCGGACTCTCCGCTCGGCGCCGGAGCATCCATTACATTCAGTTTAGCCCCCCTCCGGCCCCCCGGGCAAGAGCGATTCGGTCACACTCCTCTTGACGCGGCTTCCGCGCCCTCCTATGCTCTACGTAAGATGGCTAAGATACTGCTGGTCGACGACGAGGTGTCCCTGACCGAGGTGCTGCGCGAATGCCTTCAGAGCGAGGGGCACGACGTCGTCGTCTGCCACGATTCGACGGACGCCGAGCGCGCCGCGCTCGAGGAGAGGCCCGACCTCGCGCTGATCGACTATCAGATGCCGCGCAAGACCGGGGTCCAGCTGCTCTCGGATTTCCGGGCCCGCGAGGAGACGAGGCTGCTTCCGGTGCTCCTCATCAGCGGCACCGAGGCGGTGCGCTTCGCCGCCCAGATACCTCCCGAGCCGCGGGTGCGCTTCCTCCTCAAGCCGCTGGACATGGAGGCGCTCGTGACGATGGTCCGGGAGATGCTCGATCCGAACAGCTGGTCCGCGCGGCTTTGACCTCGCTGACTTTCGCGGTGTTCGCCGTCGCCCTCCTGTATTCCTCCGTGGGCCACGCGGGCGCGTCGGGCTACATCGCCGCGATGACGCTGTTCGGCTTGGCGCCAGCCGCGATCAAGCCGTCGGCCCTCGCGCTCAACATCCTCGTCGCGTCGATCGCCTTCTGGCAGTTCCGCCGCGCCGGCCACTTCTCATGGAAGCTGTTCTGGCCGCTCGCGCTCGCCTCCGTTCCCTGCGCGTTCCTCGGAGGGTGGCTGAACCTTCCCGACCGCGGCTTCAAAATCGCGGTCGGCCTGGTCCTTCTCTTTTCCGCCGCGCGCTTTTTCTTCGATCCGCCGGAGGAGCCGGCGGCCAGGCCCCCTTCTTTGCCCGCCGCCCTCGGCGTCGGGGCCGGGCTCGGCCTGCTCGCCGGCCTGACCGGCACCGGCGGGGGGATTTTCCTCACGCCGCTGGGGATTTTCCTCAGATGGGACCGGACCAAGACGATCGCCGCGGTGTCCGCCGCCTTCATCCTCGTCAATTCCGCGGCGGGCCTGGCCGGCCATCTCGGCCGGGCGAAGTCCTTACCGGAGGCCGCCTGGGCCCTCGCCCTCGCCGCCGTCGCCGGCGGGACCGCCGGCTCTTATCTCGGCAGCACGCGCCTGCCGCACGCGGCGATCAAGCGCCTGTTGGCCGTCGTGCTCATCATCGCCGGCCTCAAGCTGCTCTTTGCGTAGCGCCGGGTCGAAAGGGAGAAAACGACCCGCGCCTGCGCAGGTACAGGGAGGCGTCCACCAGAAGGATGAGGGCCGGGACCTCGACGAGCGGCCCGATGACCGCGGCGAAGGCCTGGCCCGAGTCGATGCCGAACACGGCGACGGCGACCGCGATGGCCAGCTCGAAGTTGTTGCTGGCCGCGGTGAAGGACAAGGTCGCCGTCTTCGCGTAATCCGCCCCCGCCTTGCGGCTCAGCCAGAAGCTGAAGAAGAACATCGCGACGAAGTAGAGCAGCAGCGGCACGGCGATGCGCAGGACGTCGAAGGGCAAGGTCACGATGAGCTTGCCCTTGAGGCTGAACATCACGACGATGGTGAAGAGCAAGGACAGCAAGGTCAGGGGGCTGATGCGCGGGATGAAGACGTCCTCATACCACGCCCTGCCCCGGGACCGGAGCAGGAAGAAACGCGTCGCCAACCCCGCGACGAACGGGATTCCCAGATAGATCGCGACGCTTTCCGCGATCTGGAGCATGCTCACGACCACCGCGGTTCCCTCCAGGCCCAGCTTGGGCAGGAGGACGCCGACGAAGAACCATGCGTACACGCTGAAGAAAAGGACCTGGAAGACGCTGTTGAAGGCCACGAGCCCCGCCGCGTACTGCGCGTCGCCCTCGGCCAACTCATTCCACACGATGACCATGGCGATGCAGCGCGCCAGGCCGATCATGATCAGGCCCACCATATACTCGGGATATCCCCGCAGGAAGATGACGGCGAGCGCGAACATCAGGACCGGGCCGATGACCCAATTCTGAACGAGCGAGAGACCCAGGATCTTCTTGTCGCGGAACACCTCGCCGAGCTCCTCGTACTTCACCTTCGCCAGCGGCGGATACATCATCAGGATAAGGCCGACCGCGATCGGGATGTTCGTCGTCCCGATCTGGAAGCGATTGACGAAGCCCGGCACCCCCGGAAGAAAATAGCCGAGGCCGACGCCGAGGGCCATCGCCGCGAAGATCCAGCCGGTGAGGTAACGGTCGAGGAACGACAGCCGGGATGCGCTCATGCCCCCGTCTTGACCGCACGGGCGATCAGGTCCTTCACCTTGGCCTCAACGAGGTCTCGCACCTTGCGGAAATCTTCGGGAGACATGTGCTTGGGATCGGGGATGGCCCAATCCTCCTTGGCCTGAGACGACACGAAGGGGCAGGCGTCGCCGCAGCCCATGGTGATCACGTAGTCCCACGTCTGCTTGGGAAGATCGTCGAGCCCCTTGGAGCGGTGCGAGGACATGTCCACGCCCTTCTCCTCCATCAACGCGACCGCGGTCTCGTTGACCTTGCCGCTCGGCCGCGAGCCCGAGCTCCAGGCCGCGACCTTGCCCGCGCCGTGGCGGCGGGCGAAGCCCTCGGCCATCTGGGAACGGCAGGAGTTCTCGATGCAGACGAAAAGGACGGTCGGCGGACGGTTCATGAGCACTTCTCCTTGGCCAGCATTATTTTTCGGAATTTAATCCGGTCCCGCTTGAGCTCGGCGATCTCGGCGAAGCACTCGCCCAGACAGCCCACGAGGCGGGCATGGACGCGGCCCTCGGGCTTGGCCAAGGCGTAATGACGCCACTTTCCTTCCCGGCGGAATACGACGAGGCCCGCGGAGCGCAGGTACGCCAGATGCTGGGACACCTTGGATTGGGGCGCGCCCAGCACGGCCATGAGGTCGCAGACGCACACCTCCCGGCCCGACAAAAGACCGAGGATGCGCAGGCGGGTGGGATCGGCGAAGGCCCTGAACAGATTATTCTTCATATTCGTTAATACGAATATGATAGCACCCGGGACGGGACGCGTCAACCTTTCTTGTCTTCGAGCTTCTTGTGCTCGCGGCCCAGCCGCCACGAGGCGTACAGCCAGAGGAGCGCCAGCGGGACGCCGAGCAGGGCCGCCCCGGCCGGGCCGCCCTGCAGCCACGCCATCCCGAGCAGGAGCAGGCCGGCGAGGCCGCGCGCGAATCGGTAGACGAACATCTCGATGAAGGCCTTCACCCGGTAGATCACGTCGCGGTCGGTCGCGGCGTACGTGGACTCCTTGGCGGTCTTGAACCAGGTGTAGCGCGTCACGCCGTCGAGGCCGAAGAACAAGGCGGCGACCCCGAGCGTGGGAACGAACGGGTACAGGGCGAACAGGGCCAGGTTGACCAGGCCCGCGGTCATCAGGCTCCCCCCCGTCCCGATCTTGCGCAAGGTCAGGCCGACGAGGAGGCTGCTCGCGGCGAACGAGGCGAGGCTCGTGTAGAAGTTCACGTCGGCGAACAACTGGGCCATGCCGGTCGGGTCGCCTTTGTAGGCGGAGGACGCGGCGAAGGCGAACAGGTAGTTCGTGACGTCCGGGACCAGGCGCTCGAGGGCGACGACGACGGTCAGGAAGATCAGGAACGGCGAGCCCAGGATCGTCTGGAGGATCCCTTTCGTCGGGGCGCCGTCTTCGGCCTTCGCATCCGAAGCGGGCGCCGCGCCCCGGCCTTTCGAACGGCTCTCCATGAAGAAGAAGAGCGGGAGCACGGCGGCGAACACTCCCGCCGCGACCAGCAGCATCGGGACGGGGCCCATCGAGCCGACGACGAGCTTCATCAGCAGGGCGCCCGCGATCGAGCCCAGCGGCGCGCCGGCCGCGATGAGGCCGAACACGCGCTTGGACTCGGTCCGGGTGAAGACGTCGTTGGCGTAGGTCCAGAACAAGGTCGCCGACATGATGCCGAACACGTCGGTCCACAGGAAATAGCCGAAGGCCACGGAGGGAAGGGCCGTCGCCGAGACGGCGAGCGCGCCGGCGACGAGGGTGGCCGCGAGCAGGGCCAGGGAACCGCCGATGAGGAGCTTGCGCGGTGAGCGCGAGAAGCGGCTGTAGGCGAAGACGACGGCGCCGGTCAGCGCGGCGCTGGCCATGTAGACCCAGGGCAGGGTCTCGGGGCCGAACTTCGTCATCAGGAGGGCGCCGCGGGCGGGGCCGATGATGGAGTAAGCGGCGATCGTGAGGAAGTTCCAGGCGAAGGCGGCGAGAACGAGGGGGCCGGTGCCGTCAGGCAAGGAGGCTCTCCAGCGGGCGATGAGCGGGGGCTTCTTCGCGGGGGAGGACGCCGACGCGGGCGCCAACGACGGGGATTGAGAATAACGGCCGGGGATGGGCGTCTCGTCGGAGGAACGGCGCGGGGCGTCGCCGGAGAAGATCTCGTCGGCGGCCTGCTTCGCGTCCGAGACCGGCTTGTCCGGCATGGAGGCGGCGGTCAGGCGGGCGGCGGCTCGAGCGAGGGCCGGATGGGCCCTGACGATCGTCGTTTTCACGGAGAGAACGGGCGTGATCGCCTTTGGAACGGATAACGGCGACGGAACGGCAACGGATTGAGTATTGATCGACGGCGCCGCCATGGCCTGACTTAATGACGGCGATAACGACGGATTGAGGGCGCTCGATAACGGCAGAGAGCCGGTTATACCGGGGAGTGATGGGAAGGAATTTGGAACGGCAACGGCTCGAGGGCTCGAGGGGAGCACGACCCTCGCTTGAGCGAACGCTTCCGCGGGGAGGGCAACGGAGGCGCAAAGACCTAAAGCTATTAACCGGCGCATCGGATATAGCGTATCCCAACGACCCGGAGCTTTCCCAGGGCCGTAAGGTCCAATCCTTAATATCGTTGGACCTATCCGTCAAGCCGGGCTTCGAGCACCTTGCGCGTCTCGGCCCAGGAGCGGGTCAATACGTCGGAGATCGATCCCGGCTTTCGCACCGAGTCCAATAGCGGGAAGGTCGCGGCCGGGCCGCGGACCCACTTCCCGTCCTTATCACCCAGCAAGGTGTCCTCGGTCGCCATCAAGCCCGTCTTTTCTAATTTTACCCGCCCATCGGGGAAGCGTTCATCCATGGTGTCGAGGACCCAGCCCACGGCGCCGCGTTGAATGCGCCGACGGCGCAGGCGGGCCCAATCGGCGAGGAAGGCGGCCCCGCGAAGTATGTCGTAATCGTAGAAGCGCGGGAAGCCGATCTCGAGGAAGCCGGGGTCCATCAATTGACCGTCCCTCAAACGGAACGCCAAGCGCCTTTCGATCAAGTACTCGGCGCCCCGGTCGACGAAGTGCTCCTCGATCGGGGTCAGGGGCCGCCCCGCGCCGAGCACCGCCTCGAGGACGGGCACGGTCGACTGCACCGAGGAGGAGCCGCCCTTGGCGTACGCTTTTTCATCGCAGTTGAGTCCGCCGTCGGGCAGCTGGTAGCGCAGAAACCACGCTCTCATCCACGGCGCCCGCGCGTCGAGATCGAGGCCGCACGCGGCCAAGGTCTGGTACATGTTGCCCAGGCCGCAGTGGCACAGGCCGTCGCGGTGATAGTCCTTGCCGGGCGGCAGCGGCTCGCGCGGGTTCGGGAACCAGCGGACGTACTTGGCCTCGATGGCGGCGAGCATCGCCTCCGCCGCCTCCTTGGGGATCGCGTCGGCGCGGCCGAGCTCCCACAGCAAGGTCATGTGCCACCACGGCGAGTCCCACTTCGGCCAATACGGGTCGAGGGCCAGGCTCTCCCGGGCTTTCTTGGAGTCCAGGTAAGCCGCCGAGACGGCGATCCAGCTCTCGATCATGTCCGGGGCTTGCGCGCCACGCAGTCGAGGACGCACGGAGCGATGAACAGGCTCTCGGGCCGCCGCGCGGCGGCCCGCCACGAGGCCGCGGTGCGACGCGCCGCCGAGGGCGTGAAAGGCCGGAGCTTGCCCAGGCGCGGCATCACGCCGAGGAAATACCACGATGCCCAAGTCCAGACGTCCGAGCCCGGGAAGCCCGCCTTGAGATTCGGCTGAGCCTCGGTTGGAACGAGGCCGGCGCGCTTGAACAGCCCGGGAAGGCGCCCGCCGACGCTCGCGTCGCCCCCCTGCGTCTCGAAGAAGACCCGGTCGGCGGCCATCATCGCGTCCCAGTGCTTCGGCTTGGGATACAGCGCCATCGTCGCGCGGTGATAATCCTGGATCGCGATGCGCCCTCCGGGCTTGAGCGCGCGCGCGAGCTTGCGCAGGTGCCTCTCCGGCTCAGGCAGGAACAGGAAAACCCAGCGCGCGAAGATCAGGTCGTATTTCCCCTTGGGCAAGGGGGCGTCGATGAGGTCGGTCTGCCAGATCGTCCCCGGGCCGCGCCCGTCGCGCTCGCAGAACCGGCGCAGGCGCGCGGCGAACGCGGCGGAGCGCTCGACGGCGTCCACCGGGCCCTTCACGCGCCGCCTCAGGTCCAAGTGCAGCGACCCTTGGCCCGGTCCGATTTCAAGGACCTTCCAGCCGGGTTTGACGCCGAGGCGGTCGAACAGCGCGAGGGAGACCGGATCCCAGAGCTTCGCCTGGAACCTCAAGCGCGCGGCTTCGCCGCGCGAGTCGCCGAGCAGATAACGGTAGCGGGCCATGAAGCTAATGATAGCAAAGGCCCTTGACAGTTCAGGAAACTGTGACTATAATGGTTACATTATGGCGGCCAACTCCCGTTTCGCAGTGGCGGTCCACGCCCTCTCGATGCTCGCGGTCCACAAGGACGAGCGCCGAACCTCCCGCGACATCGCCAGCTCGGTCGCGACGAACCCCGTCGTGATCCGCCGCCTGCTCGCCCAGCTCGCGCGGGCCGGGATCGTGGAGTCAACCCACGGCGCCAAAGGCGGCTTCCGGCTCGCCAAGGCCGCCGCCCGCGTCTCCCTGCACGATATCTACAAGGCCGTCGAGGAAGGCGCCTTCTTCGTCCAGCACGAGAAGCGCAACGAGAAGTGTCCGCTCGCCTGCCGCATGCAGAAGATCCTCGCGGGCGTGTTCACGCGCGTCGAGTCCAAGGTCCTGCCCGAGCTCAAGCGCACCACCTTGGCCGACATCGTCGGGGAGATCGGCTTGACGGCCTGATTTTTTTTACGCAAAACTGTAACTAGAGAGGATACATATGATGACCGCAGCCGCCGAGAAAGCCATGACTCCCGAAACCCTCGTTTCCGCGCTGAACTGGCGCTATGCCGTGAAGAAATTCGACGCGGCGGGCCGAATCCCGGCGGACAGGTGGGCCGCCCTGGAGCAGTCCCTCCTGCTCTCCCCCTCCTCCTACGGCCTGCAGGCATGGAAGTTCCTCGTCGTCGAGGATAAGGCGCTGCGCGCCAAGCTCCGGCCCGCCTCCTGGGGCCAGACCCAGATCACCGACGCCGACAAGCTCGTCGTCTTCCTCGTCAAGAAGGACGCGGGCGCCGCCGACGTGCAGCGCTTCGTGGACCGCATCTCCGAGGTGCGCCGCGTTCCCGCCGAGGCGCTCGAGGGCTACAAGCAGACGATGCTTCAGTCGGTCTCCCTGCCGCCCGAGAAGGTCGAGGCGTGGCTGACGCGCCAGGTCTACATCGCGCTCGGCAATTTCCTGACCTCGGCCGCCGTGCTCGGCGTCGACGCCTGCCCGATGGAAGGCTTCGACAAGGACAAGTACGACGAGATACTCGGCCTGCACGCCAAGGGCTGGAAAGCCGTCGTCGTCGCGACCGCGGGAGTGCGCGCCTCCGACGATGCGTACGCGAAGAACGCCAAGGTCCGCTTCCCGCTCAGCGAGGTCGTCGAGCGCTTATGAAGGCGATCGTCGTCGAGAAGTTCGGCGGGCCCGAGGTTCTTCGGCTCAGGGATGTCCCGGAGCCGAAGGCCGGGCCCGGGCAGGTCCTGGTCGCCCTCAAGGCGATCGGGGTCAACCCGGTGGACACCTATATCCGTGCCGGGACGTACACGCGCAAGGCGGAGCTGCCGTATACTCCCGGCACGGACGCCGCCGGCTTCGTCGAGGCCGCCGGCGCGGGCGCGCCGTTCAAGCCGGGGGAGCGCGTCTACGTCTACGGCGCGGTCGGCGGCGTCTACGCCGAGAAGGCCGCGGTGGAGGGCTCCCGCGCGTTCCCCCTCCCGGAGCGGCTTTCCTTCGAGCAGGGCGCGGCCATCGGCGTGCCCTACGCGACCGCCCATCGCGCCCTGTTCCAGAGCGGCGGAGCCCGGCGCGGGGAGACCGTCCTCATCCACGGCGCCAGCGGCGGCGTGGGCGTGGCGGCGGTCCAGCTCGCCCTCGCGGCGGGCCTGATCGTCATCGGCACGGCCGGAGGAGCGGAAGGCGCCGCCTTCCTCGAATCGCTCGGCGTCTCGTACGCCCTCGACCACCGCAAGCCGGGCTACCTCGATGAGATTCTGAGGCTGACCGACGCCCAGGGCCCCGACCTCATCGTCGAGATGCTCGCCAACGTGAATCTGGCGGACGATCTGCGCGTCGCGGCCCAGCGCGGGCGCATCGTCATCGTCGGAAGCCGCGGGCCGGTGCCGATCGATCCCCGGCTCACGATCACGAAGGACCTCACGGTGCGCGGCATGAGCCTGTGGAACATGACCGAGGCCGAGCGCGAGCACGTGCACGCCGACCTGGGGAAAGGACTAGCGGACGGAACGCTCAAGCCCCTGATCGGCGCGAAGTTCCCGCTCGCCGAGGCCTTCAAGGCCCACGCGGCGATCCTGGCTCCGGGCGCCCGCGGCAAGATCGCCCTCATCCCGTAGCCCCGCGTCGAGGATCCGGCCCCAGGCGATCACCGCGAGCCAGATCGCGGCGCCGAGCGCGGCCTTGCCCCAGGCGCCCAGCGGCGAGCCTTGGCTCGTCACGAGCCACATCGCGCCGAGCAGGACCGGCAGCTGAAGAAGGAGGCCGCGCCGGACGGACGGGCTCAGGTCGGACTCCAGCTTCGCGCGGCCGAGCACCGGGGGCATCGGCGCGCGCGGCGGCACCCCTTCCGGCCTCCAGCCGTTGGGCATGAACCAGAGCTTGAACTTGTCCGGCACGGAGGGCGCGTCGAGCGCGTCGCGCCACAGCAGCGCCCAGTACTGCGCGTTGATCGCCACCGGCGACCAGGTCTTGAGCGGGCGCAGAACGCCGTACACGGGCGCCTCGACCTCCTCGGCGTACGTGCCGAACAATTTGTCCCAGACGATGAAGGTGCCGCCGAAGTTCTTGTCGAGATACGCGGGGTTGATAGCGTGGTGCACGCGGTGATGGGTCGGGGTGTTGAGCCAGGACTCGATCCAGCGCGGCAGGCGCCCGATCACGCGCGTGTGCGGAATGAGCTGGATCAGCAGATGCAGGCCGACCAGCGGCAGCACGACCTCGGCGCGCGCGACCAGGGCCAGCGGCCAGTAGAACAGGAAGGAAGCCAGGCGCTGGGTCACGCTCGCGCGCAGTCCGACGGTATAGTTGAGTTCCTCGCTCGAGTGATGCGGCGCGTGCGCGGCCCACAGGAAGTTGATCCCGTGGCCCGCGCGGTGGAACCAATAGAAGAGGAAGTCCACGGACATATACAGGAGCGCGAAGCCGCCAGGCGAAGCGCCCCAGTCGGCCAAGGGCCAGCGCGCGCGCAGGCCGGTGAACAGCGCGAAGGCGAGCGCGGCGACGGCGACGTTGACGACCTGATGACCGATCGCGGTGCCGAAGTTGGCCATCGCGTCGTCGAACCTGTAGCAGCCGTTTTTCTGGTATAAACACCAGGCGGCCTCGAGGGCGACGACGGCGAGCACGACTGGGGTCGCGACGGCGTAGACGTTCATATCCATCCCGATACGATAACGGCAAATCGATCCCCCGTCGTTAACCTATGTTAATCCGCCACCCTGATATTTTCGAGGTCGTCCGGCGCCTCGCGCCCATCCCCCCCGAGCAGTGGGTGAAGCTCGAGGCGCATCTGCGCCCGCGCCTCCTCTCCAAGGGCGACCGGTTCATCGAACCGGGGCAACCCTCGGCGGAGGCGGCGATCGTCGTCTCCGGGCTTTTCCGCTTTTACTATACGGACGCGGAGGGCCGCGAGGCCACGAAGGCCTTCCGCGGCCCGGGGGAGATGCTCGCGGCCTACGCCGAGCTGCTCGACCGGCGGCCGTCGCGCACCACGATCGAGGCCCTCGAGGATTCGGAGATCATGGTCGTGCGCTACGACCGCGTCACCGCCCTCTACAAGTCCCACGCGTGCTGGCAGGAGCTCGGCCGGGTCATCGCCGAGGACCATTACCGGCAGCGCGAGCGCCGCGAGCAGGAGCTCCTGCTCGATTCCGCGACCGAGCGCTACCGCTCCTTCTTGAAGGAAAAGCCGGAGCTCGCCGCGCGGCTTTCGCAGAAGCTCATCGCCTCCTACCTGGGCATCACGCCCGTCGCGCTGAGCCGGATTTCGGCGGCCGCTCGGCGGCGCTCAACAGTTTCCGGAAACAGTTAGAATCATTTCGATGGGGATTCTCGAGGACTGGGGCTGGGACGCTAGATGGGCCGAGGCTTTCGGCGGCGACGCCGCGCAGGGCCGTTTCCCCGCGCGACTGATCGAGGAGCAGCGCGGCCTGTTCCAGATCATGTCGGAGCGGGGCGTGAAGTCCGCGCGCACCCCGGGGAACATGCGCCACAAGGCGGAGGGCCGCGCCGGGCTGCCCGCCGTAGGCGATTGGGTCAGCGCCGAATCGGTCCCCAACGAGAAGGTGGTCCTCATTCGCCGCATACTCCCTCGCCGCACCAAGCTCTCCCGCAAGGCCGCCGGGGAGGCGATGGAGGAGCAGGTCATCGCCGCCAACCTCGACGCCGTCCTGGTCATGACCGCCCTGAACGCCGACTTCAACGCGCGCCGGCTCGAGCGCTTCCTGACGGTGAGCCGCGAAAGCGGCGCCGAGCCCGTGCTGCTCCTCAACAAGCTCGACGCCTGCGCCGAGCCCGCGGCCTTCCTCGCCGAGGCCCGCCGGGCCGCCGGCGACGCCGCGGTCGTCGCGGTCTCGGCCAAGACCGGAGCGGGCCTCGACGCGCTCTCGGCCTGGATCAAGCCGGGCCGCACGGTCGGGCTGATCGGCTCCTCGGGCGTGGGCAAGTCCACCTTGGTCAATCGCCTGGCCGGCAACGAGGCGCTGAAGACGGCCGAGACGCGAGCCTCCGACGAGCGCGGCCGCCACACCACGACGCACCGCCAGCTGTTCATCCTTCCCGGCGGCGGCATCCTGCTCGATACGCCCGGCATGCGCGAGATGCAGTTCTGGGACGCCGAGCAGGGCCTCAAGAAGACCTTCGACGACATCGAGGCGTTGGCACCCTCATGCCGCTTCAAGGACTGCGCCCACGGCTCCGAGCCCGGCTGCGCGGTGAAGGCCGCCGTCGAGGCCGGGGCCTTGGCCGCCGAGCGCCTCGCGTCGTGGGCCAAGCTCCGGCGAGAGGCCGCCCACGAGACGGCCCGGCGCGAGGCCCCCGCGGCGACCGAGAAGCAGAAGTGGAAGACCATCCACAAGGCGGCGCGCAAGAGGATCAAGGAGAAGCGGAAATGAGGCCAGAGCTTCTCGCCGGGGCCGGCGAGGGCCTCTACCTCTTCATGCTCTGCCACATTCTCGCCCGCGTCGAGATCCACATCGAGGGCGCGCACGGCTGGGCCGTCAACCTCCCGACCTGGCGCTGGGGACCGGAGTGGTGGCTCGGCCTCACCAACGGCAAGGAGCTCACCGGCTACCACCTGTGGCTCACCTTGTTCCTGATCGGCATTTTCCACCTGCCGCTCGCGTTCGGGGGCTTCTCGCTCGCGCTGTGGGCGAAATGCCTATCCTCTTATCTGCTGCTCACGGCGGCGTGGGACCTGCAGTGGTTCGTCTGGAATCCCGCGTGGGGCTTCGCCGCCCTTCGCACGCGCGAGGTGGCGTGGTTCCGCCGCAAGGTCCTCGGCCTGCCGGTGGATTACTTCCTGGGCTACGCCGTCTCGGGCGTCGTCACCGCCTTGATCTGGAGCCCCGGCCTCGAGCTGTGGGCCTGGCGCGCGCTCGTCGTCCTGCTCCTGAGCGCGCTGTCGATTCCCGCGGCACGCTTCGGCCGTTAGGCCCCGTCGGCTTCGGCGCGCAGGGCCAGGTCGAGGATGGATTGGAGCAGCTTCTCCCAGGAGACTCCCGCCTTGAGGGCGGCCTGGGCGAAATCCTCGTCCATGGCGAGGTTCGGATTGGGATTGACCTCGAGGATGGTCGGCTCGCCTTCGATGTCGAGGCGCAGATCGATGCGCGTATAGCCGGTGATATGGAGGGCGCGAAGCGCGGATTTGCACATCTCCTCGACCCGGCGCGTCACGGCGTCCGACAGGCCCTCGGCGAAGCCGTATTCGATGCCCCACTTCCTGCGGTATTCCTCGCTCCACTTCACGTGAAAGGTCGCGATCGCCGGCCCCGAGTCGCCGAGCGTTCCGAATTTGACCTCGCGCAGCGGGAAGAAGCGCACGCGGCCGTTGCCGAGCAGGCTGCCGTAAAGCTCCCGGCCCTCGATGTAGCGCTCGGCGATGACGGTTTGCCCCGTTTTCTCATGGAGATACTTCACGCGCTCGACGAACGCCTCATCGGTCGCCGCAACCGAGGCGCGCGCGATGCCGTACGAGGCGTCCTCGAGGGTCGGCTTGACGACGACGGGCAGCTCGAGCCATTCCTGGCGCTTGACGGCCTTGCCCGGATCGAAAATCTGGAACGGCGGGTTGGGGACCCCGCATTGGGTCAGGACGATCTTCGTCAGGGCCTTGTCCTTGCACAGGCGCAACGCGAGCGGGTTGGAGCCGGTGTAGGGAACGCCCATCATCTCGAGCAGGCAGACGACGTTCGGCACGAGCGCGGGGTTCGATTTGAACTCCTCCAAGAGATTGAAGGCCACGTCCGGCCGATTTTCGGTTATCTCCGCCACCAAGGGGGTGATGTCGTCTGCCACCATGAGCATGCGCACCTCATGGCCGAGGGCCCGCAGTCCCTTGACCACGTGATCCTCGCAGGCCCAGTCCGGGCGGGCCAGCTCCTCGACGAACTCGTGCCCGCGCGGCGGGGCGTTGGCGCCGTCGAAAAGGACGAGGACCTTGAGCGAGCGGCTCATCGGAGATGCCTCTTGAACTTTCCCGTGAGGAAGTAATTCGAGGCCATCGTGGTCAGGCAGGCCGTTACCCGCGCGAGCGTCTCGGTCTCGGACTTCTGCACCCGCAGCCGGAGGTCGACGCAGCGCTCGGCGAAGCGCGTGACGAGGCCCTCGATCGTGTAGCGCTTCTCCCCCGTCCACTGCGACACGCAGCGCACGAGCATGGCGCGGTGGCGGCGCAGGAACTTGGCGGCGCGCTCCCCTTTTTCCGCCGGGGCGAAGATGGTCGTCAGATCGCGGTCGAAATACTCCGGGAAGTCGCTTTCCAGCGCGCGGCGCTTGATCTTGTGGCTCTGGGCGACGGTCATGCGGATCGTCGACAGGCGGCGGAACTTCGAGCCCCGGCGCCGGACCGGCTTCCTGTCCTTGATGCCGGCCATCATCTTGTCGATGAATTCGAGCTTGGCCAGCGCGCCCCAGCCGGCGTAATCCTTGCGCCAGTCGATGGTCGGGGTCAGCCAGACGGCGAAGGTCTCGGCGAAGTCCTCGTCCGGGTGGCTTTGCGCGTACCAGTTCTCCAGATGCACGACGTAGCGCCGGCTGTAGGGACGCGGCCGGTAGGAGTCGGGATATTCCTTGGAGCTCGGCCCGAACACCTGGTCGTAGCCTTTGACCTTGTGCAGGTCGTAGGCGTGCGACAAGGCGTGGCCGACCTCATGGCGCAGGAGCTGAAGAAACCACTCGCGGGACTCGCCCTCGGCCTCGAGCGCCCAGCTTTTCTCGAGCTTGACGAGCCGGGGGTGGGCGAGATAATAAGGGACGCTGATGACCGGGTCCCCCTCGGGGGAGAACCACTCGTCGCCCAGATAGCACTCCGGATGGAACGAAATGCCCTTGGCGTCGAGCTCGACGTACACCGCCTGGATGCGCTCGCGCAGGAAGTCGTCGATCGCGAGAGGAAGATCGCAGATGCGCATGCGCAGAAGGTCCTCGTCGCTGACCTTGTCCCAATCGACGGCCTGAGGAGCGGGCTTGCGCCGCGAAGGGCTTTCGCGTCGAGGCGCCGCGGGAGGCGAGGCGGACGGCTTCTCGGATTCCACTATTGGAAGGATAACATTCTGGGGCAGGGGATCAGCGGGGCGCGAGGATCGCCGCCAAGCGGGCGCGCGCGACGGGCTCGTGCGAGCGGCCCCAGGCGGCGTAGGCGTTCCACAGCTGGTACTCGAGGTAGCGGCGCGCGTCGGCGAACTCGCCTCCGGCGGCCTCGAGCGAGCGCGCCTTCGCCGAGACGTCGAGCCACTCATCAATGAAGCGGTCGAGCGCCGCCGAGTTCTGGGCGGTGGCGGCGAACGGGAGCAGCAGCCCGGGAGAGACGCGCTCGGCGCCGGTGAAGCGCTTGGCCAGCGCCGCCGCGCCGAAATAAGAATCCTTCGGCAAGCCGCGCTCGGCCGCGCGCGCGGCGAGCAAGGCGTCGGCCGCTTTCTCGTCGAGGACCGTCGGCCGTCCCGCGGTCCGCGGCGCGGCTCCGCGCGCGAGGGACTCGGCGTACGCCGCCAGCAGAGAAAGCCAGCGCTGGGCCTCGTCGTAGTTCCGCTTCGGCAGCTCGGCGATCTCCAGGTCGCGCGCGGCGGACCTTCGTCCCTTGAAGGGCAGGCTCGCCCCGCGCAGCTCGAGCGACACGACGAGCTTGCCGTTCTCCGCGCCCCAGTAGCGCAGGCCGACGAAGGCGTGCTTCTCGCTGTCGGGGTCCTCGGCCGGGGGCACGTGCGCCTCGGGCTCCGCGGCGGCGAGCAGCTCGGCCACGCGGCGGGAGCGGCCGGCGTGCCAGGGCTGCAGCGAGGCGTGGATGACGTTCTGGAAGCTGTCCTGGGCCGCCTGCGCGTACAGCGCGTCGTTGAACGCCTGCAGCGCCGCCTGCAGGCCCGCTAGCTGCGAGCGCAGTACCTCCGGCTCGGCCTTGACGAAGACGTGGTACTGGGTCCCGGCGTGGCCGGTGTCGGCGATCACCCGGCGCGTGCGCGCCAGCGCCTCGCCCACCGAGGACGCGGGCGTGTCCCGCCCGCTGACGATCTCGGGCTGCAGGAAGCGGGAGCCAGGTAAGCCCTCGTAGCCGGCCGGCGGCGCCTCCATGTCCGGATGCTCCGCCAAATAATCCGGCGCCGAGGGCGCGCGCTCCATGAGCAGGAAGGTCTTGCCCCGCCACGCCGACCGGGGGCCGCTCTCGGCGACGACCGCCTTCTCGAGCTTGTCGAGATAGAGAATCTTGGCGTCGCGGCCCCAGGCGTTCCAGGACGCGTCCGCGCCTCTCGAGAAAGGCGCCAGGGCCCGGCGCAGGCCGTAGCCCGCCTTGGCCAGGCCCTTAAGACCCGACTGCACCTCGGCGACGAGCGCGGGGCGCAGCTCGACGGGGCGGTAGTAGCGGAAGAATGAGCCCGAGGAGTCGCGCGAGTCGGACGCGATGAGGCTGCCCTCCTGCTCCTGCTGGATGAAGACGCCCGAGGCAAGAGGGCGGCCCGAAGCGGAGCGGGCGACGTCGGCGAGAGCCCGCGCCGCCGAGGCGCCGTCGAACATCGCCGCGCCGGCGTCCGCTTCCGAGGGGACGGCCGCCGCGGGCGGGCCGCGCGTCGGCGAACCAGATACCGACGCCGCGGCCTTGAGCGGGGCGAGGGCCGCGGGAGCCGGGGCCAGGCCGGCGACGGGCGCGGGAAGAACGGGGATCGGGGCGATCGCCGCCGCGGCCGGCGTGAGGGGCGTCACGGCCGGCGACAGGGACGGCGCCGCGGAGAGGACGGGCACGGCGAAGGCGGGGACGCCGAGCTGGAGAGCGGTCTCGACGCGTTCGACGACGACGCGCGCCTGGCCGGCGGCGCAAGGCGCCGTCAGCGCAAGGAGCAGACTTATGAAGGAAGCGGTCGCCACCGACGCAGTGTAGCCCCCCTTCGCCGTCCTCGCCAGGGACCTTTAGACCCCCCGAGCCCAGGGACGCAGGACCCAGAGCGGCGGGCTCGGCGCGCGGTAGAATAGGGCATGAGAATCTTACGCGCCCTCCTCGCACTTTTCCTCGCATTCCCGGCCGCCGCTCAGGTCCGCGTCGTCCCCGCCCTGCAGGGTCACGCCGCCCCCGCGATCTCCGTCCTCTCCGCGCCCGCGCTCTCCGCTCCGTCCATCTCCGCGCCTCTCGTCCCGTCCCTTTCCCCGTCCCTGCTCTCCGCCCCCGCCGCCCCGCAGGCGCCGTCCGTGGCGATTCCCGCCGCGGCGCTGCCCGCGCGCACCGTCCTCGGCCTGCGCGACGACGCCGACCGCCTCTACGCCGCGCTGGCGAACATCCACTCCCGCGAAAAAGCCAATGAGACGCCCGCCGCCCTCAACGCCCTCAAGCGAGCCCTGGTCGCCGATTTCGACGGCGTGATCGCCGGTCTTCCCGCCGTCGACCTGCCCGAAAGCCGGTCGGCGCGCGGCCAGGTGAAGGTCCTTCGCCGCGAGCGCGCCAAGGCCGAGCGCGCGGGCGAGCCCGTGCGCCTGGCCGCCGTTTCGGGCGAGCTCGCCGCGCTGCAGCTGCGCGTGGCTCGAGAGATGATCTCGGAATACTCGCCGGTCGCCCCCAAGGCGTTCAAGCGCAACGCCGCCCTGTGGTCCTTGGTCGGCGCGCACAACAGCGCCGCCGCCTCCGCCGCCGAGGCGACCCGCCTCGAGGCGCTCGCCCGCGGCGAGGAGGCGTTCGGCGACGGCCGGCCCTATGTGACCTGGAACCGCTGGTCGAACATCCACGCGGAGCTCGAGGCCGCCGAGCGCCACGCGCGCAACGGCCGCCCCGCCGAGGCCCGCAAGGCTCTGCGCGCCGCCGCCGCGACCTTGCGCAAGGCCGGGCGCGACGCCGCCGACCTCAAGGCCGCCGCCGCCTTCGAGGCGCTCGCTAAACGCCCGAAGTCCGCCGCGATCCTCGCCGCCAAAGACCTCGTGCCCCACCCTGAAGTGAAGACGCCCGCGCCGGTGCCCTACGAGAAGCTCTCCTCGGCGCTGCGCGCCCAGGTGCACGCGCTGGAATCGTCGCGCGCCGACTACCTCGAGACGCTCGACTTCGAGACCAGCCTGCGCCTGGCCGAGGCCGTCCTGACATCGCCGCGCCCGTCCGCCGCCGACCGCGCGCAGGCGCGCGCGCGGCTCTCCGCGGCCGCCGAGTGGGCGGGGCGCGGACGCGTCGAGGCCAAGCGCCTCGCGTCGCGCAACCTGGAGTCGGCCGTCGCGGCGCTGGATCGCGGCGACCTCAGGCTCGCCGCGCGCCACGCGACGTGGACCGTCGACGCGCTCGTCGAGCGCCGCGCGGAGCTGTCCCGCATCGCGCTGTCGGTCCGCCGCCGCCTGCTCGGCGCCCTCAGCTGAGGGGTCAGACCCCAGGCTGTCACCAGACGCGGCAGGCTTTCGGCGCGACCATGGGGTCGCCGGGCTTGCAGGAGAAGGCCTTCGCGAACTCCGGAGAGTTCGACAGCGGCCCGATCACGCGCTCGCGCGCGGCCGAGTGCGGGTCCACCTGCGCCAGCATGCGCGCGGCCTGCTCGGTCCGGTTCTGGCACCAGACCTGCGCGAAGCCGAGGTACAGCAGCTGGCGCGGGGTGAAGCCCTTCCAGCTCTCCTTCGAGCCGAGCTTGTCCACGGCCAGGCCGGCGACGAGCAGGCCGCCGTTGTCGGCGGTGTTCTCGCCCAAGGTCAGCTTGCCGTTGAGCTTGACGCCCGGCAGGACCTCGTAGGCGCCGTACTGCTCGACGAAGCACTGCGCGCGCGACTCGAAGGCCTTCGCGTCCGCCTCGGTCCACCAGTCGTTCATGTTGCCGTTGAGGTCGAACTTGCGGCCCGAGTCGTCGAAGCCGTGCGTCAGCTCGTGGCCGATCACCATGCCGATGCCGCCGAGGTTCACGGCGTCGGGCATCTCGGGATCGAAGAACGGAGGCTGGAGTATGCCCGCGGGAAAGTTGATGTCGTTCATCTGCGGGTTGTAGTAGGCGTTGACCGTCGGCGGCGTCATGTGCCACTCCTTGCGGTCGACCGGCTTGCCGATCTTATTGAGCTGTCGCAGGTGCTCGAACTCGGTCGCGGAGCGCAGCGAGCCGAGCAGGTCCGCGCGGTCGATCTTGACGGCGGAGTAGTCGCGCCACTTCTCGGGATAGCCGACCTTGTTGCCGATCGCCGCGAGCTTGGCCAGCGCCTTCTTCTTCGTCGCCGGCGTCATCCAGTCCAGGCCTTCGATGTCCTCCTCGAGCGCGTGCTCCACGGCGACGACGAGGGCGTCCATCTTTTTCTTCGTCTCCGGCGGATAGGCCCTTTCGACGTAGCCGCGGCCGAGGTCCTCGCCCAGCGCCCCGTCGACGAGCTCGACGCACCGCTTCCAGCGGGGCTTGAGCTCCTTGGTTCCCGTCAGCCGGCGGCCGTAGAAGTCGAACTTCTCCTCGACGAAGGCCCGGGGCAGCCAATAGCCCGCGGCGGAGAGGACGCGCCAGCGCAGGTAAGCCTTGAGATCGTCGAGCGGCGTCTTTTTCAGCAGCTTGCCGAAGCCGTCGAGAAAATCCGGCGAGGAGGCGTTGACGGCGCTCCACTCCGGCCCGCCGGCGGCGGCGAAATAGCTTTCCCAGCCGAAGGCGGGCGCGAGCTTGCCCAAATCCGCGCGTGTCTTCTTATGGTAGGTGTTCATCGGGTCGCGGCGGGCGACGCGGTCCATCGAGGCCTTCGCCAGCGCGGTCTCGACCTTCATCACGGCCGCGGCGTGCTCGGCCGCGGCCTTGGGGGCGGAGCCGGCGAGACCGAAGGAGCGCGCGACGTGCCACTCGTAGGCGCGGCGCAGCTCGCCTGATTTCGGGTCGTTCTTGAGATAATAGTCGCGGTCCGGCAGGCCGAGGCCGGCCTGGTCGACCAGCGCGATCACCGAGGTCGAATCCTTGTAGTCCTGGTCGGAGCCGTAGCCGAACCCGGCGTTGACCCCGGCGCGGTGCAGGCGGGCGAGCAGGGGAGCCAGGTCCTTGGCCGAGCGCAGGGCGTCGATCGCGTCGAGGTCGGCGGCGAGGGGCTCGAGGCCGGCGGCCTCGACGGCGCCTTCGTCCATGCACGCGCCGTACAGGGCGCCGATGCGGCGGGAGGAGTCGTCCTTCGGCGCGACGGCCGCGGCCTCGAGCACGTCGCGCAGGATATCCTTGTTGCGCTCGGCGAGTTCGTTGAACCGGCCCCAGCGCGACTGGTCGGGCGGGATCGGGTTGGCTTTCATCCAGCCTCCGCAGGCATATCGGTAGAAATCGCCGCAGGGCTCGGCCGACAGGTCCATCGCGGCCGGATCGAAGCCCGAGATCTTCTTGGGCGCCTCGGCGGAGGCGGGCAGGGCGAGAGCGGCGGCGAGCAGCAGGTGTTTGATCATGGCCCGGATTATACGAAACGGGGGCGTCCCGCGCCTTTGCTACAATCGCTCCGTGCTCATCCTTCTGGCCTACGTCGTCGCGGGCGCGGCGGCGGGAACGCTCGGCGCCTTGGTCGGCCTCGGCGGCGGCATCATCATCGTGCCCGTGCTCTCCCTTTTCCTGGGCGTGCCGATCCACCAGGCGGTGGCGGCGAGCCTCGTCGCCGTGGTCGCGACCTCGAGCGTCGCGGCGATCGGCTACGTGCGCGACGAGATCACGAACCTGCGCCTGGGCATGACCTTGGAGACGGCGACGACGATCGGGGCGATCGGCGGCGGCCTGCTCGCCGCGCACCTGCGGCGGGAGGCCCTGAGCGCGGTGTTCGCGGCCTTCCTGATCCTCAACGCGCTTTACCTGATCTTCAAGCAAAGTCTCGGCGAGCACGCCCGCGCCTCCGAGCCCGACACGGGCACGCTCGGAGGCAGCTATCACGACGCCGTTCTCGGACGCAAGGTTTCCTACCGCGTGCATAACGTTCCCCTGGGCATGGCCGTCTCGGCGGTGGCGGGCGCCCTCTCGGGCCTGCTCGGCATCGGCGGGGGCCCGATCAAGGTGCCGATGATGACCTCGGCGATGGGCGTGCCGATGAAGGCGGCGGCGGCGACGAGCAACTTCATGATCGGCGTCACCGCCTGCGCCAGCGCCGCGCTGTACTACAACCGGGGGCTGGTGTCGCCCGCCGTCGCCGTGCCCGTGGCGTTGGGCGTCGCGGCCGGCGCCTACGCGGGCTCGCGGCTGGCGCGCCGCGTGCACGGGGCTCATCTTTCCAAGATCCTCGCCGTCATCCTCGCGATCCTGGCCGTCCAGATGTCGCTCGCGGCCGCGGGGATCCGGCTGCGATGAGCGCTCCGCGCGACCCCGCCAACGCCGCGGTGGCCCGCGCCTTGACGGCGGGCGTGGCCGCCTCCCTGGCCGCGATGGCGGCGGGCTACACGCTCGCGCTGCTGCGCGGCGGTCCGCTGCCGGCCGCCGCGACGCCCCTGCCCGAGCTCGCGGCCGGACTGCGCGCCCTCGACCCGGGCGCGGTCATGAGCCTGGGCCTGCTCCTGCTGCTCGCCACCCCGGCCGCGCGCGTCGCCGTCCTGGTCTGGCAGTTCGCGCGCCGCCGCGAATGGCTGTTCGCGGCGGTGTCGCTCACGGTGCTCGGCATACTCGCGGCGAGCGTCGCGCTCGGCCGGGCCGAGTAGCTAGTCGATCGGCTCGACGGCCACGGCCTCCTCGACGGTGAGGGGCGCGACGGCCTTGAGCGGCTCGGCGCGGATGGGGCACGAGGAGTCCGTGCAGCTCGCGCAATACTTCCGGCGGCACGGATCGAGATGCACGTGCAGCTCCCCCTCGAGGCCCGAGGCCGCGAGCAGCTTCTTCTCGAAGCGCTCCGTGTCGTCGTGCGCCTCGGCCACGGGCAGGTACTCAGGGACGACGAGATGGACGTCGACGTGGGTGTAGCGTCCGGAGCGGATGGAGCGCAGGCCGTGCGCGGTGATCACCCCGGTCTCGTCGACGCCTTTGCGCAGCAGCCTGTCCAGCGCCGCCACGATGACGGCGATCGTCGCCGAGTCCTCCTCGTCGAGCAGGGCCGCCGCCGACTCGCGCACGAGACCGTAGCCGGTGCGGGCGAGCAGGACGGCGACGCCGATCGCGATGACGGGGTCGAGCCAGCTCAAGCCGGTCAGCCGCACGAGGAGGAGACCGAAGAAAATGCCGCCGGTCGTGTAGAAATCCGAGATCACGTGATGGCCGTCCGCCTCGAGGGTCTTGGACTTGAGGCGGCGGCCCGTGCGCAGCAGGTACCAGCCCAGCAGGCCGTTGAGCAGGCCGGCGCCCAGGTTCACGGCCATCCCGAGGCCGAGGCTTTTGAGCTCTACGCCCCGCACTAGGGCCAGCGACGACTCGTAGAAGATCACGAGCGCCGCCAGCGAGATGAGGCCGCCCTCGAAGGCCGCGGCGAAGTACTCCATCTTGCCGTGGCCGTAGGGATGGTCCTTGTCGGCGGGCTGCCCCGCGAAGATGACCGCCCCCAGGCCGAACGCGGCGGCGAGAACGTTGACGATGCTCTCAAGCGCGTCGGACTGCAGCGCCATCGAGCCGGTCATGAAATAGGCGGCCGCCTTCAGGGCGAAGATGGCGACCCCGCCCAGAAGCGAGATCAGGATCGCCCGGACGCGCTCCCGCTGGTCGGCGTCGGATCGGCTCATAGCGTCGATGATAACGCATCGGCTTGCCGCGCGGCAAGTGAATGGCTAAGATGACTCATGGCCGCTCGCGATCCTTTGAGGGAGCTGTTCCGCTCGCGCTTCGGCGCCGAGGCCGAATCGCTGGCGCCCGTGCGGGCCGACGGCTCCAGCCGGAAGATATACCGGCTTACCGGCGCGGGAACCACCGCCATCGGCGTGCTCAACGACGACGCCAAGGAGAACCGGGCCTTCATCGAGTTCTCCAAGCACTTCTTCGAGAACGGCATTCCTGTCCCGGAATTCTACGCCGAGAACGCGGACGCGACGGCCTACCTTGAAGAAGACCTCGGCGACACGACCTTGTTCCAGTTCCTGGGCAAGCGCCGAACGCCGGCCGGCTTCCCGGCCGAGGTCGTGTCTTCCTATCGGGACGTCGTGCGCTGGCTGCCCAGGATGCAGATCACGGCGGGCGCCACCATCGACGACAAGTGGTGCTATCCGCGCAAAAGCTTCGACAAGCAGTCGATGCTGTGGGATCTCAATTACTTCAAGTACTACTTCCTCACTTTGGGTTCCATTCCGTTTCATGAAGAGCGGCTCGAGGAGGACTTCCAGGTCTTCGCCGACTACCTGCTCGCCGCCGAGCGGAAATATTTCCTGTGCCGCGACTTCCAGTCGCGCAACGTCATGCTCAAGGACGGCAAGCCCCATTTCATCGACTATCAGGGCGGCCGGCGCGGCGCGCTGCAATACGACATCGCTTCCCTTCTATACGACGCCAAGGCCGACGTGCCTTTCGATCTGCGCGACGAGCTGTTGGACCTTTATATCACGGAAGCGGAAAAGCTCGCTCCGATCGAGCGGAACGAATTCAAGAAGATTTTTCCAGGCTTCGTCCTCGTGCGCATCATGCAGGCCATGGGCGCCTACGGCCTGCGCGGCTTCCACGAGAAGAAGCCCCTCTTCCTCCAAAGCATCCCTTACGCGATCCGCAACATCGAGCACGTGCTCGCGACGTCCGGCCTGCCCATCGAGGTCCCCGAGCTGATGGGCGTCTTCAAGAGGCTCGTGGGCTCCTCGGCGCTGCGCCAGTTCGGCGCGGCCAAGCTCAAGCTCACCGTCCGCATCCAGAGCTTCTCCTACAAGAACGGCATGCCCAAGGACCGCGGCGGCCACGGCGGCGGCTACGTGCTCGACTGCCGCTGCCTTCCGAATCCGGGCCGCAAGATCGAGTTCAAGGCGCAGTCCGGCCTCGACGCGCCCGTCATCGCCTTCCTCTCCAAGGAGGACGCCGTCGACCGCTGGACGCGCTCGGCCTTCTCCATGATCGACCAGGCCGTCGAGGACTACGGCCGCCGCAACTTCACCGACCTGCTCGTCGCCTTCGGCTGCACCGGCGGCCAGCATCGCTCGGTGTACCTGGCCGAGCGACTCGCCAAGCACCTGCGCGACCAGGGCGTCTCCGCGGTCGTCTCCCACCGCGAGAAGAAGAACTGGCCCAAGAAATGAAGGCCCTGATCTTGGCGGCGGGCGTCGGCGCCCGGCTCAAGCCGCTGACCGACGAGACGCCCAAGGCCCTGATCCCCGTCGCCGGCGTGCCGATGCTCGAGCGCGTCCTGGTCCGGCTCAAGGCCGCGGGCGTAAAATCGTTCGTCGTCAACGCCCATCACCACCCGCAGAAGGTCGCCGACTTCTGCGCCGAGCTTTCGCGACGGCATGGGGTGCCCGTGGCGGTCTCGCGCGAAGACGATCTTCTGCTCGACACGGGCGGGGCCCTCAAGAAGGCCTCCCCCCTCCTCAAGGGCCGCGATCCGCTCTTCGTCCATAACGCCGACGTTCTGAGCGATCTCGACCTGCGGGCGATGCTCAAGAGCCACAAGGACTCGAGCGCATTGGCCACCTTGGCCGTGCGCGAGCGCGAGAGCGGCCGCGCTTACCTGTTCGACGGGAAAGGCCGCTTCGCCGGGCACGACCGCGGCGAGGGCAACGTCACGTGGGCCAAGGGCGCGGTGCCCAACCCCCAGCGGTTGGCCTTCGACGGGGTTCACCTGATCTCGCCGGAGCTGCTCGACAAGATCACGGAAAGCGGCGTGTTCTCGATCACGAAGACCTATTTGCGCCTGGCCGCCGCCGGCGCCGACATACGCGCCTTCCGGGGAGACGCTTGGGCCTGGCACGACATCGGCACCGTCGAGAAGTTCGCCGCGGCCGAGGCCTGGGCCGCTTCGCGCCCGACTTAGACGGGCTGTAAGGTGAGCTTAAGGCCCACCGCCCCCACCAATTGCCTCAGGCTATGAAGGCTGGGATTGCCCGACTTGGAGAGCATTCGAAAGAGATGCTCTCGATTAAGCCGGGTCTTCTCAGCCATTTTCCGGATGCCGCCATGGGCCTCCGCCACATCGCGCAGCGCCACCAAGAAGGTTTCCTCGTCGTCATCCAGGCACGCGCTGAGATAAGCAGCGGCATACTTGGAATCTTGCAAGCGGCGAAGAAGGTCATCGCGGTAACTGACGGACGGGCGAGCCGGACGTTTCATTGTCTTGTCCTCCATAAAAAATCCTTCCAAGCCGCCTGAGCTTCCCTGATATCGGACGACTGCCTCTTCTTGTCGCCGGCACGGAGCAGAATCAGGATCGCTCCCTCGACTCGAGCGCAGTATATGCGGTAGCCCGGCCCGACATCGAATTTAAGCTCGAAAACACCGCCGCCGACAGGTTCGTAATCGCCGAATAGACCTCGACGAACGCGGGCTAATCGCTTATCGACAATTAATTTCTTCGAAGCGTCGAGCGATTCAAACCAATCCCGAAAAGGGCACTTCCCGGAAATCGATTGATAATACCGGATCTCCAACGGCGCGATATCCACGCGACCACCTCCTGATTGTAGCTCATAAGCTACTGACGGTCAAGGCCCAGCACCTCGCCAGCATCTCCTATACATACGATTGAGGGCCCCGTTTTGTTCCGCAGCCCTCGCCCCCATCTTGGTAGAATGTAGCCGTGGAAGACCCCCGCCCCGCCCCCTCCGGGCCCGATGAGCCGCGCGAGCCCAAAGAAGCCTTTCCCCCGCGCCCGAAGCTGACGGGCCGCCCGAAGGGCCACGAGCTCCCGATCCCCTGGGTGCGGCTGCGCTCGACGGCGTCCGGCCACCAGCTCTACAAGCGCATGCTCGGCGAGGTGGACCCGAAGGCGCGCCCCGGCGACCTGGTCGCCGTCTACGACCGCTTCGACGCCCCGTACGGCGTCGCCCTGTACAACCCGCGCAGCCTGATCGCGCTGCGGCTGCTGACCCGCGGGATCGGGGCCTTTGACGCGGACGCGTTTTTTAATGAACGGATAGCGACGGCGGTAACCTTTCGACGCACCTTATTGGAACTTGATTCGAGGACGGACGCCTATCGCCTGGTCCACGACAACGGCGACGGATTACCGGGCCTCGTGGTTGATCGTTACGGCGACTGCATCGCCCTCGAGTTCTACTCGCTCGGGATGTTCAAGCAGTCCGCGCGCATCGAGCGCGCGCTCAAGATGCACTTCCCGAACGCGCGGTTCTTTCACAGGGCTTCGCCCCACACGCAGAGCATGGAGGGCTTCACCCTCGATCCGAACAAGGGCACGGGCACGCGAGTCAAGGAGAACGGCGTCACCTTCATCGTCGACCCCTCGACCGGCTACAAGACCGGATTTTTCACCGATCAGCGCGAGAACCGGTCGGCTATCCTGCCGTTCACCAAAGGCAAGAAGGTATTGGATGTCTGTTCCTACACCGGCGGCTTCGCGCTGTACGCCAAGAAGCTCGGCGGCGCCGAAGAAGTCACCGCGGTCGAGCTCGATCCCGACGCGGCGGCGCTGCTCAAGATGAACGCCAACGCGAACCAGCAGCGCATCGACGTGGTCTGCGCCGACGCCTTCCCTTATATGCGCCAGGCGGCGATGAACGCCAAGCGCTACGGCCTCATCGTCCTCGACCCCTACAAGCTCATCGCCAACCAGGAAGGCTACGCGCTCGGCCGCCAGAAGTACATCGACCTCAACCGCCTCGGCATGGTCCTGCTCGAGCCGGGCGGCATCCTCGTCACCTGCTCCTGCTCGGGCATGCTCTCATGGGACGAGTTCCTGCAGTTCGTGCGCACGGCCGCGGGCTCCTGCGGCAAGCGCGTCCAGGTCTTCCGCAAGAGCGGCGCGGGCGCCGACCACCCGTTCACCGCGGACCATCCCGAAGGCGAGTACCTGAAAGTCCTTTGGTGCCGCGTTCTCTAATCGTCGCGGCGGCCCTGTTCGCCTGCGGCTGCAACGAGCTCCGCTACCAGGCCGCGCGCCTGCGCGCGAACGCGCCCAAGCTCGAGGTCCCCAAGGCCGCCTCCTTGCCCGACCGGCGCGTGACCTACGAGTGCAAGGACGGCGAGCCTTTCGACGTCTACTTCCCCCCCGGCGGCGTAGGCGCGGTTCTCTCCCTCGGCGGGGACGACTTCGCGCTTCGCGAGCTGTCGATCCCCGCGGGCAAGCGTTTCGGCGACGGGCGCTACGAGCTGCACATCAAGGACGACGGCTCGGCCTACGTCACCCTCGACGACAAGCGGCTGCGCGACCGCTGCAACGCCAAATAGCCGCATAGGCCTAAAGGTCCCTATGTTCATAGGTCTTACGACCCTGGTATAATACCGCTAAGGGAGTATCCTTGGGAAACCTGTAATCCTCGAGATCGGTCGAGGAGCATCCACGCCCGAACCGAATTCGGGCCGCCAGGAAAGCGTTCCCGCTTTTTTGGCTTTTTTGTTTTTAGGAGGAAGTAAGATGCTTAACCGACTGCTGACCCTCGGACTGTTCGTGCTGGGAATCGTCTCCCCCGCCTTCGCGCAGCGCGACCCGCGCGGCAATCCCGGACGCGGCGGCGAGAACCGTCCTCCTCGCCAGCAGCCTCCCCGTCAGGATCCGCCGCGCCAGCAGCCCCCTCGTCAGCAGCCACCGCGCCAGCAGCCGCCTCGCCAGCAGCCTCCCCGTCAGGAGCCCCCGCGCCAGCAGCCGCCTCGCCAGCAGCCTCCCCGTCAGGAGCCCCCGCGCCAGCAGCCGCCTCGCCAGCAGCCTCCTCGTCAGGAGCCTCCGCGCCAGCAGCCTCCCCGTCAGGAGCCCCCGCGCCAGCAACCGCCTCGCCAACAGCCTCCCCGTCAGGAGCCCCCGCGCCAGCAGCCGCCTCGCCAGCAGCCTCCTCGTCAGGATCCCCCGCGCCAGCAGCCTCCTCGTCAGGATCCCCCGCGCCAGCAGCCTCCGCGTCAGCAGCCTCCGCGTCAGCAGCCTCCGCGTCAGCAGCCTCCGCGTCAGCAGCCTCCGCGTCAGCAGCCTCCGCGCCAGCGGCCGCCGGTCATCGTGCCTCCTCAGGCCGGACGTCCCGGCCAGCCCGGGCGCGGACGGGTGATGCCCGTTCCGCCCCGCCCGATCGACCGGGGCGGCCTGCTCGACCCGCGCCGCCACGGCGACGGACGAGCGCACACGCAGCCGAACCGGCGCTGGGACGGCAACCCCGTCACGCACCGGCCGTGGACCAATCCTCATGGCCGCCACATCCCGCCAAGCCGCGACCACGTCACCATCATCAATAACACCACGATCATCAACAACATCAACCACGTGCACCGCGGCTGGAACACCCGCGATCACAACCACAGCTGGTACTACTGGAACGGCCACCGCCTGGCCCACCGCTACGACACGTACGGCTACCATTGGTGGGGCTTCTACATCGGCGACTCCTACTTCTGGACCCGCTACAACAACGGGCGCCATTGGTGGTACGACCCCTACTATCAGCGCTGGGTATACCTGCACGACGGCCGCTGGTGGTGGCAGGATCCCTTCGCGCCGACGGTGGTCTACGTGATCATCGACAACCGCTACTACCGCTACCAGGACAACGCCGGCACCATCATCGTGCGTCCCGACCCGGCGACGCCCGTCGTGGCGCCTCCCGCGGAGCCGGCCGTTCCCGCCCCGGCGCCGGACGAAGACACGATGTACAGCCTGGACGGCACGCGCTCGATCCAGATACTGGGCGAGGCGAAGGAAGCCTTCCTCTACGACCTGACCGCGCAGGACCCGAACGGGGCCGCCGCCGGCGGGAAGTGGCTGGCGACCGGCGTGAAGTCGGCCAAGTTCGTCTACGACGACAAGCACGAGGCCGACGGCACCACGCTCCAGGTCATCCGGCAGATCGAGCTCGACTTCGACGATCCCAAGCTCGCCGCCGTGGCGGATCTCAACGGCGAGCGCAAGATCGTGATCAGCGGGGACGAGCGCTCGGCAGACCTGTATAATCTGGAAGACGAGGAGGCGGCGCCGTCGTACCTGGCGTCGGGCGTCGGCGAGATCAAGCTCGTCAACGCGGAAACGGCCAACGAGGCCGGAGAGATCGAGCGCGCGCTCAAGCTCGTGATCGTCTCGGCCAAGGACGCCTCGGGCATCGACACGCTCCTGCTGTTCGACCGCGACGGCGCGCCTTACGACGCCGCGGCGCCGCGGCCGGAGGAGGCGCCCGCCGAGCGGATGCGGAAATCACCGGCGTTCAACGAACTGACGTCGGGACAGCTCGGCTGGTAAAAGCGAGCCGTTCCCAAAGCGCCGCCCCGGTCGAGAGGCCGGGGCGGTTTTCTTTTCGGGAAGCGAATCGCGTATCATTCACATAATGATTTATCTCGCGGCCCTCGCAGCCGCCCTCGGAGCCGTATGGGGTCTTACCCGACTGCGACGGATCGCCTCGGTCGGCTGCTCGTACAAGGCCAAGGCCCTCGCGTCCGCGATCTTCGTGTCCGGGCTCGACCCCGACCCGGAGCGGGCTCCGGAGGTCGCCGACGAGGCCTACCGGCTCATGCGGCTTTTCCGCGCGCGCGTCGACCGCGAACGCAAGACTGTGACCGTGTCCTTCATGGGGCTGCAGCCCCGGACGGCGGCGTACCGGCCGGGGCTCGGCGCGACCCTGACCCCGGGGCCTTTGCCGCCGCCGCCCGCTTGGAAGGCCCCGGCGCCGGCTTCCGAGCTCCCGTTCCGGGAGTCGCCGGCGCTGCGGCCGATCCTCGAAGCGGCCTTCGGCGAGCCCGGCCCGCGCCGGCGCCGCACGCGCGCGGTCGTCGTGCTTCAGGACGGGGCCGTCGTCGGCGAACGCTACGCCCCCGGCATCGGCGCGGACACGCCGCTCAACGGCTGGTCGATGACGAAAAGCGTCATGGGCGCCCTGATCGGCACGCTCGTCGGAGAGGGCAAGCTCCGCCTCGAGGACCGGCGCCTGCTTCCTCAATGGAGCGTGCCGGGCGACACGCGCGCGGAGATCGCGCTGGAGGACCTCCTGCGCATGCGCAGCGGACTGCGCTTCTCGGAAGTCTACTCCGACCCGCTCTCCGACGTCACGCGCATGCTCTTCGACGGATACGACGCCGCGGGCTTCGCCGCGTCCCGCCCGCTCGAGGCGCCGCCGGGAACACGCTGGAAGTACGCGAGCGGCACGACCAACATCCTCTCGCTGATCGCGCGGCGCGCGGCGGGCGAGGCGGATTATCTTTCCTGGCCGCGCCGCGCGCTGTTCGACCCTCTCGGGATGACGAGCGCCATCATCGAGCCCGACGCCTCGGGGACCTTCATCGGCTCCTCCTTCATGTTCGCGACGGCGCGCGACTGGGCGCGCTTCGGCCTGCTGTACGCGAACGGAGGCCGCGGAGTCCTGCCCGAGGGCTGGGCAGCCTTCGGCGCGAGCCCCACGCCGCAGGCGCCGAACGAGCGCTACGGGGCGCACTGGTGGCTGAAGCTGTCGCCGGAGCTCGGCGGCGGGACGGCGGCGGCGGAGCGCGTCCCCCGCGACGCCATCCACGCGCTCGGCCACGAGGGACAGTGCCTGACGGTGATCCCGTCGCGCCGCCTCGTGGTCGTGCGCCTCGGCCTGTCGATCGACATCAAGGCGTGGAACCACGCCGCGTTCCTGGCCGACCTGCTCGACGCGCTCCCGGCCTAGTTCTCGAGCGGCCTTAAGCCCTCTTCTTGACGAAGGTCAGGTCCTGGAAGATGATGCCCAGGCCGAGGTATTCCCCCGCGCGGTTCTTCACCTGCAGGGTGCTGTAGCCGATGATCAGCGGCGCGTCGCCGTGAAGCACGGAGACCTCGGCGCGGTGGACGGTCTGATGGGTCTCGAGCGCGCCCCGCACCACCTCGCACAGCGCCGGAAAGGCCCCGAGCGCCGCCGCGTAGTCCTTGCCGATGAGCGAGCCGAGGTCCTTGAGATGCAGGATCTTTCCGGCCGTCGGATTCACGTACACCACCGCGCCGTCGAGGCTCACTGACAGGAAGCCGCCGGTGAGGTTGTCGAGGATGCTCTGATAGTACTCGGCCGTGTCGTGCATGGCCCGGGATTCTACGAAATCCTGATCAGGCCACGGCGGCGTCGATCGCGCTGAGAATATCCGGGGACAAGGTCTTGCCGGACGCCGCGGCGTTCTCCGCCACCTGCTCGGGACGGCTCGCGCCGACGATCGCGGAGGCGACCTCGGGGCGGCGCAGCACCCAGGCGAGGGCCAGGTGGGCCAAAGTCATCCCGGCCCGGGCCGCGATCGGGCGAAGGCGGTCGACCTTGGCCAGGTTATCGTCGTTGAGCCAGTGGCTCATGAAGCCGCTCATGTCGGGGCTCGTCGCGCGCGTGCCGGCCGGCGGCGGCGCCCCGCGCTTGTATTTCCCGGTGAGAATGCCCTGCGCCAGCGGCGACCACACGATCTGGCCGATCCCGTTCCTCGCGCACAGCGGGAAGACCTCGGGCTCGTGGCGGCGCGCGATGATCGAGTACTGCGGCTGGCTAGAGACGAACCGCGCGGCGCCGGGGATGGCCAGCGCGGCGGAGATTTGGGCGGGGCTCCACTCGCTGAAGCCGATCCAGCGCGTCTTGCCGGACTTCACCGCCTCGCCGAGCGCCTCCATCGTCTCCCCGAGCGGCGTCTGCGCGTCGTAGCGATGGCACTGGTAGAGGTCGACGTAGTCGGTGTTCAGGCGCCTGAGCGATAGGTCGAGCTGCTTGCGGATCTGGACGCGGGAGAGGCCCTTGTCCGCCTCGGTCATCGGAAAAAAAATCTTCGTCGCCAGGATGTAGGAGGACCGCGGGCGCCCCTTCAGCGCCTTCCCGAGGAACTCCTCGGCCGCGCCGAGGCCGTAGATGTTGGACGTGTCGATGAAGTTGATGCCGGAGTCGAAGGCCGCGTCCACGCAGGCGCGGCCGGCCGCGTCGTCGACGCCGAGGCCGAAGGTCAGCCAGGACCCCAAGGAGATCTCGGAGACCGTCAGGTCGCTCGCGCCCAGCTTCCGATATTTCATTCAGCCTTTCACCGATTCGAGGATACCAAGCCAAGCCCTCCGGGGGCCGTAGCGGCGGCGTCTAGGCTTCGCGCCGGCCGCTTGACGGCCCGGCTCACAAGAAGTCGTTCTCCATCTCCCTGCGGGCGTCGGCGTCGATGATGCGCCCCAGCTGATCCTCGGCGTAGAGCTCGGCGTCCATCCTCACCTTGCCGGTGCAGTTCGAGCAGAACTTGGCGATGTTCTTGAGCATGATCGCCGAGGACCCGTAGGAGCCGAGAGCCGTCTCGTCGCAGGCGGGTTCCCCGGCGAGCGGCGCGCCGGTCCAGATGCTCTTCATGTCCTTTCCCTGCGCGTCCCGGAACGGCCTCGGGCAGGCCGCGTGGGACCAGTTCCAATTGCCGGACTCCGTGTGGCGCGCCTCATGGAACACCACCATCATGCGGGAGACCTGGGGGTGGCTGAAGCGGACGAAGTTCCGGGTCAGCCACATCTTCGAGGGATCGCGGAACGGGATCACGCAGGCGACGGCGCTGCCGCCGCCGCAGGAGCTCATGCCGATCGCGGAGATCCGGGTCTCGAAGAACTTCGCGTAGTCCGCGCCGCTCACGGCGCCGAAGATCTTCTTGTGCAGCGCGGTGGCGCCGTCCCCGGCGAGGCCCTTGATGAACGCCAGGTCGGCGCGCATTTGGCTCTGGATGTCGGCGGGCACGTCGGCGTCGAAGGTGAAGCCCGGCTTGCGCGGCCCCTTCGGACGGAAGGCGAACTTCTTCGCGGCGGCCTCGGCCTCTTCCTTCGTGAAATAATAGAGGTCGGAGACGGGCCGGCGCGCGTCGGCCGCGGCCTCCCGCATGGCCTCGAGGTCGGGCGCGGGGACCTCGACGGCGGCGGGCCCTCCGTCGAAAGGCCCGGCGGCCCGCGACGGCGCCGCGGCCAGGAGAAGCGCGAGGGGCAGCAAAAGGCGAGGGGTTCGGGACATGGACGGCCTCCGTGACGGGATCATATTAATTGTGGTCCCGACGGCCCTAGTCCGCCTGGGCCTTTAGACCCACATCGCGCCATGGCCAAACTATCCTTGAGGATAGCTTCGGCGCCTTACGGCTCGGTGAGCGCCGCGGCGATCGCGCTGGCCGCCTCGGCCATCTTCTCGTAGTCGAGGGTGTCGGGCAGGTCCGAGGACTCGTGGTAGTTCGCGTTGCGGTAGAACGCCGTGTCGGAGATCATCACGGCGGGATAGCCGTGCGTCCAGAAGTTGAGCTGATCCGAGAGGGCGAGGCTCGCGAACGGACCGGGGAGGATCGACAGGGTCAGAGGGAAGCGCGAGGCCTTCCTCCACGCCGCGCCGAACGCGGCGAGCAGGCCTCGGCTCTCGATGTTCCCGACCGCGCCGACGAAGCCGCCGTGGTCCGGGAAGAAGAGATGCATGAAGGGCGGATACAGCTGGGAGCCGCGGCGCGGATTGTAGAAGCCGAGCATCTCGAGGACGACGACGCCGTGCACGAGGACCCCGCCGTCCTTCAACCCGCGCGCGTACTGCCAGCTGCCCATGTTCCGCGTGCCGAAGGAGGGCGGCTCCTCGGTGCCGAACGCGACGAAGCGCACCTCGCGGCCGGGCGAGCGCTCGCGAAGCAGGCGGGCGACCTCGAGAAGAACGGCGACGCCGCTGGCGTTGTCATCGGCGCCGGGCGTGCCGGGAGCCGAGTCGTAATGAGCGCCGAGCACCCAGGCGCCGCGCCGCTCGGGCGAGCGCACGCGCAGCAGCGCCTCGACGTTGTGGAATGCCGTGCCGTCGGGCACGCCGATCATCAGGCGGGACTCGTAGGGCAGGGCCTTGGGCGCGTAGCCGTACTCCTTGAAGCGTGCGAGCACGTAGTCCCGCGCGCGCTCGCGCCCCTTCGGGCTGTAGGCGTCGCGCGCCCCGATCGTGACGGAGAGCATGACGACGTGGGCGCGCAGGCGGGCGGCCAGGGGCGACAGGGCGCTCGAGTCGGGCGGGGCGGGCGCCTTCTTCAGAAGATAGGCGCGGCGACGAGACGGATCGGTGACCAGGGAAATCGGACCGGCGACGAAGCGGGCGATTCCCGTGATGACGGCGACGGCAACGAGGATCCTCGCGACGCTTTTCATGATATCCCGGCCGGTGGGCGCCGCCGGCGCGGGCAGGACCCTTCGCTTCGCGATAAATGCCTCCACGCGAGGCGCGGCCCAGAGCGGGAGCGCCACGCTCCACACCACGCTCAGCCCTATGATCGCGTATTCGTTGGCCGTGGCGCGCACGACTAGGGCGGCGAGAATGCCGGCCGAGACGATCAGGAACGCGGCGCGGTCGCGGCCGAGCCAGAACAGCAAGGCGAAGATCGCGAAGCCGAGGTCCACGAGCCACGGAGAGACGTTGAGCCCGCGCAGAACGAGGTACAGCGCCCACAGCCAGGCCCCGGACGCCGCAAGGCTGGAGCGCAGAGGGTCCCAGAAGCCCTCGCTGCGCGACCACATCTGGCCGAGGAACACGCCGCCCGCGAGCGCCGCGGCGGCGGCCAGCTTGAAGGAGCAGCGGTCGTAGCAGGCGAGTATGGTGGCGTGCCGGGCGATGCCGATGACGAGCAGGAACACCAGCAGGGAGACGACGCTCGCGCGCAGAGCGGGGCGGTCCACCAGCCTATCGACCGGCGACGGCACGAAGGTCAGCGCCCACTCCGCGGCGAACAGGGCGGCGAGCACCGGGAAAATCCAGTGATGGTGCCCGGCCTGGTACGCGGGCAAGGTGACGACGGCCAGGAAAAGCAGGAGGTTGGCGATGACGGCGGCGGCGATCGCGCGCGCGGAGTCGGGCTTCATCGGCCTCAGTGTAGCGATTTTGGATAGAATGAACGCATGATTCCCGTCTGCGCCGGCGTCATCCTCCGCTCAGGCGCCGTCCTCCTCGCGCGGCGCGGCCCCGGGCGCAGGCACGCCGGCAAGTGGGAGTTCCCCGGCGGGCGCATCGAGGAGGGCGAGACGCCGCAAGCGGCGCTCGCCCGCGAGCTGCGCGAGGAGCTCGGCATCGAGGCGAGCGTCGGAGCCGAGGCGGCGCGCACGCGGCACATCTACGACTTCGGCGAGATCGAGCTGATCGCATTCCTCGTGCCGAAATTCACGGGAGAATTCAAGCTCGTCGACCACGATCAGGTCAAATGGGTCGAGGCGCGCCGCCTGCTCGAGTACGATCTGGCGCCCGCCGACGTCCCGATCGCGAAAGTCCTCGCGTCCTACCGCCGCCGGGAGCGCTACGCGGGCACGCACCCGAAGAGGTTCGAGCAGAAATACAAGGAGCTCGGCGCCGATCCCGGCGCGATCGCGAAAGCGAAGGCCCGCGGCTCCACGCCCGCGGGCGCGCACGTGCCGATCATGGTCGCCGAGATCCTCGAGGCGCTGGCGCCGCTGGCGGGCGCGAAGATCCTCGACTGCACGCTCGGCTGGGGCGGCCACGCCTGCGAGCTGTCCCGGGCGGCCGGCCCGGCCGGCGCGGTCGTCGGCCTCGACCGCGACGGCGAGGAGCTCGCGCGCACCGCGGAGCGCCTGTGCGCCGCAGGCGTGGCGCTCACGGCGCGCCAAAGCGACTACGCGGGCGCCAAGGACGTCCTCCGGGAGCTCGGCCTCGACGGCGTCGACGCCCTGCTGGCCGACCTCGGCGTCTCCTCGATGCAGCTCGACCGGCCGGAGCGCGGGATGTCGTTCAAAACCGACGGGCCGCTCGACATGCGCATGGACCGATCCTCCGGGCCCACGGCGGCCGAGTGGCTCGCGGACGCCGCCGAGGCCGAGATCGAGGACGCCCTCGTGCGCTACGGCGACGAGCCCGATGCCCGCGCCGTCGCCCGGGCCTTGGCGGCGCTTTGCGCCGAGGGCCGCGTCCCGAAGACGACCTTCGAGCTCGCCTCCGCGGTCGGCGTCGCCAAGGGCCTGGGGCCGAGGCGCTTCGTCAAGAAGGACGCGTCGGCCAAGCACCCGGCCGCGCGGACCTTCCAGGCCCTGCGCATCGCCGTCAACTCCGAGCGCGAGTCCTTGTCGCGGCTGCTGCGCGACCTGCCCGCCCTCGTGCGCCCCGGCGGCCGCGCCGCGCTGCTGACCTTCCACTCCGGAGAGGAGGCGCTCGTGTCGGCGGCCCTGAGCGAGCAGGCCGCGGCGGGACTCTGGACCGCGCCTCCCGAGCCGCCGCGGCGCGCCTCCCCGGAGGAGGTCCGAGGCAACCCTCGCTCGCGCTCGGCCCGCCTGTGGCGCGTCGTCCGGGCGCACCTATGACGAAAAAAGACCCCTCCGCCTTGCCCTTCAAAAAAGTCGACCCCAAGGTGGTCGAGCATCCCCTCGAGCGCCGAGGCTTCGTGGAAGCGCCGCAGGACTACGCGCACCCTGACGGGCCCAAGATCCCGGTCTTCTACCGCCTGATCCCCGCCTACGGCTCCCGCCACGACGACCCCTCGCATCCGGTCATCGTCGTCATCAACGGCGGCCCCGGCATGCCGAGCAGCGCGTACCGGCCGCTCGAGTTCGACTACGCGAACCCCTCCTCTCCGAAAAACGGAGCTGTGGACCGGTTCAAATACCTTCTCGATTCCTACCGCGTCCTGCTCGTCGACCAGCGCGGCACCGACGGCCAGTCCGTCCCGCTCGACATGGAGAATCCGGACATCGACGCCGACGCGATCGCGCTCGGCTTCTCGTCCGACCGCCAGGCCCGGGATTATCACGCCGTGATCGAGGCGTTGATTCCCAAGGACGAGCCCTTCTTCATCATCGCGCAGAGCTACGGCGGCATGGTGGGCATGCAGTACCTGAGCCTGACCTCAGCCGGCGCCCGACGTCCCAAGGGAATCGTGTTCTCCGCCTCCGCGCTGCCCTACGATGACGTCCTCGCCGCCAGCCTCGCCCGCCGCTCCGAGCAGCTCAAGCTCAATCTCGAGCTGCGCGAGGCGTATCCGGACATCGAGACCAGGCTCGGCGCGGTCCGCGCGCATCTCCGGGACCAGGGGCTCGACCCCGATTCGATCAACGCCCTGTTCTGCTTCCTCGGCAAGGGCGTGCGCGGCGTCTGGGAGAAGGCGTTCGTCGCGCACGCCGGGCAGCTGCTGACGCAGACGCGCGCGCAGCTCGAGAAGACCAATCGGGACAACTTCGGCGAGGTGAACCTCCTCAATTACATCCTCTCCAGCGCGAACTTCTCCCCCGGCGAGACCGACCGGACTCTCGCGGCGCTCACTTCGGCGAGGGTCCCCTACGAGCCTTGGATGATCGACGAGAACTGGGTGGCGATGCAGGCCGGCGGCGGCGTCGCCTGGCGCGAGGACTTCGTGACCGCGATGGACCGGCGTCCTCCGCCTCCCACGCCTTTCCCGAGCGTCGAGGAGCTGCGCGCGGCGATCGCGCTCAACGCGGTCCTGTTCACGCCCGCCGACAACGACGCGTTCGTGCCCGCGGACAGCTACCTTCGCTCGCTGGCGAAGTTCGCGGTGGAGGGCCGGACCAAGATCAAGCGCCTGCCCGGCGGCCACAACGCGATCTTCCTCGAGGAAGGCCGTCGCGCCTTCCGCGAATGGGCCGCCTCGCTCGGCTAACGCCCGCGGATCTCGCAGCCGTAGGGTCCTCGATCAAATTGAGATAAAGGATATGAGCGGCCGGGTTTTCCTTCGCAAGTGATAAACTCGTCCCATGCGCAGGGAACTGCTCGAGGTGCTCACCGTCGGCCTGCCGTTCTGCGGCTTCAAAATCATCGCCGGGCTCTCGCTGGGAGGCGCGGGGCGGCTGCTCGTCGGGCTCGGCGTTCTCGACGCGGCCATCAACCTCATCAACCTGGCCGGCCTGCTCGCCTACCGGACGCGCCCGATGTCCGCCTGCACTATGGCCCTGGCGACCTATCCCTTCCGCGGGGTCGGGAGTTCCCCCCAAAAGTGGCTGGACCTCGGCAACTCGCTCGACGTGCTGCTCGCCTTCGCCTTGGTCGCGCTGATGATCGGCTTCGGCCGGCTCGGCGCGCTGCCGGCCGAACGGCTCGCCGTCTGGAACGCCTGCGTCATCCTCAACGTGCTCGGCGCCGGCCTCGGGCGCTTCGGCGCCTCCGTGCGCGACCTCGCGCGGGATTAGGCCGGCTTCTTCGCCGGGCCGCCGGCGCGCGCGAGGAACAAGGTCATCTTGAAGCGCTCCACGGCCTTGAGCGCGTGGGGCACGCCGTTGGGCATGAGGATCATCTGCCCCTCCTTCACCCGATGGGCGACGCCGCCGACCGAGATCTCGGCCTCGCCGTCGAGGACGTGCACGAGGGCGTCGAAGGGCGCGGTGTGCTCGCTCAAGCTCTCGCCCTTATCGAAGGAGAAGACGGTGACCGAGCCGGTGTCGCGGTTGATCAAGGTGCGGCTGACCACCGCCCCCTCGGAGTAGCTCACGAGGCCCGCCGCGTCGAGAACGTCGCTCATAGACTCCTCCCCGATTCTTTATCTCCCGTCATGCGCAGCCGCAGCCGCCCGCGAACTCCGGCCTCAGCGCGGCCCGTATCGTGAGGACGCCTTCCCGGGCGATCAGTACCGCCAGGACCAGCGCCGCCGCCGCGTCGGACCACCACAGAGCGGGGGCAACCAAGAAAAGCGCGCTCCCCGCGAGCAGGACCCCCGAGAGGGTGATGCAGGCCAGAGAGCAGTCGGCGTCCTTGAGCACCGTGCAGCTGTCGAGGCCCCGGGCGACCTCGCGCTTGGCCCTCCACAGCCAGAACATGAAGCTCAGGCTCGCGGACGCGATGACGAGGCCGGGCAGAGTCGTCTCCGGACGGCCGCCCGCGCTCAGCTGCATGAGCGCGCCGGCGGCGGTCCCGGCCGCGAGCAGGAGGAACAAAGCCCCGATCCCCAAGGTCGCGCGGCGCTCCCGCTCGACGGGGAGACCGGCCCCGACGCCCTCCTCGGACCGGAAGCGCCAGAGCACGAGGGCCGCTGAAAACACCTCGATGAAGCTGTCCGCGCCGAACCCGGCCAAAGCCATGGAGTCGTCGCTGACGCCGAAATAGACGGACACGGCGCCCTCGACGAGGTTGTAGGCGATCGTGAACCAGGACAGCAGGATCGCGCGGCCGATGAGGCTTTCGCGGTCCGTCTTCATCGGGGGAGAAGCCTCCAGCTCCGGCGCGCCAGCCCGGCCACCGCGAAGGTGATGAGGAAGGCCCCGGCGACGTCCACCGAGTAGTGCAGGCGGCTCAGCAGGACGGAGGCGGCCAGCATCAAGGAGAAGCCGAGGCAGGTCCAGCGCACCCAAGGCCGGCGGACGAGCAGGAACGCCAGAAAGGGATACGCCGTGTGGCCCGAGAAGAAAAAAGTGTAGCGGAAATCAAAGTACTGGAACAATGAGCGCAGCGGATAGGCGTCGAACGTCGGCGCCTCGAGCGGAAGCCCCACCGGGGATAGGACCGTGAACACCGCGCGCGTCCCGATGATCAACGCGTAGGCCCAGAGGATGAACGGGACCCGCGACCGCGGCTCGTACAGCGCCGTCCCCGCGGCGAACACGGCCAGGAAGCCCATGAAGCCCCAGCTGTGAACGAGCGGGAAGGCGCGCAGCGGAAGATGCTCGAACAGGAGGTCGTGGGCGGGCACCAAGGAAGGGCCGATGCGGTCCACGTGAGTCCCTGTCCAGTAATTGACGAGCAGCGCCAGGATCAAGGCTCCTCCGCCCAGGGCCCAGCGCCCGAGCGAGGGCCGGTCCACCGCCGTCGTGACGGGACTCATCGGGCGATGATAGTAAATCGCGTTTGCGCGATCAGGGCTTGCGGCTCAGGACCACGGCGCGCTCGACGGCGAAGGCGCGGGACGCCTCGGCGCCGTCCTCGACGACCACGTCGAAGCCCCCGGTCGGCGCCGGCTCGGCGGACAGGGTCACGACCGGCCACCGGGGAAGGTCCTCGAGCTCAAGCCGCACCCCGGCGCCCGGGTCCACGACCACCTTGACCGCTTTCCCGCGCGCCTCCTGAAGCTTGATCCACGGCCGCGCCAGCGCGCGAAAGGCGTCGTCGGCGAGGAAGTGCTCCGAAACGTGCAGCGATTGCGGCGCCTCGCGGCAGCGGCCGAGATCGCGGCAGATATCATAGGGCTCCACGGCCATCCCCGGCAGCCGCGCGGCGAGGCGCTTGCGCTCGGCGCCGGAGCCGGCCGCCACGGCATCGCGCAGCTCCTCGGCCCCGCCCAGCACCGCCCGGCGCATCTCCAAGGAACGCTTCTGGCGCAGGCGGGAAAGCCCGACGGAAAGAACGTCCTCCGCGGACTGCGGGGAGACCTTGGGCTTGGGCGCGGGGGCGGGGGCGGCGAAGGCGACGCCGGCGGCCAGGAGCAGGATATGCAGGGCCATGCCGTAGCATGGCACATCCCTGTTACGGATTCAATTCGAATACCCCGCCTTGAGTCTTTTCGGTTTTAGGGCTATGCTCACTGCGACATGGCCACCCCGGACACGCTGTCGAGCCGCTACGAAGCGGGCTTTTGCGTCTTCATGGCCGCCCTGGCGTTCCTCGGCAAGGACAACCCGAGCCTGGAGTATCCCGCGATCCTCCATCTCTTCGGCCTGCTCATGGTCCTCAACCTGCTGGCGGGCATCGCCCTGCGCCGCCGTCCCGACGCGCCGCTGATCTCGACGAGCTTCATTCTCGCCAATTGCGGCACGATCACCGCGATCCTGGCCCACTCCGGCGGCGCGGGCTCGAATCTTTGGGTCCTCTACCTGCTGCCGATCTTCACCGTCTGCCTCCTGCTCGGCTCGCGAGAGACCGCCGCCGTAACCCTGGGCGTCGTGGCGTTCAACGCCGCCTTCACTTTGAGCGAGCACCGTGGAAGCTGGACGATCGCCGCGTTCGAGATCCTGCTTAAGAGCGGCTTCTTCGCGTTCACGGCCCTGCTGGCGTGGCGGCTCGTCGCCAAGGACCGCGCCGTCCACGCGCAGCTGCGCTCCGAGAGCCGCCGGGCCGAGCAGCTCACCACGCGCCTGGAGGGCGCCGCCGCGCTGAGCAACGTCGGCCTGGTCAGCGCCGGCGTGGCCCACGACCTGCGCAACGCGTTCATGGTCATCCTCGGCTTCTCCGACGCCGCGCTCGCCGACGAATCCCTGAGCGGGGCCGCGCGCGACTCCCTAGAGCGGGTCAAGAAGATGGCGAGGCTCGGCGGAGAGATGTCCCAGCAGCTCGCCCGTCAGGGCGCCGACGCGAAGTTCGAGCCGGTGCTGGACGACCTCGGCGCGATCGCGGACAGCGTCGCGCCTCTCGTGCGGAACGTCTTCCTGGAAAAGAACGCAAGCCTGGTCGTGGCGCCGTCCGCCGAGCCCTGCGCGATCCGGGCCAGCCGCTCGCATCTTCAGAGGCTGTTCTTGAACCTTTTCCTCAACGCCCTCTCCGTCAGCAAGAGCGGCGGGCTGGTCCGTCTCACGATGAGGCGCGAGAGCGGATTCGCGGTCGCCTCCGTCGAGGACGAGGGGCCCGGCTTCTCGCCCGAGCTCCTGCCCCGGCTGTTCGGCGCCTACGAGACGACGCGCGCCTCCTCGGGCGGCACCGGGCTCGGCCTCAATCTCTGCGCCCGCATCGCGCGCGAGCACGGCGGCAGCCTCGTCGCCGAGAACCGCGAGGCGGGCGGGGCGCGGCTCGTCCTGCGCCTGCCCCTCGCCGGCTAGGAGTGTGTCCGAGTAATAGCGTGGCCCCGGTAGGTATGCGAGCGACGAGCAACGACGCGGAAAGGCAACACCGTTCGACCCCTTCCTATTGAGGTTTTCGTCGATTTCATCGACGAAAACCTATGAGTGGAGGGGAGAGCCGAATCTGACCGATGGCGTTGTTGCTCCTCGCTCAGTTAGCTGCAGCTAACCTCGCTCGTCGCGCCTAGCCATCGGTCAGATTCGGCCCTCCGAGGACCACGCTATTACTCGGACGCACTCCTAGGGCTCGCGCGGCCTCATGCGCAGGGTGCGCATCGCGCCGCTCCAGGCGAGGAGTTGATCGAGCATGGCCTGGAGGGCCCGCGTCTGGTGCTCGCCGGGTTTGAAGACGTCGTAGTTCTCGAAGTCCGAGCGCAGAGACAGGGCCACCTGATTGCGCACGGTGGCGACCTGGAGCTCGGCCAGGACGAGCCGCAGGTGCTCCACGGCCCTCACGCCTCCGGCGACCCCGTAAGCCACGAAGCCGGCGGCCTTGTCGTTCCACTCGGGGTAGAGATAGTCGAGGGCGTTCTTGAGCGCGCCCGACGTGCCGTGGTTGTATTCCGGCGAAACGAAGACGTAGCCGTCGAACTGCTCGATCTTGGCCGCCCACGCCAGGGAATGCGGCATGGAGTACTTGCCGCCGGCCATCGCCGGCGGAACCGGCTCGTCGAGCAGCGGCAGGGCGTAATCCGCGATGTCCACGACCTCGTAGCGAGCCCCGCCGCGGTTCTCGGCGATCCCGAGCACCCACCTCGCCACGGCCTCGGCCTTGCGCCCCGGACGCGTGCTCCCGACGATGATCGCGATGTTGAGCATGCGGCAGTGTAGCGCCGCGCCGCGCGTCTTGGAATGGATGGGATGAAACCGTTATGTAAACGCCGCGGGCTTAGCCGCGGTAGAACGATGAGCGCCGCCAGACCTCGGCCGCGCCCTTCGCGTACGCCTTCAGGCAGCCGGCGACCGGGATGGCGAGGATCATGCCGGGCATGCCGCCCCAGGCGCCGCCGATGATGAGCGCCACGATCGTCTCGACTGGGGTCAGCCCCACCTTGTCGCCGACGATCCGGGGCGTGATCACGAAGCCCTCGAGCGCCTGCGCGATCCCGAACAGCGCGAGCACGCCGACAACCTGGCCCCAGCTCGAAAAGTCGACGGCGGTCATGATGAGGGAAGTGCCCAGGCCCAGGAGGACGCCCAGATAAGGAACGATGTTGAGCAGGCCCGAGAGGATGCCGATCAAAATGCCGAAGCGGATGCCCAGGAGGCTCAGCCCCGTCGAGTAGACGACGGCTAGGATCAGGGCGACCGTTATCTGTCCCCGGATATAGCCCGAGAACACGCGGTCGGTCTCGGAGAGCCAGCGGTTCGCGGCGGCGCGATGGCGCGCCGGGACCATGGTCAGCAGGCGCGGCCGGAAGAGATCGATGTCGCGCAGGAAATAGTAGAAGACGACGGGCACGATGATGAGGTTGAGGAGCCCCGTCAGCGTCCCCGATACGCCGGAGAAGAAGCGCGCCGCGAACGCCCCGATCGGGGCGAGCGCCGCGACCGAGACGCCCTTCAGCCAGCTCTTCAGCTGCTCGATCAGCGCGGCCTTATCGGCCGGCAGGCGGATCCCCAGCGGCTCGAGCCGGCCGGAGAGCCGGTCGTACGCCGCCACGGCGTAATCAGGAAAGTCGAGCGCGAACTGCCGCGCCTCCGAGACGAGCGTCGGGATGATGATCGCCACCGCCACCGCCGCTAGGACGGCCACGCCGGACAGGATCAGGATCACCGCGGATTCGCGGGACAGCTCGCGCCGCTGCAGCCAATCGGCCAACGGATCGAAGGCGTACGCGAGCGCGAAGCCCATGAACACCGGGAACAGGGTGTCGAAAAGCGCCCAGCCCAGCCAGAGCAGGGCCGCCGCGCCCGCGAGCGCCGCCGCCGTCCCGGGCCCTCTCACGGCTTCAGCCCCGGGAAGCCGCCGACCAGCGCGCCGATTCGGTCCGTGGTCGTGTCGGGGAGGCGGCGCGCGCTCCAGAGCGCGACCCCGTTCGAGCTGCGCGCGTCCAGCGCCCCGTGCGTGCCGCCCAGCGCGACGAGGCGGCTGAGCTTCCACGTCAGGGGATCGGCGATGACGTGCCCCGGCAGCAGCGAGGCGATCACCGGCGAGGGATTGCGCACGAGCGGGCCGTGGCCGCGCACGATGCGCTCCAGGGCCGCGGGATAGCGGTGGCCCGCCGTGGCGGCGAGCCACGCCTCCCCGGCGGCGTAGCCGCCGCGGTCCGCCTTGCCCGAGCGCCGGAGCTCGGCCGCCGCGCCCGCGTAATCAAGAGGATCGCCTCGCAGCGGCGCGTACGCGTAGCGCCCGCCCCGGGCGCGGATGACGGCCTCCGAGTCGGCCTTGAGCACGCGAACCTCATCGGGACGATCCGGGAGCGAGACGGTCACCAGGTCGATGCCGGGAAGCTCCAGAAGGGCGGCGGCGACCGCGGGAACGTCCGCGGGAAGAGGGTAAGCCTGAAGCACGTTCAGCATCCCGTCCACGGGAACGACGACGTCCCCGCGCCGCTCCAGCCGCCCGGCGACGCGGAAGCCGCGCCGGCGCAGATGCTCCACCGCCGGCGCGCGGCGCGGCGGGACGTCGTCGGTGCCGTGGTCGGAGAGGATCAGGACCTCGAGCTCGCGGCCGGTCCGCGAGAGATGCTCGCGGCGCAGCGCCGACAGCCAGGCGTCCGTCTCGCACAGATACTCGCGCGGGTCGCGGCTCATGTGAACGGCGTAATCCAGGGTGATGATCAACGCGTAGAACTCCGGGCGGTCCTCGGCGGCCAGGAAGGCCTTCCGGATACGGGCGAGCTCCGCGCGAAATACTCGCCGAGGGAAAAGATAGCCGGCCAGGTTGGTCCAGGAGCCTTTCAAGACCCAATCCATGCGCCGCATGAACTCCGGGGTATCCCCCATCGACTCCAGGCCCTCGGCGCCGGTCAGCTCGTTTCGCTCGTAGCTGTAGTGCAGGGGCTGATAGCTCGTCTGCGGGCCGAGCCCGAGGATATCCGACCAGGCCACGTCGCTCAAGGACGGGTAGGTGGAGATGAGGCGCGCGGCGAGGGGATACTCCGCGAAGCAGCGCCTTCCCTCCGTTCCCTCCTGGAGCGCGCGCACGTGATGATAGGCCGCCCCGTCGAGCGCCAGGACGAGCCGGGAGGGCGCGGCCGAGGCGGCGGACCCCAGGAGCAGCGCGGCGAGCGCCGTCTTCACGCGTTGAGCCTGACCGAAAAAGGGAGCATGCGCCTGAGGGCGGCGGCGTCCGCCGTTTTCTCATAGACGCTCACGTGCTGGGCCATCCACATGTAGGGAGGCCGCACGGCCATGACGGCCTCGAAGATCTTGCCCGTCCTGCGGCGGTTATAGGCGAAGCCCCGCTCGGCGAGGCGGCTCACCCAATAACGCTTGGGGCGCTCGTTGACGTGATGGTGCCCCCCCTGGTTCGGCGGCGCGGCGGACATGACGACGGTGTCGCTGAAGCCGACGAGGTTGTCCAGGAAGGCGTCCGACATCTCCTCGGGGATGTGCTCGGCGACCTCAAGGCACAGCGCGAAATCGAAACGGCCCCAGGAGTTCTCGAAAGGCACCGTCAGGTCCTGAATGTGGACCGGGACCGGCAGCGCATGCTCGTCCGGCGCCCGGGCGCCGTCCAACGAGAAGACCTCGACCCCCATGCGCGCGAAGGCGTGCGAATAAAGGCCGCAGCCGCAGCCGATATCGGCGACGCGCTTGGGCTTGAACTCGGCGATCAAGGTCTCGGCGATGACCTCGGCCGTGCGCATGTAGGGCTCGTTGCCTTTCCCCCATTCCGCGAAGAAGTTCGCGTCGTAGATGGCGTCCAGGTTCGGCATCATCCGGAGCACTCGACGCACAGCGGGGTCTCCGGAAGCGCCTCGAGCCGGGCCTCGGGGATCGGGTTCCTGCAGCCCGCGCACGCGCCGTAGTTCCCGCTCTCGATAGCGGCCAATGCGCGGCGCACCATCTCCAGACGCAGCCGGACGCTCGCCCGCAGGCTCAGGGACACCTCCTGCGACTGCAGCGCTTCGGCGCGCGACAGGCGACCGATGGATTCATCGAGGGAGACCACGGCGGCCCCGTCCCGGCCCGAGCTCAACGAAGCCTCCATTTCCCCGGCGAGGCGCTCCAGGATGAGTTTAAAACGATCGATTTTTTCTTTTTCCATAGTGATGGGATTCAGGAGGGCTGACGATCAAAAGGCGGGCGTTCGCTCACGTTCACGAGCGGAAGGGAGATGAGTTGAAAGGGGATCGGGGTGATTTTAACATAACGATACAGGTCAACGCGTCTTCATAAATCCGTTCTCCGCAGCGAATGGCCCGCGCTCGCCTCGCGCGCTACGATACCCCCATGAAAACCAATACAGCCGAGCGGCCGGCTTCGAGCCGCGAAGACGTGTTCGCGAAGTACGCGGGCAAGAACGTGCTCGCGGTCGGGGCGCATCCGGACGACATCGAGCTCGGCTGCGGCGGCACCTTGGCGCGCCTGGCCCGCGCCGGGGCGCGCGTAACGATGGCCGTCGTGTGCATCCCGAGCAACGTCCGGACCCGCCGCCGCGAGGCGATCCAGGCCGCGAAGCTGCTCGGCTGCGAGATCCGCTTCCTGAATCCGGACCGCCCTTCGCGCGTGGAGGACCTGAAGACGCATCAGCTCGTGGGCTTGCTGGACGCCGTGGTCAAGGAGCTGCAGCCCGCGGCGATGTTCACCCACAGCCTGACCGGCCTCCATCTCGACCACAAGCTGACCCACGAAGCCTGCATGTCGAGCAAGCGCCTGCGCTTCTTCGACATCTACTGCTATTCTCCCACGGACGCCCATGCCGTGAACATCCCGTTCTTCGCCGACGTGTGGGTCGACACCTTAGACACGATCGACGTGAAGATTCGGGCGATCCAGGCCCATGCGAGCCGATTTAAGGAGAGGGGTCTGACCCCGGAGCGCTATCGCGACGCCGACGTTCACATGGGCAAGCTCGTGGGTCTCGAATGCGCCGAGGGCTTCGAGATCGGCCGCATGAGGGTCGACCGGCGGCCGGTCGTCGACGGCTAGCGCCGGCTCATTTCCTATCCCACAGCGCGCGCCGCGCGGCCGAGGCGAGCAGGAACAGAGCGCGATGGCGCGCGGGAACGCGCGCCAGGTTCCGCTTCGAGATGGCCAGGCCCGGGAAGACCTCGGCCGTGTTCGGGTCGCGGAACCACGGGCGCGTGAACACGAACATCAGCACGGGGCGCGGCTCGCCGGTGAGGTTGGGCAGCCCGCCGTGGAAGGTGCGGTAGTCGAATATGAACGAGCGGCCGAACTTCCCGACCATGCGCTCCTCGGGATAGTCCCGGCGGAGCTCCCTATCCCCCGGCGGGCGCGGCCGCAGCGCCGTGCGCTGCGAGCCGGGCCAGATGGCCGTCGGGCCGTTCTCCCCGGTCACGTCGCACAGGGGCACGCACAAGGTGACGGCGTACGGCGGGAGATTCGACAGGTCTCCCTGATAAGCCCTTTTCTTCCCGCCGATGGAGCGATCGAAACGGATGGGCGCGTCGATGTGCTGATGCTGGCGGTAGGCGCCGGGAAGCGCGATGACGGTCTCCAGGCTGGAGATGCGATAATCCTCCCCCAGCAAGGCCGAGAGCACGCCGCGGAGCGCCGGGTTGGCGTAGAAACGCGGATCCAGGAATGGCCCTTCGAACGGCAGGACGGCGGCGTATCTCCCGGCGATGTCCCGCACCAGGCCCCGTCGGCGCAATTCACCCGAGTCGTGCCGTCGCAGGACCTCCGCGCGCAGCCTTTTCAGCAGGGCCAAGGGGAACAGATTCGCGAAGGCGACCGCGCCGTCGCGCTTCATCGCGGTTCGAACCCTCCCCAAAGCCCTCGGAGACGGCGTCTGAGCGCCGATTCCCGGAAATTCGATGGTCGAGATGGTCACGCCGATAGCCCTCCGCGCAGAAGCCAGCCCCCGATGAAGGCCGCCGCGCAGCCGGCCAAGCCGATCAGAAGCGCGGCGGGGGAACGCTCCAGGAAGGCGCGCTTGGGATCGGCCGGGTCGTAGCGGACCGCGACGACGGAGCCCGCGGGGTAGCGCCGGCAGGCCTCATCGGCACGGCCCCGTGAGCCGGTCCAGAGGCTCCCGCCCGCGTCGATGACGTCGCCGCGGTACTTGCGGCCGCCGACCTCGTACTCGTACTCGATGCGCGCGGCTTGGACGGTGTTCGGCTTGCCGTAGGATCCGGAGCTCCGGGCCTCGATCTTCGCGCTCAGCACTTTGCCGGCCGCCGTCGAGTATCGCGCGGTCGCTCCGTAGCCGATCAGCTTGAAGACATAATAGACGGCGCCCGCCGCTCCGCCGAGCTGCCAGATCGCGCCGACCATGCGAGCGCCCTCGGACATAGCGTTCCTCCCGGGTGGATATGCGGGACAGGGTAGCTCGAATCCAGGGGAAATGCAAGCAACCATAACCGAACGAGCCGGATTCGGCTGCCTAGCGTATTATCGCCGGAATAATTCCAACAGGTATCGCTCCAAGGCCACCCGGTCGACATCCACGCCGACTTCGACCGCCGTGCCCGAGGGAGACTCGACCGTCCTCCCCTGCGACGGCCCATCGACGACGACCTTGAGCCGCATGGTCTCCGTCTTGAGGACGGAGGGGCTCAGCATCGCCGCGGCGGTCAACGTGTCCCAAAAGAAATAGCGCTGGGTATAGTCCTCGTTCTCGATATGCCGCAGCGCGACCTGCCAGGTCGCCAAGGCCAGCCGCGAGACGCGGAAGGACCGCGCCTGCCCGCGCAGGCGTTCGAGAAAATCGCGAGTGACCGGGGCCTTGTTCGTGGCGTCGAGCGGAACGAGGATGACGGGCACGCCGGAGCCGAGCACCCGCGCGGCGGCGGGAGGATGATTGAAAAAATTCCACTCGGCCGTGCCGTCGGAGCCGGAGCCGCCGACGTTGCCGCCGACGCGGACCGCGCCTCCCATGATCCAGACGCGCCTGATCTTGGCGGCGGCCCCCGGCCGGCGGTCCAGGAGCTGCGCGAGGTGGGTCGGGGGGCCGGTCATCAGCAGGGACACCGGCTCGGGCGCGGACTCCAGCGCGGCCGCGAGCACGTCGACCGCGGGCTCCGGGGATATGAGCGATCCGCCTTTCGCCTCCCCCAACTCGCCAAGCTCCGCCAGGATCGACGAGTCGCGCCGCCAAAGGTCGGGAAAGGGATTGACGCCCTCGTCGTCGCCCCCGGCGACGGGGACATCCGTCCCGCCGAAAAAATCGAGGAAGCGCCGCGTCGATCGCAGTCCCGCCTCCTTGAAGCAATCCGCCGGGCAGACGGTGGCCCCCAGAAGGTCTACGTCCTCGGCGCACCGCAGCATCATGAGGACGAGAAGATCGTCCACGTGCGCGTCATGGTCGAGGAAGACCGGCTTCATCCGGGGACCGCCGCCGCGTCCCGGCGCGCGAACCAGACGGTCGTGACCGCGGCCAGGAGCGCCGTCGCCAGCAGCAGGATCAGCATGTGCTGCCAGCCGCCCGGCCGATCGATGATCGCCCCTCCGGCGAACTGAAAGAGCATGGCCGCGGCGTAGCCCGCCGCGTCGATGAGGCCGATGAGGACGCCGCAGCGCCTGCCGCCGTGCTCGATCGAGAACACGCTCATCGGGAGATAGTACGAAGGCGCCACCGTCAGGCCGTAGAGAAAAAGCACGACGACGACGGCCGCGAACGCCGTCGCCGGCGGCAGCGGCGCGCGCCCCATCGCGAACAGCGCCGCGAGGCACAGCGCGGAGAGCGAGAGCATCCCCCCCAGCAGCGGCGCGCGCCCGATCCTCGAGACCTTGTCGTAGGCCCAGCCGCCGGCCAGCAGCGCGACGAAGCAGCCGGCGGGAAACACCGAGGACGCCGCGGCGGCCCGCGCCGGGGAGATCGCCAAGGTCTCCTTGAGGTAGAGGGGCAGGAAGCCGATGACCTCCATCAGCACCGTCGTGCACATGATGCTGACGCACATCAGCCAGACGCGGCCGCTGCGGGCGAAGTAGATCAGCGCCTCGCCGAGCCCGGCGTCGTCGAGAGGATGCGCAGGCGCGCCGCCTTCCGCGGACGCGGAGGGCGGCGGAAGTCCCGCGTCGGCCGGACGGCCCTTCAGAAAAAAAAGATCAGCGCCGCGACGGCGGCGGTCAGCAGCCCGGCCGCGACGAAGACGCCGTGCCAGCTCACGCGCAGCAGCAGGGTCCCGAGCAGGAGCGTGGACAGCACCGCGCTCAGGCGCGAGCTCGTGGAGATCACGCCCCAGACCTTCCCGTACCGCTCCGGCTCGTACCAGGCCCCGATCAGCTTGGACATGGCCGGCCAGCCGGCGGCGGCGGTCATGAGCATCGTGAAGTTGAGAAAGCAGAACAGCGCGAAGCCGCCGGCGAGCCCGAAGGCGCAGGCCGCCGCCGCCGTGGTCGAGAGCGCCAGCAGGAAGACCCTGCGCCCGCCGAGCCGGTCGGCGACCACCCCGCTGAGCAGCTTGCCCGTCACCATCCCGGCCGTGCCCCAGCCCAGGACGGCCCCGAACATGGTCTTCGTGAGGCCGAGCGCCGGGTCGCCGACCATCGCCGGGCTGGCGACGTAGATGGCCGTCCGGGACAGGATGAAGCCCATATACCCGGCGTACATGCAGCCGAGGATGACCAGCTCCCACTTCAAGCGCCGGCGGGCCGCGTCGAGTTCCACCGGCGGGAGTCTACGAAAAATAAACCCCTAAGTTGACGGCGGCGCGCAGTCGAAGGCGACGTACCAGTATTCGCCGACCTCGAAGGACGCCTTTGCGCCGATCGGCATCGCCGCGCCGAACTTGCTCCGCGGCCCCTCCGCCGAGACGGCGTAGTCGCCGGAGCAGAACCGCCGCATCTGCTGGTCGGCGTCCGAGCTCCGCGCCTTCTTGAAGGCCGCGGGACCCGTGACCAGGTACCGGATGACGCCCCCGCGCCCCGGCTTCTCCCCGCCGGTCTTCAGGAGCTGGATCTTGTCGCCGCGCGTCTCCATCATGTGCGCCTTGCACCCGGAGCAAAGAGCGGCGATGAACAGCAGGACGATGGTTCGTTTCATGGGCTCAAGGTTAGCCCCCCTTTCCGTTGAAATCAAGGGGCCTCCCAGTTCATGAGGTTTTAACGGATGAACCACCAAGTCACCAAGACACAAAGATAATCGGGTTTTAAAGAACAATTCTTCGAATGCCGTCCCGAATCAGAGGAACGTTGAAATTGA
>JAKFCD010000089.1:0-4070 GCA_036676805.1 Elusimicrobiota bacterium
AGGGCCTTGCCCGTTCCGCCGGCCAGATCCTTTCCGGGGGGCCCACCATTTATTCCTCGCTCCGGCGCGCTTCCTCGCGGCCCTCGACCCTCCGGGCGGGTGGAGGTGCGAAATGGCCCAGACCTACGAGACTCGGCGGCGGAGCGGGAAGCACGAAGGCTCTGACGTGAAAGTCCAGGAACGGAGCCACGCACTCCGGGAGAAACACATGAAAACTGGAAAAGCGTTGGGCTTCAAGAAGGGGGACTTCGTCCACACGGGAGCGTTCCCCGGAATCATCATCAGCGACGTGCAGACGTTCGCGCCGTGTTGCGAGGTGTGGGGCTTCGAACATGAAATGGGTTCGGCCTACGCCGAGGACCTGACGCTCCTGATATGGGAGGACTTTCAGCAGGTCGCCAAGCGCTATGGCTTCGACGGCACGGCTTCCTCCAAGGTGGCGCAAGTGGCCATCGCCCAGGCCAAGGCCGCGACGGGGGTGCCCGTCACGGCCTGATTCGACCAGGGGTCCCGAGGGCAACCTCGGGGCCCCGAGCCGGGCCAGGCCCGGGAACTGAAACGCATGGAGAAACAAATGAACGAGACGAAAGAGACGGGCGCGGCGGTGACGGACAAGGGCGTGTTCGTGAGCATCGCCCTTGACAAGGTCGTGGTCGTGGAAAACGTCCGCAAGCACTTCGACGCGGAGAAGATGAAGAGCCTGACCGAGAGCGCCCGGAGCAAGGGCATCTACCTGCCCATCATCGTCATGAACGGCGAGAAGGCGGGGACGTTCCGGCTGATCGACGGGGAGCGGCGTCTACGCGCGGCGAAGGCGGCGGGCCTCGCGGAGATTCCCGCCCGCGTGGTCGAGGAGAAGGACGCGACTTCCCTGGTCGAGATTCAACTCATCACGAACATCGAACGCGAGGAACTCGGAGCCGTCGAGGAGGCGCGGGGCTTCAAGCGGCTCGTGGACGAGGGCAAGCACACCATCGAGGGCTTGGCGAAGCGCGTGGACAAGACGGTGAAGTACGTCACGCGCTCGGTGCGGCTTCTGGAACTGCCGAAGGCGGCGGTCAAAGCCATCGAGACGGGGACGCTCTCGCCCGAGCACGGCCATCAAATCCTCCGCGCCCCGGAGGACAAGCGCGAGACGTTCGTGACGTTCGCGCTGACGCCCAAGTGGGGCGGGGGGAGCAACGTGCTTCCGACCATCCACGACCTCAAGAACGAGATCGAGCGGCGCTTGGAGAAGGACCTTTCGAAGGCTTGCTTCCCCAAGGACAAGGAGTACGCGGGGGCGATGGCCTGCTCGCTCTGCCCGTTCAACACGGGCAACCAGGACGTGCTCTTCGAAGGGGCCAAGGACGGCAAGTGCACCGACGGCGGGTGCTTCGCCAAGAAAACGTCCACGTTCCTGCGCGAGTTCCGCGAGGAGGCGGGAAAGAAGCTCGGCGGGGTCAAGTTCGCGGGCTACGCGGGCCAGGACCACGGCATGCCGCGCGAGGTCGGTGAGGGCGTCGTGCTGAGCGCCTCGGAGGCCAAGAGCGAGGCGGTCAAGACGCTCCTCAAGAAGGACCCTAGGAAGTTCGGCTTCGCGGTGCTCAAGCCGTCGCGCTTCGGGAGCAAGTCGCCGAGCGCGGTCCTCGTCTGCAACGACATGGACTTCGTGGCGGCGAAGCTTCGCAAGTCCGAGGAGAAAGCCGAGCGCGGCATGAGCGAGGAGGAGCGGGCACGGGAGCAGTTCGTCGCGGAGCACTTGAACAAGGCCCTGTTTGGCGCGGCGGCGAAGGCGCTCAAGGCGGTCAAGAAGTCGAACCTCGTGGACGTAGTGCTCGCGCTGAACGGAACCGAGGAAGCCTACGAGGCCGTGGGCGTCGAACCCGGTGAGGACGCGGCGAAGGCGCTCTTCAAGCTGTCCGAGAAGGACCTTCTGCGCCTCGCGTGGCTGTGCACGGTTCAGCACTACGAGTTGAACGAGCGCTTCTCGGACCTCGGCGTCGAGGTCAAGAAGGTCCGCAAGGAGGCGCGGGCTCACGCGCTGACCGAGTGGGAGCGCATCCAGAAGGAGGAGGCCGCGAAGGCCGAGGCTCCGAAGGAGGCGGAAGTCGCCCCGAAGTAGGCCCGTTGACTTGGCCCATCCGGGTAACCGGGTGGGCCTCTGTGAGCGGGTCGAAATATGAGGAGGAACTTATGTTCATGCTGTGGAACGAGACGGACAAATTGTTCGCGAGTGAAGAGGAGTTCGAGACGGAAGCGCAGGCGCAGGCCTACGCCTTGCGCTTCCGAAGGCGTTTCGTGACGCAAGGCTACTACCTGACCTTCGACAGGAGGCGTATTGCTCCGGAGGAAGTGGACCTCGTCGTCGTCCCTGCCGAGCCGTAGCCGGAAAGGGGGAGGCGCCGACGCCGGAGTTCGCCCCCTGCGGGGCGCGGATCGGTCCGCGGACGCTCCTCCCTGCCGGTTCAGCGGCAGGGACCGCGAACTCCGCCAAAAGGTTGCAACTTTTTGAGGGGGGTAATCGTAAGGCATGGATGACACAGGATACCCCCGAGACTTTCCGATGGAAGGAATGGGACTGGCGGCCGCTGGCGCGGCTAATCGTCTGGGTCCTCCTCGCCTTCCTTTGGGCGCACTGGCGGAACGTCGATTTTCTTCCGCTCTTCCAGCGCGCGTTCCGCGAGCTCATGCTCGGCTGGCTGCTCAGCTTCGGTCTGCTGACCTATGTCCAGGCGCTAATCGCGACAAGCGCCTGGAGGCTCGCCATGGCGCTCGACGACGGCGCTTACTCTCTGTCGGAGCGTATCGCGCGCCTCTTCATGCGCCGCGCGTCGTTCGCCGCGACTTTCGTCGCGGCGTTCGTCCTCGAGCTCGCGCTCGTTCTCGGGTCGCTCCAGTTCTGGAGCGCGACGCGCATGGGTAGCCGCGCCGCGGTTATTCTTGCTGAGGTACTGCGATGATCACGAGCTTACGGGTAGTGCGCGCGGGTATCCCTTCGCGCCGATTCATCCGTACCGCCGAGGACGCCTACCGCGTGCTCTGTCCGCTTGCGCGCGGCCTTGATCGAGAGCACTTTTGGCGGCTGGACCTCGACTCACGGCGCCGGCTGATCGGCTGCGAGCTCGTCTCGGTGGGGAGCCTCGACGCCTCCATCGTCCACCCGCGCGAGGTGTTCAAGGGCGCGTTCCTCAATAACGCGCACAGCATCGTGGTCGCGCACAATCATCCGTCGCAGGATTTGCGCCCGAGCCAGGCGGATCGCCGGACCACGCGACAGCTGATGCTCCTCGCCTGCCTGCACCAGGTGGACCTCGTCGATCATCTCGTCGTCGGCGATGACCGCTACTTCAGCTTCAAGAAGGCGGGGCTGCTCTAGAAAAGAGGCGACCCGACGCCGAGAGCGCCGGGTCACCTGTCGAACGAAGCTGCTCCTGGGGGAAAAGCTTCGCTCATGCCGATTATAGAGCGCGAAGCGGACTCGCGCAAGACCCAAAAAGATAACCCAGCCCTCCATACGTAAGAGCCGGGTTATCGTCCGGCCGAGGGTTGCCTTACGAGGGGCCCCCGACAGAACGAAGCATAAGCCCCGACCTCTGGATTTTCAAGACCCACGAAGATTCTAGGACCTGCGGTGGATACCGACGCGCCGGTGGACGGCGTGGACGAGCAGGTCGCCCACCCCGCCCACCCCCGCTTGGATTTCTCCGCCCCTTCGGGGCGCGCGGACCGGTCCGCGGACGCTCCTCCCTGCCATGAGGCCGGCTGGGACCGAGAACTCCACCGTCTCCACCGCTCGGCGGCGGAGATTTTTTCTTGGCTTTTTTCGCGCCTTCCCGTCCCGTCCTCCTCTCTTTCCGGTCTTTTTCATGTCGCCCCTCGCTTCTCGGGACTCCAGGAGTGAAGGCCTCCTCCCTGCGGCATAAACGGCCCTCCCCGCCGGCGATCCGAAAACCTGGCCCACCCCCCGCCTAGCCCCTAGTTTTCGGACGGCTCGCGTGCCGCGAGGCGGCCAGCCCGGCTGCGCCGGGGGCCGTCTCCAGGGTGGGGACCCGCCATTTATTCCTCGTCGTTCGGCCTTCCTCGGGTCT
>JAKFCD010000090.1:0-24285 GCA_036676805.1 Elusimicrobiota bacterium
CATCGAGGAGCTCACTCAAGCTATTGGTGAGAACATTCGCTCCCTGAGACTCCAAAAGAACCTCACTCAACAGACCTTGGCCGCTCAGGCGGGGGTCAGCTTGTCCGCGCTGCGCCATCTTGAATCGGGGCAGGGCGCGAACCTCAGCACGCTGATCCGCGTCGTGCGCGCGCTGGATCGCCAAGAGTGGCTGCAGGCGCTGGCGCCCCAGGTTACGATCAATCCGCTGCACATGACGCCGACGCTCGGCACCCGCCGGCGCGCGCGCGCGCGCAGGAATCAGAGGGCGCATGGCCAAGCGAGCTAGCAAGCCGAAGTCCGAGCGCTACCATCCGGTCCACCGGATCGAGGTCTATATTTGGGACCTCTTCGTCGGAGCCTGCGCGCTCGACCCGAGGCTCGGCTACTACGTCTTCGCATACGACAAGAACTTCGGCCGAACCGGGATTCAGCTCGCGCCGCTTCACATGCCGGCGGACGATACGGAGAAGCCTTACGTCTTTACCGATCTTCCGGAGGCCACATATCGGCGGCTGCCGGCGATGTTGGCCGATGCGCTGCCCGACGACTTCGGAAACGCGCTCATCGACAAGTACATGGCCGAGCGCGGTATCCCCAAGTCTCGGATCACGGCGTTGGACCGGCTGGCTTACATGGGCAGACGCGCGATGGGAGCGCTCGAATTCAAACCTGCGCGTGGACCCCAAACGAAGATTCCGACGGCGCTCAAACTGGGCGAGCTCGTTTCCGTGGCGAGAAAGGTCGTCTCGGGGAAGCTCGACGGCGACTCGGACGCGGAGGCGGCGCTTCGCAGCATCATTGAAGTAGGCACGTCCGCGAACGGCGCTCGAGCCAAGGCGGTCATCGGCTGGAATCCGGATACCCACGAGATCCGATCCGGGCAATTCGCCCTGCTTCCCGGATTCGAGCACTGGCTGCTGAAGTTCGACGGGATGGGCGAGGACCAAGAGCTCGGGCAGTCCGAGGATTTCGGCCGAATCGGATACGCTTACTATCTGATGGCCAAGCAAGCCGGAATCGACATGCCCGAATCGCGTTTGCTCGAAGAGAACGGCCGGGCGCATTTCATGACCAAGCGCTTCGATCGCGAGGACGACGGGACCAGGCACCATCTTCAAAGCCTCTGCGCGATGGATCATCTCGACTTCAAGAAGAAATCCGCGAACAGCTACGAGCAGCTCTTCATGACTATGCGCCAGCTCAAGCTCGGCCATTCGGCGGACGTTGAGGCTTTCCGGCGTATGGCCCTGAATGTGATGGGCCGCAACTGCGACGACCATACGAAGAACCACTCGTTTCTCCTCAAGAAAGGCGGGCCGTGGGAGCTTTCCCCCGCCTACGACATCACCTTCGCCCACAATCCGCAGGGCGAATGGACGAGCCAGCATCTGATGTCCGTCAACGGGAAGTTCGCCGACATCTCTAAAGAGGATTGCCTGGCGTTGGCGGATCGGTTTGCGATCGGCGAGGCGCCGTCGATCCTCAAGCAGGTCCGGGAAGCCGTCGGGGCTTGGCCTGACTTCGCGGCGCAAGCCAAGGTCAATTCGAGCGAGATCGGGCGCATCCGAGGACATCTGCGGCCCCTTTAAATGCCTAAGGTTTATTTCACAGCCGACACGCACTTCAACCACGCCAACGTGCTCAAGTACTGCGCGCGCCCCTTCGCGTCCATCGATGAGATGAACCGCGAGTTGATCGCGCGGTGGAACGCCCTCGTCGGGCCCGAGGACACGGTCTACCACGGCGATGCTCGCGGAAACCCCCAAAGCTTAAGCGAACGATGACATCGAAGCTCGCCGCAGGGCGGCGAGATCGCCCGCCGACAGCTCGAGCGCGAGCGCCTCAAGGTCGTCCTTCATGTGGCGCGCGTCCGTCGTGCCGGCCAGGGGAAGTATGCCGAGCGAGACGGCGAAGCGGAAGACGACCTGGGCGGGCGTCGCGTTCAGCCGGCCCGCGATCGCGGCCGTCGCCGGATGGCCGACGATCCGCGGGTTCGCGGTGAGCAAAGAGAAGCCCTGGTAGACGATGCCGCGGGCGAGGCAGTACTCCCGCACGTCCCGGTCCCAGCCCCGCGCCGCGTGGCAGCGGTTCTGCACGTACGCGGGCTTCACCCTCGCTCCCTCGAGCTCGCGCAGCTGCCCCAGCCCGAAGTTGCTGACGCCGATCGCCTCGGCCTTCCCGGAGAGGTGCAGCGACTCCATTTCCCCCCACGCCTCCCGGTCGTCCTCATCGAGGACGCCGTCGCCGCTGGGACCGTGCAATAGGAAGGAATCCAGATAATCCGTCCCGAAGTTCTTCAGGGAGCCGGCGAAGGACGAGCGCACCTGCGCGGCGACGCCGGCCGCGGGATCGTAAGGCATGCGGTGGTCCTGGCCGTACGGGAAGGTGTACTTGCTCTGCAGGAACAGCTCGGCGCGCGGAAGGCCGCATTCGCGGATGGCGGCGCCGGCGAGGTCCTCGCTGTAGTGCTTCTTCTGGTTGGCGGTGTCGAAGGCGCGATAGCCCGCGGCGAGGGCCTTTTCGACGAGGGCGGTCGTCGCCTCCCCCTTCCAGGCCGTCCCATAGATGATCGCGGGACGCTTCATGCGCCGCTCAGTTTTTCTTCTTCTCGAGCGCGGCCTTGAACAGCTCGGCCATGGCGGACGGGGGCCCGCTCTCTTCCTGACGCTTGCGCCACTCGTCGGCGCCCGTGTCGCGGGGAAGCTCGAGCGAGATGCGGCGTTCGGAGAGGTTTACCTCGGCGACCTGGACCTGAATAGGCTCGCCGACCTTCTGCCGGTCGAATTGGAAGTCCGGCGCGTCTTCCGTTTTAGACTGGTGGAGGAGGCCGACCACGCCCGGCTCGAGCTGCACGAACAGGCCGTAGAGCTCCTTGCGGGTGATCTTGCCCGACACGACCTGGCCGGGGGCGTACTTGGACCAGGGGTCCACGACCGCCGGGGCCTGGGGAGTCGGCGGACGCTCGGCGACCTGCTTGAGGGACAGGGAGAGCTTGAGGCGGCCGTCGACGGTCTCGCGCTTGAGGAGCTTGACCGAGACGGCCTGCCCGAGCTTGAGGATGTCGGCCGGCGAGTCGACGCGGGACCAGGCGACCTCGGAGACGTGGAGGAGGCCCTCGACGCCGCCGGCGAGCTCGACGAAGGCGCCGAACTTCTCCAAGCGCGTCACGGTGCCGGGGACGACGGCGCCGTCCGGGTTCGCGGCGAGGAAGGCGGCGGCGGCGCGGTCCCGCTCTTCCTCGAGGAGCTTGCGCCGGGAGACGACGACGCCCTTCTCGGTGAACTCGGTGAGCATGAAGGTGAACGACTTGCCCACGAACTCCGCGCCCGTCTCGGTTCGCTTGACGTCGATCTGGCTGATGGGGCAGAAGGCGGACTTGCCCTTTACGCTTACGCGGAAACCCCCTTTACAAACCTCGACGACGCGTCCCTCGACGGGGCGCTTGAGCTCGAAGGCTTCCTTGAGGTCCTCGGCGATGTTCTTGTCGGTGGGATTCGGAGAGAGCCGGACCTGGCCGTTGCGGACCGAGGTCACGTACATATCTACGACGTCCCCCGCCGAGACGCGGACCTTGCCCTCGGCGTCGCGAAAGTCGGCGGTGGCGACGACGCCCTCGCGCCCGGGGCCGAGCGCCACGGAGGAGTCCTCCCGGCCGACGGCCAGGAGCTCCCCGCGCACCCGGTCCCCGACGGACGGCGTCGAGCCGGCCTCCTCGAGGGAGGCTCCCAGCAGCGCCGAGAAATCCTCGGCCGGCTCTTCGCGGGGCTCCGTCACGCGCTGATTACCTGACTTTGCGCATGAAGCGATTCTTGACGTTCGCCTCTATGAAGGTTCCCAATCCCTTGCCGGCGAGCGCCAGCGTCTTCATCTTGGCGATGTTGACGGGGTCCGCGCTCTGATTGGTGTAGATGTAGACGGAGTGGTCCGCGAAGCGGACCGTCACGGCGTCCTTGGCGATCTCGTAGCGGGAGACCTTGGAGGCGCCGCCGAGATTCTTGTAGCGGGTGAACATGCGAGGCTTCTTGGGGGTTAGCATGCGCCCATTATGCGACTTACGGCGCCCTCCCGCCAAGCGATATCGGCTATAATCGCCCGGATGAAATCCCTCGCCGCGCTCGCCGCCGCCGCGGCCTGGCTCTTGTTCTGCCTGGCGACGGGCGCGCGCTTCCCCGCGGCGGCGCTCGCGACGGCGCTTGCCGCCCTGTGGGCGCTGCGCTCGCGCGACGGCGGCTGGGAGAAACGGCCGGCGCTGGCGCTGGCGCTCGCGCACGTCGGGCTGTACATGTCGACCTTCCGCTGGCACGGCGGAGACGACATCCCCAACAGCCTGATCCCCTTCGCCCTGCTGCGCCACGGCACGCTCGCCTTGGACGCGGTCATGCACCCGTGGCTGACGGGCCGGGTCGACTTTCTCGTGGAGGGATCACAGGGGCGGCTGCTCTCGGTGTATCCCGTGCTGCCGGGGCTGATGGCCGCGCCGTTCTACCTCGTGACCGCGCTGTTCAACCCGCCGGTGAGCCAGGGCTTCCTCCACGATCTCTCGAAGCTCTCCGGCGCCTCCATCACCGCGGCGTCGGTCGCCGTGTTCTATCGCGCGCTGCGTGACCGCTGCTCCTCCCGCTGGGCGTTATGGCTCGCCGTGCTGTACGGCGCCGGCTCCTGGGCGTTCAGCGTCAGCTCGCAGGCGCTGTGGCAGCACGGGCCGGCGCAGCTCGGCGTCGCGATCGGTCTCTGGGGCCTGGCGGGCAAGGGCCCTGCGCGCGCGGCGGCCGCGGGCTTTGGCTTCGGGCTTTCGGTCGCGGCGCGGCCCGACGCGGTGTTCCTCGCCGCCGCCGCCGCGGGGCTGTGGCTCTTTCACCGCTCACGCGAGCTTCCGGCGTTCCTCGCCGGGGCCGCGCTGCCCGCCGCGGGCCTGCTTTCCTACTGGTTCGCCTTCACCGGACGCCTCGCCCCGCCCGAACTCTCCGTGCAGACCCGCATCATGCAGGCGCCCCAGGCGAAGGCTCTCATCGGCTTCTTTCTGACGCCCGCCCGCGGCCTGTTTTTTTACTTTCCGCCCTTCGTCCTCGCCGCCTGGGCGGCGGCCCGCCGCCGCGACGCCGAGACCGCGTGGCTCGCGGCCGGCTGCGCGGCGACCGTCGCGTTCCTGACCTGCATGGACGACTGGGTCGGCGGGCTGTCCTTCGGCACCCGCTACTTCGCCTCGATGACGATGATCTTTCTTTGGTGGCTGACGCCATACGAACGGGAGATCTCCGCCTCGGCGGGGTGGCGCCGCGCCTGGGCGTACACGGCCGCGGCCGCGTTCATCATCCACGCGCTGGGAGGCTACCTGCGCTGGCCGGGAACCTACGAGACGGCGCGCACGCTCGAGCGGCTATGGCATCTCTCCGAGCATCCCGTCTTCCACCTGCTCGACGCGAAAGGCGGGCTCGCGGACTGGCCGTTCGTCCTGCGCGCTCTCGCGTTGGCCGCCCTCGCGGCGGGCTGGGTCGCCCTGTCGAGGCGCCTAGAGAAGACGCTTTAGCGGCGGGCGAGAGCGTAGACCGACAGCCCGAAGGGCGGCGGCGCGAGGCGTCCGAGACGGCCTTCCAAGGCCAGCCAGCCGGCGAGCGCGGCGTTGAGCGGCGCGGGCGGCACGGCCAGATCCGAGCGGGCCTCCCCCGCCGCGACGCGCGACGCCGCGCGCCACGCGAGCGCGGCCGGGAACAGCGCCGTGTTCCAGTATTCGCAGCGCTCGACCGCGAAGCCCGCCCCGGAGAGGAGGGCGGACACGTACCCGCGCCGGTAGCGCCGCGTCACGCCCACCGCCTCGTCGTGACGCCCGCGGGCGCAGTCGAAGGCCGGAAGGTTGAGGATGAGGCAGCCGCCGGGGCGCAGCGCCTCGCGCAGGCGCCCGAGGGCCGCGGACTCGTCGGCCGCGTAGTAGAGGGTGTCGAGGCTCAGGATCGCGCGCTGCCCCGAAACCGGCGAAGCGTCGTCGAGCCCGCCGCGCGCGAGGCGCGGCGCGCCCGCGGCGCGCGAGGCGGCGAGCGCCTCCTCGGCCGGGTCGAGCCCCGTGTAGTCGAGGGCCGGCCAGCGGCGGCTCAGCGCGCGCCAGGTCCCCCCCGTGCCGCAGCCGGCGTCGAGCACCGGATCGCCGTCGCGCAGTCCGTCGGCCTCCAGGTCCGACACGACGCGCCGGCGCAGCGCGCGGTACCACCAGTGGCGCTCCTCGACGTCCGCCATGCGGCGGTGCTCGGAGGGCTTCACGCGCAGGCGCGCACGGCGGCGACGACGCGGCGCGCCTCGGCGGGACGCAGCTCGGGATAGAGCGGAAGGCTCACGATCTCTCGCGCGAGGCGCTCGGTGACCGCGAGGCCGCCCGGCCCGACGCGACAGGCCGGCGCGTAGCCCCGCTGGCGGTGGACCGGCACCGGGTAATGCACCGCGGTCTCGATCCCGCGCGCCGCCAGGCGGCGGCGCAGGAGGTCGCGCCGCGGCGAGCGGGCCACGAAGAGATGATAGCCGTGGCGGCGGCGCGGCGCGTCGTCCGGGCAGACGAGCGCGTCCGCGAAGCCCTCGCGGTAGAGCGCGGCGACCTGCCGGCGCGCCTGGATCCAGCCCGGCAGGCGCGCGAGGGCCGCGGACAGGAACGCCGCCTGAAGTTCGTCGAGGCGGCTGTTGTGGCCGGTATCGCGGGCGACCTGCGCCCGCTCGTAGCCGTAGAAGCGCAGCCGGCGCACGCGCGCCGCGAACGAGGCGTCGTCGGTCGTGACGGCGCCGCCGTCTCCGAGGGCGCCCAGGTTCTTGGTCGGATAGAAACTGAAGGCGCCCGCCAGCCCGTGGCCGCCGGCGGGCCGGCCGTCGTAAAGCGCCCCGGCGGCCTGGGCGCAGTCCTCGACGAGCGGCAGGCCCTTGGCGCGCGCGAGGTCCTTGAGGGCGGACAGGTCGGCGCACAGCCCATAGAGGTGGACGGGGAGCAGGGCCTTCGTGCGGCGCGTGATCGCCCGCGCGGCGGAGGCGGGGTCCATCGTCATCGTGCCGGGCTCGACGTCGGCGAGGACGGGCGTCGCGCCGCATTGCAGTATGGCCGCGGCGGTGGGCACGCAGGTATGAGAGACGGTCACGACCTCGTCGCCCGGGCCCACGCCCGCGGCGCGCAGGGACAGCCACAGCGCGTCCGTCCCGGAGGCGACCGCCACGCAGTGGCGCGTCCCGGCGGCGCGGGCGAACGCCGCCTCGAAGTCCTCCACGCGGGGGCCCATGACGAAGCGTCCCCCGGCCAGGACCGCGCGGAGCGCGGACTCGTACTCAGGGCGCAGCGACGCGGCCCGGCGGGACAGCGCCAGGAAGGGAACGCGGGACGACGCCGTAGGTCTCGGCATGCTCATAATAGAATTCGAGGGTGCTGCGCAGGCCCTCGCGCAGCGGCGTGCGCGGGGCCCAGCCGGTCAGCGCGCGCGCCAGGCCGATGTCGCACCAGCTGTCGCCGACGTCGATGCTGCGGCGCTCCTCGGGCAGCGGCTCCAGGCGCCAGCGTGCCCCCGGCATGAGCTCGACGAGGGTCTCGGCCAGGTCGCGGAAGGAGATGGGCCGGCCGCCCCCGACGTTCATGGCCCGCCCGGAGGCGGCCGGGGCGGCGGCCGCGGCCAGAAAGGCGTCGACGGCGTCCTCGACGAAGATATGGTCCCGACGCAAGGTCCCGTCGCCGAACACGACGAGCTCCTCGCCGCGCAGCAGGCGGCCGATCCAGTAGCCGAGGAAGTTCTGGCGGGCGTCCATGGCGCGCATGCGCGGGCCGTACACATTGGTCAGGCGCAGGACCGACGCGCGCAGGCCGTGCAGGGCCGCGTACTGCAGGCAGAGCTGCTCCGCGGCGGCCTTGTGCACGCCGTTGGGATCGAGGGGCCGCAGCGGGTGGCTCTCGTCGACGGGGAGGCGCTCGGCGCGACCGTACACCTGGCGGGTGCTCGCGTGAACCAAAGCGGCCCGCGGCGCGGCGCGCCGGCAGGCCTCGAGCACCGACAGCGGCGCCCGCAGGTTGTGCTCGAGATCGCCTTCGGGATCGCGCACCGAGTCGAGGTGCCCGCCGCGCCCGGCCAGGTTGAACACCGCGTCGCGGCCCTCGGCCAGGGACTCCACGAGCCGGCGGTCGCGCGCATCCCCGCGGACCAGCTCCACGCCGGGCACGGCGTGGCCCGCGCGTCCGCCGCCGCACTCAAGCAGGCAGTCGAGCGCTGCGACCCTGCAGCCGGCCTTCACGAGGCGCTCGCACAAGGCCGAGCCGATGAAGCCCAGCCCTCCGACGACGAGCGCGGAGCGCGGGGCTTCAGGAACCGACATCGGCGTCCTCCGGAAGGTCCGCTCCGACGAGCTCGCGCACCGCCGACTGCGGCAGGCGGTTGGCCATGAGGAACAGGCGCCCCAGGTACTCGCCGATCACGCCCAGGATGAGGAGCTGCGCGCCCGAGAAGACCAGCACGAGGACGGCCAGGTGCGCCCAACCGGGCGGGGTCGGCGCGGCGGAGAAGCGCTCGATGACGACCGCCGCGGTGAGCAGGCCCCCGAGTGCCACCATCGCGGCTCCGAGCAGGCTGCTCAGGCGCAGCGGCGCCACGGAAAAATTCACCGCCATGTTGAGCCAGAGCCGGCCGAGGCGGCGCAGGTCGTAGTTCGACGCCGCCCGCTCGCTCGGCGAGTGGGCGCAGTCGACGACCTCGATGCGCCCGGCGTACTGCAGGGCGAGGCCGTCGAGATAGGGGAAGGGACCGTCGTAGCGCGTCACCTGCGACACGAGCCAGCCGCTGAGGCACTTGAAGCTCGACAGGTAGAGGTCCTTAGGCTTGCGGATGAGCAGCCCTGCGACCCAGCCGTTGAAGCGGCTGCCGGCCAGGCGCCACCAGGCGTGATGGCGCGACGGATAGCGGGAGTACACGAGGTCCGCGTCGGACTCCCGCGCGCGCTCGAAGAGCCGGCGCGCGTCCTCGGGGCGGTTCTCGCCGTCGTCGTCCATGACGACGACGTAGCGGCCCGACGCCAGGCGCAGGCCCGCGAGCACGGCGTTGTGCTCGCCGAAGTTGCGCGACAGGCGGGCGAACAGCACCTTGCCGGGATGGCGGCCGGCGAGCGCTCGGCAGACGCGGGCGCTCTCGTCGCGGCTGCCGTCGTCGACGAGCACGAGCTGGAGGGAGACGCCGGCGAACGCCGCCAGCACGTCCTCCGCGACGCGGGCCGCGGACCCCTGGGAGTTATAGACGGGGATGACGACCGAGCACTCCGGGCGGGCGGGCCTCACCGCCCTAGTTTAGCAAATCGACGTCAAAACCGGAGGCCGTAGCGCGCCGAGAAGGACACGAAGCTCAGCGGCGCGCGGACGCCGTCGAGGCCGAGGGCTTGTCCGCGCGGCGTCGCGTCGTAGCCGGCGCGGGCCAGACCCGTCCAGCCCGCCTCGAGCGTCATGAACCCGGGCGCGGCCGCGTCGAGGTCGAGATCGACGCCGAGCCGGGCCGACGCGGCCGGCGTCCAGGCCGAGTCGTCGATGAGGCGCCGCGTCTCGCGCGTCCCGGTGTCGGCCCAGACCGAGGGCTTCACGTCGATCGTCGTCTTGTTCCAGGCGCCGCCCGCGCCGAGCAGGATGAACGGCCGCGCCTTGCCTCGAGCCGGAAAGGAGCAGCGCAGCAGCGCGAGCAGCAGCCAGGCGTCGCCCCGCACGCTCGCGTCGGCCGCCGGAAAAAGGCGCGTCGAGAACGTGCCGCTGCGGTTGACGTAGTCGGCCTCGACGCCCGCGCCGAGCCGCGGCGTGAGAGACTGGAGATACCGGGCGCCGAGCCTGACCCCCAGGTCGCCGTTGTCGGCCGCGCCGCCGCCGACGGCGCCGAAATGAACCTTGCTCACCGGCTGGGCCAGGCCGAAGCCGAAGGAGACCATGCGCGCGGGCGCCCGCGGCTCGCCGGCGAACGCGGGAGCGGCGGCCGCGGCGAGAAGGGCCGAGGCGATCATGATCCTCATGCCCCGAGGATACCGCCTCAAGCGCCGCGGTCCTATCGCGGCCGCGTCACTATAATTTAATGAACCAGCCTGCAGAAAATGCTATAATTATAAAGTCGATTTCAGGGAGACCCATGAAGATCCACATGTACGAGTTCCGTTCCGAGAAGAAGAAGCTGAAATGCAGCTGCGGCTGGGAGCGCACGCTCAAGTCAGCCGACGCGAAGCTCGTCGCGAAGACGTTCAACGCCCATCAGGCGGACGCGGCGGCTAAGACCAGCTAGCTCAGTCGACGACGGGATTGGCCGGGTCCGGCTCCAGGTCGGACAGGCTGATGTCGAAGCGCACCGCCTCCCCCCCGCGGGTGAACGAGAAGCAGCCGCTCTTGTTCGCGCTGAAGTTGAACCCCGCGCCCCACCAGCGGAAGCCCGGCACCTCGCCCACGGTGTTGGCGCGGCTCTCCGGGTTCTGGTACACCGTCAGCCGCGCGCTCTCCGAGATCGGGCCCGCGATGTTGCGGGTCTTGTGCCGCCAGCGCACTCGCTCGTCGTCGAGCACGGTGCGACGATCCTCCTTGAGGGACTTGAGCTGCTCGGCGGTGTGATAGAAGATGCGGACCTCGGGATCGGAAAGCACGTCGGTGTAGAACTGGGAGCGCCGGTCCACGGGGTAGGCGTCGTACTTGCCCGCGTAAAGGGCCTCCGGGATGAGCAGGTGCGAGTGGCCCATGTCGGGGAAAAAGACCGCGTCGACGTAGTCGGCCGCGAAGGCGGCCTCGATGTGGCGGACCAGAGCCTTGATCAGGATCTCGGGCACGACGACGGGCCCCCCGAACTCGGCGGGGTTGGGCAGCTCGTAGCGTCCTTTGACGGGGTCGAAGTAAGCGCGCCCCTTCAGCCGCTTGTCGGAGGCGTACAGCTTCGCGTACAGGTCCATCATCTCGGCCATGCTCAGGCCCCAGCGCACGTCGGACGAATAAAGCTTCGGCTCGGCCGCCGTTTCCGGAGGACAGCCCGCGGACGCGGGCGCGGCGGCGCGAGAGACGGCCTTCGCGTCCGCGGCGCTTTTCTTCAGGCGCCCGGACGCCTCGCGAACCTCGGCTTCGAAGGCGCCGTCCCGGGCTTGAGCCGGGACGTTCGCGAGCAAAAGGACGGCGGCGAGCAGAGGGGTTCGCATGGGGTTCTCCTGGCGGACGCCGATAGGGTGACATCAAAACGCCGGGATTTCAAGGGGTCGAGCCGGGCACGGTCCTCCTGTCGGGCCGGCGGGGGTCCTTCTGCCCCGCGGGGGCGCTCGTCGAGCGGTCCGGCCAGGCGCCCGTCGAGGGAGCGACGAAGTAGCCCGTCGTCCCTGGGCTCAAGGCGTCCGGCGCGCTCCCGGACATCCCGCTGCGCTCAGGCCCGTTGCCCGAGGGTCGGGCCGGCGCCTGGGCCGCGAGGGCCAGGCTCAAGGCGGTCAAGGCTATCCATTGGCCGGTCATGATCGCTACCTCCTTCAGCCTCAGTATAGCCCCGGCTCCTCCGCGGCGACACTCCGGGCTCGCAACAGTCTTGTTAACCGTCAGTCCATGCGCTTGAAGTACTGGATCTCGCGCTCGTGCTTGAGCGCGCCCGCCTTGTTCGCGAACGTGCCGAGGTTGCGCCGCCGCCCCGTGCGCGGGTTCGCCTTTCTGGAGTACAGCCGGTATTTCCCGCCGCGCAGCTTCCGAATCATGATGGCCTCCTCATAATATATGCGCCGGCATCCAAGCATGCTCGGGCCCGGGGCGGCCACGCGCGCGCCGTAAAGGCCTCGTGACAGGGCCTCACCAGCCCAGCGGCAGCTCGAGAGCGTTCGAACATCCGCTCGATGCCAAGGCCCAGCCCGACGTGTTGCGGCGGTCGCGCCTCGCTTGAGCTCGCGCAGTCGCGTCCGGCGGGATGATCCTCCGGGCCCGGCGACCGCGCGCCGGCTCCCTCCGGATCATCCCGGCGGCAATGGGGATGACGCCGCTTTTAGAGCCCGGCGCGCAGCCAGGCGGGGACGATCTTCAGGTCGAGCAGGCGGCGGCGGGTCTTCTCGTCGAGGCGGGGGAAGGCGACGACGCGGCCGCGGCACAGCGGGCTGCCGCAGCGGCAGTCGAGGGCCCAGGACGGATCCGGCACGCTGGTCGAGTAGTCGAAGAGGATCTCCGCGCCGGCCGGGATGGCGCGGATCGCCGCGAGCGTGACGGCGTCGCGCAGGCCCGCGTTGGGCTCGCAGGCGTGGTTGAGGAAGCGCGCCGGGGGATCGACGTAGAGCTGAAGCCCGGGGCCGACGTCGAGGCAATGGCGGCGCACGCCCCGCCGGTCGGCCTCCGCCGTGGTCATTTCCTCCCCGGTGAAGACGAGGATGACCTCGCCGGCGGCGTAGGGCCGCTCGGCGAAGACGCCCTGACCGTGAGCCGCGGCGGCGAGTCGCACCATGGAAATCTATTTTACAACACCGGGGAAAAGATGACACCATAGGGCCATGAGAACTCTCTTCGCCGCCGTGTTGATCCTGGCCGCCTGCACCCCCCCGCAGCGCAAGGCGCCGCGAGGCCCCGTCCAGCAGGAGGCGTTCTGGACCGGCCTCACCGCGTTGTGCGGCCGGGCCTTCGAGGGAGGCATCGCCGCCCGCGTCGGAGGCGGCGCCGGGCCCGACCCGTTCGACGGCAAGCGTCTGGTGATGCACGTCCGCGAGTGCTCCGAGAACGAGATCCGGGTCCCCTTCCACGTCGCCGAGGACCGCTCGCGCACCTGGGTGTTCACGCGCTCCGCGGCGGGCCTGCGCCTGAAGCACGACCATCGCCACGAGGACGGCTCCGAGGACAAGGTGACGATGTACGGCGGCGACACCGACGGGCCGGGCGAGCCCGGACGGCAGTCCTTCCCCGCCGACGCGCACTCCCGCGAGATGTTCGTGCGCGAGGGCATCCCCCAGTCGACGGCCAACGTCTGGGTAATCCGGCTGGCTCCCGGCAAGACCTTCAGCTACGGGCTCGAGCGGCCGGGCCGGGAGTTCCGCGTGGATTTCGACCTGGCGAAGGAAGTCCCGCCGCCGCCGCCGCCGTGGGGCTCCAAGTAAGCTTTACCCGCCCGTCATGGACTTCCCGCCGCGCCGCCGCTAGAATCGCGCGGTGAGGAACTCGCCATCGCCTTCGTCATGCCGCTGATGCTCGCGGCCTCGGTCCTGCAGCCCGCCGCCGTGGATCGCTTCGGCGTGGCGCGCCTGTACCCCGACGCCCCGGACGGCATCGCCTGGGTCTCGGCGTGGGACGACGGCCGGAAACGCTCGTTTCGCGGCGTGGACCCCCTGGACGACTGGTTCGACGCGGACCACGGCAACGCCCGCTTCCGCGTCGACGGCGAGGGGCAGCTGCTGATCACGGGCCCCGTCCCCCGGATGTACATTCACGATCCCAAGCTCAAGCGCGGCTGGCGCAACGTCGAGATGACCGTGTACGCCAAGCGCGTCGACGACGAGGGCACGCCCTGGGCCGGCATCGTCGGCGTCGCGCGCAGCGCCCACGGGATGATGGGCTCGGTGAAGCGCTTCCCCTGCGACAGCCGCGGCATGGGGGCGCGCATGCGCTACGACGGCCGCGTCGACTTCGAGAAGGAGACGTCCCACCCGAACGCGTCGCCGGCCCGGAGCAAGCGGCTGTGGCGCGAGCTGCCGCGCGGCGTCTGGATCGGCTACAAGTTCGTGGTCTACGACCTGCCCAACGGGAACGTCAAGCTCGAGCATTATCTCGACATGAGCGACGGGAGCGGCGGCGGCTCCTGGACCAAGATCAACGAGCTCGAGGACGACGGGCGCAACTTCGGCGCGCGGGGCGTCCCCTGCCGCCGCGGGATCGATCCCGGCCTGAGGCTGACGGCCGGCGACGCGCGGCCGGGCTCGGAGTCGGGCAAGCCCAACATCACCGTCTACTGGCGCAGCGACAACGTCGGCCGGGACGGCCTCGTCTACAAGAAGATGAGCGTGCGCGAGATCTCCCTTCCCTGATCCAGGCGCCGCGAAATTATGTAGCGTCTGCGCATGAGCACGCGAAACGAGAAGAACTCTTGGGCCGCCCCCGCGCTCCTCGCGGCCGCCGGCCTCGCCGCGGCACTGCTGGTCTGGCGCAGCTACCACCGCGACGCGCCGCGCGTCACGGCCTACACCGCGCCGCCCTCGGCGACCGTCTCCGGGGCCATGCGGCTCGAGACCGCCGAGACCCTGCACGCGCTCGCCGAGGCCCACCTGAGCGCGCGCCGCTTCGCCGACGCCGAGGGCGTCTACCGGAAGATTCTGGCCCTCGACCCGAAGAACGCGTCCGTCTACAACGAGCTCGGGCTGGTCCTCCACTACCAGGGGAAGTCCGAGGCCGCGCTCGAGGCGCTCAAGAAGGCGACGACGCTCGACCCGAAGCTGCAGCGGGCCTGGCTGAGCTACGGGTTCGTCCTGACGGCGCTCGGGCGCAACGAGCAGGCGCGCCTCGCGCTCGAGAAGACCATCGCCCTCGACCCCGCCTCCGCGCAGGGGCGCGAGGCGAAGGCCATGCTCGGACGCTGAGCCGGGCTACCTCCGGCGGCCGACGGTCGTGTAGTTCGTCTCCTTCGGCCCGGTGTAGATCTGCCGCGGACGGCAGATCTTGAAGCTCGGCGCCTCGTTCATCTCCTTCCACTGCGCGATCCAGCCCGGCAGGCGGCCGATCGCGAACATCACGGTGAACATGTTCGTCGGGATTCCGATCGCCCGGTAGATAATGCCGCTGTAGAAGTCGACGTTCGGGTAGAGCTTGCGCGAGATGAAGTACTCGTCCTTGAGGGCGGCCTCCTCGATCTGCTTGGCGATGTCGAGCAGGGGGTCGTTGATGCCGAGCTTGTTGAGCACCGTGTCGCAGGCCTTCTTGATGATCTTCGCGCGCGGGTCGAAGTTCTTGTAGACGCGGTGGCCGAAGCCCATCAGGCGGGCGCCGCTGTCCTTGACCTTGACCTTGTCGAGGTAGTCCTTCGGGTTGATGCCCTTGTCCTTGATCTCCTGGAGCATCTCGATGACCTCCTGGTTGGCGCCGCCGTGCAGCGGGCCCCACAGCGCCGAGATGCCGGCGGAGACGGAGGAGAACAGGCTCGCGCGGCTGGAGCCGACCATGCGCACCGTCGAGGCGGAGCAGTTCTGCTCGTGGTCGGCGTGCAGGATGAGGAGCAGGTCCAGCGCCTTGGCCACGTCCGGGTCCACCTGGTAGTCCTCGGCCGGCACGGCGAACATCATCTTGAGGAAGTTCTCCGCGTAGTCGAGCTTGTTCTCCGGGTAGATGAAGGGATGGCCGATGGACTTCTTGTGGGAGTAGGTGGCGATGGTGGGCAGCTTGCCGAGCAGGCGGTAGATGGAGAGGTCCAGGTCCTGGCCGCCGGCCGGCTTGCCGGGCGTGTTCTGGTAGAACGTCGAGAGCGTGCTGACGGCCGAGGCCAAGGTGGCCATCGGATGCGCGTCGCGCGGGAAGCCCTCGTAGAAGTGCTTCATGTCCTCGTGGAGCATGGTGTGGCGCGTGATGTTCGTGGTGAACGCCTCGAGCTCCTTCTTGTTGGGCAGGCGGCCGTAGATGAGGAGGTAGCTGGTCTCGACGAAGGTGGAGTGCTCGGCGAGCTGCTCGATGGGGATGCCGCGGTAGCGGAGCACGCCCTTCTCGCCGTCGAGGAAGGTGATCGCGCTCTGGCAGGAGCCGGTGTTCATGTAGCCGTTGTCGAAGGTGATGTGCCCCGTCTTGGACCTCAGCTCGGAGATGTCGATGGCGCGCTCGCCCTCGCTGCCCTCGACGATCGGCAGCTCGATCTCCTTTCCGTCCAGCTTCAGAATCGCGGTCTTGGCCATGTCCTTGCTCCTCTCCGGCTTGATCGGGGCTTCTTTCTCGACGGGTATCATAATATTTATCTCGTTCTCATTCACCGCAGCGACAAAACTAAGCAACAAAACGGCCCTCTGACGGCAATAGTGTTGCGTGCAAGCCGTGGAGGGCTCCAAAAATGGACATATTCAGAATACGAAATCGCAGCATCATCCTCCTGGCGGCTCTCAGCGCGTTTCCGCGCGCCGCCGCCGCCGCCGCCGCCCCGGCGGAATCCTGCGTCGAGTGCCACAAGGACGAGAAGTTCCGCGTCCAGAACAAGAAGATTTACGATTATTATCAGGAATGGAAAGGCTCGGCCCACGACCTCGCGGGCCTGTCCTGCATGGCCTGCCACAAGGGCGACGCGACGAAGGCCTCGAAGAAGGAGGCGCACGCGGGCATCGTCCCGCAAAGCGACCCCGCCAGCCCGTTCCATTACAAGAACATCCCGACGACCTGCGGCGGCTGCCACCAGCCCGTGCTCGAGCGCTTCGCCAAGAGCCGCCATTACCAGCAGCTCGAGTCCACGGGCCGCGGACCGAACTGCATCACCTGCCACGGCGCCCTGAACGCCCGCGTCTACGCGACGACGATCATCGAGCGCGCCTGCTCCAACTGCCACAACGCCAAGAGCAGGAACCATCCCGAGGTCATCGCGCAGGCCCAGGAGATTCTCGGCCGCCTCAACCACGCCAACGGCTACCGCAAGGGGCTCAAGTTCTACTACAAGTCCGCGAGGAAGCCCGGGGCGACGGCCAAGGTGGACAAGGCCTACACCGACACGATCAATTTCTGGCACGAGTTCGACTTCAAGAGGCTCGGGCCCCGCTCGCAGGACCTCCTGGCCGAGCTCAAGAAGCTCTATCTCGAGGCGCACAAAGCCGAGGCGGGAAAGGCCGATGGGCGCTGACCCGAAGAAGATTCCGCTTTGGGCCGCGGCCGCCTCGGTCGGCGCTTTCCTGCTGCTCGCCGCCGTCTTCGCGCTCAACGTCGTCGGCGACGCCCACCCGCTCGACGACATCCCCAAGCTCCTTCCCGAATACGCCGACACGGCCACCGTGCGCAAGGTGCGCCGGGAGATGACCTTCGACGGCGCGCCGTGCTCGTCCTGCCACGAGGGCGTCGACGCGCTGCAGGGCGATCCCAAGGAGAAGGGCGTCTTCCACGAGGCCATCGCGCTCAAGCACGGCCGCAACCAGCACTGCTTCAACTGCCACAACCGCAGGCAGCCGGCGGACTTCTCCGACTTCGACGGCAGCCCGATCAAGCTCGCCAAGGTCGAGCTGCTGTGCGCCAAGTGCCACGGCACGCACTACCGCGACTGGCTGAGCGGCGCCCACGGCCGCCGCAGCGGGCACTGGGACGCGGCCAAGGGCGGCCCCAAGCAGACGGTTTGCATCGCCTGCCACAATCCCCACTGGCCGGTGTTCAAGCCGATGAAGGCGGCACCCGCCCCGCACGTCAACCCGCGCACGCGCAAGAGCGGAGGGCACGAGTGATGAACGGCGATCGGACGCCCGACGGCGGCGAGATCTCCCGCAGGGCCTTCCTCGCGGCGGCGGCGACCGCGGCGGTCGCGGCCACGGCGGCGGCGCTGGCGCCGATGAAGGACATCGCGGACCTCCCTACGCTCGAGGAGTTCCTGCGCAAGCACTACAAGGAGCTCACGCCCGAGGACAAGGATGCCATCCTCGCGCGCATCGCCGCGCAGGTGAAGACGCGGTACGGCGTGACGCCCAACGTCACCGACCTCCCTCCCCTGGACGGCGTCGAGTTCGGCTACGCCCTCAACATCGGCCGCTGCGTCGGCTGCCGCAAGTGCGTGTTCGCCTGCGTCGACGAGAACAACCAGTCGCGCAACCCCGAGATCCAGTACATCCGCGTCCTCGAGATGAAGAAAGGCTCTATCGACGTGGAGAGCGCCAACACCTCCTACGAGGGCGAGGTCCCCAAGAAGGACTCCTATTACATGCCGGTGCAGTGCCACCAGTGCCGCAAGGCGCCCTGCGTGAAGGCCTGCCCCGTGGAGGCCACGTGGCAGGAGCCCGACGGCGTCGTCGTCATCGACTACAACTGGTGCATCGGCTGCCGCTACTGCATGGCCGCCTGCCCTTACGGCGCGCGCCGCTTCAACTGGCAGGAGCCGCAGCTGTCCGCGGAGGAGGTCAACCCGGAGATGGGCTACCTCTCCAACCGGCCGCGTCCCAAGGGCGTCGTCGAGAAGTGCCACTTCTGCCTGCACCGCACGCGCGCCGGGAAGTATCCGGCCTGCGTCGAGGTGTGCCCCACCGGCTCGCGCAAGTTCGGCAACCTGCTCGATCCGAACAGCGAGATCTCCAACATCCTGCAGACCAAGCGAGTCTACGTCCTCAAGGAAGAGGTCGGGACTTTGCCCCGCTTCTACTACTACTTCGACATTTGATATGACCACCGCCCTCAAGGACTACTTCACGTTCGTCGGACGCTGCGCCCGGGAGACGATCCACGGGGACTGGCGCTATTTCCTCTGGATGACGGCGCTGACCGCCGTCGCCTTGCTGGGGCTCAATGCCTACGCCAAGCAGTTCGTCATCGGCCTGAGCGTGACGGGCATGACCGATCAGGTCTCCTGGGGCCTCTACATCGCCAACTTCACCTTCCTGGTGGGCATGGCGGCGGCGGCGGTGATGCTCGTCGTGCCGGTCTACATCTATAAGGACGAGACGCTTCACGACGTGGTCATACTCGGGGAGCTTCTGGCCGTGGCCGTCATCATCATGTGCCTCCTGTTCGTCACCGTCGACCTCGGCCGCCCCGACCGCTTCTGGCACATGATCCCGGGCGTGGGCAAGTTCAACTGGCCGATCTCGATGCTGAGCTGGGACGTCATCGTCCTCAACGTCTACTTGGTCCTCAACGCCCACATCTGCGGCTATCTGGTCTATATGGTGTACTGCAAGCGCAAGCCGGCCCCGCTGTGGTACATCCCCTTCGTCTTCACCGCCATCGTCTGGGCCTTCAGCATCCACACCGTGACCGCGTTCCTGTACGTGGGCCTCGGCGGCCGGCCCTACTGGAACTCGGCCATCATCGCGCCGCGCTTCCTGGCCTCGGCGTTCACGGCGGGCCCCGGCTTCCTGATCCTGACCTTGCAGATCATCCGCCGCGTCTCCAAGTACCGCATCGACGACAAGGCGCTCCTGATGCTGCGCAGCATCGTGCAGGTCTCGATGATCATCAACGTCTTCCTCCTGCTGTGCGAGCTGTTCAAGGAGTTCTACACCGACTCGGCGCACGTGGCCTCGGCCAAGTACCTGTTCTTCGGCCTGCACGGCCACTACGGCCTCGTGCCCTGGATCTGGACCGCCATGGTCCTCGACCTCGTCGCCCTTGTCCTGCTCATGCTCCCGCAGTCGAAAAGCCTCAAGTACCTCAACCTCGCCTGCGTGCTGGCCATCGTCGGCATCTGGATCGAGAAGGGCATGGGCCTGATCATCCCCGCCTTCGTCCCGAGCCCGCTCGGCGAGATCGTCGAGTACTTCCCGACCCTCAATGAGTGGCTGATCTGCGCCGGCATCTGGGCCTTCGGCATGCTGCTCTACACCTTGTTCCTGAAGATGACCTTGCCCGTGCTCACCGGGGACCTCACCCCGACCTCCAGCCCGCCCGCCTAACGCCGCTTCTGGCTGGAGCGTTGCGCCTCTATGGCCATGCAAGGCGCGCTGGGGCACGTCTACCGCGAGCTGGCCCGCGAAGTCCTGCAGATTCTCAACGAGCCGGGAGACCTGCGCGAGGCGCTCGAGCACGTGATCGCCGCGGTCAAAGCCCGGACCGGCTTCGACGCCGTCGGCGTCCGCCTCCGGGAAGGCGAGGACTACCCCTACGCCGCGCAGACCGGCCTGTCCTGTGAGTTCCTGTCGAAGGAAAATTCCCTGCTCGAGCGAGACCGCTACGGGAAGCCCCGGCTGGCCTGCACCTGCGGCCTGGTCCTGAGCGCGGGAGCGGCCCCGGCCGACCCGTTTCTCACTCCAGGCGGCAGCTTCTGGACCAACGACTCCGCGCCCCTGCTGAAGCTCCCTCCCATCAAGGACCCCCGGTTCAAGCCGCGCAACCGCTGCATCCGCGACGGGTACGCCTCCCTAGCCCTCGTGCCGATCCGCTGCAAGGACGAGATCGTCGGCCTGCTCCAGCTCAACGACCGGCGCAAGAGGCGCTTGCGCCTCGAGACGATCGAGCTGCTGGAAGGCATCGCCGCGAGCATCGGCGCGGCCCTGATGCGCAAGCGCCTCGAGGAGACCCTGCGCGACAGCGAGGAGAAGTACCGCGCGGTCTTCGAGAGCGGCTTCGACCCCGTGTTCCTGATCGACGCGAGGACGCTTCGCTTCGAGGGCGTCAACGCGGCCGCGCTGAAGCTGTACGGCTACTCCGAGGCCGAGATCCTCGCGCTCACGGCGGGGGACCTCTCGGCGGAGCCCGCGACCTCGCTCGCGAAGCTCGCCGCGCTCGCGGCGGGAACGCTCTCCGGGCGCGTCACGGGGATCAGGCACCGGCGCAAGGACGGCAGCGTGTTCCCGGTCGAGATCTCCCCCTCGCGCTGCGTCATCGGCGGCGAGGTGAAGATCATCGCCACGGTCCACGACCTCACCCGGCGCCTGCGCGACGCGGCGGCCGCGGAGCAGGCCGCGGCCGAGGCCGCGCTCCACAAGGAGCGCGAGCGGATGACCATGGAGCTGATGGCCACGGTCTCCCACGAGCTGCGCACGCCGCTGGCCGCCATCCAAGGCTACGCCGAGACCCTGCGCTGCGGCGGGCTCGAGGACAAGAGGAACCGCCTCGGCTTCGTGGCGACGATCGAGAAGCACGCGCAGCGTCTGGCCTATCTCGTCGAGGACCTGCTGCTGCTGACCGACCTGGACTCGCGGGCCAAGCCCGCCGAGTTCGTCGAGCTCGACCTCGCGTCCTTCGTCGACGACTGCCTCAAAGGGCTCGCGCCGCTCATCAAGAAGGAGGGCGCGAAGCTGAGCGTGGACGTGCCGCCGGGGCTGCGGGTGCGCGCCGACGCGGACCGCCTGGCGCGCGTATTCCAGAACCTGCTCGACAACGCCTTCAAGTACAACCGGCCCGGCGGCGGCGTCCGCGTCGACGCCCGCGCGGACGGGGCCTCGGCACTCGTCACGATCGGCGACTCGGGCCGCGGCATCCCCGCCGGCGACCTCGCCCTCGTCTTCGGCCGCTTCTACCGCTCCCGCGCGACGAGGCACATCCACGGCACCGGCCTGGGCCTGTCCATCGTCAAGTCCATCGTCGAGCTCCACGGCGGGCGCATCTGGGCGGAGAGCGTCCCGGGCAAGGGCAGCGACTTCCGCTTCACCTTGCCGCTGGCGTCTTCGCGCTTGTAGCCGGCCGCGGCACGCGCTACAATTGACCATCGACCTCGGCGAATCGGAGCTGGCCCTCGGACGCAGGATCATCGAGACCTGCCGCGACCTGGAAAGGCGCGGCCTCAACCAAGGGTCATCGGGGAACGTCAGCGCGCGCCTGGCCCCGGGCTCCGACGCCTTCCTGATCACGCCGACCGCCATGCCCTATGACGTCATGCGCCCCGAGGACATGGTCCGCATGCGCCTCGACGGCGAGCATGCGGGCCGCCGCGAGCCCTCGAGCGAGTGGCGCTTCCATCTCGACATCTACCGGACCCGCCCCGAGGCCGGCGCGATCGTCCATACCCACAGCGGCTACTCGACCACGCTCGCCTGCCTGCGGCGCGAAATCCCGGCGTTCCACTACATGATCGCCCTGTTCGGCGGCAGCAGCATCCGCTGCAGCGAGTACGCCACCTACGGCACCCAAGAGCTCTCGAACCACCTGCTCAAGGCCCTGGAGGGGCGCAGCGCCGCGCTGATGGGCAGCCACGGCCTGGTCGTGCTCGGCCCGTCGATCGAGCGCGCGCTCGCGCTGACGGTGGAGGCGGAGACGCTCGCGATGATGTACTGGCGCGCCGCGCAGATGGGCGCTCCGCGCCTGCTCTCCGACCCCGAGATCATTCGCGTCAAGGAGAAGTTCGCGACCTACGGCTACGGCCCGGCGAAATAAGCGCGCGTCACGGGATCACGAACATGTACAGGAAGTCGGCGCCGGCCTCGCCGAGCTTGGCGTAGTAGTCGCGGTCGAACTTCCCCTCGGACGTGAGCTGGGCGATCTGGCCCAGGTTGTCGGTGCCGCTGAGAATCCACGGCCCCCACCACGCGACGGTGGCGCCCGCGTGGACGGCGCGCACGGCGGTCAGCGCGGCCTTGGCCCCGACGGCCCCGGACACCGCGGCTTGGGAGCCCTTGAGCGCGGCCGCGGCCTGGCCGGCGCCGACGGTCGCCCACAGGATCGGGTTGGCCACGCCCTCGGCGACGCTCTCGAAGGTCCCCGCCGCGACGCCGCCGGCCTTCATCGCCGCCGAGCGCCAGCCGTCGAGGTCGGAGGCGGCCGCGATCATGCGCTTGCCGTAGGTGCTCGCGCCGTATTCCTCGCGCAGGGTCTTCACGGCCTCCCCATTGGAAACCGGCGCGTCGAGCGCCCGCCGGCGCAGTTCCGGCGCCAGCGGGACCAAAGACGCGTCGAGGCCGCGGCGGCGGTTCTCGTCGACCTTGCGGTACAAGGTCCGGCGCGCACCGGGAGTGAGGCGGTCGAGGTGCTTGCGGCCGTCGGCGAGAAGGTTGACGAGAGGGTTCTTGGCGTAGGAGCCGCCCGCCTCGAGGCTGTACAGGTCCGAGCCGGCGAGGTCGGCCATCAGGATCTGCGGCGCGCCGATCACGGAGGTGTAGATGCTCGCCGCGACGTCGTCGCTGAACTTCAGGATCGGCCCCACGACCGGGGCCTTCATGACCTTCTCCCCCGTCCGGCCGAACCAGGACAGCCCTTCATTGACGGCCGTCTTGACCTTCTCCTTGGAGACGACGGACCAGGCTCCCTCCCGCCAGACCTTCGCCGTCGCCCAGGAGGACTCGATCTCGTTCTTGCGCTTCCACGGGCCCCAGCCCTTCTCCTCCGATTCCCCGACCAGGCTCCAGTCGAGGCGGCGGCCGTCGTCGCCGTACTCGCGCCAGTAGCCGGGGTGCTTCTGGGTCGCCGCGCCGTTCTTGTCGATCTCGACGGCGCCCATCACGATGAACGCCATGCGGGCGGGCCGGCCGTCACGCGAGGTCCCGGCCAGGAACTGGCCGGGGATGACGCGGCGCCCGCCGCCGGCGCGCTCGAAGATGAGGCGGTAGTGATTGCGCCCGTCGGCCGTAAAGCGCACACCGGTCGCGTCCTGAGGCCGGTACTCGGCGATGTCGCGCAGAAAGGCGCCGAGCTGACGCGACCGGGCGTCGCCGGAGCGCAGAAGGTCGGACACGCCGGCCTCGTGGGAGGAGAGGGTCGCGGGCTCGCGAGACGAGGGCGGGGGCGGCGCGGCCGGCGCGGCGGCGGCTTGGACCGGGACGAAGACGGCCCCGGCGCCCCGCTCGCGCGAGCCGTCGAAGAACGACGCCGCGGAGCCCGGCGCGAAGCCGGCGAGCAAGGCCTCCGCGGCGGCCGAGGCGCGGCCCTCACGGGGCCGGCCGGCGGCGGGGCCCGCGACGACAGGGCGGGCGAGGATGCGGCCGAGCAGGACGCGCACGCGCTCGAGCTCGGCGCGAACCCGGGCGGGCTCCTCCAGCGGCGGGACGCCGGCGTTGAGACGCGCCTCGAGCGTCGCGAGCCCGGCGGCGACGACGTCGAGGCGGGCGGGGCGGCGGCCATCGAGGTGGAGCTGGAGCTCGCGGCCGAAGGCCCCGAGCTGGGCGAGCGGCGGGACGGTCGCGGCGGCGGCGGGAAGCCGGAAGGCGGCGACGGGGACCTGCGCGGCGGCGGGGCGGGTAAGGGCGGGTCCGAGCATCAGCAGCGAGAGAAGGAGCCTGAGCTTCGAGGCTGACCGCCCTGATCTCGCCATGCTTTGAGGATAGCCCCGTCGGGCCCAGGCCGTCAGGGCCCTAGGGCATAGGCCTCGTTGGGCCCAAAGGCCTAGGCCGAGCGGATGCTTGGACGACGGCTTCACCAGAGATTCAACGACATGGCGCCTTCGCCCATCCGGCGACGACCGCGCGCCGAAAAAAGACTGAAGCCGAAAGAATTTTTTTATTTTTACTGTCAGCGCTGACAGTAATTTTCAATGAAGCGGTTGTAAAATCATCGCTTTTCTCTCCGCAAGTCGCCGTGCCGAAGGGACAATCACGTCGAGCGCAGCGCGCCCTCGCGCAGCCGCCGCAGGGCGCAGGCGAGTTCGCCGTCGAGGCTCTCGACGAGCGCGCCCGCCTCCTCGAGGCGCCGCTCGCGCGCCAGCGCCTCGAGCCGCGCCGCCAGGCGCGCGACGCCGTTCGCGCCGACCGTCGACGCACCCCCCTTGAGCGCCGAGGAGGCCGCCTCGAGCG
>JAKFCD010000091.1:0-4109 GCA_036676805.1 Elusimicrobiota bacterium
TGTCCTCGACGAAGCTGGGGCTGCTCAACGCTCATTTCTCGCTGCTGCCGCGGTACCGGGGCGCCGCGCCGGTGCAATGGTCGCTCGTCCGGGGCGAGACGAAGACGGGCGTCACTTTGTTCTGGCTCGATGAGGGCATGGACACCGGCCCGATCCAGTCGGTCGTCGAGACGGGGATCTCTCCCGATGAAGACGCCCCCGCCTTGCTTTCCCGTCTGACGGGGCTCGGCGTAGAGCTGCTCGACTCCGTTTTGACCGATTTAGCCGCCGGAAATGTCGTTCGCCGTTCCCAATCAGGCGCCCCCTGCGCCGCTCCCTTGATCAAAAGGGAAGATGCCCGCCTTTCTCTTGACCGACCCGCCGAGGAGCTCCACAATCTCGTCCGCGGCTTCCGCTCCTGGCCCCGCGCCTGGCTGGAGCTGTCCTCCGGAAAGCTTCTGGTCCTGAAAACGGCGATTGCGCAGCAATCGGACCCCCCCGCCTCCGGAATCCCGGGACGCGTACTTTCCGTTGGACGAAATAAGGGGATTTTGGTAGAATGTTCGTCCCGCAGCCGTCTGTGGTTCCTCGAAGTACAACCAGAGGGAAAAAAGCCGCTCAACGCTGCTGAATTCGCCAACGGTCTTCGTTTGACCGTGGGCGGCGTTTTGCCGTCATCCGGAAAATAGAACTTGACCGCCAAATCCTCCGAAGTCCGCTTCATCGAGATAGCCGCCGTCGCGGCGGCGCTCCTCGTCTTCGCCTACTTCATCTTGAACTGGGGGCTCGAGGGGCTCGTCCACACGCGCCGCACCCAGACGGTTCCCGATCTCAAGAGCCGTTCGATAGCCGCGGCGCTCGATCAGCTGGCGCCGCTGAACCTCGGCCTGCGCAAGATCGGCGTCGAGTTCGACGCGACGGTGCCGATCTCCTCCGTGCTCCGCCAGGATCCGCCCGCCGGGACCATCGTGCGCGAGGGAAAGACCATCAAGGTCATCGTCAGCCAGGGCGGCCAGACCGTGCTGGCGCCCGCCGTCGTGGGCCTGCCCCTGCGCAACGCGGAGATGATGCTGCGCCAATCCCAACTCTCGCTGGGCGAGGTCAGCGAGTCCTACTCGCTCAAGCAGGACAAGGGCATGGTGCTCTCCCAGGACCCGAAGGCCGAGGCGAGCGTGGAGCGCGATGCGCTGATCAACCTCGTCGTCTCCGGCGGCGCGCCCCCCGCCGGCGTGGCTTTAATGCCGGACTTCCTGCGCAAGCACGTCGACGAGGCCCACGCCTGGGCCGCCGGCGCCGGCGCCCGGCTCGAGATCAAGACCGACGCCTCCTCCCTTTTCCCCAACGGCACCGTGATGACGCAGGCGCCCGCCGCCGACTCCGTCCTCTCCCCCGACGCGAAGGTCCAGCTGCTCGTCAGCGGCCGCAAGGGCGCCGCGCCGACCGTGGCCGCGAAGCTCTTCAAGTACGAGCTGCCGCAAAGCGGCTCCGAGAGCCAGGTGCGCATCGTCGTCATCGACAAATACGGAGAGCGCGAGCTGTTCAACGGCGTGCGCAAGCCCGGCACGAAGATCGAGGTGCCGGTTCAGGAGACCGGCGGGGCGCGGGTCAAGATCTACATGAACGGCATTCTGGTCGAGGAACGGGATCTGTGATAGTGGCGACAAGAACCGTTGCCGTTGTGCCGTCGCTCCTGGCCGGCGATCTCGCGCGTCTCGGCGACCAGCTCGACGTGGTCAAGTCCGCCGGCTGCCATTGGCTCTCCGTCGACGTGATGGACGGTCATTTCGTCCCCAATCTGTCGTTCGGTCCCGACTTCGTGAAGCTCGCGAAGAAGAAGGGTTTTTACGTCGACACGCATCTCATGGTGACCAATCCCCTCCAGGTCGCCCCCTGGTTCGTCGAGGCGGGAACGGACATCTTGACGGCTCATCTCGAGGCGGTCGAGGATCCCGCCTCTGCGCTGAAGAAGATCAAGTCGCTCGGCGTGAAGGCCGGCATGGCCGTCAAGCCCAAGACCTCCGTCGACGGCCTGCTCGGCTGCCTCGCCGAATGCGACCTCGCCTTGGTCATGACGGTGGAGCCCGGCTTCGGCGGACAGAAATTCATGCCCGACATGATGCCCAAGGTGGAAGCATTGCGGCGGGCCATCGACGGCAGGAATTTAGAGTGTTGGATCCAGGTCGACGGCGGAGTGAACGCCGTCAACATCGCTCAATGCGCCGCCGCCGGGGCCGACAGCCTCGTCGCCGGCTCGGCCGTGTTCGCCGCCAAGGATCCGGCCGCCGCTTTTCGGGAGCTCGAGCTCAAAGCCCGGGCCGCTTTTAAACCTCAGACACAGCCGTAAACGGAGAAAGAAATGGTCGTCATCAGAATGCAGCGCAAAGGCAAGCCGCACCAGCCCTACTACCGCGTCGTCGCCATCGAGAAGGCTCGCGGCGCCACGGGCAAGCCGATCGAAGTGCTCGGCTCTTACAACCCCCGCACCGAGACGCAGGGCAAGAAGGTCGAGGTCGACCAGACCCGCTATGAGTACTGGATCGGCGTCGGAGCCCAGCCGTCCGAGACCGTGCGCAGCCTCGTCAAGGCCGCGTTCAAGTCCGCCGCCGCCAAGTAGCATGCTCATGAAAGACCTGACGCTCTTCATCGTCAAGCGCCTGGCCGACAAGCCCGACGCGGTGTCGATCGAGGAGGAGCAGGACGGGGACACCACCGTCCTCAACCTCGTCGTAGACGAGGCGGACAAGGGCAAGGTCATCGGCAAGCAGGGCAAGGTCATCAAGGCGATCCGCTCCCTCGTGGGAGTGGCGGCGCAGAAGGCCGGCGCGCGGGTCGCGGTGGAGATCGATTAGTGAAGATCGACTTCGTGACGCTTTTTCCCGGCATGTTCCCGTCCGTCATGGACGCGAGCATGATGGCGCGCGCCAAGGACAAAGGCCTGCTGGAGTGGGCCTGCGTCAATCCGCGCGACTTCACGGAGGACAAGCATCACAAGGTCGACGACCGGCCGTTCGGCGGCGGGCCGGGGATGCTCATGATGGCTGAACCGTTGGACAAAGCCATCAAGAGCGTGAAAAAGAAGGGCTCGAAGACCATCCTGCTGTCCCCGCAGGGAAAGACTTTCAACGACAAAACGGCGTTGAGATTCTCGCGGGAAAAGCACCTTATTCTCGTGTGCGGCCACTATGAAGGGGTCGACGAACGCACGGCGGAGTTATTCGACGAAGAGATATCGGTCGGAGACTTCGTCTTGACCGGCGGCGAGTTGCCGTCTATGCTTGTCGCCGACGCCGTCGCGCGCCTCGTTCCGGGCGTGCTCAAGAAGGAGGACGCGGCCGCGTCCGAGTCGTTCGCGGACGGCCTGCTCGATTTTCCGCAGTACACCCGTCCCCGCGTTTGGAAGGGGCGGGAGGTCCCGGAGGTCCTTTTCTCCGGAGACCACGCCAAGATCGCCCGGTGGCGGCTGGATGCCGCGCGCAAGGCGACCAGGAAGAAGCGTCCCGATCTGCTCGAACGGGCGAAATAAGAGACGTCAGGAGAACCGTATGATGGCTGCAATGGATGAGAAGAAGAAGGTCCCGGATTTCCGTCCCGGAGACACCGTCAAGGTGCACATGAAGGTCAAGGAAGGCGAGTCCGAGCGCGTCCAGGTGTTCGAGGGCGCGGTCATCGTGCGCCGCGGACGCGGCGCCAGCGAGAACTTCACCGTTCGGAAGATATCCTTCGGCGTCGGCGTGGAGCGGACGTTCCTGATCTCGTCCCCCCACATCGAGAAGATCGAGCTCGTGCGCGAGGGCAAGGTCCGCCGCGCCCGCCTCTACTACCTTCGCGACCTGACCGGCCGGTCCGCCCGCATCGAGGACCGCGAGACCGCTCAGCCCAAGGCCGAAGCGCCGAAAGCCGAGGCTCCGAAGCCGGAGGCCCCCAAATTAAAAAAAGCTGAGGCGCCTAAGGCGCCGAACGTGCCGAGCGCTTCCTCCGCCGTCGCCAAGTAATTTGGACGGCCGGGCCTTCGACGACGACGCTCGCAAGCGCGGCCGCATCGCGATGCTGATCGGCGTGGACGAAGCCGGCCGGGGGCCCCTCGCGGGCCCCGTGGTGGTCGCGGCCGTGGCTCTGCCGAAGGTCCCGTC
>JAKFCD010000092.1:0-63169 GCA_036676805.1 Elusimicrobiota bacterium
CTGCGAGCTCGGCGGGCGCGGCCGCGGGCGGAGCCGCGGCCGGAGCGGCCCAGGCGGCCGGAGCGGGCTGGCTGTCATCGATGCTCGCGAGCCTGACGGCGACCCTCATGGGCAAGGCGATCCTGGCGGCGGGCGTGGCGATGTTCCTCGCCGGCGCCGGCGTCCTGGGCTATGCCCTGCTCAATGGCGGGGCCGGGGGCGAAGGCGGCTACGGCGACCTGGGCGCCATCGCTTCCTCGATGAAGATCCGCGCCGGCGGCGGAGACCGCACGGGCTACGTCGCGAGCAACGGCGAGATCATGTTCGATCCGATCAAGGCCGCCGCGGCCAAGAAGGCGGCGGAGGAGAAGGCGCCCGAGGAAAAGACCGCGGAGGAGCCGGTTCTTCCCGAGCAGACCGCGGACGCGTCCGGAGAGGGCTCCGCCTGGAACCGTCCCGGCCTCGAGCACAACCTGAGCGGCGCCAAGCTCTCTTCGAGCCTCGGCGGCGGCTTCGGCGGCAAGAACATTTTCGCCGGCAACAGCGCGGCTCCGAAGTTCAACGAGGGCTTGTCGAAGACCAATATCAAGGGCGCCGCGAAGGGGCGCCTGTCCGCCGCCTCGCGCAAAGGGCGGACGGGGCGACGGGTCGCGGGCGGCGCGGGCAGGCAGGTCCGGGGGAACCGGGCCTTCGGACAGCTGAAGGTGGCCAAGGGGATGTCGGCCCTGGGGGCCGGGACGTCCGCCGCGGAAGGCGCGCGCGCGACGGCCGCCACCGCGTTCGACGGCTCGACGCCGGGAGGCTCGAACATCGAAGGCGGCCCGGGCGTGGGCACGGGGGCGGTGGATACCCCGAGCGGCCCCGGCGGCGCGCCGGACGTGACGGCGCCGAACGTGGATATTCCCGAGGGCGTCGCCGTGGACCAGCCCTCTTTCGACGCGATCAACGCGATCGCCGCCATGGCGAAAAAGGCCGGGGAGATGAAGAAGAAAGCCGCGCAGCTGATGCTCGCGGGCCTCGCCCTGATCGCGGTGGGCGTCGCGCTGCTGTTCTGGCCGATGACCGCCGTGGGCATCATGCTCATCGGCATCGGCAGCATGCTCGTGGGCATGAGCATCATGATGAGCCAGATGGCCGAGATGATGAAGGGCATGGCCGACTCGATGAGCCAGGGCCTGGCGGCGCGCACCGGCGACGTCAAGCAGGACGAGATCAACAAGTACTGCATCGACAAGGCCTACAACGAGGGAACCGATCCCAAGAACTGCAACCCGCCCGACTCCGTGACCGAGAATTCGAGGATCAATCAGGATAATAACGAGGCGGTCGAGGAGATCAAGGATAAGAACGAGAAGGACGCGGAGACCGAGACTATAGAGGACCCGAAGCCGATCGAACCGTAATAAAGTTCGGTAAAAGAACGTGGTTCGCATTGACAGCCTAGAGGGCGCGCACTACACTATCGGGGCGTAAGAAAAAGAGAAAAATATGTCAACTTTCCTTGAAAAGAACAAGAAAAAGAGCGCTTTGGCGGCGCTGCTTCTCTTCATCAGGACGCGCAAGACGGTGACCGCGCTGCTCCTGCTCGTGGCCTTGGCTTCTTTCTTGTTCGTGAGCCCGTCCAACCTCATCCTCAGCTTCCCGGGCGGCGCCCGGGTGGCGGCGGGCGTGGCGTGGATGGCGGGGAAGGTCGGCGTGGATACCTCCAAGTGGGGCCTGGCCGGCGGCAAGCGCGACTACGGCGACCTGCTGGCGGCGTTCCGCTCGGCCAAGGAAGGCGGCGGAAAGGCGGGCTGGGCGGCGTTCATGCGCGGCGGCGACGCGGACGCCGCGCGCCGCGCCGGGGGCGGCACCGGCTCGCTCGGCTTCGTGAAGGGCGACGCCAAGGATCTCGAAGGGGCGGGCGGCAGCGAAGGCAAGCTGCCCCAACCCGGCTCGGTCGCGGGTGTGCTCAATCCCGACGACGCCAAGAACACCGCTGACGGCGAGGGCGTGGCTTTGTCCGACGAGGATGTCACCGGCGAGCGCGAAGGCTTCGTCAAGAGCGCTTTCGCGGGCGGCTTCGGCAGCGGGTTCGGCAGCGGCTTCGGTTCCGGCTTCGGCGGCGGCTCCGGCGCCGGAACGGCCGGCGGCGGCCTGTCCGGCGGCTCGTTCGCGAGCGCGGGCTTCTTCGGCGGCAAAGGTGCCGCGAGCGGCAAGCTCGGCGATATCGTCAAGGGCGGCCTCGAGGGGATATCCCCCCAGTCCGGCAAGGGCGTGGCGATCAAGGGCGGGACCGAGGGCCGGCTCTCCAAGGCGCGGGCGTCGGCGATCAACGCCCGCACCGGCAGAGGGATGGTCCGCCTTCACACGATCAGCGGTCAGCGCGCGTTCGTCCAGCTCGCCGCCGGACGCGGGCGGGCGGCGATCTCCGTGGCGCCCAACTGCACCCCGGGCTCCGGCTGCCCCGGGGAATTCGCGTCCACCAACACGGGCGCGGTGTACGACGGCAACACGATCACCGGCGACCGCACGGACATCCTGACCGTGCCGGAGATCGACGGCTTCGACACCCCCAACGTGCCCGACACGGGCATGGCCGATCAATACATCAAGGACGCGGAGAAGATGGACGCCGACGCGAAGAAGTGCCGCGAGCTCGACGAGAAGTATGGCCCGCAGGAGCTGGCCTTCGACAAGGAACAAGAGGCCCTGTCGAACAAGTTCGACTCTATGGGCTGCGGCCAGGGCGGCTGCAGCAAATCGAAGGCCAAGAAATGCAAGCGCATCGGCAACGAGATGAAGCAGCTGTGCCGGCAGTCCATGGCCGTGCGCTGCAAGCACATCCACGAGTGCCCCCTGACGGCGAACAACAACTGCTCGGCGGCGGAATGCGACGGCCCGGCCCGCAACAAGGAGAAGAAATACGACGTCAACGACGGGGTGCGCAGCGAGACGATGGACCAGGGCGAGCAGAGCCCCGAGTGCACGTACACCAAGAACGCCGTCATCCAGGCCCGCGAGTCGGCGCGCAACGCCGTGGCGGCCTACCGCAGCCAGGGCTGCCCGGCGCTTTACCCGCCGGGCACGCTGACGGAAAAGCTCGACTACATGGGCAAGTGCTCGGGCCGCGAGAACCAGGTCGTCAACACCTGCAAGAACTACGCGCACGCCCTTTGCCAGAACTCGAGGGCGTGCTCGGGCGGGGAGTGCACGGGCAACACGGACGAGTGCGTGATCTCCGATTTGGCGGGCATCGAAGAATTCATTTCCAAATAAGCGACGATCGAGGAGAAATATTATGGACCAGCAGCCGAAGATCCCGACTCTCAAGGACGCCCAGAAGCCCCAGGTCAAGATCAAGGGCATGGGCGCCGGCCTGACCCTCTTCGATCGCCTCAAGCAGTTCAAGAAGAAGGATCTGGCCTTCATCCTGGCCGGCCTGGGGACCTTGTTCATGGCCCCGCTGGCGGAGCACTTCATGATGGCGCCCGAGAACGGCGACGCCGCGCTCCAGCAGGGCTGGGGCAAGGGCGGCACGGGCGGCGGCAGCTTCTTCGGCGGCGGCAGCAGCCCCTACGAGAGCGGCAGCAATCTCGCCTCGGGCGGCGCCATCGGCGGCGGCGGCGACATCATCACTCCCCTGAACGTGCGCGACCCCAGCTCCCTCGTGATGGGCCCCGGCGGCACGCAGCAGCCTCCAGCGGGCTCGGCGGCTCCGGCGGCTCCTCCGCCCACCGCCCCCGCCCGCAGCGACGACGAGCTGAAGGACGCGCTCAAGGGCGCGGCGTCTCGCGGGGCCTCGGCGGCCTTGAAGAAGGCTCCGCTCCCCGTTCCGAAGGTCGCTCTCGGCGGCTCCGGCCTTCGCGGCCTGGGCGTGGCGGCCGGCGGCAGCAGCGCCTCGGGCGGCAGCCTGCCCGTCGGCCCGGCGGCCGGAAGCGTGGGCGGCGGCGGCGGCGGCGGCCTGCGCCTGGTTCGCAACACGCCCGGCTTCAAGGGCGTGGCCGGCAGCCGCAGCCCCACCGGCGGGACCGGGCTCGACAATACGAAGAGGGCCGGCGCCAACGCCGGCGACGCGTTCAACCGCGCGGGCAGCGCCGCGGCCGGCCTCAACGCCGCGGCCAGCGAGACGATCCCCACCGGCGGCCAGGGCTTCGGCGGCGGCGGCCAGGGCGGCGTGGGCGCCAACGACAAGCCGGGCAGCGGCTCCGGCCCCGGCGGCAGCAAGAGCGTCGGCGAGTCCCTCGCCTTCCTCCGGGCCAAGCAGCGCCAGGAGGAGGAGCTCAAGCTCGAGTTCGAGAAGCGCAAGCTCAAGGACCCGGAGCTCCTGCTCTACGGCATCCGCAACGACTCGCTGAAGGCCATGGCGTCCGAGGTGACCAAGTCTCTGACCAAGCACATCACCGGCTTCCTGGACCCGTCGGCCGGCGGGTCGAGCGCCGTCATCAAGTGCCCGGGCATGCCCGATGTTCCGTTGGCGTCGGCTCGAAAATGCGAGAAGCCCGAGGACTTCGCCTGCTTCGCCGTCAGCGGCTCGAATTACAGCTGGATCGCGACGCGCGGGTCAAACGGCGTAGCTTGCCAAGTCTCCGGCGCCGCCGACGCCGGGTCCAATCCGAATGCCGTGACGGCCCCTTCCACCGCCGGCGGCGTCCTGGCGGGCGCGCCGACGGGGCCTGGAGCCGCGGCCGCGGCGAACTTGAAGGAGTTCTGCGACCTGCTGGATAAGGAGATCGTCGAGCAGAAAAAAGAGACCGCCAATGCCATCGCGCAGCAGAAGCTGGCGGCCGCCGAGAAGATCCGCGCGGAGGTCGGCAAGATCGTCGCGAAGCGCGACGGTCTGTACGGGACTGCAACGGCCAATTCGTGCGACGCCAGGACCCATGGCCTGCGGACCGACCAGTCCGTATACGAGTATCGGGGGACCGCGGTGGCGGGACTGCTCGAGGAGGGCGGCCTGTTCACCAACGCCGGCGTGCCCGGCTTGATCAAAGCGGCGACCGACCCGAAGGGGACGGTCAAGGACGGCGCGATCAAGACGGCGCGCGAGAAATACGGCAAGGCTATGACCTTGCTCCAGAAGGTGGAAGACCTGACCGTCGACACGTCCGCCTTTGAAACCCGGCTGTTCGTCGACGGCGGAGGAACGTTCCAGAGGCTGATCGGCAACGCGAAGACGGCCAACGACGCCGTCATCGACTACGCTCAAAAGGAGAGGAACGAGCGGCTTCCCGCGCTCGAACCCCTGATCAAGGGGGCGGAACTCGCCGGATTGTCCGGGGGCAAGCCCAGCGTTCCCGAGGTCGTGAAGGTGAACGCCGCGTATGATGCCATGGCTCAGCGCGCGACGGCCGTCGGCGTCACGCCCGGACAAGGCGAAACGGTGACCGAGCCGTCGGCGCCCGATCCCGCGGCGCCGAAGGCCGAGCCTCAGGCGGAGTACGAGGCGGTCATCGCGACCGTGGACGCCGCCCAGACCGCCGTGGGGACGAGCCCCAGCGAGGGGGCGATGAAGGCCGTGGCCGATATCGAAGCCAAAAAGAAGGAAGATCCCGCGTACGAGCCGGATGCCGCGGCCAAGCAGCCGATCACGGACGCGTGGAAGGCCTGGGGAGACATGCAGAAGAAGCAGGTCCAGGTGCTGAGCGCCATCAACGGCGGCCTGACGGACATGAAGAAAGGCGTGACGGCGCCGGCGGCGCCCGTGGTGGCGTCGGCGGAGTAGGTCTTTAGACCCAGGCGCGAAAAGGCGCACGGAGATACAATAGGAACAGCCTCATCGTAGGACCGGAGAAGCCATGAAACCCCTGAATCCCATCATGGCCGTCTTGGTGATCGCGTCCGTCGGGGCCTCGCCCCTTCGGACGCTCGCCGCAGACGGCGCCGTTCCCGCCGCCGCCGCGACCGAGGATAAGAACCCGGTCAACGCCATGGCGAAGATATTCGCCGAGAATTCGGCGGCACGCAAGGACGCCGGCCAGCGGATCGCGGATTTCCTGCTCGAGCCGGACTCGGCGGGGAAAAGCTTCGTCGGCGACGGCGTCGACCGTAAGGCGCTCGAGGCGGTCGCGCGGGAATGGGGCGAGACCTCGGGCGGCCCCGGAACCGTCGCGGTGCTCTATTTCGTCGCCGGCCCCGGCCCGGTCGTGCCCGGCTGGGCGGTACGGGATCCGCTCCTATCGAAGACCTTCACCTCCGGGATGAAGTGGGAGGGTCGGCTGCGCCTCGCGCTCGCGGATTGGACCGGCAAGAGCCAGATCGACAAGACGAAGGAGAAGACCCAGGTAACGGCGTTCCTGAATGACGCGGCGGCCAAGGCCGCGACCGTTTTTGACGACAAGCGCACGAAGGATGAGATCGACCTGAGCATCGCGGGCAACGACGTCACCGCTCCGGTCATTCCCGACACAAGCCGAAGCCCCAGCTCGCGGCTCGACGGGGCGACCCGTCAGTACACGCTCGATGATCTTTATAGGACCGGGGCGACCGTGGTGAACGTCTCCGGGCCGAAGGATAGCAACTCGCGCACGATCTCGATGAAGATCTACACGACGCGCCTGCCCGACGGCTCGCTCAAGAACGAGATCGGCATTTTCGACATCACCGACACGAACGATATCTTCGGCCAGCGCTTCCCGATCGACAGCGGCAACAAGTCGTTCACGCTCGACGACCGCACGCCGGGCCATAAGAAGTACGAGCTCAGCTTCGGCGAGGCCGGCAAGGACGGCAACCGGACGATCACCTTCGCCCGCCCCGGCGAAGGCGGGGCTCCTTTAAAGACCACGGTCTCGGACCTGTTCATGAAGCGCGCGGACCAAGCCGCGGGCATGGGGAACATCGTCAAGATCGGCGGCCAGGATTTTTACACCTTGCCTCAGGGCGGAGCGCGCAGCGCGTTGGCCCTGTTCCCGAAGAATCTCATCGACGCCCGCGGCACCGGCGATTCCCGCGACCTTTCGCCGTCGCTGTACGCCGAGGTCGGCAAGCGCGGCTCCGACGGCCGCAACGAGCATCTCGGCGGCAAGCCTCCCTTGGGCAAGGTCGGCGACGCGGAGTTCCACCTGGAGTTCAACAAGGCTCTTGGGGTGTGGGAAGTCAAGGACGGCCCCGGCGACCCGCCGCCCGCCCCGCCCACGACCGGCGACGGCACGACCCCCGGCGGCACGACCCCCGGCGGCACGACCCCCGGCGGCACGACCCCCGGCGGCACCAGCCCCGGCGGGGAGGTGTCCATCGCCGACCTCGAGGCGCTGCTGCTCAAGTCGCCGGAGTGCAGGAAAAACCCGGACGACACCAAGGATCTCGCCTCCGGACTGAAGGGCAAGTACGGGATCGTCGCCTGCAACCGCGAGATCGAAGGGCTGCAGCAGATCATTCTCGTCCCGAAGAGCGCGACGGCCCCGGACCAGCAGCTGGCCTACGGGAACGTCACCGGCTTCAAGCTCCTGCGCGCCCGGTTCTACGACCACTACCTGGTCCTGCAGTTCGACAAGCAGGTGCAGTACCTGGACCTGCTCAAGCAGGGCAAGGACGGCGACGGCAAGGACAACGGCTTCGCCCTCTCCGGCTTCGTCGCGGAGAAGAGCGCGTCCAAGTTCGCCGACGCGGGCGCGTTCGTCGACGCGCTCAGGAACTATATGGGCACGGTTCCCGCCGCGGCGCTGACGGAGGTGCCCAAGCGCGTCCAGGCGTCCGTGGGCGGCAAGCCCTACAACCTGACCGGCGGCTTCCCGAAAGACGTGCTGGTCGTGACGGTGACCTCGGCGGGCGACACGTTCATGGTCTGGCCCGAGCTCAAGCGTCCCGGGGCCGCGCCGGACGCGACGCCGAATCCCTACACGAGCCTCAGCGGGCCGGCCAACGCGATGGACGGAGCGGTGAGCTCGGTCGACGACACGTTCCGGGACAAGATCGACCTGGCCGACTCGCGCCAGGCGAAGGCCGTCAAGGTCCAGGCCGACATCGCCCTCTACGAGAGCATCGACCTCAACGACAGGCCCGAGCCGAAGAAGTACTACGTGACGTTCCGGTACAAGGCGCTCGATCCGACGGAGGCGAAGGTCTTCCGTCAGAAGCATTTCGAGGTGTTCAACTCGAGCAACCCCCATCCCGGCGACGGCCTGCAGATGCAGGGCCTGACCGCGGCGCCGGCGGTGGACGACCGCGTGGCCTCGGGCTACAAGTTCGTCTCCGGCTCGACGAAGGCGCGGGGCGTCCTGGCCGTGTTTCAGAACAAGCAGGTCAGCGCGGCGAACGCGAAGAAGGGCGCGGCGAACTGCGTCGGCCCGGTGCTCTGGTGGGGACTGAAGGACCGCGACGCGGCCCTCAAGGTCTGCGAGGAAGACAAGTTCTGAGCGCGTGAAACGGCCCGGGACCTTAGGCCTATAAGGCCTGGGTCCCGGGCCTTCCTTTTTAGTGGGCCCATGGGCCCTGACAGGATAGCCTCTCTCTGCTACACTGAGGCCAGGTCGCGCCCCCCATGAAACCTCTCGCGCGTCGTGCCGTCGCCGCCGTCGTCTGCGCCGCCCTGTTCGCGGCGCAATGGCCGGCCGACGCCTGGGCCGGCGCGGTCGCCGAGCCGAACCCCGCCGAGGCGATGAAGTACCTGCGCGCCCTCGGCGTGTACAAGGACGACGGCGACCCGCTCAAGAGCTACCTGGGCGACGACGGCAAGCTCACGCCGATCGGGCGGACCTTGTATCTCTCGCTGAAGACGCGCTACAACGCGGCCGAGGAGGTCGAGTCGATGAAGCCGATCTTCGACCGCCTGCGCGGCAACGGCGCCTACACGCCGGCGCGGCAGGACGGCGCGGCGCGCGCGATGAAGATCTTCGTCGAAAAGTTCGGGGACCTGGCCTCCGCGCCCGCGGGCAGCGTCGAGGAATCGTTCCGGATCGGCGCGCTGCGCGAGGCGCTGATGACGGGGGCGGCGATCGCCGACCCCCCGAAGGCGAACGCCTTCTCCCAGGTCGAGGTGAAGGACGGCTTCGAGTTCTGGGACGCGGACGGGCTCGCCTTCCGCATGACGAAGAACCAGGTTACGACCTACAACCGCGAGCTGCAGAAGACGCAGCGGCAGATGAACCTCAACCGCCCCGCCGAGGTGGCCGCCATCCCCGAGACGGGGCGCTACAACTACGAGATGCTCCAGTACAGCTACTGGCGCCTCAAGAACCAGGAGACCGAGTACGTCAAGGCGACCCGCATCGACCGCATGATCGGCCTCGCGGAACTGCTGGGCAAGCAGTACCCGACCGACATGTGGTTCAACGAGAGGGGCCTCGAGGAGGACCTCATCCGCCAGGCCAAGGCGAAGACCTACGACCACCGCGGCGTGACCTACAGCGTCTTCGACATCGTCGAGGCGAAGTTCACCCAGCGGCGCGCCTATCTCGCGGGCGCGCGGGCCGCGGTCCAGCGCTTCGAGACCGACATGCACCGCTTCAAGGCGTCCAACACGATCACCGACTCCCAGGTGGCGACGATGTCGCTCGACGAGCAGAACGCCCTGCGCTGGCTCAGCCTGACCGTGCTCGAGACGCAGATGTTCCACGTCAAGAACCAGCGCGACCGCGTAGACCCGACCTCGCCCGACGCGCAGGCGATCATGAAGATGATCGACGGCTCCGACCTGACGCACGACCAGAAGGTGGCTTATAAAGAGCAGGGCGTCCGGATGAGGGGACGGCTCGACGAGCTCCGGCAGATCCTCGCCAAGACGCGCCAGGCGCTCAACAACGCGGACTACGCGGGAAGCCTGGACTCGGTGCAGGCGGCGCTCGCCTCGACGCAGAAGGAGCTCGGCGACCTGTCGGTGGATTATTCCATCTATCTGGAGGCGCCCTCCACCGCGTTTCTCGCCAAAAGCCAGGGCCTTCGGGAGCACAAGGCGTACAACGTGTTCGGCCATCTCTACAACGGCGTGTCGGCGACTTTGCGGGGCGGCTACAAGCTGACGCCGTGGGGGAAGGAGTACGCGGAGAACATGAGCGCCATCGAGGGCGACGGCAAGCGGCCCCCGATGGCGCGGACCTACACGGAGCTCGCCGCTTTGGTCTCCAAGGGGAATTTCGCCGAGGCGCGCCGGCGGATCATGGCGATGAACCCCGACGCGGCCCAATACGCGATGACCGGCACGGCCGGCACCGACCCCGCGAAGGTCAACGACGCCCTGCGCATCAGCTCCTCGCTGAGGGCCTCGCACGATCGGATCAGCGCGGTGGCCGAGACCAACAAGTCGCTCGACGCCGCCTCGACGTTCGTGACGTACGCGGTCAGCATCGCCCTGCTGGCCCCGGTCGCGCGCGCGGCGCTCAACGGCGTGGGCAAGCTCAGCGGCGTGGGCGGCGCGATGATCAACGCGGGCAAGGCGATGGGCGGCGTGCAGGGCCTGGCGGTGCGCGCGGCCGGGCGCTCGCTCGTCGTGGTCGGCGAGATCGCCAAGCACAGCGCGGCCCGCCTCGAGTCGCTCGAGCCCGACGTGGCCCGGGTGCGGGCGGTGGCCGGGGAGACCTGGATCGCCAACTACGCGGTGGCCAGCGGGGCGCGCGCGCTCAGCGTGGCCACGCGCCAGGCGACCTTCACGGGCCTGGCTGGCGGCATCTCGGCGGGGTTCACGGTCGGCACGCACCTCTGGGACATGGCGGCCGCCAAGGTCGGCGGCGTCAACATCGGCGGCTGGCAGGCCATCGAGCCGGGGCATTCGATGTTCTCCGAGGACTGGGACGGCGTGGGCAAGGCCGCCGCGATGGGCTTCAAGGGCGGGGCGATCTGGGCCAACGAGTCCTTCCATCCCCTGCTCGGCTACATCGGCCTGCCCTCGACCGTGTTCGGCGGCACGCGCCTGGCCGGGGCCATGGACGTCATCGGCACGCGCGGCGTGGTCGGCTCGGCGTCGCACGGCCTGCGCGTGATGACCAACGGCAAGGCGGCCGTGGAGGCGGCGGCGGCCTCGGGCCGCGTGGGCTTCTTGGAGAAGTTGAGCGCGGGGAAATGGTACACGGGCAAGCCCATCGCGGCGTTCGGCCTGAGCATGGCCGACAACGTGTCGAAGTACGTCCTGTTCAGCCAGGCCGCGGGCTTCCTCGGCCAAAAATACGCCTGGTACGTCGAGACCAACGTGCCCATCAAGGCGCCCTTCGTCGGCGTGGTCAACAACCCGGAGGATGACGTCGAGCGCCGCATCAAGCGCAGCAACCAGGTCGGCCACGCCTGGCTGGAGTCGCCCGCCTGGCTGCTGCTCCCGACGCACGCCGCGCACGGGGCCCGCGACGCCGGCCCGTACATGCACACGCGGGAGGGCATGCGGCAGTACGACGCCGCCGGGCGCACGAAGGAGTACGCCAACGCCGCCGAGGGCGCCACCCTCAAGCTCACCCCGGTCAAGCCGCCGGTGTCCCAGCGCCTGTTCGAGGCGCGGTTCTTCGGCCGCAAGCCGGTGTCGGAGTGGATCGTGACGAAGCAGGCCAAGGAAGCGGGGCAGCTCAAGGAGGTGCAGCGCCTCGCCAACGAGGGGGGCACCCTCAACCCCATCGAGCTGATGGCCGTGCGCGACATGGTGGCCGGCAAGGACACCTTCCGCACCTTGCACGTCACCGAGGAAGTCCAGAAGGTCTCCTACGAGGTCGCCACCGAGGGCTTGGTCGCGCAGCCGGGGCGGGCCCTCGAGGCGATGACGATGAAGCCGGGCGGCACGGTCAAGGGCTGGGGCAAGATCACGCCCGAGATCCAGATCGAGATCGCCAAGGCGCTGTACCGCGCCGAGGTCACCTTGGGCCGCAAGCTGCAGGCGGACGTCAGCGCCAAGGTCCGCGAGGTGCTCAAGGATCACCTGCAGGCGAACCTCCCCATCGGCGAGGCCGGCAAGGCCCTGCGCGCCGCTGTGGTGGCTTTGCCCAACAACTCCCCGAAGCTCGACGCGGCCCAGCGGGAGGCCATCGAGACGGTCCTCGCGTGGGAGGCGGCGCCGAGCAAGGGCAAGCCGACCTACGGCGAGCTCACCTTGACCTTGCGGCAGGCCGCGGAGTCCAAGCTCAAGGCGGGGGAGCTGTCCCCCAAGGAGGCCAAGGCCCTCACCGCCCTCTACGACTACATCCTCACCGGCGACAAGCGCTTCAACAGCTTCAACCGGACCGAGATCGTCAAGTCGAAGGCCGACGTGATCTTCGAGGCTCTGCGCATCGAGTACGCGGAGCGCCCGGAGATGCTGCGCCTGGTCGACAACTACAGCCGGGAGGTCAACAAGTGGGCGGACGGCCGCAAAGGCCAGGCCGCGGACGGGCCGGCGGCCGCGAAGGAGACCAAGCTTTCGGTGCTCATTGAGCGGCTGGAGCGCGATCTGAAGGTTAGGATGGAAACGTCTCCCGGCATGTTCGGACCTTCGGAGCGCGCCGCCCTCGAGGCGTCTTTGACGTCGGTGAAGACCTCCGCCTGGGTCGTCCGCGACGCCAAGGGCGGGGCGATCCCTTCCTGGCGCCCCAAGCAGTTCGTGCGCCTGATGCAGTCCTTCCTGGGCGAGGGCAGCCACGCCAAGTTCGTCAAGTCGACGACCGAGGGGATCTTCAAGGACATGCGCGCGGAGCACAAAGGCAGCAAGAAGATGCTCAACGCCGTCGACGGCATCGAGGCCGACGTCATGGCCTGGGTGAAGAGCCGGGAGACGGCGACGGAGACGGCGCTGAAGTCCAAGGAGCCGGTGAAGGAGGCGGCGAAGCTCGAGGCGACGGGCATGTCCACCCTCATCGAGAAGCTCGACGCCCGCCTGAAGGACAAGCCCGGCGAGCTGACGCCGCAGGAGAGCGTCGCGCTCCAGGACATGGTGTCGACGATCACGAACCTCGATCGCGAAGGGCTGCACATGGGCATACTCAGCTCCGGGCGCGAGGGAAAACAGGTCCAGCTGTTCGTCAAGGCGCCCACCAGCCTCGGCAAGACCTTGCTGGCGTATGAAGGCCTGCTTCCGTACCTGGAGGCCGAGGCGGCCGCGACGGGCCGCAAGGTCATGTTCCTCACCTTCAACACCAAGCTCCAGGCGCAGGCGGAGTTCGACTTCCTCGCCTTCAACAAGCTCGGCTCCACGGTCAAGTTCGAGACCTACGAAGGCCTCAAGACGATGATCGCCGAGGGCAAGTCCAAGGGCCTCAACGTCGTCGAAGAGTACCTGCTGCTGCAGGACGAGATGGACGCCGCCGGCCAGCAGCCCGCGCTCACGATCGGCATGGTCTCCGGGCGCGTCTCGCGCCTCAACGGCCAGACCACCGCGATCATGGAGAGCAACGCGGGCCTCGCGTGGAGCATGAAGCGCCTCAACACGATCCGCGTCGAGGCCGCCGAGGTCCAGGCTCAGCGCATCCAGAAGGTGACCGCGGGTCTCTCCGAGGCTCACATCGAGAAGGGACGCCTCGGGAAGATCAAGGTCGCCGCCGACGACGTGCTCCAGGCCGTGGGCCGGCTCAAGCGCGCCAAGGGCGCTTCCGAGATCGCCCTGGCCGAGAAGTCCATCGAGACGGGCATGGGTTCCCTGCGACGTCTGGTAGAAGGCGGCGGGCTTCCCGCGGCGGAGGCGGAGGCCGCGAGCACCATCCTCGCCGGCCTCAACCGCATGACCCAGGCCTTGGCCGAGCGCCCCGCGTCCAACCCCGCCATCCGGGAGCTGCGCGCCGGCGAGATGGAGACGGCCTTTCTCAGCCAGAACCGGCTGATGAACCTGACCAACACGGTCGAGGGCCTCAACCGCCTGCCGGCCGAGGCGCGCAAGGCCCGCATGGCGCTCGAGGCCAAGATCGAGCGCCTGACCCAGGAGATCGCCGCGGCCGAATCGTCCGGCGGCTCGTCGGCCGGGCGCCGGGCGACGCTCCTGCGCGAGCAGCTCGAGCTGGCGCGCGTCGAGAAGGCGATGGTCGAGCGCTTCGACGGCGTGGACGCCTCCGCGCGCCTGATTTCGGTCGATTCCCAGATAGCCGCCATCCGCTCGGGCCTGGCGCCGGCGGAGCGCCTGACGGTGAACTCGAAGCTCGGGCGCCTCATGCGCGAGTCCGCCCTGCTCGAGGCGACGGCCACCCCGGAGGCGGCGGCGCGCCGGACCGTCGTCGAAGGCCGCATCGACCAGCTGCTGAAGTCCCTCGGCGCGGGCGACGCGGCCGTCTTGAAGGCCTATCGCGCCGAGACCGGGCGCGCGGTGCGGCTCGACCAGCTGATCGAGGCGACGCAGGCGTCGATCAAGACCGCGAAGGCCTCGGGACGTTCCGCCGAGGTCCTCGAGGCCCGGCTGACCAAGCTCGAGGCCGGCCGGGAGACCTCGAAGGCCGAGATCCGCAGGCTCGAGACGAACCTGGGCGCCGTGAAATCCACCCCGAAGCTCGAAGGCCTCGTCCGCGAGGCGGCGACGCTTGAGGGAAGCATGAGTCCTCAGCGCCAGGCGGCGCATCAGGAATACCGGACCTTGCTCGACCGCGTGAACAGCCTGAGCGAGAAGATGGCGGAGGCGGAGCCGGGCAGCCGCGCCGGCCTCGAGGCCGAGCGCGCCACGGCCCGCGGGCGCCTGCGCACGATTGAGCTCGAGCTCAGCGCCGCGCCCGCCAAGGGGGACCTCGGGGGGATGCTGCGCCGCATCAACATCCTGTCCTCCGAGGCCGGGCGTCTCGAGAACCTGATGCTGTCCGCCGCGGCCAAGGGCGAGAAGACGGGCGGCCTCAAGGCCGAGCTCAAGGCCGCGCGCAAGGAAGAGGCCGGCCTGAGGCGGGAGGCGCGCGCCGAGATCATGAAGCGCTTCGACGACGTCGGCGCGGACATCGTCAAGCTGACGCGCGAGGGCCAGCCCGGCTGGGACGCCCAGGTCGCCCGCCTGCTCGAGTCCCGCAAGTCCCTGCAGGAGGCCTATGCGGGCGACGAGAGCGCCATGTACGTCGCCTACCGCCGGATGAAGGAGAGCGCGCGGCCGATCGGCGAGAATCCGCGCCTGACCGAGAAGCCCTACGAGATCCCCGGCGGCGAGGGCATGGAGCCCGGAGCGGCGCTCAAGCGCGCCGACTTCCTCATCGACCGCGCCCGCAAGGTCGAGGCGAAGCCGAAGGGCGGCGGCGCTGGCCGACTCGAGGGCGATCTCCTGAAGGCGCGCGCGGAGATCGAGGGCCTGTCGGCGGCGAAGGAGTCCCCGGAGTACTTCGCGGCGATGGACCGCATGCGCAAGCTCGAGCTCGAGCTGCTGCGCGCGGACAGCTTCCACACGGCCGATGTGATGCTCAAGCAGATCGACGGCGCCGGGTTCCTGGGCTTTCTTCCCGGCATGCCCAAGTTCCTCTGGCAGGCGGTCACGGGCAAGCTGCCCGAGGCTCCCACGGCGAGCATGGGCCAGACCCGCTATCACGCCGCGAAGATGCTGGAGGCCCTTTCAAAGGACCCGATGATCCCGCCGCATCAGCGCGACAATCTGATGTGGTCGTACTTGGGCTCGATGCTCCTGCCCAAGGGGCTGTCCGGCCGCGGCTCCTACGTCCGCTCCGAGATCATCAACATGGTCCAGGGCTTCCACGACAGCGCCGCCGGCGTGCGCGTCGACAACAAGACCGGCCGCTTCAACGTCGTGCACAACGGCCAGTGGTTCGAGTCCATGGACAACGCCTCGCGCCGCTGGTGGGAGCTCGAGTACGGCACGGACCTGACCTTGCCCTACACCCACAACTCGATGAGCACGATCAAGGACGTGACCACGAACAAGAAGTCCTACTTCATCTCGCTGTCGGGCACCTCCGGCAACAAGTTCGAGGCCCATCTGCGCGCCAACAAGATCTCGGTCGTCGGCGAGGGCTCGGCGATGCCCAAGAACGTCCTGCTCGAGGTCGTCTCCACGCCCGAGCAGCGCCTGTCGCGCGTCGTGAAGTCGCTGGAGACCCAGCTGGCGGCGACGCGGGACCAGGTCGTGCTGCGCGAGACCGACATCATCCCGGCGGGCGCCAAGAAGGGCATCGAAACGTACCTGTCGTCGCGCGGCATGAAGCTCGACGATCCCCAGGTCATCAAGATCAGCGACGTTCCCGGCGCGGAGGCCCAGGCCTACCTGCACGGCATCCGCTCCACGCAGAAGAACACCGGCCTGATCGTGCTCAGCGTCTCGGACACCCGAGCCCTGCGCAAGGTCGAGGCCGAGCTCAAGAAGGCCGGCGTCAAGCAAAGCGAGATCGCCAAGGTCTTCGCCGACACCGAGTACCTGCGCCTGAACGTGCCCGAGGCGAACGTCCTGCGCCAGATGAACATCGAGGGCCTCAACACCGGCCAGGTGAAGGTCCTCATCCTCGACACGCGCGTCGGCGGCCGCGGCCTCGACCTGAACTTCAAGGGCGAGCGCAACTCCACGAGGCCCGGCGCGTTCCGCGGCTACACCCAGTTCGAGATGCTCGTCCTCGGCCCGGAGGAGATGTCGGCGGTCCACATGATCCAGGCCATGGGCCGCATCGACACCGGGCGTACTTTGAGCCGCGCGCCCCGCAAGTTCTCCTTGCTCATGGACATCGAGACGGCGAAGGTCGAGTCGGTGTTCCGCACCATGTTCGAGAAGGACCCGTTCTTCCTCGAGATGCGCAAGGACCCGGCGTTCCAGGAATACACCCGGACTCACGGCGGACGGCAGGATTGGCGCACCCTCAACGAGTACCTCGTGCAGCGCTCCGCCGACGGCACGGGCGAAGGCCAGCTGCTCGCCCAGCGCGCCGACAAGGCCGTGCGCGAGAACCTCGGCCGCCGCAACCTCGAGGTCGAGGAGAACCTGCTGCGCCAGTCCAACGTCCTCACCGACGCGCCCACCACGCAGAGCAAGAACCCCGCGCTCGACCGCATCCGGTAAGGCGCCGGCCTTCGCCTCCAACTGTTTCCGGAAACAGCTAGAATCCATCATGCCTTCCTGGAACGACGTCGAAGCCCGCCTGGCAAAGCTCGGCGTGCGCCCCGGCGACCTGACGGAGACCTTCACGCGCTCCGGCGGCGCCGGCGGCCAGAACGTCAACAAGGTCGAGACCGCGGTGCAGCTCACGCATCTCCCCTCGGGGCTCTCGGTCCGCTGTTCCGAAGAACGCTCCCAGGGCCAGAACCGCCTGATCGCGCGCGCGCGACTGGCCGACCGCCTCGAGGGCCTGGCCCGGGACCGCGCCGCCCGCTCCCTACACGCCTCCGAGAAGGCCCGCCGGGCCAAGCGTGGGCGCTCGAGGAATTCGAAGGCCATCACCGTGGAAGCCAAACGCCGCCGGTCCAGCGTCAAGAAGGGCCGCGGGTCGTGGCGGGCGGAGGACTGATGGCGCACGCGCTCGACGCCGTCCGCTTCCTGCTCGCCGACACCGACCCCGCCAAGCTCGGGGCGAGCCTGGCCGAGGTCGCCTTCGTCGGCCGCTCGAACTCCGGCAAGAGCACGATGATCAACGCCCTGTGCCGCAAGGACCTGGCGCGCACCTCGAACACCCCCGGCCGCACGCGCACGATCAACGTCTATGAGGCCGCCCCGCGGCGGCGTCTCGTCGACCTTCCCGGCTACGGCTTCGCGACCGGCCCGGCCTCCTCGCGGGAAGGCTGGGGGGCGATGATCGAGGGCTACCTCATGGGGAGCAAGAGCCTCGCGGCGATCTTCGTGCTCGTGGACGCGAAGCTGGGGCCGACCAAGCTCGATATGGAGATGCTGAACTGGCTGCAGGCCGAGAGCCTGCCCTGGCGCGTCGTCGCGACCAAGGCCGACCAGGTCAAGCCCTCGCGCGCCTTCGTCCGCCGCCGCGAGGTGGCCCAGCTCGTCGGCCTGACCCCCGAGGCCCTGGCCTGGGTCAGCTCCCAGGAAGGCACCGGCGTCGGCGAGCTGCGCAACGAGGTCGCCAAGCTCATCGGCGTGGCGGGACAAAAAAGCTAGACGCGGTCTATCCTCAAAGGATAGCCGCGAAGAGAGAGGATGAGATGATCTTGATTCGCCTGATTCCAGTGATCCTCGCGCTGCTCGCCGCGTCCGCGGCGGCCGCGCCCGCCGATCCTCACCTCTGGCTCGAGGACGTCGAGGGCGAGACCGCGATCGATTGGGTCAAGGAGCGCAACAAGACCTCGCTCGCGGAGCTCGAGGGCGACCCGCGCTTCGAGCCCCTGCGCCAGGACATGCGCGCCATCCTCAACGCCCAGGACAAGATCGCCTGGCCCTCGTGGCGCGGCGGCCAGGTCTACAACTTCTGGCAGGACGCCGAGCATGTGCGCGGGCTGTGGCGGCGCGCGACTCTCGCCGAGTACCGAAAAAAGGACCCGAAGTGGGAGATCGTCCTCGACTTCGACAAGCTCGGAAAGGACGAGGGCGAGTCGTGGGTCAACAAGGGCGCCAACTGCCAGGCCCGGCGCCCGCAGCGCTGCCTGCTGAAGCTGTCCCGCGGCGGCAAAGACGCCGTCGTCGTGCGCGAGTTCGACGCCGCCCGGTCGACCTGGGTCGCGGGCGGCTTCGTCCTCCCGGAGGCCAAGCACCGCCTCGACTGGCTCGACGACGACGCGCTGCTCGTCGGCTCCGACTTCGGCCCGGGCACGCTCACCAAGTCCGGCTACCCCCGCACGATCCGTCGCTGGGCGCGCGGGACGTCGGTGTCCTCGGCCCCGGTCGTTTTCGAGGGTCTGGAAAGCGACGTGATGGTCGTGCCGTCGACCTACGAGGACGAGAGCGGCCGCCTCGTGATGATCCTCGTCAGCAAGACCTTCTTCGAGACCGAATACCACCGCATGACCCCCGACGGAAAGTTCCGCCGCCTCGCACTGCCGCTCGATTCCGAGATCGAGGACTGGGACGGGGCGCGCCTGTACGTGCGCGTGCTCAAGGACTGGACCGTGGACGGCGCCACGCGCAAGGCGGGCACCCTGATCTCTCTGCCCGACGACGCCTACGACGAGAAAGCGCTCGCCGGCAAGGTCGAGACCGTCTATTTCCCGAACTCGCGCTCCTCTCTGGCCTCCGCGTTCTTCGTCGGCGGGACCTTGCACCTCCTGATTCGGGAGAACGTCGTGACCCGGCTCTACACCGCGCGGCGTGAGGGCGCCGCCTGGGCGCGAACCCTCGTGCCCCTGCCCGACAACGGCACCATCGGCATCGCCGCCGCCGACCCCTTCCGCCCCGAGCTGTTCGTCACCTACACCTCCTTCCTCGTCCCGACCACGCTCACCTTGATCCCAAAGCCCGGGGCCAAGGCCGAGGTGCTGAAAAGCTTGCCGCCGCGCTTCGACGCCGACGGCCTCGAGGCGGTCCAGCTCGAGGCGACGAGCGCCGACGGCACCAAGGTCCCCTACTTCGTCGTCCGGCGCAAGGACGCTCCCGTCGACGGCTCGACGCCGACCTTGCTCTACGGCTACGGCGGGTTCCAGGTCGTCTACGGCCCCTTCTACCTCGAGACCGCCGGCAAGGCCTGGCTCGAGCGCGGCGGCGCCTACGCGCTGGCCAACATCCGCGGCGGCGGGGAGTTCGGTCCCGGCTGGCACCAAGCCGCCCTCAAGAAGAACCGCCCGCGCGCATATGAAGATTTCGAGGCCGTGGCCATGAACCTCGTCGCCCGCAAGCTCACGAGCTCGCGGCGCCTGGGCATCATGGGCGGCAGCAACGGCGGCCTGCTCGTGGGTGCCGCGATGACGCGCAAGCCCGAGCTGTACCGCGCCGTCGTCTGCCAGGTGCCTTTGCTCGACATGATGCGCTACCACAAGCTCCTCGCCGGCCACAGCTGGATGGGCGAGTACGGCGATCCCGAGGGGGAGGAGCGCGAGGCGATCCTCGGCTACTCTCCTTACCAGAACCTCAAGAAGGGCGTCGCCTACCCGCGCGCCTTCTTCGTGACCTCGACCAAGGACGACCGCGTCCACCCCGGCCACGCGCGCAAGATGGTCGCCCGGCTGCGCGAATTCGGCAACGACCCGCTGTACTACGAGAACATCGAGGGCGGCCATGGCGGCGCCGCCGACCTCGAGCAGCGCGCCAAGCGCACCGCTCTGGAATACTCGTACCTGTATCGCGGCCTGATCGACTAAGGTAGAATCATCCGATGAGCAAGCTTGCCGGCGTCCGGGACCGATTGCTCTTCGTCTTCATCCTGTTCCTCGTCTGCCTCGCGACGGGAACCTTCGGCTACCGCTTCATCGAGGGCTGGCCGCTGTTCGACTCCCTTTACATGACGGTGATCACGATCGCGACCGTCGGCTACGGCGAGACCCATCCGTTGAGCCACGCGGGCCGCGCGTTCACGATGTTCATGATCCTCGGCGGGATCGGCGTGTTCACCTACGGCTTCACCGCGATCACGGCCATCGTCGTCGAAGGCGAACTGGCCAAGGCGTTCAGGAGAATGAGGATGGAACAGAGCATCACGCACCTGTCGGGCCACTTCATCATCTGCGGGGCGGGGCATACCGGGGGCGTCGTCTGCGCCGAGCTGAAGGAGACCGGACGCGACTTCGTCGTCGTGGACCGCGACCCGGCCGCGATCGAGACCCTCGCCAAACGCCTCGGCTTCGACCTCCTGCACATCGTCGGCGACGGCTCCGACGACGCGGTCCTGCGCGCCGCCGGCGTCGAGCGCGCGGCCGGCGTCTTCGCCGTGCTCGCCACCGACCAGGACAACGCCTTCGTCGTGCTCTCCGCCAAGGGCCTCAACCCCAAGGCCAAGGTGCTGGCCTGCCAAAAATCGCTCGGCGTGCGCGAGAAGCTCATGCGCAGCGGAGCCGACGGCGTCGTGGATCCCGAGTTCATCGGCGGCCTGCGCCTCGCCTCCGAGATGATCCGCCCCGTCACGGTGGGCTTCCTCGACTCGATGCTGCGCAACAAGGACCTCCACTTCCGCTTCGACGAGCTCTCGATCCCCCCGGACTCCGCCCTCATCGGCCGGCCGGTCGGCGCCGTCAAGGGCGGACAGGGCGGCTGCCCGCTCGTCGTCGCCGTCGTCGCCGCGGGCTCGGACGAATACGAGCTCAACCCGCCCGTCGACCGCCCCGTCCGCGCCGGCGACCGCCTCGTCATTCTGGGTGAGACAGAGGCGCTCGGCGGCCTGCGCAAGCGCGTCCTGGCCTGACCCACGCGGCGGCGCGATCAGGCGCCGGAGCCGCCGGCCCTTGTGTTTCCGCGTCAAGGGGCTATAATCAGGCATGCTCTTCCGCTCGCGTCCCGCGGCCTTGGCCGCGCTCCTTCTGACCTTCGGCTGCGCGGGCGGACGCGCGCCCGAGACGGCGCCTCCGCCCGACCCGTGGGTCGTCGCCAACGAAGAGCGGCTCAAGGACCGGGCGGAGCATGAGGCGGAGGACCGCAAGGAGTTGGTGCGTCCCGCTCCCGACTTCTGGCGCCCGGAGAGCCGGGGGCGCGCCCTGAAGCTCACGCTTTTTCTGGAAAAAAAGACCCTCCGCGCGGGAGAGTCTCTGCGCTACCGGCTGGAAGCGCAGAATATCGGGGAAAAAGAGATATTCCTGCATGAGGATCCCTCTTTCATAAAGACCGGCCAAATCATGGACGACGAATATCGGCCGTTTTTGACGACGCCCGACGGTTTAGAAACCAGGATGTCGCCGCCCTTCGCTCTCTTCAGCGGCGGACCGCAGAACCCCCCTGAGGTGGATTTCACCGGTATGACGGAAGTGAAGGCGCAGGCCGCCGTGAAGCGGCTGGAGTCGCGCGACTGGACCAAAAACAAATTGATCTTGCACCTGCGCCCAGGCGAGACTATCGTCACCCGCTCGGACCCGGGCGGACGTTTTCGCGACCTTAAGACTGGCACGGTCTTTCAGCGGCCCGGGAAATACCGTCTCCGCTTCGTGTTCGACGAGATTGCGATCTCCGCGAAAGTCCGCGCTGAGTCTCCTCCCGTCGCCTTCGAAGTCGTTCCATGAGACGGCTGCTGCTGGCCGCGCTCATGCCGGCGGCCGTGAGTGCCGCGCCCGCGCCGACGGATGAAACCAAGGCCCCGATCATGAAGGCCGTCCGCGACGGCATGGCCGCCAGGGCGGCCATGCACGCCGCAATACTGGAAAGGGATGCCGCGTCGGACGCCGAGATCGCGCTCATCCATTGGACCGCGGCCCGGACGGCGCAAAGCGAGATGAAGTCAAACTTCGATCTCGCCATTCGCCTGACTCAAGACACCTATCGCTTGAAGCCGGAGACGCCTCTCGAGCCCCGCGCGGCGAAACCACTTTCCGCGGACGGGGCCTGGTCCGCCGGACTGCCGGCTCCCTGGACGCCGGAATTCGGGCCGCCGGGTCACCGGGAAATCCGCGGCATGGACGGGTGGCTTCATTACTTGAGCGTCGATCCCAAAGACGCTCCCAAACCAGACGACGTTGCCGCTTTCACGGACCCGGACGGCAAGGTGACGATCATGCCGTCCGTTTTCGGATCGACCCTCCGCAATAACGAGCCTGGATTGCTGGCCAGCGTCCTCCATCATGAGGCTTTACATTACACCGAATTGATCACGATCGGTTGGGACACGCATGAGCAGATGGAGATAAGGGCGGGCGAGGCGAGCCTGGCGATGGTCGATGTCTTCATGCCGGGGCTATCCGCCGAGATTCTAAATTGGTCAAGGACGGTTTTCGCAATCAGATAGCCGACGCCCAAGCATCGGTTGATTCAGGCGACACGCATTCGCCGTTTCCGAGTCCCAAGCAGGAAAAAAGCAACGAGGAGAAAGTCCGCATCCAAGAGCGCCGCGAGCTCGAGTACCACGACCTCGTCCGGCACGTCGAGCGGTTGAGGCGGGAGCGTCATGATCGTCTGGAGGCCGCCCGGCGCGACTTTCGCTGGGCGAAGTTCAACCTCTGGACCTTCAACGCCTGCGTCTATATCGACGGGACGAGGCCGAACTCTCCCGAATGGGGGCGCCCCGATCTCATTCGCGCCCGCGAGCAGGCGTTGCTCCGCTATCTGCGGGGAAATCTCGTCGTGCTGCCGAGCGGCGAGATCGACGCCGGCCTCGCTCGCGGCGATCGCCCTAGGATCGGTGACCTCGCGCGCTGCCAGGAGCGGATGATCCACATGATCCGCGACCTGCCGGCGCCCGTCGATGCCGACTGGATGATGGACCGCATCGAGTACATCCGGCGCGGCGGGCGGGCCGGTGAGATCATCAGCGGCGTGATCGAGTCGGTGCGCCGCGCCGTCGCCGACGGCACCGCGCCCTCGCGAGAGCGGCGTCTCCGGGTGCTGCGACGAGGGGCCCCGGAGAACCCGTGCGCGACCCCGGCGGCGGCGACCGCGGCTCGCGCCTGCCGGGCGGCGAGAATCCCCCGTTGGACCGGCTTCGCGGCATCAACGTGGGCGACAGTTGGTGATCGCCGATCGGTCTTTGGGCATAGGGGCTCCATGGCGCCCGCCGGCGAGGATTTCGCCGTGCGCGCGAAGTGGAAAGGACCGCGAAGACTCCGGGCGAAGCCCGGCGCATACTTACGAGGTGTCGTGGGGCTTCATCTTTCCTCCTGGCCGCGGCCCGAAAACCTGTTTCGACGCCCAGGCGTTGTGGGCCCGGCAGTAAACCCGGATGTTGGCGCCGTCGACGGAGCTGCCGCCGAGCGCGTAGGGGACTTTATGGTCGAACTCGAGCCAGGCGCGAGACGCGCAGCGCGTGTCGTCCTCGGCGATGAAGACGCATCGCCCGCCGGCGCGCCGCCACGCCTTCTGTTTGACCTCCTCGGGTATGTAGCGACCGCGCTTCGAGCTGGGGGGCGCGGCGCGAGTGGGCCGCGACGGCTTGCGTCGGTCCCGGTCGACGCGCGCCAGCAAGGTCTGGAGGGCGAGGTTGAAGATCTTATCGAGCTCCGCCTTGGGGAAGCGGTGGCGCAGCACCTCCTTCGCCCGCTCGATCAGCTCCCGCGTCTCGAGCGTCGCGGGAAAGCTGACGAGGAATAGCTCCTCTGTAGGTCCGCGCGGCGGCGCGGGAAGGGGCGCCTGAACAACAGGGAGCGCCGCCGGGATCGCGGCGGGAGCATCCGGAATCGGCGCGGCGGGCAAAGGTGTGGCGAGGACAGGCGCGGCGGGGACGGGAGAGGGGAAGACAGGAGCGGCAGGGATTGGAGCCTCGGCGGCTGGGGTGGCGAGGACCGGAGCGGCGAAGAAAGATGCGGCAGGGACTGGAGCGGCAGGCACTGGAGCGGCCGCCGCTGGCGAGGTCAGGCCGGCGGCATCGGGCGGCGCGCACAGCGCCCGGATGCGGTCGCGCGGCGCGGGCTTGGGCGCGAGGGCCGCGACGAGGCGGCCGATCTCGTCCTGGGTGCGGCCTTTCGCCCGTCGCAGCACCTCGGCGTGGTTCTCCGTGGTCAGGAGACCGGCGAGCATGGCGGCCCCGCTCAGATGGAGCTCGCCTCGCTCGATCATCTCGAGCAGGAGGGGGAACCTCTCGCTCTTGCGCGCGACCGCGATGCGCCGCCCGGCCTCCGACGAGGAGTAGCCGAGCTGCGGGTTCAGTAATCGAACAAGGTGTGATAGGCGCCCTTCTGGCACAGCGAGCGATGGTCGAATTCGACGAGGTCGAGCAGAAGCTCGACGAGCGAGCTCCGCTCGCCGGCGGCGGCGAGCGCGAGCTCGGCCGTGAGACGCTCGTCGCTCCACCGCGCGCGCTCGGCGCGGCGTTCTTTGATCGTTGGCATTCAGCACCTCCTCACTTACCATACGATCGAGACGCCGAAAAGTTGCATGCCCCGGCCTACTCCCATCGATGGGAGTGACTCCTAACCATTAAAAGCCTGGCACTCGTCACGCGAATTATGCTAGGATGTCGCCATTATGGGACGACCGAAGAGAATTCAGTACGCCGGAGCCTGCTATCTCGTCATCTTGCAGGGAAACAACCGTCAGGACCTGTTCCTGTCCAACCAGGACCGCCGGCAGTTCCTGACCTTGCTGAAGCAATATAAAGAGCGCCACGGCCTCGAGGTGTTCGCCTACAGCCTCCTCGGCAACTCGGTCAACCTCCTCATCGAGACGTCCCAGGCCAACCTGTCCGCCGTGATGCAGGGCTTCAACACCCAGTACACGAAGTACTTCAACGCGGCCCACAACGCCGTCGGGCACGTGTTCCAGGGCCGCTACCGGGCCTACATCGTCGACAAGGACACCCACCTGGCGGAGATGACGCGCTACGTCCACCTCGCCTGCGTGCGCGACGCCCTCAAGGACAAGCCCTGGCGCTACCAGTGGTCCTCCTGCGCCGCCTACGTCGAGGCGGAGAACAAGGAGCCGCTCGTGGACTCCGACCTGGTGCTGCGCAAGTTCGGCAACGGCCGCCTGAAGCAGTCGGTCCGCTACCTGCAGTACATCAAGGACCGCATGAAGTCCGCCGGCGACCAGATATTGCCGGTCATGGGCGGCGTGGCCATCGGCGGCGAGGCGTTCCTCGACAAGATCTCGGCGCACCGCGAGACGCATGCGGCGCCCCGTCCCGCGCCCGTCGAGGCCGCCCGCAAGATCATCGCCGAGGTGGCCGGCCGCCACGGCCTCACCGAGGAGAAAATACTCGGCCGCGTGCAGTGGCGGGAGGTTTCCGCGGTTCGCCGCGAGGCCATCCATCGGGTCTGGAAGGAGACCCGTATGGGCGTCTCCGAACTGGCCCGCCTGTTCCAGCGCACACCCAGCGCGATCAGCCAGCTCATACGGTCTCTCGAGACCGGTTCGCCGTCGATGAACTGAGAAAAAGGCTGATTTTACGTTAATTACTTAAAGCCTGGCACCCAGGGGTCCTAAGTCCCAAGGACCCCTGGGCCATTTAATAGGTCCCTTTTAGGCCTCCCAGGGGCTGACAAGACCGGGAAGTGGGTATAAGCTATAGGAAGTGACCCCTCGCTCCCTGCGCCTCTTGGGACGGAAAATCACGGCGGCCGCGCTCGCGGCCGCCCTCGTCCTGTCCGGGGTCGGTCCGATCTACGCCCAGGAGATACGGGCGATCTCGGCCAAGCCCAAGGCGGCGGGCTACGGGGCCCAGGCCGGCGCGTTGGCCCTCCCGCAGGTCCTCTCGCCGCTCTCGCCCGCGGGATACAACGCCTCGCTGACGCCGTCCTTGGCGGCGCTCCCGTCGCCGTCGCTGACGCCCTCGCTGACCCCCTCGGCCGCGAACCTCGGCGGTCATGGCCGCGTCTTGCCCGCTCTCGCCAATCCGTCCATCGTCCCGGCCTCGCCGGCGCCCGTCGCGGCCGTCGCGCCGGCGGGCCCTTTCTCGGCGATCAAGGCGCTCATGTCGCGGCCCGCCCCGGCCGCCCCGGACCGCGCGGCGCCGCTCGGCTCGGTGAAGACCCCGGCCAAGAACGTCGACGCCGCGGCCCTTCCCGCCGAGGCCGCGGGGGGCGACGCGAAGGATTTCGCCGACGCCGCGTTCCGCCGCCTTCAGAATGAGGCCGGCGCCTCCGCCTCGGGCGCGGCCCCGGCGGTCACCGCCGGCGAAGGAAAGACTTGGAAGCGCCGGCTCGGCCTGACCGCCGCCTCGCTCGCCGCGGGCGGGACCTTGGCCCTCGCCAACTCCGGTTCGAAAGCCGCGGGCATGGTGCCCGTGAACGTGCCCGACACGTCGGCCTTCGCGGCCATCGGGCAGTACGTGGGCCAGGCGGGCTATTGGGTCGGCAACGCCCTGGCCTTTTTGTTCCCGATTCCCGAGGTGTTCAAGGCGATAAAGGGCGGCAAGGTCGGCGCTCCTGCCTGGCGCGCGGGCATACTCGTCACCGCTAGCCTGGCGCTCGGCCTCGTCAACGCGACCGTGGCCGGCATGCCGTTCTGGGGCATCCAGAACACCTTCGCCGCCGCGGCCATGCTCCTGGCCTGGCCTGCCGCCCGCTGGGGCAAGAAGGCGGCCGGCGGCGACGCTCAGGGCTTGAGCAAGAAGAGGTCTCTGATCGCCACCGTGGTCACGTCGGTCATCGCCTTGGCGGCGGCGACGGCGCTATACTACGGGGCCGCGGCCGTGGTGCCGGCGGCGCTGGCGGCCGCGTTCGGCGCGGCGGCGATCGCCAACGTGACCTTCGGGATCATGGCGGCGACGGGCGGGGCCTTCTTCCTGCTCTTCCTGCCCGACATCCTCTCGATCGTGCGCGGCAAGGCGCCGAAGGGCTTCACCCCGGGCTTCTCCCTGCTGTTCTTGCTCGCCTCGCTGGGTTTCGTGGTTTGGACCGGCCATCTCGCTTGGATCGCCGAGCCCGGCTCCCCTCAGGCCGCCCAGTACGGCCTCTACGCCGCCCTCAACGCGGCCTACGTCCTCGTCTCGGGAGCCAGTTGGTGGATCGGCCGGCGCGCGGCGAAGCCCGTCGTGGTCGCGCCGGTCGCCGACAAGACGCCCGCCGCCGCCGAGCTTCGCGAGGCGGTCCCCGCTCGCGCCCCGCCTTCCCGGTTCTCGGGCCTGGCCGCGGCGGAGTCGCGCGCGCACTCCTCCGCCCGGGCTCGCGCGGGCAACGTGCGCCTGCTGCGCGTCGCCGTCGACCTCAAGAGCGCCGGTCCCCGCTGGGTCTTCGCCTTCCACGCTCCCGCCAAGAAGCAGATCCTGACCTACGGCCCCGACGGGGTCGACGCGCGCAAGTTCGCGGGCGTCGAGCGTCCCGCGATGCTCCATCCCGGGGACCTTCCCTCCGTGGATCTCGAGGGCCGCCTCGCCGCCCTCGCGGCCAAGGAGCCCGGCTTCAAACCGGTGCGCGCCGATATCGTCGCGCTCGCCAAGGGCGGGTTCAAGGTCTACGGCTACGACTCCAAGAATGTCTCCCGCGAAATGGTTCTACCGGCCGTCGCGACCGAGCCCGTCTTCGAGCCGGCGCCCGTCGCGGAGGCTTCCGCTCCGATCGCCGAGGCTCCGGCGCCGGTCGCGGCGATTCCCGCTCCCATCGCGGAAACTCCGGCTCAGAAGGACGACGGTCTCGTCGAAGAGTACGGTCCGGTCCATGACGAGTTCCCCGGCCTGCCGCGGGGACGGGTCCCGATGGCGGTCCCGCCTGCGGCGCAGCCGCCGGCCGTTCAGGAGCGGCCTTCGACGGCCTCGGGCGAGCCCGCTCTCCCGCGCAGCTGGAAGCTTTTCCCGGCGGACGCGCGGGAGGCGACGAGCTCGGCGATGCTCGCCGCGAAGGCCGAGGCGCAGGCCCGGGCGCGGGCCCTGGCGCCGGACGCGCGTCTCGTCAGCGTGGCCATCAATCTCGAGGACTCGCGCTCGCATTGGATATTCGTCTTCCGCTCCGACAAGCGCAACGAGGAGCTGACGGTCTGGACCAAGCGAGTCGCGGTGCGCAAGCTCGGCTTCCGGCCGACCAAGGCCCCGACCCTCTGGGACACCCGCCTAGGCGCGGTCGGTCCGCTCGACCGCGCCTACGCCGCGCTCAAGGAGGCGAACCGGAACTTCCGGCCGGTGCGCGTCGAGGTGGACCCGGCGTGGACCGGCGCGGCCTCCTACCGCTTCCTCGACGCCCTCGGGCGCGCGGCTTACGTCGGCGCCGACGGCAAGGCCGCGTTCGAGGCGCCACCCCTGCCGGTCACGGCCGACGCCAAGCCGCCGAAGAGCTTCGCGAGCCTGCCCGAGGACGCCCGCGGCGCCGACGGCAAGGCATTGCTCGTCCTCAAGGCCGAGGCCCAGGCGCGCGCCCGCGCCTTGGCCCCCGACGCCCGCCTGGTGCGCGTCGCGATCAACCTCGACGATCCTCGCTCCCACTGGATCTTCATCTTCCGCTCCGACGCGCGCCGCGAGGAGCTCACGGTGTGGACCAAGCGCATCGAGACCAGGCGCCAGCGCCCGGGCACGCGCCGCGTCCCGACGCTTCACGACAGCCGGCTCGAGCAGGCCTCCTCGGTCGCCGCGGCTTACGCCGCGCTGAAGGCCGCCAAACCCGGCCTCAAGCCGGTGCGCCTGGAGCTCATCCCGACCTGGAAGGGGGACGCCGCGTGGTCGTTCAAGGACGCGCGCGGCCGCGGCACCGCGGTCGCTTCGGTCGCCAAGCCCGCCGCGCCCGCGCCGAAACCAGAGTTGCCGGACGAGCGTGGGCCGCCGGATTCGCCTCCGGTGGATTCGCCTCCGGCGAATCCTGATCCCCCGGCCGCCCCGACCCCCGAGGTTCCGCAGCCCGTCCCCGAAACTCCCGCCCCTGAAGTTCCCAACCCCGAGGAGCCCAAGCCCGAAGAGCCGTCCTTCCCCGGCCCCCGCGTCGCCCCGAAGCACATCCACGAGGACTTCTTCGGCTTCCGCTCCGTCAAGGGCGTGCGCCACGATCCCGCACTCAAGCCCCTCCTTAAGATCGAGAGCATAGACCAAGTCATCGACCAGATCTCGCGCCAGTTCAACATCAAGCGCGACCGCGTCATCGAGCTCGGCGTCAAGTACCGACTCAACGAGTTCAGCCCGCTCGAGTCCTGGGTCGGCGTCTATGACCGCCTCCAGGCCGCCAACCGCGACCAGTTCAAGCGCTACGATCACAAGAAGTACTCGGGCTGGAAGAGCTTCCGCGAGCTCGCCAACAAGACCTACGCCCCCGGCTGGAAGGGGGCCCTCCAGCGGACTTTGGAGCTCCACAAGCACTTCATCGGCGCGGCGGTGCGCTTCCCTTACCACCTGTTCGACATGTTCATCTTCGGGTACTTCCGCCAGGCGATCTCCTTCGAGTTCCGCCATTCGACCGAGGACTTCATGGCGCTGTCGGACCGGGAGAACTTCGCGGAGCAGTGGCTCGAGTCCTCGATGCGCAAGGACGCGTTCAACGGGGCCGGAGCATTGGCCGGCCTGCGCGCGAAGGGCTGGTATCGGGCGGCCAACCGCTGGTTCATCGTCCCCTTCGCGGCACCCATGACGACCTTCATCGCCCGCCGCCTGACCTTGGCGGTCATGAGTGCCATCGCGATGGGACTGCTCGGCGCGTTCGCGCCGGTGCTGCCGCTCTCCTTCGCGCTGACGTCGATTCCGGTGCTCGGGCCCGCGATCGTCGCCGTGCTCAACGGCTTGCCGGTGGCCGTCGCGGCGGTGCCCTTCGTCGGGGACGTCCTCGCGCCGGTCATCGCCGCCGCCGCCACGGCGCTGGCCAAGGACCTGGTCCTGGGCCCGCTGCTCAACACCTTGATCCTGTCGACCTTGCTCACCTTCCCGCGCGCGGCGCGGGAGCGCATCGCTAAGCTGCGCGACGACGCCCCGTTGGCGAGCCTCCCGGCCAAGGGGCTGATCGTCGCGGTCCTCGGCGCGGCGATATCGTGGGAGTTCTGGAAGTCGAACCTGAAGTCGTTCTTCGGCCTGGTCACGGTCGGCGCCGAGATCGAAGGCATCATGACCTACGCCACCCAGATCGACACGGCCATCGACCCGGCCTTCGAGGCCGTGACCGGGCATAAGGTCGGCCTGTTCCACACGATCGGCGCGGCCGTCGAGCGCGGCGAGGGCGAGAGCCCGATCCCCTTCGGCGGGGCGATCACCTGGGGCAACGTCCTCCTTCATAAGCTCACGAGCCTCGCCGGCTTCGACATCTCCGACGCGGTGATGAACGCGACCTTGATGGCCAAGGGCGCGGCCTTCGGCGAGAGCGCCAAGGACCTTCCGATGGCGATGCTCTCCGCCCAGGCCCTCATCGCCGCCTCGTCCGACCGGACCGACGGCCGCGCGCCCGAGAAGGCTCCCGCCGGCGCGCCGTTCGACCCGGATCTCTGGAAGCTGCCGATGGACCAGGTCATGGCCCGGATCAAGGAGCTGACCGGCCAGGCCGGACACCTCGAGGCCGAGATTTCGGCGGTCAAGGAGCACCGCGTCCGGCTCCTGGCCGAACTGGGCGAGAAGCAGGCCCAGCTCGAGCGCCTCCAGAAGCTGAGCCGTCCGGTCACCGACGCCGAGAGGGCGGAGTACGAGCGCCTGATGGCCGCGCTCGCGACGAAGTCCGACGAGGTGGCGGTGCGCGAGAAGCTGGCCGAGCGCCGCGACCTGCTGACGCCGCCGAGCGACGCGGACGCCCTGGCCCGCCTCGAGGCCCTCCAGAAGGAGTTCACGGGCCTGACCCCGCCGCCCGACCGCAACGGCTACTGGGAGGACCTGGCCGCGCAGGACGCGTCGATGAAGGCCCTGTCCCAGCGGCTGTCGGACTACGTCGAGGGCCAAGCACCCCCGACGCCGGGCGGCGTGGCCTCCACCTTGAGCGGCGAGACGCGGGCGACCATCGAGGGCCTCGTGGCCGAGATCGAGGCGCTGCGCGCCGAGGCGAAGGGGGAGATCGCCCAGCGCGACGCGACCTCCCAGCTGCTCGCCTCGTCGAACCGGATCCGCAACGCCGCCCTGCGCGAGAGGCGCGACGGCAAAGACATGCTCCGCTTCCACACCGACATGGCCAAGCTCGCCAGCGTGATGGACCTGGCGCTCTCGCTCAACGAGATCAACGCCGCGCAGACCGCGATCAAGCAGATGATGGACCTGCTCGAGGCCAAGCGCGCCAAGATCGCCGCGTCCCGCGCGGGCAACCAGCAGAACCAGGCCGGCGCGGACGGGAACGCGGCCAACACCGCGGCGTGGCGCGACGAGATCAACCGCGACATCGCCGCCGACGACGAGACCTTGCGGGACCTCGCCGACTCCGAGGCCAAGGCGGGCATGGTCGCGACGACGCTCGGCTCCTTCCAGACCGACATGCGCGCGTTCATCGACGCGGTCAACGCGCAGGACCGGGGCCAGAGCGCCGACGCGGCGGCGGAGTATCAGCGCCGCATCGACCTGCTTCCGCGGATCAAGGCCTGGCGCACCGACGGCGGCAACCCGAACGACCCCGACGCCTTCTCGCTCAAGAAGTTCAACGAGAACCTGGCCGAGGTCAACGACAACATCGCCGCGGCCGAGTCCGGCCTGACGAGCATGGTCGGCATGCCCAACGAGTACGCGGGCGTGCTCATCGGCAAGATTCCCGGCCCCGAGGTCTCCCTGAGCAATCCGAGCCAGGAGCAGATGCGCCAGGTCCTGGCCGACCGCCGGGTCCACTGGCAGGCCAAGAGCGCCGACTTCGGCGAGTCCCTCGCGACCGTCAGCCGCATGCTCGACGCCGGCAACGGCCGGACCGTCATCGACGAGTTCGGCGACCCGCACCCCGAGTCCCTGCCGCGCTGGAAGGCCCAGTCCCAGGCCGAGATCTCGAACGCGCGCTCCGCCTTGAACGGCTACCTGAGCCGCCTCGACGCCAACGCCGCCGCCATCAACCGGGTCGCGGGCTCCAACATCCCGATGCTGTCCGGCCTCGGCCTCGAGGCGCTTCAGGAGGCGATCAAGACCTACGGCGACAGCCTCAAGGCGGTCAATTTCCCGGACGGCGACAGCGTGGCCGGGCACGAGGCGCAGATGGCCCTGGTGGGGTCGGCGAAGCTCGTGCCCCGCGCCGCCCGCGAGGTGATCCTCTGGTCGAAGGCCGACGCGACGGTCGCCGCCATCGACGACGCGATGGCGAACACCTTGCCCAAGGCCCGCGACGGCCTGCAGGGCGTGGTGACCATGCTCGCCTCCGTGCTCTCCGACATCGACGTGGACCTCTCCTTCGTGAACAGCCCTCCTCCGTCCGGCGAGGCCGGCCGCGCCGCGCGCCAGGCCGTGATCGACCGCAAGACCGCCTTGCTGCGCGACACGATCCTGCCCTCCCTGCGCGGGGCGCGCTCGATGCTGACGGACACCTTGATCCCGTACCAGCAGAAGTCCATAGACGACGTGGCGGCCTCCGACAGCGACTACTTCACCTTGTTCGACTCGCAGAAGACCGTGATCACCGAGGCCGTCAAGCTCCACGACCGCACCATCCCCTGGGCCTTCGCGACCTTCGGCGCCGCCGACGGCAACCAGGCGGAGGCGGCGCGGGAGATCGGCGAGTGGCGCCGCAAGCTCCAGAAGAACTTGGACGGCTACGACGACGCCGAGGGCCATCACAAGGGCATCCGCGAGTTCCAGGTGGAGATGGCCAACCGCAAGGACCCGAATTTCAACGGGACCGAGGTCGTTTATGGGGAAAGCCAGCCCTACAGCCTGCCCAGGAAGATCGCCCAATACACGGCGGAGCGCGCGCAGCGCGCGGAGCAGATCAACGTCCAGGACGCGCAGATAAACGAGATCATCGGCAAGATCGAGACCATCTCCAAGGGCAAGTTTCAGATGTCTCAATATCGCCTCCCGGTGGGCGTGACTCCCGACGCCGCGGGGGTGGCCCGGGTGCAGGCGGCCGTGGACTCCGACGCGATCACGAGGCTCGTCGACCGGCTCAAGGCCGTGGCCGACGAGGCGCAGGCGGGGGAGGCGACCATCGATCTCGGCGGCAGCGGCGGCGACGGCACGGTCCCCTCCGGCACCCAGCCGGCGATCACGGTGTCCGAGAACCAGCAGATCTCCCTGCTCGCGCTCGAGGCGGCCAAGCGGCTCGTGCCGACGAGCCTCAACCAGCCCGACAGCGCGCCGGCCGCGTACGCGATCGCGCGCCTGCTCTATTCGGACTCGGTGATCGACGCCGCCGGCGAGGGCCTCAACGTCCAGGTGCCGGCGGCGGAGCGGTTCTTGACCCGGGTGTCCTCGGTCCTGGGCGACGCGATCGCCGACATCCCGCGAGACGAGGCCTACGCCGCCTCCAACGGCACGAGCGAGACCGCGGAGCAGGTCATGGCGCGCAAGATCCGGGTGTTCTCGAGCATCGACGCGGTCCTGCTCGAGGGCATGGAGTTCTTCCGCCTCAAGCAGACCTGGAACCGCGACAAGTTCGGGACCATCGACAGCGTGCAGACCTACTACGACTCGCTGCACGACATCTTCGAGGGCGGCCAGACGGCCAACGACAACGAGGTCGAGGCCCTGGACACGATGCAGGAGGCGCTGCGCAAGACGATGACCGACCTCGAGGAGAAGCGCGTCAAGATCTCCTCCTGGCTCAGCCAGCTCAACCCCAAGGAGAAGAGCGCCCTCAACAACGTCAGCGAGGACATCTCGAAGATCATGGACAAGACGCGCTCGGTCCTCGAGGCCAACATCGACTGGCACCGCCTCCAGGACCAGCTCGGGCGCTCCCGCGAGATCCTGAAGTCCCAGCTGACCCAGATCGACGACAAGCAGAACGAGCTTTCCGCGCTCCTCGCGACGGACGCGGTCCAGGGCCAGCTGCCGCCCGAGCTCGTCCGCCGCATCGAGGCCCTGCGCCTGGGCCGCTCGGGCTGGGCCAACGACGGCTCCAAGTCCGATCCGGCGTCGTTGGTCATCCGCAAATCCGAGTACGGCGCCTTCGTCGACACCTTGCTCGGCATGATCACCCAGGGCGCGCAGAGCTCCGCGGCGGAGGTCTCCGCGATCAAGGCCGACCTTCTCAAGAACCCCCAGGGTTTGGCCTCTTTAATACCGAACTCCAAGGTGCTCGAGTTCGGCGACACCGCCGACGGCTTCTACCTCGTCTACCAGTCCCAGTTCTCGGTGCCCCACGGCCTCAACACGAGCTCCTGGGTGACCTTGGGCAACATCGGCCGCGTCTTCGGCAGCAACGTCAGCGTCTCCGGCTACCAGCTCGCCAGCCCGCCGAGCAAGGACGGCGAGAACGCGCCCTACGGCGACAAGGGCGTGGAGATCCAGGTCGAGAGCCTGCAGGGCAAGAACTGGGTCAATTATCTGAACGTCGACCTGCACCGCTTCGCCTTCGACATCCCCGCCGACAACAGCGTCAAAACCGGCGCCGGCGAGAGCCGCATGATGATCTTCGACGACTTCGCGGTCATGCTGTTCGGGGACCGGCTCTACGTCGGCCTGGCCGGCTTCGCCGACGGCGCGGTCACCGACACGAGGGAAAAGCCCTACTACTACGGCGGCAACGTGAAGAGCTCTCTGAAGCTGACCGAGGTCATGAAGCTGAACTTCGAGCAGCGGGCCCTGTTCGCCCAGGATCCCCGCAAGTTCCTGCAGGAGGTCAACCTCGATTTCACCGGCTACGACCCGGACCTCGACCGCACCTTCGCGATCATGGCCGAGGGCGAGAAGAAGCGGTACTTCCGCACCCAGGTCGGCCCCCAGTTCGACCTCAACCGCATGATGAACCCCGACGGCGGGGGGGACACGTTCACGGTCGACCTGTACTGGGCGAAGACGTCGGGCACGGACGACATCAACCAGCAGAGCGGCGGCGTCAGCATCCTCAAAGGGTTCTCCATCAAGAACGACGAGGGCCGGACCTGGATGCGCATCGACAACCGCCTGACCGGCGAGCTCGGGCAGAAGCAGAACGAGATCGGCGACCGCCTCTCGGTGTCCTTCCCCGACCAGGGCCTGGTCGTCTCCGCCGAGGGCAAGATCATCGGGGGCGCTTCGACCTACTTCGGCGAGATCTCCAAGAAGATGAGCGACCACGCGAACATCGCGCTGAGCTACGGCTCGCAGTACGTCGGGATGAACAACCGCCTGGCGATCACGATGAACACCTCGTTCACGCTCGCCGAGCTGTGGCAGAAGGTCAGCGACAACTCCGCCCAGAACCTGCGCGGCGGCGAGACGCTGAAGGCCTACAACCGCGAGCTCGGGGACTTCTTCGCGAGCGACGACGCGAAATCCTCGCGCACGGCGAATGAGCTTCAGAAGGTCTTCGAGCGGGACATCGCGCGCAAGCTCGTCACGCAGGACATCGGCAACCTGACCCGCGAGATTCAGGAGCTTCGCCGCGCCGGCGCGTTCATGGAGAACTCCCGCGTGCGCGGGATGGTCGGCTTCGTCTCGAACTCGGTGTCCAACGACCTGGCCGAGCGCGCGGTCGGCGGCGGCTTCACGGTCGGCACCTACACCGAGATGAGTCTTTCAAAAACACAGAAGCAGTTGATCGAATCCAAGGCTCAGATCCTGTACCGCGAGGGCCTGCGCCTGCAGGACCGCATGCTGTCCCTGACCAAGGACTGGCAGGCGTCCGTCGTCGAGGTGGCCGAGGCGCAATGGGCCTTGAAGATCGCGGACTTCGCGGTCAAGAACGCTCCCTCCGAATCGTCCCGGCATGAGGCCGCGGTGCGCCTCAACGAGGCCGAGTCCCGCCTGCACCAGGCGGTCCTGCGCTACAACTCGATCACCGGCCGCGACCCGCAGGCCGCGCCTCCGTTCCAGGACCTCAACTCCGAGGACCTGCGCCGCATGCTCGGCAACATCCGCAGGCTCATCACCTCCCCGGACCGCCTCGCCACCATACTCGGCAGCCTCGACGAGGACTCGCTGAAGCGCTCCGTCGGAGAGGATCCCTTCAACCTCGTCGACTGGATACCGTGGGTGGACCGCCTGACGGTGGGCTTCGGGGTGCAGTTCCAGGATATGATGGCCAACCAGGCCCTCACGCTGGGCGCCTCCGTGCGCCTGCCGATCTACGACCCGGGCTCCAAGCACGCCGACAAGGCGTATGCCCTCGAATCCGAGGCCGTGCAGGCCGAGATGCGCCAGGCCTACGCCGAGCGCACGCTCGCCGGCCAGGCCGCCCTGGAACAGTCCCGCCTCTGGGACGCGGCGGCGCAAGCCACCGAGCCGAACACGCCCGCCTCCGCGCGCGCCCTCTCCGACGCGATACGCGCCTACCGCAACGGCCTCATCCCGCCCGAGAAGCTGAGCGCGGCCTTCGCGAACTGGAACTGGTACATGTCCTCCACGCTGGAGTCGCTGTCCCGGGCGGAGCTGCTCCGCGCCCAGGCCGCCGTCACCGCCCCGTTCGAGCGGCCGACGCGAAACGCCGGGACCCCGCTGCGCCTCTCCTCGATAGACGACGCCTTCGCCGCGGCTTCGGCGAACTCCGAGAACCTCTACGAGATCGCCAAGCGCCAGGAGGCCGCCGAGGAGATGGCCCGCGCGGCCGACCACCGCGTGCAGAAAGCGTGGCTCGACATCAACGTCGGCATGGGCCTGACCGCGCAGGGCGTGGGCTGGCTGCCCTCGATCGGCATCACCGGCATCCCCGTCACCCCCGTGCTCGGCTTCGAGCTCAAGCCCGAGGAGATGCGCGAGCTGCAGGTGACCCAGCATTCGCAGCAGGCCGAGTACTACAACGCCCTCAAGGGCCGCGTCGAGGCCGGGCTCGCCGTGCAGTTCTACCAGAACATGGTCGTCCTGCGCTCCGCCGAGTCCCGCCTCGCCGTCTACGACGGCCGGCTGCTGCCGGAACTGGCGGCCGCGGCCGCCTCCGGCGCCCCGGACGCGGTGCGCCGCCACGACGAGGCCAAAGTCGCCCGGGAAAAGGCCGCCCTCGAATTCGCGCACGCCCGAGAGACGATCAATTTCCTGCTGGGACGTCCGGCTGACGCGTCCGTCACGGCCGCGATCGACGAGCGTCAGGCGCTCGAGGCCCTGTCCCGCCTGCTGGCCGCCAAGGATCCGGTCGCCACCCAGCGCCGCATACTCGAGGCGCGCGTCGCCACCGCGAAAGCCGTCGAGGAGCTCGTGGACAAGGACTTGAAGGTGGAGCTGCTGCAGCTCGAGCCCGTGAGCCTCGTCGTGCGCTCCCTGGGACGGCTCATGGGTGCGCTGTCGAACGGCCCGATCTACAACACCGAGCTCGCCGCCGCCGCGCGCATCCAGACCCTGACCGAGGAGCGCGAGCGCGACGCCTACGACGGCCGCCGCGCCGACGAGAGCGCCAAGCTCGCCCTGCGCCTCAACGCCGCCCGCGACGCCCTGCGGGCGATCCGCGGCGGCGACGCGGAAAGCCTGCTCGAGAAGAGCCGGCTCTCCTCCGTCATCTTCACGCTCCAGGCCGGGCTGCTGTCGCTCGGCGTCGATCCCGACGGCCGCGCGACCCCCGCTGCCGGAGACCTGCCGGCGACCTGGCCGGAGTTGACTCGCCGCCTCGCCGCGTCGGAGCAGGCGCTGACGACGGTGGCGCCCGAGGACCGCCTCGACCTGCTCACCCCGGACAACCTCAAGCACCGCTCGGCCGCCTTCGTCCGCTACTACTTCGCCAAGCAGACCCTGGGCCACGAGCCGATCGACCGCAACTTCGTCGAGGGCTGGATCGAGCTGCGCCTCACCGACCCGGGCACGCCCCCCGAGGTCCTGCTTCGCCTCGCCGAGCTGCGCTCGGCGAAGGCCGACCGCCTGTACCGCGACGCGCTCGTGGGCGCCGCCGCGCGCGCCGACATCCTCGCCGCCCAGTTCGAGGGCGACGCGCGCCTGCTGCGCTACATCGACCGCGAGCTCCGCGGCCGGGACGCCGCGGCGGCCTCGGTGGCCCCGATGAAGCTCGAGGAGGTTCGCGCCGCCCTGATCGCGCGCCTGAGCGCCCAGCGCCAGCAGCTGGTCGCGCGCCTGGGCCTGAAGCCGGCGACGACGCTCGACGACCTGCTGCGCCTGGTGCCCGAGGACGCCGTCGCCGTGGACAATCCGCGCGACCTGGCGGGGCGCCTGATCGGCGACATCCGCCTGCGCCAGATCGACTCGATCCGGCGGACCTTGTTCGACGGCGGCACGCCCGCGAGCTGGGGCAACGAGGACGGGATCATGGGCCAGATCAAGGCCAACACGATCGCCGAGCGCATGAGCTACAAGGGCTTCACGCCCGTGGCCACTTTCGGCTACTTCCGCGGCACCCCGATCGCGGGCGGCTTTATCGAGGCGCCCGACCCCCGCGAGATCGAGGCCGGCCTCGAGAAGGTCATGGGCGAGGTCCTGCGCAAGGAGATGCAGTCCTCAGGGCGCCTGCAGGAGCTGACCTTGCGCCTGCACTCGCTGATGATCCGCGTCGAGGACGGCGCGAAGGGCCTCGAGGCCCGCCGCAGGCTCATCGAATCCTCCGAGAGCGCCCTGCGCGCCCGCGCCGAGACGTCCGGCGTCGGCTCGGCCGAGTACAAGGCCGCGCAGGACGCGCTGGTCGCGGCGTGGGACGGCTTCGCCCGCCAGATGACCTCCACGAAGGCCGACTTCATCACTCTGGTGACCGAGCTCGAGGCCCTGGGCGAGGGCTCCGCCGGCAGCCTGCGCCCCTTCTCGGCTCCCGACCGTCCCGAGCCGCGCGCGGGTCGCGCGGACCCGAAGAGCCAGCTCTTGGATTACTGGGCCGGCCGCTACGCCGACCCGTCCTTCGAGGCGGGTGTTTCGGCGCTGTTCGCGCGCATGGGGACCGCGGTGCCCGCCGACGTGCGCGCGCGCATCGCGGCGAACGCCGCGTCCTACCGCACCGCCCTGCGCGACGCGCAGGCGATCAATACCAACGATTACGGCCCCGGCGAGAAGTTCGACCGCCTGATCAAGGTGGACGTCGAGGGCAAGCGCCTCAACCTGCGCTCCGAGCTGGAGGCGGCGCTGCGCGGCATCGGCCTGCTCGACCCGAACTCGGACACGGCCGGCGGCGCCTTCATCAAGTACATGCGGGCCGACCTCGAGGCGGCCTCGAGCGCCTTCTCGCTCGACCGCAAAGCGAAGGTCGACGTGGATCGCGCCCTCAGCGAGACCTACTGGCGCGCCCACACGCCCACCGACGCCCAGGCCGCGACGTTCGCCCGCCTCGACGAGCTCCACGTCAAGCTCGAGAACGCGCGCGACCTCCTGCTCACGAGCTACCTGGCCGACTCGGGCGACGACGCGACGCGCTTCGTGCTCAAGGATCTCCAGCTCGACGCGTACCTCAAGGCGCAGAGGGCCTTCGACGCCGAGCTGGCGCGCGCGCTCGGCGACAAGCCCTCGCCCGCCGTCGTCCGCGCCCTCGACGGCCTCTACGGGATCAGCGAGTCGCTCGACCGCGCCGTGGCGCGCGCCAAGCACGGACGCGGGATGGCCGCCCTCGACGCGCTGATCATGCTCGAGCAGTCGCGCCTGCGCGCCGCCCGCTGGACGCGCCAGACCCCGGCCCGCATCGACCCGATCGCCGAGGCCCTGTCCCGCCTGAAGGAGACGCGCGAGCGCTGGACCTCGGGCAAGGTCGGACCCGACCTCCAGCCGCTCTACGCGGTGACGCGCCTCGACGCCGAGGGCCGGCGCACCTGGACCGTCGACGATTGGATGACGGCGGAAAAGGTCGTGGAGATGGTCAAGGACGGCGAGACGAACCCCGGCGGGCTCGGCGCGATCATCACCCGCCTCGATCCCTCCACGGGCAAGCTCGGCTGGTTCATCGACCGCCCGATGGACCCCAAGACGGGCCGCGAGATCCAGGGCAAGTACCAGGTGATCGGCGGCGTGGACGCCGCCGACGCCGCGCGCCGCTCGGCCGAGACGGACTATAACGCCAACCTCGGCCGCGCCGACCTGCAGGAGAAGATGGCCTCCGCCGACTTCGTGGCCCCCGGCGGCGCCGACCGCAAGGCGCGCGGCTGGTCCTTCGCCGAGGTCTTCGGGCCCGGCGGCAAGCACGCCGACGGGCGCGTCTTCTTCTTCGAGAACCGCGCGGCCTCCGACACGCGGCCGGCGCGGGCCCTGCATCCGCTCGACGCGCTGAAGCTGGCGCCCGAGGCGGTCGTCATGAAGCTCTACGAGGGCGGACGGCCCCTGAGCCGCGACCGCTTCCCGAACCTGAAGAGCCTCGAGGCCTCCGAGGAGGCCGGCGCGTTCACGACCTTGACCATCTCGCCGCGCGGCGCGCAGGAGCTGGCCCGGAACGCCCGCGAGCTGCAGCTCTACGAGCGCGGCCGCGGCTGGATCGAGGTCAAGCTCAACAGCTTCGGCTTCGCCCGCGACGAGCACGGTCAGGTGCAGCAGCTCTACCGCACGAAGGACGACTTCGAGGCGCAGTGGAAGGCCTACGACCACGCGGAGCGCGACCTGACGACGGCGAAGAGCGACCTGGAGACCGCGCGGGCCGAGGAGGCCGCGCGCAAGACCGAGGCCGAGACGGCCAAGTCCGCCGCCGACGGCCGGAGCCGCTCCTATCAGGTCGCCCAGCTCCGCCTGCGCGCCGAGCTGCGCGCGGCGATGATCGAGGCCGGCCTCGACGAGGGCGCGCTCACCTTCAAGACCGAGCTCGACCGCCGCGTCGCCGAGCCCAAGCTGAGCAAGATTCCGAAGGCCGGGGACGCCGCGCGGCGGGACGCGATCGCGAGCGCCCACGAGGCGTACGCCGTCGAGATGAAGGCGATGGACGCCGCGGCCAAGTCCTACACCGAGGCCGCCTCCAAGCTCAAGCTCGCCTCGGCCCGCGCCGTCAACGCGGCCCAGGCGGTCAAGGAAGCCGAGGAGACTTTGAGGCGCTCCGGGGCCTGGACTTTGCATCGTACCGCCGAGCTCAGCCTCGGGCTCGACTCGCAGAGGCAGCTCGTCAACGTCTCCGCCCCGGCCGCGCGCGGCACGGAGAAGGCCAAGGCCCTCGACCCGCTCCTCAACGGCCCGGCGGTCGAGACGCTCTCGGGACCGCTGTTCGCAGCCGTCGTCGACGCGAAGGCCCGCCTCGTCTCCGCCTACACGAGCGAGCAGGCCGTCGACGACGCGTTCAAGGGCTGGGAGCTCCTGTCCTACCGCGCCGGCGAGGACAAGCCGGGCGCCGACGGCGACGAGGCCCTGACCAAGGTGCGCTTCAGCCATTACCAGCAGGGCGGCTTGCCCGTCCTGCTCGGCGAGAACTACCTCGTCGAGCGGCTCGGCGGCGCCCAGTCGGCGCTGTGGAAGGCGAAGCACTGGTCGTACCTGCCCTTCAACTGGGGCAACATCCTGCTCGAGATCCCGCGCGGCGTCGCCGGCATCCCCGCCGAATTCGCCGGCCGCGATCCGCGTCAGCACCACTACCTCGGCCGCGCGTACATGTACAAGACCGAGGGCGGCTCGACCGAGGACCACGGCTTCTTCCGCAGCGTGCTGGGCGCCGTCGACATTCTCAACCTCCTTCCCGACCCGGCCGACCGCTTCTACGACCCGAGCCAGTTCCCGGACAAGGTGCGCATCGACTCCCCCATCCGCCCCGGCGAGGGTCTGTGGGACAAGGACATGACGGTGCGCGAGGGCGATGAGCTGGCGGCGCGTCCCGGCGACCGCAGAGGCGCCAAGCTGGCCAAGTACGGGCTGGATATTCATCTCGGGCGGCAGTCCCTGCAGCGCGCGGCGACGCACGCCGCCGAGGACCTCGACGCGGCGCGCGTGCGCACGCTCTCCCGCTTCCAGGGCGGCGTCGAGCAGATGATCCTCGAGACGCGCCGCGGCCGCGAAGGCTGGTATCAGGAGTCGACGCGCACCGCCGAGCTCGGCCCCGGCGCGATCACCCGCCGCCTCGCCGACGGGACGATCGCCGCGGACCCGAGATCGGCCGGCGCCGGGCCCGAAGGCCGGGAGGGCGACGTCGTGACCTCCGCCACCCCCGGCCACCTGTTCGTCGATCAGGTGGAGCGCCGCGTGCGCATCCGCCCCGGCGCCGACGCCTACGGCGCCCAGGCCGCCGCCTACGACGCCCGCGCCGGCGAGAGCGTGGCGGAGATGCTGGAGAGGACCAAGGCGGAGCGCGTCGAGCTCGAGAAGGCCTTGGCGGAGGCCGCGGCCGCGACGACGGGCGCCCTGGGCGACCGCGACCGGGCGCGCGGCGAGATCGAGACCTTGCGCCGGGATTGGTCGCGGCTCGCCCAGCGCATCGGCGAGCAGATGGAGCTCGAGAAGCGCATCACGGCGCTTCAGGGCGAGATCGCGGCGCTCAAGAACCGCATCGCCTTCTGGGACCGCTACCTGCGCCTGCTCGAGGAGGCCCGGGCCAATCCGGGCGGCCCGAACGATCCCGCCGATCCTCGCCCGCCTTACGGGCCCAACCCGATGTTCTGGGCCTGGATGCTGGCGCTGGCCTTCCTCGGGGCGCTGGCGTCCGCCCTGTGGCATTGGCTGCGCCGCACCCCCGCCCCGCCCCCGGCCCCCGCCGTCTAGATGCAGAAGGCTTTCCGCTGCGGCATCTATGCCGGGCGTCTTGCGCCCGGCCTAGGCCCTTTGGTCCCACCGGTTCTGGGTCCTAGGTCCTATGAAATAAAGACGAAAATTTCGTTCTTTTTTCGGCTGAACGCCGCTTCGGCATTGTGCTAGACTCGGGCCGTGAACGCGTTATTCGCGCTGGCGCTTCTGGCTTCGTCCTCCTGGGCGGGCGTCGTCATGCCCGTCGAGAGCGGCGTCGCCCCGGCCCGCCCGTCGGCTCCGGTCGTCCCGGTCGCCTCGCCCGGGGGCGCTTCCTTGGGCGCGCCGTCGCTGGGCTCCGCCGGGGACCTTCGCGGCTCCTTGCCGCTGCTGCCCTCGCCCGTGCCCGGGCTTCTCGGACCGGCGCGTCATTTCATCGGCGAGACCCAGGCGGCGGCTGCGGCCTCGGTGCGCCCCGAGGCCGCCGCGGTCCGCCCCGCGCCCGCGGCCGAGACGGCCCTGCGGCGTCCCGCCGACAAGACGCCCGCCTTGCCCGGCAAGACCTCTCCCGGGGCGCCGTCCCAGGCTTTCGCCCGCGACCGTCTCAAGGCGTCCCCGGCGTTGGACGCCGGCGCCTCTCTCTCCCGCGAGCGCGACGGAGAGCCTTCGTCTCATCCGCTCGTCGAGACTTCCTCGCTCGAGCACGCGCGGCCGGAAAAGGCCGCCGGGCTCGGCCGGGCCTTCTTCGACCAGAGCGATGACACGGGCCGCGCCGCGCTCGAGGATCCCTCCGCCGAAGCCGGCCCCGGCGACGTCGTCGCCGCGACCATGCTCGAGGGCGGCGCCTTCGGCCCCGGCGCGCGCCTGCGCGCGGCCGGCGCGGGCGGGACCTTCGGCGCCGGCCATGAGCTGAAGCTCGGCAACCCTTCTTACGCGCCTGAGGGAGAGACCCTTCACGACGCGGTCGCCTCGGTGCCGGGCGGCGCGGCGGCCGGCGGTCCCGGCGGCGCCGTCGCCTTCTACCGCTCCGCTTCGCCCAACGGCGACCTCTCGAAAGCCGGCGGCGCGGCGCCGTCCGCCGCGGCCGCGCTTCCCGTGCTCGGCTTCCCGCGCCCGCTCGCCATCGACCTGTCGGGCTCGGGCCTGATCGTGCGCGTGCGCTCGGCCCTGGGCGGGGCGCTCGCCGCCGCGCCGCCGACCGCGGCGCCTTCGCGCGTCTTCACTCCGGGGCCGTCCACCGCCTTGCTCGAGCGCGGCGCGATGCTCGAGGCATTCGCCGTCGCCGGCGATTACGCGGCCCGGTCGGCCGCGGAGGCTCGCCTGCAGGCGCCCGGCGCCGCGAGAGCCGCGGCGGCCTCCGTGCCCGCGCCCTCCCCCGCGGCGGTGCCGCTGTGGTGGGCCTGGTTCCTCCTGCCGCTGTTCGTCGCGGCCGTCCGCGGCATCCTCTGATAGCGGCCGGTTCCGGTGCTTGACAGGCCGGGGACCAGCACCTATCCTTAAATGATAATCATGGGTTGGCTTCGTTCCGGTCTATTCCGCCGCGTCGCGCTGGTGATGGGGGCTTTGGCCCTTATTCCCATCTCCGTGCTTTCGTGGAAGATCCTGCAGTCGAATCAAGCCGCCGTGCAGGGGGCGGTCCTCGAACTGCACGTGAAGCTGGCGGAGAAAAGCGCCGAGCAGGTGGAGGGCTGGGTCGACTCCGTCGATCAGCGCGTCAAGGTCGCCATCGTGGGCCTGCGGGCGCGGATGGACTGGAAGGACAAGCAGGACCTGACGAAGTCCCTCGTCGAGGCCGGCAGCGGCGTCGCCTCCGTGACCTTGCTGCGCGAGAACGGCGGGGCCATCCTCGAGGCCTTCAGTCCCGTGCTCACGGGAGCCCCGACCGCGCTCGATCCGAAGGCCGCGCGCGCCGCCCTGCGCCGCGCGATCGACCGCCAGGGGGGCGCCGAGGTCCTTCACGGGCCCGCCGGGCCGATGCTGGTTCTTCACCGCCCGATCCGGGGAGGGGTGTACGCGCGCGCGGTCGTGCCGCTGCGCGAGCTCGCCGAGCGCATCTCGGCCGAGCGCGTCGGCGGCACCGGCTTCGCCGTGCTCGTCGACGGGGAGGGACGGGCCCTGTCGACCGACGAGACGCCGCGCGGCCGGGACCTCGAGAGCCTTCCTCGATGGGCCATCACCCGCGCGGCCCTCTCCTCCGGCGGCACCGTCGGGTCGAGCGAGTTCGTCGACCCCAAGGGCGTCCCGCGCGTCGGCGCCTACGCCCCGGTTCCCGTCCTCGGCGGCGCCGTGCTGGTCCTTCAAAGCCGCGAGGAGGCCTACCTCGCTTCCACCGAGGCGCGCCGCACGGCCGGCATCGCCGTGCTCGTGACGATCGCCATCTCGCTCCTGGTCTCCTTCCTGCTGGCCCGCGCGCTGACCGCGCCCCTGCTCGCGCTGACCCGCGCCGCCGAGGCCGTCTCTCAAGGGGACTTTTTGGCCCAAGTGAATATCCACACCGGCGACGAGCTCCAGCACCTGGCCGAGACGTTCAACACCATGACCGCGCGCCTGCGCTCCTACTCGGTTCTCCAGGTCGACCGCTTGATCGCGGAGCAGCGCAAGACCGAGGCGATCATGTTCTCGATCGCGGAAGGCATCGTCATGGCCGACCGCGAGGGCCGCGTCCAGCTCGCCAACCGCCAGGCGCGCGAGATGTTCGGCCTCGCCGCCGACGCCGACATCGAGGGCCGGCCGATCGCCGAGGCCCTCCCCGCGGGCGCGCTGCGCGACGCCTTGACCGCCGTCTCCGAGGAGCCGGGCAAGGGCTTCAAGGAGGCGGACCTCTCCGGCGCGCAGACGCGCAGGATCCTGCGCGTCGCGGCGAGCGCGGTCGTCACGCCGGGGCGCGGGGCGGAGCTCGGCCTCGTGTTCGCCATCCGGGACGTCACGCTCGAGCGCGAGCTCGAGATGATGAAGGACGACTTCCTGAACTACATCACCCACGACCTGCGCAACCCGCTCGGCTCGGCGATGGGCTTCATCGACATCCTGCTCAAGGGCACCGCCGGCGTGCTCAACGCCGACCAGCAGACGATCGTCTCCTCGGTGCGCCGCTCGACGAGCCGCCTGATGGCGATGATCAACAACATCCTCGACATCGCGAAGATGGAGTCCGGCCGCGCGAAGCTCCAGCTCAAGACGCTGTCGCTCGCGGGCGTCGCCGGCCGCGCCATCGACATCCTCGATCAGCTCGCGAAGGCCAAGAGGATCACCGTCCAGCTGGTCGCCGTCGAGGAATTTTCCATAGGCGGCGACGCCGACATGCTCGAGCGGGTGTTCACGAACCTGCTCGGCAACGCGATCAAGTTCGCTCCCGACGGTGGCGTGATCACCGTCTCGATCACGGACGGCGACGGCGAGCTCACCGCCTGCGTCGAGGACAACGGCGACGGCATACCGGTCGAGCATCTCAATCGCGTGTTCGAGAAGTTCGAGCAGGTGCCGGGCCAGCGCCGCGGCGGCACGGGCCTGGGCCTGACGATCACGCGCTACTTCGTCGAGGCGCACTTCGGCCGCATCTGGGTCGAATCCGTCCCCGGCCAGGGCGCGCGCTTCTACTTCACGATCAAGAAAGGCCTGACCCTCCAGCCCGACGGCGGCGTCAAGCCGGCCGAGGCGCTGGTTTGACGCGGCTCGCCCTCGCGCTCCTGCTGGCCTGCGGGCCTTCCCGGCCCGCGGGCGCCGCCGAGGCGGGGGGCTTCCAGAACGTCGTCGTCAAGCCCGGCGACACGATGTGGGCGATCGCGAACAAATATCTTAAAGACCCGGCCCGTTGGGACGAAATCCTCAAGCACAACCGGCTGCCCACCAAGGACCCCACCGTGGCCCTTCCGGGCATGACCCTGCGCGTCCCCGTCCGCCTCATCAAGTCCCAAATGCGGGCCGCCCACCTCGTCTACTCGATCAACCGCGTGCTGTACCGCCGCAAGGAGACCGCGAAGTGGAGCCCGGGCAAGCTCGCGATGGAGCTGTTCCAGGGCGACACCGTGCGCACGCTCGATGAGTCGAAGGCGCGCGTGAAGCTCCTCGACAAGGAGCTGCTCAGCCTCGAGCAGAACTCGATGGCCGTCATCAAGCCGTTCGGCCGCGACGGGGACCTCGAGCTTAAGACGGGCTCGGTGTTCGCCGGACGGGCCCGCGTCGTCACCGCGTCCGCGCTCATCACGCCGCGCACGCGCGACACCCGCTACTCCGCGACGGTCGAGGCCGACTTGACGACCCGCGTCGACGTCTTCAAGGGCGCGGCCGGCGTCGACGCGCAGGGCACCAGCATCGAGGTGCCCGCCGGCATGAGCACGCGCGTGCGGCCGGGCCTGGCGCCCGAGGTGCCGCGCGCGATCGCCAACCTGCCCGAGCTGGAGAACCGGGCGTTCGAGTACGCCTCCGCCGTGAAGGTCGGCGGCGGGCCCGCTCCCGAGCCCCGCGGCCCCGCGGGGCTTCCTCCGACGCCCGAGGCCGACGCCGACAGCCTGCGCGCCGACCTGACGTCGCTGCGCGTCGGTCTGCCCATCGCCGGTTATCTCGTCCAGGCCGCCACGGATCGCGAGTTCAAGCGGATCGTCCTCAATAAGCAGTACGAGGCGGAGGAGCGCCTGCGCCCCAACGAGGAAGGCCTCAAGCCCGGCGCGTACTGGTGGCGCATCGCGATCATCGACCTTCTGGGCACCGAGGGCCGCTTCTCCGAGCCGCGCTTCTACACGGTCGGCGTCAGGCGCGCGTCGACGGCCATCACCGCCGACCTGAGGAAGGCGATCGTCATCGCGAGCCCTGCCGAGGAGGCCTACATCGACTCCGAGAGCGTGCGGGTGTCGGGCATCATCCGCGACGACCGCCTGCGCGTCGACGTGGCGGGCAAGCCGATGCGCATCGACGAGGACGGGAACTTCCTCGTCGTCGTGCCCTTGAAGGAGGGCATGAACGAGATACTTATCACGGTCTCCGACCCCAACGGGAACTCCACCCGGATCTCCCGCCGCGTGACCCGGCGCCGCTAGCTAATCGTAATTGGGGTCAGGTTTGCCGTTGTTGCATTATTTCAATGCGGATTTTCCCGGGGAAATACTGCAACAACGGCAAACCTGACCCCGCCTTTTCAGGGGTCGAGGCGGGCGGCGGGGACGCGGGAGTTCGCGCGGGAGAGGATCGGCTTTTGCTGGCCCGCGGGAGCCAGGACCCCGAGCAGGATCGTGCCGTCGGCGCCGACGAGGGAGGCCGCCGGGCTTTGGCCCGGGCGCGCCGGGTCCTCGGCGAGCGCGACCGCGGCCCAGCCCCAGCGCGCGGGATTGCCGCGCATGTAGGCGCGGGGCACCGAGACGACGACCTCTCCCCGGTCGGATTTCCAACGGGCCTTGAACACGGCGATCTCATCGGGCTCGCCGCCGCCGCGCGCGCGGAAAAGCCGCGCCTCGTCGCCGGCGATGGACAGCGCCAGCTCCCAGGCGTCGCGCGCGAGGACCACGGCGCCCCGCCCCTCGAGCAGGGGGACGCGGCCGGCGCCGAGCACCCGGTTGAAGTCCGTGTAGAGCTCGTAGACCGGGCGCGGCGCGGCGCCCGAGGCGCGGCCCACGCGCAGGGTCAGACGCACCTCGGCGTCGTTCCAGTCTCCGCGCAGGCTCAGGATGCGCCATGGGTCCGCCGCCGACCCGCCGTCGGTGATCGCCGAGGTGGCGCCGGGAGCCAGGGATGGGAGCAGGGCTATGGTGCCCAGGGGGGCGCGGAACTCGAACCAGGAGGGCCCCGACAGCGCGCGCACCCCCGTCGGACCGCCGCTCGGGCCGTCGGGCGCGGTCGCCGCGGAGATGGCGGGTCCCCGGTACAGCGCGTGCGGCGCGGGAAGCTTCAAGCGTCTATAGACGGCGACCAGCGCCGTTCTCAGCCCCGCCGGGACGCCCTCGTCGTCGGAAGGGCGGTAATACCGGGCGGCCTGGCACCGGCGAAGAAGCTCGACCGCCGCGTCGAGCGTGCGAAGGTTCGCCGAGCCCGAGTTCTGATAGCGCCGCAGCGCTTCCGCCGCCTCGCCGTACGCCTCCCAGGCGGCCCGGGCGCCTTCCGCCGCGGGAGGGAAAACCGCGGCCTCGGGATCCCAGGCGGGCCAAGCCGCCTCCGGGGACGGCTCGCCGTGGAGGTCGGCCCGCGCCCGCGCCAGCTCGCCGACGGTCGCCCACCCCCGCTCGGGACGGGTCAATAAGGCCGCGCCCGCGAGAAAAACGGAAGCCGTCGACGCGCTCTCGTCGAACAAGGCCGTCGCGCCGGAAGGCACGATGACGGCGCTTCCCGCCTGGGACCAGGGCTCCTCGGGGCCGGCGTAGGGGCCGGCCAGGATCCAGGACGCCCCGCTTTGGCCGAGGGCGGAGGCCACGGCCGCGTCCACCGCTCCCGCGCCGGGCACGAGCCCAGGCGGGACCAGGCCCAGCGCCTTGCGAAGACTTTCGCGCGCGTGGATCGCCCGTTCAAGCGGGTCCTGGGGCCGCGGGGCCGCCGGATGCCCGGCGATCATCGTCAGGACGGGGTCGCCGTCGATGCGCGCGGCGAGCTCGATGCGGCCTTTCTCGATCCACGGGGTCAGGGCCGCCTTCACCAGCGGCGTCGCCATCGCCGGCGTCACGCCGATCGTGAGCTTCAGGTCCGCGTCGCCGCGCATGAGCGCGTCCACGCCGCTCCATTGGCGGAAGCTCTCCGGCGGAAGCCACACCGCCGCGCCGGGAGCCGTCTGGGCCGCCGCGGGACCGGCGAGAAGCGCCAGCAGTAGGACGAGGCTCACTTGACGACCTTCACCGACACGCGTCGTCCCTGGGGACCGTCCGCCGTGTCCGCGTGCTCGTCGACCCTGGGCTCGCCGTCGACCAGGAAAAGGTACTTGTGCCGTCCTTCGACGACTGGGATCGAGACGGACCATACGCCGTCGCCGCCGCGGCTCATGCGGAGCAGCCCCGGCCGCCACGCGTTGAAGTCCCCGACGAGCTCGACCGAGCCGGCCTTCGGCGCCCGGTGCCGGAACTCGACCGAGGTCAAGGCGGGCGGGCTTCCTCCTCCGTCCCCGTGCGGGGTGAAGGTCGTGCCGGTGTTCTTGAGCGGAGCGGGCTCCCAACCCGAGAGGAAGCGGCGGTAGTCGTTGAGCGCGGACACCCAGGTGAAGGAGGGCACGCTGACCAAGGCCAGCACGGCCGCGACCGTCGCCCAGAACGCCCACTTGCTTCGAAAATTCATCCGGTCGATTCTATCATTTGACGATTACCGCCGGCTCCGGCGCGGCCGGAATCATTTGACGGGGTGATGTTTTTATGTAGAATCGGCCCATGGACACCAAGATCCCCGCCAAGCCGTCCCCCGTCGTGAAGCCCCTCGAGCGCGCCGAAGCCCACGAGGCCAATCCCTGGGCCCAGGCCATGGAGCAGCTCGACCGCGCCGGCAAGGCGATGAAGCTCGAGCCCTTCGCCCTCGAGCGCCTGCGCCACTGCAAGCGCATCCTGACCGTCTCCGTCCCGGTCAAGATGGACGACGGCACGGTCAAGGTTTTCGAGGGCTACCGCATCCAGCACAACATGGACCGCGGCCCGGCCAAGGGCGGCATCCGCTATCACCCGCAGGTCTCCCTCGACGAGGTCAAGGCCCTGTCCTTCTGGATGACGATGAAGTGCGCGGTCGTCAACCTCCCCTACGGCGGCGCCAAGGGCGGCGTCATCTGCGACCCGAAGAAGATGTCCCGCGGCGAGATCGAGCGCATGACCCGGCGATATACGGCCGAAATCTCCATCATCATCGGCCCGGACAAGGACATCCCCGCCCCCGACGTGAACACCAACGCCGAGGTGATGGCGTGGATCATGGACACCTACTCGATGACGATCGGCTACTCCTGCCCCGGCGTCGTCACGGGCAAGCCCATCGAGATCGGCGGCTCCCTGGGCCGCAACGAGGCCACCGGCCGCGGCGTCTTCTACGTCACGCGCGAGCTGGCCGACCGCGAGGGCTTCGACCTGCGCAAGGCCACGGTCATCGTGCAGGGCTTCGGCAACGTCGGCTCCAACGCCGCCAACATCTTCGCCGAGCACGGCACCAAGGTCGTCGGCATCTCCGACGTCGGCGGCGGCCTGTACGACCCGAAGGGCCTCGACCTTCACGAGATCATGGAGTATCGCAAGACCCACGACTCGATCGTGGACTACCCGAAGGCCGAGAAGGTCGACATCGACAAGTTCATCGAGCTGCCCTGCGACATCCTGATCCCGGCCGCGATGGAAGGCACGATCAACAAGGGCAACGCCGACCGGATCAAGGCCAAGTACATCGTCGAGGGCGCCAACGGCCCGACCACGAACGAGGCCGACGCGATCCTGCACAAGAAGGGCGTCACCCTCGTCCCCGACATCCTGGCCAACGCCGGCGGCGTGACCGTCTCCTACTTCGAGTGGGTGCAGGACATGCAGGCCTACTTCTGGAGCGAGAAGGACATCAACGCCCGCCTCCAGGACATCATCGTCGGCGCCTTCACCGAGGTCTACGACCTGTCCAAGAAGGAGAAGGTCGACATGCGCATGGGCGCCTTCATGGTCGGCCTGCGCCGCCTCGGCAAGGCCGCCAGCATCCGCGGCATGTACCCGTAAAGAGACTCGCACCGGTGCGAGTGCTCGTCGCTCCCAACGCTTTTAAAGGGAGCCTGTCGTGCGTGGACGCCGCTCGGGCCCTGGCCCGCGGCGTCCGCGCCGTCTTCAAGGACGCGAAGATCACGGCTATCCCCGTCGCCGACGGCGGCGACGGCCTCATCGATTCGCTTCGCGAATCGCAGGGCGGCATGCTCGCCTCCGCGATGGCGCGAGGTCCGCTCGGCGAGCGCCGGCGGGCGGCCTACCTCTGGAACCCGGCCAAGAAGCTGGCCGTCATCGAGATGGCCCGCGCCTCGGGCCTGGCGCTCGTCCCTCCCGGCAGGCGCCGGCCGATGGACGCGACCTCACGCGGCACGGGCGACCTGATCCGCGACGCGGTCCGCCGCGGGGCGCGCACGGTGATCGTGGGCATGGGAGGCACCGCGTCGAGCGACGGCGGCGCGGGCATGGCGCGCGCCCTGGGCGCGCGCCTGCTCGACGGCGACGGCCGCGAGCTGCCCGACGGCGCCGCGGACCTGGCCCGGCTGTGCGCGGTCGACGCGCGCGCGGTGCGCGCTTTGCTCGCGGGCGTGAAGGTGATCGCGCTGTCCGACGTGACCAATCCGCTGCTCGGCCCCAAGGGCTCCGCGCGCGTGTTCGGCCCGCAAAAGGGGGCGACGCCCGCCCAGGTCGCCCGGATCGACCGCGCCTTGGCCGTCTGGGCGCGCGCGCTTAACCGCGACCTGGGCGTCTCCGTGGCCGCCGTGCCCGGCGCGGGCGCCGCGGGCGGCCTCGGCGCCGGCCTACTCGCCTTCGCCGGCGCCGAGATCGTGCCCGGGGCCGACTGGATCATCGAGAAGACGGGCGCCCTGAAGGCCCTCAAATCCTCGGACCTGGTCGTCACGGCCGAAGGCCGGCTCGACAAGACGAGCTTGTACGGCAAGGCCCCTGTCGCTCTGGCCCGCGCCGCGAAGAAGGCCGGCATCCCCTGCGCAGCCGTCGCCGGCCAAACGGAAGTCGCCTCCTTGAGCTCGCTCCGCGCCGCCGGAATGGGTAAGATCGTCTCGTTCTCCGACGCCGGAGCCAAGTCCATGAGCGACTCGATGACCCGCGCCTCCCACTGGGCCGCCAAGGCCGCCGCCATGGCGGTGTCAGGCCTTGCGGTATTTTCACTATTGGCCCTGCCCGCTCGGGCGAACAAGCTCGCCCCGCCCGAGTCGTTCGACGCCCAATATTATCGGCGCCATCTCGCCGACAATCTCGACGAAAACATCGAAGGGCTCGAGGTCGCGCTCAAGAGCGAGGCCGTCGGGGAGTCCGAGGCGTGGAAGGCCCCCTATCTATGGCGCCTGTGCCGGGCCAAGGTCCGGCGCGCGGAAAAGAAAGAGAAGCGCTCGGACAAGCTCGACCTGTACGACTCCGCCAAGAAGGACTGCGAGAGGTCGGCGGCGCTGTCCCCCGGCGACGCGGAGGCGCATTTCTGGCTCGGCGTGGCGCTCGGCCGGTGGGGGGAGACCAAGGGCCTCATGAACGCGCTCTTCATCATCAAGCCGCTCAAGAAGGAGATGGCCGAGGTCATCCGCTTGGACCCCTCGCACGGCGGCGCCCACAACGTCCTGGCCGAGATCCTGTGGCAGCTGCCGGGCTTCTTCGGCGGCGACAAGAAGAAGGCGCTCGAGGAGTTCGAGACGGCCCTTCGCCTCTCGCCGCGCTACACCGCCAACCATCTGCCGCTGGCCGAGGCCTACCTGCACTTCAAGCGCAAGGACGACGCGATCCGCGTCCTCAAGATGGTCGAGGAGACGAAGGACCCCGCCGATCCGGCCGAATATCCCGAGAACCTCGCCGCGGCGAAGAAGCTTCTCTCGAAGCTCGAAGGCCGCCCTTAGGCCTTACGGGACGTTGAAGGCGGGGGGAAGGAGGGCGGACTTGCCGCCGATCCAGCGCATGCCGCGCTTGAGCTTGCGGACCCCGCTTTTGCCGCGCCCGACGGAGACCTCGACGTCGGAGCCCGGCTTGCCGTAGAGGCGGTCGATGGCCTCGGCGAAGTCCAGCTTGTCGGTGGAGCGCCCGCCGATCGCGTCGAGGCGGTCGCCGACCTTCAGGCCCGCGCTCTCGGCCGAGCGGCCGGAGATCGCGTGGGTGACCTCGAAGAGGCGGCGTCCGCCGTCCTCGACGGTCTTGACCCACAGCCCCGGGCCCGCGCGCCAGAACGAGGGCGGCTCGTCGATGACAAGGGGCTCCAGGAGACGCACGCGCAGGCGCGCGTCCACGTCGAGCACGGGCTCCGGGCCGCGGCGCTTGGCGTCGGGAAGGGGGGCGGCCGCGACGAGGGTGCCGCCCGGACCGACGCGGGCCATGCGCTGGTCGCCCGAGACGGCGGTCGCGTAGCCGAGCGTCGTGTAGGTCCCGCCGCCGGCGAGGTCGAGGGCGTAGAATGCCAGGCGCACGGCGCGCGTGCGGCCGTCGTCGACGGCGTCGAGGACGCGGCCGCGGACCTTGGAGCCGGGAGGCACGGCGAGGAAGTCGAGGGAGGCGTCCACCGTCAGCCCCGTCGCGGACTCGGCGACGATCTCGTCGCCCTTCTTGAGGCCCGCGGGCAGGCCCTTGGGAAAGCGCAGCCACAGGCCTTGGTCGGCGCGGACCGGAACGGTGAGAGGGGCCATGGCCTTGACGACGGCGCGGCCGCCGGAGACGGCCTGGGCGGAGCGCTCGTCGGAAAGAGACCGCTCGTGCGCGGAGAGGTCCTTGTCGCCGCGCGCGTAGTCGCGGGCCTCCGGGACGGGGGCGGTCTCGAGGGACAGGACCTCCAGGCCGCGCCGCACGATGAGCGGCAGGCGCGTCCCCGGGGTCCAGGCGCGCAGCGCCGCGGCGACCTTGGACCGGGACGCGGCGGCGGCGTCCAGGCGCAGCAGCTGGTCCCCGGCCTTGAGCCCCGCCTTCTCGGCCCGCGATCCGGGACGGACGAAAGAAACGACGAGGCCGTGCTCCTCGGCGACGAGGTCGGCCCCGAGCCCGAACAGGGCGACCTCATCGAGCGCGGCGCCGCCGGGCTTTTGGACAGCCGCGGCGGAGCGGGGCGCTTCGCGCGGGGCGGCCGCCGCCGTCTTGGCGGCGGCTTTGCGCGCGGGACGCTTGGCGCGCACGGCCGCGGCCTGCGCGGAGAGCGCGACGGAGGAGAGCAGGACGAAGGTGAGCGTCCTCATCGGTTCACCTCGGCCTGCTTCGATTTTCGCGCGGGACGCTTCGCGGGCTTCTTCACTGAAGGCTTCGTCGCGGGAGCGGGTGCCTCGGCCATCGGCGCCGGGGAGGAGGAGGGGGAGGCCGCGTCCATGGCGGCCCTCTCGGCGGCTCCCGCGGCCTCGAGGCGCCGCGCGCGCTCGGCGCGGACGTCCGCGACGACGGAGGCGATCGCCCCGTCCGACGGCAGGCGGCGCTCCGAGTCGGCCTCCGAGGGGGCCGTCAAGGACTTTGAGGCGGCCTGGGACAGCGCCGCCGCGCGCTTGGCGTGGGCGTTGAAGCACTTCGCGTTCAGCGCGCCGAGGCGGGACGTCACCGGGCGGAGGATGTCCAGGCGGCGGGCCGGGACGGTTTCCGCCTCGGCGCGCGCCAGGGCCTTGGCGAGCTCGTCATTCCAGGCGATGTCGCGGGTGAGCTCGGCGAAATCGGTCTTCGCGAGGGCCTCCTCGTCGGCGACGCGGCCGCAGCGGGCGCCCGGATCGGCGTCGAGCGCGGCCAGGGCCTCGGACCAGCGCGAGCGGGCGGCGTCGAGCTTGCAGGACCTGCGCTTGGAGCGCGCGTCGGCGGAGGCCTTCAGGAACCAACGCTGATCGACGGCCCGCCGCTTGATCGTCGCGCGCAGGGCGTGGAGCTCGGGAAGATGCCGGTCGCAGCCGGAGGGCAGTCCCCGGGCGAGCTTGAGCGCGGCGTCGACGCGCGCGGTCTCGTACTTGCATTGCTGAGGGGAGGAGTCCGCGCGGGCCGCCGTCAGGGCCTCCTCGAGCTTGATGAGGTTCTCGGCGCCGCGCTTGGCGGCGTCTTTGGCCTTGCGCGCGCGCTCGGCGAGCTTCTTGTATTGGGGCTTGGACTTGGCCGGCTCGGCGACCATGCTCTCGAGCGCGAGATAGGCGGCCTCGGCGTCCTTTGGGCGGCAGGAGGCGAGCAGGCCGGCGGCCTCGGACTCCTTGAGCAAAGCGAGCTCGAAATCGCGGGCGAGCTCCACGTCGACCCGCTCGGTCAGCAGGGCGCCGCCCGCCGAAACCAAAGCGCGGACGCCGAAGGAACGGGGCTCCTCGACCTTCAACTCGCGCGCGTAGGCGTAGGGGCCGCCGTTGCGCCGCGAGCGCGCGCGCGTCTCGACCGAGAAGAAGCCGCGCTCGGTTTCGACGGCCAAGGTCTCGTCGACGGAGACCGACTCGTTCTCCTTGAGGCCGTCGATCCAGTAGGCGCCGGAGACGAGGACCTCGTCGCCGAGCTCGTGCTGTCCGAGGCGGGTGGGCTCCTGGAGGTGCAGGCCGGCCGAGCGCAGCTTCGCCCCGCCCGGCGCGGCGTCGCGGCTCGCGGCGGTCTCGAGGGCCGTGAGGAGGTCAGGGCGGGCGGAGAGGGCCTTCGCGACGCCGCGCAGGTCCTCGAGCTCCCGCTTCACGGCTGCTTTCCCGAGGAGGTCGGAGGCGGAGGCGCGGGCCTTCGCGGCGGCCCAGCGGCGGCGCTCGTTGACGATGGTGCGGCGCAGCTGCTCGCGCAGCTCGTCGGACAGCGCGCCGCGCGCGCTGTCGCGGGCGATGAGGGCCTCCAGGGAGGCCGCGCCGCGGGCCGAGGCCTCGGCCGCGAAGAGCGCCGCGGCGTCCTTGTCGGGGCGGGGGCTCGCGATGAGCTCGTCGAACACGAGCTTGGCCAGGCCGCCGCCGTTCTCGAGGGCGTCGGCGTGGCGGCGCAGGATCAGATCCTTGCCCCAGGCGGTGTCGAAGAGGTTGGGGCGTCCGGCCGGTCCCGAGAACGGAGCCTTCGCGAGTTGCAGCGCCCATCGTTCCTCGTGACCGGCCTGGAGCAAGGAGGCCAGCGCGTGCAGCGAAGGGGTCATCATGCCTTGGGCCGGCAGGCCGCGGCAGGCGCCCATCCCGAGGTCGGGGCCCGCGGGCTCCGGCTCGCGGCCCAGCGCGTCGGCGGAAGCGGCCAGGGCGAGGCAGGACGAGACCGCGCGGGAAAGCTCTCCGAGGGCCTTCCAATGAACGGCGGCCAGGCCCCGGGCGCCCGGCTTGCCGTGGAGCACGAGGACGCCGCGCGCGCCGAGCGCCTCCACGCCGGCCTCGCCGAAGGCCTCGGTCAGGAGGACGAGAGGGGCGCCGTTGACGCGCGCCGAGGGCGAGGGCGCGTCCGCGCCGAACGCCTGGGTCGCCAGAACCGCCGCGACGAGGATGATGTTGGTCAAATGTGGTACTTCGCGCACGTCTGGCGCAGGTGATCTAGGGCCTTGGGGATGTTCTCGTCCGAAGGCGAGGATTTCTCGCAGGCCTCGAGCAAGGCGACGGCCTCGGCCAGGCGGGCCCGGTCGGCGGCGACCATCTTGCGCAGCTCGTCCTGCATGAGCTGGAACTCCCGGGCGAACTCCTGATGGGCGTCCGTCGTGCGGATGCGCACGGGCACGGCGAGGTTGCCGTGGCGCACGCGGGCGATGCCGGCGGAGATCACGCGCAGAGGGCCCGCGAAGCGGTGGGACCAGAACAAGGTGACGAGGCCGCCGGCCAGGAGCGAGATCGCCGAGGCGAGCAGCAGCGGGGCGCGCAGGGCGCCCTTGATCCACTCGATGGAGTGGAAGATCTGGCGGGAGGAGATCGAGGCTTCCTGGACGCCGCGGAACACCGAGAACGCGGTCAGCAGGAGGCTCGCCGAGATCAGGAGGACGACGAAGCCGACCATCTGGAGTTGGAGCGGGGCGTCCACCCAGTACTGCTGCCTCTTATAGGAAGGCTTCGCGGGCGCGGCCTTCTCGTGGGCGTGTCCTTTGGAGGTCATGTAAGTTTATAGTAACTTTAGAGACTAATGTTGTCAATCAGCCGCGTGCGCCCCAGGTAGGCGGCGGCGAGCAGGCGGCCGTCCAGGACGGAGGCGTACTGGAGCTTGAGCCCCGTGCCCGAGAGGGCGCGGCGCACGGAGGCGCCGACGGTCTCGGGCCGGGAGTTGGGGCGGCGCGCTTCCTTTTTGCCCGCTTCGAGCGCCGCCCGCAGGGCCGGGGCGGCGCGGCGCTCGGCGGGAGACAGATAGGCGTTGCGGCTCGACAGCGCCAGGCCGTCGGCCTCGCGCACGGTCGGGACGCGAACGAGCCGTATGGCCAGGTCAAGGTCGCGGATCATGACTTCGAGTATCCGTACCTGCTGCCAATCCTTCTCTCCGAAGTACGCCCGGTCGGCCCGGACCTGATTGAAGAGCTTCAAAACGACGGTCGCGACCCCGCGGAAGTGCCCGGGGCGGTATTTCCCGCAATAAAGGTCCGAGAGCCCCTCCACCTCGACATGAGTTCGGAATCCTTTCGGATACATCTCCTCCGCGGACGGGGCGTACACCGCGTCGGCCCCGGCGGCGGCGACGAGCCTGCGGTCGGCGGGCAAGGCTCGCGGGTAGCGGCCGTAGTCCTCGTTCGGGCCGAATTGGAGCGGGTTGACGAAGACAGACACTATTGTTTTGTCGTTCTCCCGCGCGGCCCGTCGCACCAGCGCCGCGTGCCCCGGATGCAGGGCGCCCATCGTCGGCACGAATCCGACGGAGAGGCCCTTCGCGCGCCAGGCTCCGATGAGGTTCCAAAGGGCTTTCTTCGTCCGGATGACCGGAACGGTCATCACAGATTCCTCGAAAAGAAGCCTGTGACCCGCGTGTCGTACTCCATGCCCGCGGCCTCGCGGCATTTCGCGTGCCAGGCCTCGGGCACCATCCAAAGCTGCTTGGGCTCGCGCGCGGCGGCGAAGACTTTGCGGACGTCCTCCGGGGTCATCAGCCGGTCGAACTCGCCTCCGATCACGAACAGCGGGCGAGGGGATATCTTCGGCGCGGCCTCGACGGGGTTGAAGCGGTCGATGGCGGGGTCCTTCACGCGCGAGCGGAGTATGAGCAGGGTGAGCGCGACGAGGGGGTAGTAGGGGAGCTTCATGTTGTTCCACGCCCAACGCTTGATCACGGTGCGGTAGTCCGAGAACGGGCTCTCGACGGCGGCGCAGCGCAGATCGGGGTGCTTGGGAAGGGAGGCGACGGCGACGGCGGCCCCCATCGACAGCCCGAACACGCCGATCGAATCCGCCAGGTCCGGCTTGGCCTTCCTCAGCCACTCGATCGCCGCGTCGAAGTCGATCGTCTCGAGGCCGCCGATCGTCGTGATCTCGCCCGCGCTCTCGCCGTGCGAGCGGAAGTCGAAGTACAGGAGGTTGAACCCGCCGTTCTCGTTGAGGAAGCAGGTCTGCTTAAGCAGCTCGCCCTTGTTGTCGCCCCAGCCGTGGCACATGACGATGGTGCGCTTGTCTCCCGTGGTCGAGGGGATGAACCAGCCCTTGAGCTCGAGGCCGTCGCGCGTATGAAAGGAAATTTTTTCATAGCGGAGCCCGTATTGTTCCGGAAAAATCCACATCGGGGACATGGCCGGCGGATGCAGGATGATGCCCGCCCCCCACCAGCACAGGGCGTAGACGGCGGCGGCGAAGACGATCGCGGCGGCCAGCCAGATCATTTTTGGTAAGTGAAGGAGTGCTCGGGGCCGGGGAAGGAGCCGTCCCGAACCTCGCGGCAGTAGTCGCCGATCGCCTTGAGCGACAAGGCTCGCATATCAGCGTACCGTTTCACGAACTTGGTCGGTCCCGACTCGGTCAGGCCCAGCATGTCGTCGCTGACGAGCACCTGGCCGTCGCAGTGGGGGCCGGCGCCGATGCCGATGGTGGGGATCTGCAGGCGCTTGGTGATCTCCTTGGCGAGGTCGGCGGGCACGCACTCGAGCACCACCGCGGCGCATCCCGCGCCCTCCAATATCCGCGCCTCGGTGAGGATCTTCTCGGCGGCCTCGGGGCTGCGGCCCTGGACCTTGTAGCCGCCGAGCCGGTTGACGGCCTGGGGGGTGAGGCCGAGGTGGCCGATCACGGGCACGTTGATCTTCAGGAACTCCTTGATCGTGGAGGCGACCTCCATGCCGCCCTCGACCTTGACGGCGTGCGCGCCGCCTTCCTTCAGCAGGCGGCCGGCGTTGCGCACGGCCTCCTTGGGGTCGATCTCGTAGGACAGATAGGGCATGTCGGCCACGAGCAGGGCGCGCGAGGAGCCGCGCTTGACCGCCTTGACGTGGTGCACCATCTCGTCGATGGTGACGGGCAGGGTGCTCTCGTAGCCGAGCTTGGTCATGCCGACCGAGTCGCCGACGAGGAGCACGTCCACCCCGGCCTCCTCGGCCAGGCGCGCGGTCGGGAAATCATACGCCGTGAGCATGGCGATCTTGACGCCCTTGCGCTTCATCTCGAGCAAGGTGGCGATCGTCACGGACTTGGCGGCTCCGGCGTAAGCCGCGGGCTTGGTCTTATCGGCCATTTCGCCAAAGCTTAACAATTCGAGGGTCCGGGTTCATAGCGGCGAGCAGACCGCTCACCGTCCGGCGTCCGTCCGGCCGGAACGAGGGGGCCACTTCGCGCAGCGGGGCCAGGGCGAAGGCCCGAGCGGCCGTCGCGGGATGCGGCACGGTGAGCCACGCGGTGCGGATGCGTTCGCGGCCCACGGCGATCAGGTCGACGTCGAGAGCGCGGGCGCCCCAGCGGACGCCGGGACGCCGTCCCGCGAGCGCCTCGAGCCGCTTCGCCTCGATGAGCAGGCCCATCGGGCTGCGCCGGGTCATCAGCGCGACGGCCTGGTTCAGATACGGCCTGTCGCTGGGCCCGACGGGCGCGGTCTCGTAGAGCCGCGAGGCCCTCAGCACGCGGCAGCTTTCGAGGGCGTCCAGGCCGGCGACGGCGCGGCGCAAGGCGGCGGCGCGGTCGCCGAGGTTGGCGCCGAGCAGCAGCAGCGCCGTGCGCGGCTTCACTTCGGCTTGCGGGCGCGGCGCCGGTCGGCGCGCCGCAGGGCCTCGACGATCGCGGCGAGAAGGAGCAAGGCGAGGACGTTGCCGAATTTCCCTTCACCCGAGCCGAAGCCCCCTTCATAGACCATCGCGGTCCACAGCAGCCAGAACAGGACGCCGACGGCGGCCTGGCAGGCCACGAGCACCACGGCCAGATGGATCGGATCGAAGCGCGGCGTCTCCGGGCCTTCCTCCTCGAAGAACGCGAGCCAGGCCTTCCAAAGCCTCATTTCAGCCCCATGAGGTCGAGCATGTCGTAAAGCCCCGGCTTCTTGCGCGCCGTCCAAAGCGCCGCCTCGAGCGCGCCGAGCGCGAAGGCGTCGCGCGAGTCGGCGGCGTGCCCGAGCGTCAGGCGCTCGAACGGACCGGCCAAGGTCAGCTCATGCTCGCCGACCACGCCGCCCACGCGCAGGGAGGAGGTCGGGACGGCCGCGTCGTCGCGCCGGCCCTCGGCGACCGCCCGCGCCAGGCTCAGGGCCGTGCCCGAGGGGGAGTCCTTCTTCGATTTGTGATGAATTTCAAGGATAGCGGCGTCGTAATCGGGAAGACGCCGCGCGGCGGCCTCGGCGAGATGCAGCAGCATCGTCACGCCGCGGCTGAAATTCGGGGCCATGAACACCGCCGTCCTGCGCGCGGCGGCGGCGACCTGCGCGCGCTGCACGACGGTGAGCCCGGTGGTGCCGGTCACGAAGGGGACCTTCGTCCGTCCGCAGGCCGCGGCGAAGCGGACACAGGCGTCGGGCGTCGTGAAATCGATGACCGCGCCGCACGCCCCGGCCTCTTCCTCGAACGACGCCGCGTGCGCCCGCCCGACCCGCGCCAGCAGGTGGAACCGCGGATCCACGGAGGCGAGCGCGGCCACGCGCGAGCCGGTCCGTCCCGACGCTCCGCACACCGCGATCTTGAGGGGGGCTGCCATGGCTCGTGAATGTTACCATAACTTTTACGCACCCTCAGTGGGCCCCTCCGGCCGTTCCTGCTATCGTGGGCCCACCAAGATATATAGGGAGGGCGCATGCACCATAAATATCAGGTTCGCGAGGAATTGAAGCCGAAACGGCTGTCCGGGATCGGCGAGGACCAGATCGACCAGCACTGGTCCTTGTACGAAGGCTACGTCAAGAACGTCAACCTCCTCAACGAGAAGCTCGCGGCGCTGGCCGAGAAGAAGAGCTTCGGTCCGGAGTTCGCGGAAATGAAGCGGCGGGTGGGCTTCGAGTACGACGGGATGATCCTTCACGAGCATTACTTCGGCATACTCAAGAGCGGCCAGAAGCCCTTGGGAGAAAGCTCCGAGACGATCAAGCTCCTGAAGAAATCGTTCGGGGGGTACTCGGCCTGGGCGCAGGAATTCTCCGCCATCGCCAAGATGCGCGGCGTGGGCTGGGCCATCCTCTACTTCGACCCGCAGGCCGAGACGCTGACGAATCATTGGATCGGCCTGCACGAGGACGGCCACCCGGCCGGCTTCATCCCGATCCTGGTCCTCGACGCGTGGGAGCACGCCTACATGGTGGACGCCGGGGTCGACGGGCGCGGCGCATACGTGGAGGCGTTCCTCAAGAACGTCGATTGGCCTAAGGTGGAGCGCATACTCGAGGACGCTCGGAGCAGCTCGGCCGTTCGCTTCTAGGCGAAAAGAAGGGGGCGCGTTCCCGCTTGGAACGCGCCCCCTTTTACGTTTTACGTACGCCGGAACTCGTCAGGCCGCGACGGCGGTGCGGCGCTCGAGGTCCTTGACGACGTCGGCCGCGGCTTCCGGGCGATCGACGGCGAAGACGACCTTCGTCGTCTTGCCGTGCGAGGTCCCGTACAGGTAGCGGATGGAGACCCCCTGGTCGACGAGGCGGCGGGTCAGCCGGTCGATCTCGCCGGGCCGATTGGGCAGGTCCAGGCGGAATACCCGGTCGTCGACGACGTGGAAGCCCTCGTTCTCGAGCGTCTCGCGCAGGCCGTCGGCCTCCTCGAGCAGGAACCGGAAGGACGCGACCTCTCCGGCCGTCTCCATGAGAAGGCTGTCGATGTTGACGCCCTCCTGGGAGAGCAGCTCGGTCAGCCGGCGCAGGACGGGCGGCTGGTTGGGCACGGTGACGACGAACTTGCGCGCCTGGTGCTTGTGCAGCTCCGGCCGCACGAGGTACTGCCGGGCCTGGCGGGGGGAAAGCGTGCGGCGCTCCCCGCCGTTGCGGTCGAGGCTCTTGGGGTCGAGCTCCACCTTGAAGAAGCGGTTCTCGGTGACGAGCTGGCGGCCGTCCGCCAGGTGCACCCGGGCGGCGAGGCCGTGCTCGCCCGAGCCGTAGCCGGACCAGTCGTACCACCAGAAATCGCCGCTCTTGCGGCAGGGCAGCCAGCCGGATTCGTTCACCGACACCTCGACCGCCTTGGCGCCGGGCATCGCGGCCACGCGAAAGGTGTAATTGTTCGACTCGATCGTCTCTTCGTGGCGCGGATATTCGATCGCGACCACTTTCTTATTGATGACTTCGGGCATTGCGTCCTCCGTGGATCATGTCTTCGGCCCCGAGGGCCGCTGCGTCGGCATGGATGTTAAGATATGGCCTCCGCGGAGTCGATTGAGAGACGTTGAATTTATATTGCCGCCTTCATGACGTTTACGGACCGCCGGGTCCGGAAAGTCGTTCGGCCCAGGGCAGGCTGGGTCCAATGCTTCTATCGTGCCGCGCCCCGCCCGCCGTACAATGAAAGGGATGAGCTCCGTTCGACGCGGCCTCGCCGTTTCTATCTGCGCCCTCCTGTTCCTGGAGGCCTTCGGCCCGGCCGCGCGGGGCCAGGTGGCCGTCCGGGCGGCGGCGGCCGTCGCCCCC
>JAKFCD010000093.1:0-5444 GCA_036676805.1 Elusimicrobiota bacterium
GCGGCCGGAGCGGCGAGCGCGGCCGCCGCGATCGGCGCGGGCTGACGCGCCAAGGCCGAGGCCGCCAGGGGAACCGGCGCGGCGGGGGCCGGGGCCAAGGGGGCGGCGAGCGCGGGCGACAGGACGGGTGCGGCCAGGCCGCCCACGACGGGAAGCTGAAGCGTCACCGCGGGGGCCCCGCCCGTCTTGAAGGACGCGCTTTCCCCGGGCACTTTGATCTCCACGGCGCGGCCGACGCCCGCGCGCGCGGACGCCGCCGCTCCCAGGAGGGCGGCGAGAAGGACGGGAGCGAAGCTCACATCGAAAGGGTAGGGCGCGGACGGGGAAATTTCAAGAGGGCGCGACTGTTTCCGGAAACAGTCGGGTCTTAACGCCAGCGCGCCCGGCGCGCGCCCCAGGACCCGGCGCGCTGAAGCGCTCCGCCCTCGGCGGAGCCGAGATAGATCCGGCCTCCCGAGACCCAGTAGTAGGCGTCCTGCTCGAACTCCGCGGCGAGCGCGCGCGCCTTCGCGGGGGAACCCACGACGATGCCCCAGCCGGCCTCGCGGTGGCGTCCGTCCTCGCTGCCGCCGGTGACGCGAAAGCGCCGCAGCCCGAGCGCGTCGAGGCGGCGGCGCAGCGCGGCGTCGCGGCGGCGGTTGGCGGCGGCGGGCGCCTTGCGTCCGTTGGGATCGTGCGCGGTCACGACGGCGAAACGCGCAGGGACCTTCACGAGAGCGGACGCGAAGACGGCGGAGAAGTAGGCGGCCTTGAACCGGGCCACGGGGCTAGATCGTCTGCGGCGGCGTCGGCGGGGGCGGCGGCACGCGGCCCTTGCAGGCGCTGAGGTGGGTGAGCAGGCTCGTGACCTTGTCGCCGCAGCGCTTGCAGTAGCCGGGCTTGTTGACGCGCCCGAAGCCGGCCTTGGCCGCGGCCTTGTTCTTGTGGCTGTAGCGGTTGACGATATCCTTGATCCCGTCGGCGCGCTCCTTGCGGTCGCGCAGCAGCGGGCACTCCGGCTTGTGATCGCTGAGCTTGACGACGCCGACCGCGTTGCACCGGAAGCAGATCTTCACGGGGACATTGTAGCTCTTCCCCGGCCTTGACGCATCGCGCGGATAAGGTTATATAGGAAGCATGATCGAAGAAACCGTCGCGAAGATCGAGGCCGCCATCAAAGAGGCGCAGGGCGCCGACCCCAAGAACAAGGCCGAGCTCATCGCCTTGCTCGAGAAGCTCAAGGCCGAGGTCCAGAACGACATGCGCTCCAAGGACATGATCGACAAGGCCGAGGAGGCCGTCAAGAACGCGTCCCTCGAGTTCGACGCGCAGCATCCCCGGCTCGCGGCGATCATCGGCGAGATCAGCCTGATGCTCGCCAAGATCGGAATTTAAAGATTTTCCCGACGGGCCTTGACGGGACCGTGCCCGGCTGTTACACTGAATGTGTCGGACGGTGATGTTCGACGGCCCTGCGATACGGGACCCAAAGCGTTCGGACCCTGGTCTTCCTTGAAAAAGCGGATCGGGGTCGCGTCTTTGTAAGACGCGGCTCCGAGGCCTCCAAGCCGGAAACGACAAGGAGGGTTTATGTCCATCCAATCGAGCGGTGAGTACCAGGACCGAGGGCTCGAGCTTCTGTTGGCGGACGACGCTGAGGAGGCTCTCTCGGTCTTCGAAGAAGGAATACGCAAGTTCCCCGGGGACGCGGAGCTCAACCTGGGGCGCGCCCTGACCCTCAACCGCCTGGGCGAGTACGTCCGGGCGAGCGAAATCCTCGAGGCCTTGCGCGTGACGTCGAACCAGCTCGAGGACGTGCTCACGGGCCTCGTCGAGGCGTATCTCGGACGGGGCATGACGGCGCAGGCCAAGGGCGTGGCCAAGGACGCGGCCGACGGTCCGGCGCGTCACGACGCCGAGACCTTGGGGCGTCTGGGACGTCTGTTCTACATGAAGAAGCGCTACCGCGACGCGCTGCCCTTTTACGAGCGCTCCGCGGAATTGTCTCCCAAATGGGGAGAGGCGTGGTTCGGGCTGGGCGCGTGCCAATGGGCGCTGTGCCACCCCGCGGGGGCGGAGGCGGCGCTGCGGCGCGCCGTCGAGCTCGAGCCGGAAGACTGGCAGGCCCGTCAGTTCCTGGGCTGCGTGCTGCACGACTTGGGACGCAAGAAGGACGCGCGCGAGATGCTGGAAGCGGTGCCGTTGGACGTCTCGTGGCAGAAGCCGGCGCTGGAACGTATGGTCGCGATGGCCTGGTGGCCCCAGGACGCGGAGAAGCGCAAGCAGATGGAGTCGCTGTGGAAGAGCGTGATGGGCGGCGCCCCTGGGCGTGGGGCAATGGACGTGCTTGAGGAAGTCAGCCGCAAGATGGAGTTCAAGCCGTAGACGTCGCCGCAGCACAGCCGAGCGGGGGCCGCCGGGACTATACCGGCGGCCCTTCTCGTTGTACCGATAATCTTGGTGTCAGTCCTTCCAATTTCAGTTTTGGCGGCGGGCTATGCGATAATGAAGCCATGAAAGACCGGCGCGCCGAACTCGACGAGATCATCATACGCTTCGCCCGCGAGCGCAAATGGGGCAAGTACCACGGCCCCAAGAATCTCGCCATGGCGATGGTCAAGGAAGCGGCCGAGATCGTCGAGATATTCCAGTGGCTGACCCCGGCGCAGGCCAAGAACTTGACGCCCGCCCAGCGCGCCCACCTCGCCGAGGAACTCGCCGACACCTACGTCTACCTCAAGAAGATCGCCGATCATTTCGCCATCGATCTCACCGAGGCGGCTCTCGCGAAGATGAAGAAGAACGCGCTCAAATATCCCGCGCACCTCAACCGCGGCCGCATCCAGAAGCACCGAGCGCGGTGAAATACCGCAAATAAGTCAAAGCCTGACACTCAAAGCGGTTAGGCCGTCCTGGATGACGGCGAGGCGCTGGGGGACGGTTAGGGAGGAGGGCTTGGTTTGGAGCTTGAGGCCGAAGAGGGGGCAGTCGGGGGCCTCGGCTAGGGCGGCTTGGGCGGCGGCGGGGGTGAGCAGGGACTCGGGGACCGTCGTCGAGAAGGGGGCGTGGGAGTCGCGCCAGGCGCCGTAGTCCGGGTGGGCGGCGGTCACGCCGGAGAAGAACAGGCCGCCGAGCAGGCCGGCCTGGGAGGCGCGGGCCAAGTGCTCGAGGGGACCCTCGGCCGAGCGCGTCTCGAGCGCGGAGCGTCCCCAGTTGATGGCGACGGCGGCGGGCGTCTTGCCGCTGGAGAGCTTGACGGCGAGAACGTCGTCCTCGATGCGCAGAAAGCCTTTGTCGGGCTCCAGGCCGGGCAAGGCGGCGTCGCAGTGCTCGACGAGCAGGGACGCGCCCTGCCAGTCGCGGCCGCGCAGGTCGGTGAGCGCCTCCGCGAAGCCGTCGAGCGAGCGCTTGGCGCGCGCGCCGTCCAGGCGCGGGGCCGAGTGCACCATCACGGCGCGCACGGCCCGGCGCCCGAGGACGCGGTGGAGCTTTTCCACCGCCCGGCGGGCGGACTCGGCGTATTCCACGGCGCGGCTCCTGGCGTCCGGGTCGGCGCTGGCCAAGCCGAAGCGCCGGTCCCCGCCGAGGCGGTCCATCGCGCCGGGCAAGGTCGTGAGCACGAGCGACCAGTCCGGGCGGATCTGGCCGATAAGCCAGTCCTCGTCGCGGCGGTGCAAAGTACCGAAGAAAGGCTGCTCGAGGCCGGCGACATCCATCGCCGCCAGCCCCTCATACAAAGCCGCTTCGGCGGCTTCATCGAGCCCGGCCGAGGCGGCGTAGGCGCCGACATGTATCTTCACGCGTTAATCGTATATAAGAATCGTCGTCCGAGGACTAGGCCTTTTGCCGTGACGAGGCATAGGCCGTTTGGACGTCAGGCCGATGTCGTATGGTGTTAGACTTCGGCATGAGCACGAGAAGCCGTTGGGCGCTCGTCATGGTGATGCTGCCCTCGTTGTGTTCCGCTCAGATGCGAGCCGCGTCGCCGTTAGGGTCCGTCGGGGCGCTGCCCATTCCGTTGACGCCGTTCAATAACTTCGTTCCCCCGGCTTTGTCGTTATCGCCGTTGTCTTCCCCGAGCCTGTCCCCCATCCTTTTGCCGTCGGCTCCGGCGTTGTCGGCCGCGCCCGTCCCGGTTTCCCTCGCGCAGGGCCGAACCTTCTTCGACGGCGCGGCCGCGAAAGCGGACGCGCCGGCCCCGGCGAGCCCCGCGCGCTCCCCCCGCGGCGAGTCCGTTTCCCTGAATGGAGTCGTCCTCCCGGCGCGCATGTTCTCCGACCAGACCTCGATCTCCGGCCACTTGATCCGCGCCATCGACGCCGCCCGGACCTCGATCGACATCGCCATCCACGGCTTGGCCCTGCGCGAGGTCGCCGCCGCTTTGGTCCGCGCCAAGAAGCGGGGCGTCAAGGTGCGCGTCGTGATGAACCAGACCCACGTCTTCCCCGAGAAGCCGCGCGACTCGCGCAGCGCCGAGGTGCAGCAGCTCATCGATCAAGGATTCGAGATGAAGATGCTCCGCGGCGGCGACATGTTCGGCGTCATGCACAACAAAATCGCGATCTTCGACCGCCAGGTCCTGGAGACGGGCTCCTATAACTGGTCCCACGCCGCCGACACCTGGCACTGGGAGCACGCCCTGTTCCTGGCCGAGCGGGCCCGCGTCAAGGCGTACCAGGCGTACTGGGAGTGGATGTGGTCCATCTCCTCCAAGATCGCGAGCCAGGCGCCCGCGCGCCCCGAGCCGATCCCCGAGGGCGAGCCCCGCCCCGGCCTGCCGCCCGCGCCGCAGGATCCGGCGCGCCCGGTGACGTTCAACGGGGAATCCTTCCCCGCCCAGGCCTTCTCGCCGCTGGGCGTGACCGCGCACCTCGTGCGCGCCATCGACGCCGCGCGGAGCTCGGTCGACGTCGCCAATTTCTCCTTCACCTCCGAGGACCTGCGCGACGCCCTGCTGCGCGCCAAGCAGCGCGGCGTGAAGGTGCGCATCGTCTTCGACGCCCGGCAGTACCGCTACCTGCCCGAGATGCATTGGTTCGCCGACAACGGCTTCGACGTGCTCCTCTCCGCCGGCAAAAAGGGCGACAAGGGCGTCATGCACAACAAGTTCGCCGTGTTCGACGGGGTTCTGGTCTCCGCGGGCTCCTTCAACTGGACGCGCAACGGCGAGAAGAACAACTACGAGAACGCCCTGTTCCTCGACGCGCCCGACGACGCCGCCGCCTTCGCCGCGGCCTTCAAGCGCATCCGCGACCAGGCCTGGGCGCCCGCGCCCGACGATCACCAGGGCGCGCACGCCGCGCCCGAGGACTTCGACCCCCGCGCCTTCTAGGCGGCGCGTTCCCCTCCCAGTTCATGAGGTTTTAACGGATGAACCACCAAGTCACCAAGACACAAAGATAATCGGGTTTTAAAGAACAATTCTTCGAATGCCGTCCCGAATCAGAGGAACGTTGAAATTGAAT
>JAKFCD010000094.1:0-33816 GCA_036676805.1 Elusimicrobiota bacterium
CGGCCCCGGCGGCGCCCCGGCGTCCGGCGCCCGCGCCCGGCCCCGCCCGCACGACGCGGTCGCGCGAGGACCGGACCTCGCTCGCGGACATGCCCACGCCCGCGGGCTTCGTGCGCAGCACCTCGCGGCACTTCACCGTGTTCGCCGAGCAGTATCCCGCCTCCGAGCGCTTCATCGAGCTCATCGAGAGCCTGCACTCCAACCTCATGCTCGACCTGGCGCCGTTCACCCCATGGGCCAGCAGCGAGCGCACGATGATCTTCCTGTTCAAGAACCAGGACACCTATCGCCGCGTGACCGGACGGCCGGTCTGGTCGGGCGGCGCCAGTTCGGTGGGCAAGCGCAAGCTCTACGTGTACGAGAGCGAGGAGCTTCCCGGCATCGTCGCGCACGAGCTGACCCACATCTATTTCGACGGCTTCTTCCTCGACGGCACGACCGATCCCCTTTGGTTGTCGGAGGGCATGGCGACTCTGGTGCAGGTCGAGCGCGGCCTCGCGGCGCCGAACTGGCTGCGCGAGAACCTCGAGCGCCTCGAGCGGGGCGAGGGCTTCCCGATCGAGGAGCTCACGGCGGTCACCTCGACCGCGGGCTGGCCGGACGCGAAGGTGCGCCTCTGGTACGCGCAGTCCTACAGCCTCGTGCGCTTCCTGATCCGCACGCAGTACCGCTCGTCCTTCTACAAGTTCGCCGCGCACCTGCGCGACGGCCGTCCCGCGCCGGAGGCGCTGTACCGCGCGTACGGCGCGCCGTACACGCGCATGGTCGCCCTGGAGCACGCCTGGCGCTACGAGCTCTCGCGCGCGCAGATGGCCAAGCTCGGCGGGCAATAAGGCTCGGGACGGCCCGGCGGCGGTTTCATGTCCTTCGGGGCCGCTCGGCATTGAGCCTCGCTTGGGGTCGACCGCGATCGACGGGGCAAACATCGCGGCGACCCCACACCCCTCAGGACATGAAACCGCCGCCGGGCCTTCGCCGACGCGAATAGAGCGCGACGCTCTCCATAGCCTCGCCCTCATGCGGTAGGGGCGAAAATACAATCTCCGCCGGCGGCCTGGGTCTGCCGCGACAAGGGCGTTCTCGTTCGTCGCGGACAGACCCCGGAGGTCGGGTCAATCCCGACCGTCCCCGGCGGAGATTGTATTTTCGCCCGCGCCAACACGAGCGAGCCGCGCTGATCGCGTGAATAAATAAATTCGATCGGATGAAAACGGGGGAATTTTACCCCTGTTTCTCGACGAGGGGACGCGGAGTCAAAAAATCGTCACTTGACAGAAACACGCGAGTCCTCTATACTCACGTTCCCCGGTGGGGAAAAGTGGTGAGAAATAACAATCGAGTGGGCGAAGGTGGGAAATAATGGCCCTGCTCATCGGCCGTTACGACTACTCGCTCGATCCGAAGAACCGCCTCGCGGTTCCTCCGAAGTACCGGGAAACCTTGGCGCAGGAGAAGGGACGCGGGTTCTACCTGACGAGCGGCATGGACGGGTGCCTGTACCTGTTCCTGCCGGCGCAATGGGAGAAGATGCTCGCGGACGATTTGAAGATGTTCACGATGCCGGACAAGGAGCAGGAACGGGCGTTCAAACGCAAGTTCTTCTCAGAGGCGGTCGAAGTGGAGCCGGACGCGCAGGGCCGCGTCTTGATACCTCAGTACTTGAAGGAGCACGCGGGTCTGCGCTTCGACGTGCTGGTGCAGGGAGCGGGAAACCGCGCCGAGATTTGGGACGCGAAGCGCTGGGCGGCGTACGAGAAGTCGACGGTCGCCCCGGCGTACAAGAAAATCGGGAAGAGCCTGGAGATATGATCTTGGAAGAACGCCGGTACACGCACGAGCCGGTCCTTCTGGCGGAAACGCTGGAGCGGCTCGTCACGGACAAGGGAGGGCTGTATCTCGACGCCACCCTCGGTCTGGGCGGACATTCCGAGGCTCTCCTCAATAAGCTTTCAGCCCAGGGAAAGGTACTTGGTCTCGACGCGGATCCGGAGGCGCTCGCTGAAGCCGGCCACCGGCTCGGAGCCCACAGTGGAAGATTCCACGCGGTCCGCTCGAACTTCCGTTCCCTGGGCGCGGTTCTTGAGAAGGAGGGGTTCTTCCCGCTGACGGGCGCGCTGTTCGACCTCGGCGTCTCCTCGCTGCAGCTCGACAAGCCCTCCCGCGGCTTCTCGTTCCTGCGCGAGGGGCCTCTCGACATGCGCCTGGGGCCCGACTCCGGCCTGACGGCCGAGCAGATCGTCAACCGCTGGCCCGCCGAGCAGATCGCGATGCTCCTCGCCGAGTTCGGCGAGGAGCCCGACGCCGAAAAGATATCTCGGGCAATTGTCGCCCGAAGGGCGAAAAAGCCCTTTACCTCCACTTTGGAGCTCGCCGACTGCGTGGAGTCGGTCGTGCCGCGCACCGGTCATCACCCGGCGACGCGCACGTTCCAGGCCCTGCGCATCGCCGTCAACCAGGAGCTCGAGGCTCTGACGAAGGGATTGGAAACCGTGATTCCGTTTCTCAAGGCCGAAGGCAGGCTGTGCGTGATCACCTTCCACTCGCTCGAGGACCGCATCGTCAAGAACGTTTTCGCTTCGTTCGTCGCGCAGGGGTCGTGCGCTTATCTCGGCAAGGGGGACGCCAAGTCGGCGATCACTCCGAATCATGACGAAATCGCGCGCAATCCCCGTTCCCGCAGCGCCAAGCTGCGGGTCATAGAGAAGAAGCGATAAGGGGGAGACGATGAAAAACACCTCGTTCCTGAGCGGGTCGTCGGCGGCGCTGGCGGCGTTGAGCAAGCTGGACACCACGGTGTCCTTCCTCCTCGACCGCCGGCAGACGGTCGCGGTCTCGCCGGTCGGCAAGATCAGCTCCCCCGGCTACGTGTGGCGGCGCGTTTTCCTGAAAGGACGGGGGTCCAACCGTCCCTGACGATCACGGGGCGGCCCTCTCTCTCGGCGGGGAAGGGCCGTCCCAAAGTTTGAAGCTTTAGGCGGGTGGATATCGCTCGGACCACCCGCCGGCCGGTAAAGGCGGCCTCTCTCTCGGCGGGGAGAGCCGCCCGATTCAGGCGGCCTCCTCTCTCGGCGGGGGGGAGCCGCCAACTATAGGGCGCGCACCCCTCTCGGCGGGGGTGCGCGCCCCTCAATCTCGGAAGGAACATGGTATGATGGACGCGCTCATGGGATTCGATCCACGACGGGTCGCGAAGTTCGCGGGCTTGGGCGCCCTTCTGCTGTTCCTGTGCTGGCAGCACATTCAGGCCACCCGGATCGGCTACCGGGTCGAGGCCACCCGGCGCGAGGCCCGCGCGCTTCGCAGCCGCGTCGCGGACCTGCGCCTCAAGCTCGACGAGACCATGGCGCCCGCGGCCCTCGCCGCGCGCGCGAACATCAAACTCGGCATGATCCCCGCCTCCCCTCAGGCGCTGCGCTCCCTTTCCGGCCATGCCGCCGCGACCGGCCTGCTGCCGCGCCTCTGGGCGCGCCTGCCGCTCGTCGGCCCGTCGCGCAGCTGAGAACTACCCCATGGACCTCGGATTCCGGCTGACCGTCGCCGCCGCCCTCACCCTTTCGCCCCTGCTTCCCCTCGGCGCGCGGCTCGCCTACCTTCAGGTCCTGCGCCACGACAACCTTTCCACGCGCGCCTCGGGGGAGTTCGCGCGCACCTCCAAGGAAGCGGCCCCCCGCGCCGACATGCTCGACCGTCACGGCCGGGTGCTCGCGCGCTCGATCCCGTCCTGGTCCTGCTTCGTCGACAAGGCGATGGTCAAGAACCCGGACGCGTTCGGCGCGCGGCTGGCGCCGCTCCTGGATATTCCCGCGTCGGAGCTCTCGCGCAAGACCCGCGCCGCCCGCCGCTTCGCCTGGCTCAAGACGCACATGAGCCTTTCGGAGTTCCAGGCGCTCGTGGAGGCCCGCGTCGAGGGCCTGGGCATCGTGCCCGCCCAGGAGCGCGTCTACCCCAACGGGGACCTCGCGCGCGGCGTGCTCGGCCTCGTCGGCGCCGAGGGCAGGGGCCTGGCCGGCCTCGAGCTCTCGCAGAACAAGCGCCTGACCGGCCGCGCTCGGCGCACCGAGGTGATCCGCGACGGCCAGGGCCGCAGCATCTACAAGAGCGTCGCCGACGCGGGCGACGAGCAGGAGCCGCTGCGCCTGACGCTCGACCGGACCGCGCAGTTCCTCGCCGAGGAGGCCCTGCGCGAGGGCGGAGAGGGCGGCCGCTTCAAGGAGGGCATCGTCGCCGTCCAGGACCCGCGCAACGGGGAGATCCTGGCCATGGCCGCCTGGCCGCCCAATCCCCTGCGCAACCCCATGGTCCAGGACGCCTTCGAGCCCGGCTCGACCTTCAAGATCGTCACCGTGCTCTCCGCCGTGGACGACCGCGTCGTGCGCCCCGACGAGGTATTCAGCGGCGAAGGCGGTAAGTATCAGCTCACCCCCGGGGTAACCATCACGGACCATGAGCCGGAGGGGGACATGACGCTGACGCAGGTGCTGGAACGCTCGTCGAACATCGGGACCGCCAAGGTCGTCGAGCGCGTGGGCGCCGCGCGCTTCTACCGGCAGGCGCGCGCCTTCGGCTTCGGCGCCAAGACGGGCGCGCCGCTGCCCGGAGAGAGCGCCGGCGAGCTGAAGCCGCTGTCAGATCTGACGAAGGTTGTTCTCGCGGCTTCATCTTACGGATATGGCCTGGCGGTCAGCCCTTTGCAGATGCTCGGCGCCTACTCCGCGATCGCCAACGGCGGCACGCTGTGGGAGCCGAAGCTGATCGCCGACGGCCGGCCTCCGGTCAAGGTCCGCCGCGTCGCCTCCGAGCGCGCGGTGCGCGAGGTCGCCGCGATGCTCGAGGGCGTCGTCGACAAGGGCACCGCGGCCGGCGCGCGCATCCCCGGGTACCGCGCCGCCGGCAAGACCGGCACCGCGCGCAAGATCGATCCGCTGACGCGCAAGTACTCCCGGACCGCGTACACGGCCTCCTTCGCGGGCTTCCTCCCCGCCTCCGCGCCCCGGTGGACGATCCTCGTCATCCTGCACGAGCCGAAGGGGGATTTTTACGGCGGCCTCGTCGCCGCGCCCATCTTCGCGCGCCTCGGCAGCCGCCTGTTGGCGCTCGAGGGGCTGCCGCCGGATCGGCCCGCGGAGCCGGCCCTCACGGCCAGGCGGTGAATTGAGCCTCGCCGAGCTTCTGCGGGCGGCCGCGGCCAAGCGCGTCGCGGGCTCCGTCGAGCTTCCGATCTCCGGGCTGCGCCACGACAGCCGGGAGGTCGTCCCCGGCGACCTTTTCTTCGCCATGCCCGGGGCCAAGACCGACGGGAACCGCCACGCCCGTCAGGCCTTCGAGAACGGAGCCGTCGCGGTGATCAGCGAGCTCGAGCCGCCGCCGCCGCCGGCCGTGATGAAGGGAACATGGGTGCAGGTCGAGAATATCGCCGAGGCCATGTCCGGGATCTCGGATCTTTTTTATGGGCATCCATCGGGGGCGATGACCATGGTCGGGGTCACGGGGACGAACGGGAAGACGACGACCACGTATCTGCTCGAGAGCATCGTCAAGGCGGCCGGCGGGCGGCCGGCCGTGGCGGGGACGATCGAGAACCGGCTGAACGGAGAGCGCCTCGAGAAGTCGATCAATACGACGCCGATCTCGCTGACGCTGACGAAGCTGCTGGCGAGGTTCCGGGACGGGGGGGCGACGCATGGGCTGCTGGAGGTCTCGTCGCATGCGCTGGCGCTCAAACGCGTCGAGAACGTGGATTTCGACGCATGTATATTTCTCAATTTGACGCGGGATCACTTGGACTTTCATAAGACCGTCGACGCTTATTTCGACGCGAAAGCCCGGTTGTTCGACCTTCTGGCGCGGGCCGACAACAAGAAATCCCCGAAGGTCGCGGCGCTGAATTTCGACGATGCGCGGGCGCATCTGTTGGTTAAAAAAGCCGTCGGCTGCGAGGTCGTACGCTTCGGTCTGACCGAGGCCGCGACGGATCTCAAGGCAGCGATACGCAAAGCGGATCTGAACGGAACGGAATTTGGAGTAACCTTCCGGGGGAAGGCGTATGACGCCCGCGTCTGCTTACCCGGGAGGCACAACGTTGAGAACGCCCTGGCGGCTGCCGCCGCCATGCTCGGATTGAACGTCGCGCCTGAGACGGTCTTCAACGGCATTGCCGCGCTTCGCGCGGTACCGGGGAGATTGGAATCCATCAACGAAGGCCAGGATTTTCATGTATTCGTCGATTACGCCCACACCGATAGCGCCTTGGAATCGATACTCGCCCTTCTGCGTTCCTTGCCGCATCGGCGCATTATCACCGTCGTCGGCTGCGGCGGGGATCGCGACAAGACCAAGCGCGGGCCGATGGGGGTCGCGGCTTGCCGCGGCGGCGATTTAGCCATATTTACCAGCGACAACCCCCGCTCCGAGGACCCGGCGGCGATCCTCCGGGATATCGAGGCGGGGGTGAGCGCCGCGCATCTCCAAAATTATAAGATGATCATGGACCGCGGAGAGGCCATCACCGCCGCGATGACTGAGGCCCGTTCGGGCGACGTGGTGCTTATCGCCGGCAAAGGACACGAGGACTACCAGATCTTGCATGACCGCACCATCGCCTTCGACGACCGCGAGGCCGCCCGGGCCGCCTTGAGGGGCCTGAGATGAAGCTCGACCTCACGTGGGGTGAGCTCGCGCACGCCGCCGGGGGACGCCTGACCCGGGGCGACGCCGCCGCCCCCATCGACTCGCTGACGACCGACACCCGCAATTTAAAGCCCGGGCAGGCGTTCTGGGCGCTGACCGGGGAGAAGGTCGACGCGCACTCCCTGCTCACCGAGGCGTTCGCCAAGGACTGCGCGGGCTGGATCGTCGCCAAGGGCAAGCTCGCCAAGGACGCGCCGAAGCCGCCCCACGTCGTCGTGGTCCCCGACACGCTCAAGGCCCTGCAGGCCCTCGCCCATTTCCATCGCAAGCGCTTCGACATCCCCGTCGCCGGCATCGTCGGCTCCAACGGCAAGACGACCACGAAGGAGATGCTCAAGTCCATCTGCGCCCAGGTCGGGTTCACGTGCGCCACGCCCGGCAACTGGAACAACGAGATCGGCGTGCCGCTGTCGGTGCTCGAGCTGAGGCCCGAGCACCGCTACGGCATCTTCGAGCTCGCCGCCTGCCGCAAGGGCGAGATCACGGAGCTCGCGCGCGTCGCCCAGCCGACCGTCGCGGTGCTCACCAACATCGGCCCCGACCATCTCGAGAGCTTCGGCACGATCGAGACCACCTTCCAGACGAACTCGGAGATCGTCGCGGTCCTCCCCGAGGACGGGCTGGCCGTCATCAACGCCGACGACCCGTGGCTGGCGGCGCTGGAGACGCGGCTGGGCGCGCGCGCCGTGACCTACGGCAGCGGAACGAACTGCAAGGTCCGCCTCGACGGGAAAGAGGGGCTCATCATCGACCGGCACCGCCTCACCGTGAAGCTGCGCGCCTTCGGCGCGTTTAATCGCTACAACGCGGCGGGCGCGGCCGCGGCGGCCTGGGCGATGGGGCTGGCGCCCGACGCGATCAGGGCCGGCCTCGAGGCGCACGCGCCCGGCATGCTGCGCCAGGAGCCGCTGGCGCACCCCAGCGGGGCCTCGCTCGTGCTCGACGCCTACAACGCCAACCCCGCGTCGATGCGCGCCTCGATCGAGGCGTTCTGCGAGGAGTTCCCGGGCCGGGCCAAGACGCTCGTGCTCGGCGACATGAAAGAGCTCGGTCCCGATTCGCCCCGATTCCACCGCGAGCTCGGCGAGTGGCTGGCGACGCTCGAGCTGAAGGCCGTCTATCTGGCCGGGCCGGAGATGAAGGCGGCGGCCGACGCGCTGTCCGCCGCCAAGCCGCGGTTTCCCGTCGAGAAGTCCCTCGACGCGAAGGCCTGGATATTAAAAATTAAATCAACGCTGACTCTTCGCGACGCGGTGCTGTTCAAGGCCTCCCGCGCGATGCGGCTCGAGGACCTCGCCAAGGCGCTTTAACATGCTCTATTACCTCCACCAGTACCGCGACCTCCTGAGCCCGCTCAACGTCTTCCAGTACATCACCTTCCGCGCCGGCGGCGCGGCGGTGACCGCCCTCGGCCTCAGCCTCCTGTTCGGCCCGTCCCTGATCAACGCCCTGCGCGCGCGCAAGGTCGGCCAGATGCAGCGCGCCGACGGACCCCAGTCGCACCTCTCCAAGCACGGCACCCCGACGATGGGCGGCGCCCTGATCTTCCTCGCGCTCGTCCTCTCGAGCCTGCTCTGGATGCGCCCCGACAACCGCTTCACCTGGCTGCTCCTGTCAGTGACCATCTGCCTGACTGCCATCGGCTTTTGGGACGACTATCTGAAGCTCATCAAGAAGGACGCCAAGGGCGCGCCCTCGAAGGCCAAGTTCCTGATCCAGGTGCTGGTCGGCCTCGGGGTGACGACCTATCTCGCGGCGCGTCCTCCGAACGCGGCGTTCGCCACGATGATGAACGTCCCCTACGGCAAGGAGCTGTTCATCGACCTGGGCGTGCTGTATTTCGCGTTCGCGGTGCTGATGATCGTCGGGTCCTCGAACGCGGTCAACCTCACCGACGGCCTCGACGGCCTCGCCGCGGGCACGGTGATCTTCTGCGCGCTGGCCTTCGCCATCCTCGCCTACGTCTCCGGCAACGTGAAGATCGCCTACTACCTGCGCATCATCCACGTCGACGGCGCCGGGGAGATCGCCGTCTACCTCGCCGCCCTCATCGGCGCCTGCCTGGGCTTCCTCTGGTTCAACGCCTACCCCGCGCAGATCTTCATGGGCGACACCGGCTCCCTGTTCCTCGGCGGCGTCATCGCCGTCGTGGCGATGTGCGTCAAGCAGGAATTGCTCCTGCCGATCATCGGGGGAGTCTTCGTCCTGGAGACGCTGTCGGTGATCCTGCAGATGGCTTCGTTCAAATTGCGCGGGGGCAAACGGATTTTCCGCATGGCGCCGATCCATCATCATTTCGAGCTGAGCGGCCTGGCGGAGCCGAAGGTGACGGTTCGGTTCTGGATCGTCAGCATCGTGCTGATGCTGGCCGCGCTGGCCTCGCTCAAGCTCCGCTGATTTCGCCCTTGACATGCCTGCATTTTAGGCATACACTGTAGGCATGAAGAACAGGCATGCCATCCAATACACGATTCGCAACATCCCGGTCGAGGTGGACCGCCGCCTGCGCGACAGCGCCCACCAGCTGCATCGGAGCCTGAATCAGGCCTTGCTGGATCTTCTTTCGCGCGCGGCCGGCATGGCGCAAGCGCCGACACCCTACCGGGACCTCGACGCATTCTTCGGCTCCTGGACCGCGGACTCCGAGGTTGATCAGGCTCTGGCCGAACAGCGGAAGATCGACCGGAAACTCTGGAAATGAGGCTGGCCCTCGACACCAACGCCTACCGCGAGGCGGCGGACGGGAAGTCCCGGGCCGTGGAGCTGCTGCGCCGCGCCGATGAAATCCACGTTCCCTTCGTCGTGTTGGGGGAACTGCGGGCCGGCTTCGCCGCGGGAACCATCGGCAAGAAAAACGAGGCCCGGCTCACCGAGTTCCTGGACTCGCCGCGCGTGCGCGTCCTTCTCGCCGACGAGCAAACGACGCATGCCTACGCGGTCCTGTTCGCGCAGCTGAGACGGCAGGGGACCCCCATCCCCACCAACGACCTCTGGATCGCCGCCCTCGTCACCCAGCACGATCTCCCGCTACTGACCTCGGACCGCCATTTTTCGCATCTGCCCCAGATTCTTGTTCTATAATGACGCCGGCGTCTCGCCGCAAATACGAGGTTGCCGAAGAGGAACGCTGACTGGCGCGGTCAACCTATCACGATAGTCATCGCGCTCCATAGGTCCAAGCTAAATGCTGATAAAACAAGCACAATCCGTTAGGCCCTGATTTCGGGGCCGAATTAAGCTAGTCAGTCTAATAGTAGTTAAGTGGACATGACGGGACCAATCGGGGGAAAGATGACTAAGGAAGAGCTGGCCAAGGCCAATTACGAATCGGCATGCGCATGCGACCGGCAGGGGAAGGAGGAAGAGGCTATTCCCTATTATCAGAAGGCGCTCGATCTCGGCCTTTCGGGCCAAGATCGCACCGAGGCTCTTCTTGGATTAGGAAGTTCGCTGCGCAATGTTGGCAAAGCCCGTGAGGCCGTGGTTCTGTTGGAGAACGCGCAGGCCGAATTCAAAGATTTCATTCCGTTGCGCGCGTTCTGCGCGCTTGCGCGCTGGAGCGTTTCCAAAGACAAGAAGGAACTAGCCAACTTGCGAACCATACTTCAGGTAGGTCAGTTGGGCGGTTATGAGAAGGCCGTTCGGATGTATCTGCAGGACGCCGAGGCACACAGTGCCACTTAACCAATCGCTGAAGCCGACCGCCGCCAGTGTGGTGATGGCTGCGCGATCGGGCTGGATTACTAATAGCGGCGGCGGCTTAGCGTTGCGTTAAGTCACACAAGGAGTGCGAATGTATTTGTTCTTCGATACGGAAACGACCGGGTTGCCCAAGAGCTATAAGGCGCCGGTTTCGGATCTCAAAAACTGGCCGCGACTTATTCAGATTGCATGGCTGGTCACCGACGACGGGGGGAACGAAATTAAGAGCGCAGAGCATATCATCAAGCCGGATGGATTCACCATTCCTGGAGAAGCAGCCAAGATACACGGGATCACAACCGAGATCGCGCGCAAACGGGGCGTGGATTTGAAGCCTGTTCTAGAAGAAATCGCGGCCGATATTTCCAGCGCCGTCACGTTATTCGCGCACAACATGCAGTTCGATGAAATGATTCTCGGCGCGGAATTCCTGAGGATGGGGTCCCTCAACTGCATCGATGGCAAACCACGGAAGTGCACGATGAAAGCATCCACGGATTTCTGCCAAATTCCCGGACCCTACGGCAATAAATGGCCGAAACTGCAGGAACTCCATGCGAGGCTCTTTCGGAAGGGATTCGAGAACGCCCACAATGCCCTTGCCGATGTCAGGGCTTGTTCGAAATGCTACTTCGAACTGAGACGAATCGGCGTGATGGCCTGATGAATAATTCCATCGGATTCGACCCGAAGTCCGTGCGCCGAGGCGCCCTCGCGGGCGTGCTCGGTTTAGGCCGTTCAGGCCAGTCGGTGGCGCGCCTGTTGGTGAAGAAAGGCTACAAAGTCCTCGGATCAGACGTCCGGCCGAAGGCCGAATTGACGCCGCTGTTGAAAAAAACGCTGCCGAAGGCAGCGAAATGGGAGTGGAACGGCCACTCCAAACGGCTTCTCGCCTGCGCATTCGTCGTTAAAAGTCCCGGCATAAAACCCGATCTTCCTATTTTCAAGGCTCTCGCCGATAAGGGAATTCCGGTCTATAGTGAATTGGAAATCGCCTTGGCCTACTCCAAAGCCAAGGCTGTGGTCGCGATCACCGGCACCAACGGAAAGTCCACGACAACGAATCTTACTTTCGATATCTTCAAAGCCGGCCTCCCGCGCGGCCGCAAGGCCCTGCTCGCCGGCAACATCGGCATCCCCGTCTCCGCCGTCGCGCCGGCGTCCAAGCCCACCGACGTCATCGTCCTTGAATGCTCGAGCTACCAGCTCGAGGACTCCGTCCATTTCGAGCCGCGGGTCTCCGCGATCCTCAACATCACCGCCGATCACCTCGACCACCACGGGAGCATGGCCGCTTACCTCGAGGCCAAGGCCAAGGTGTTCCGCGAGCAGGGACCCGGCGACGCCTGCGTGTTCAACGCCGACGACCCCACCGTGTACAAGCTCTCTCGCGAATGTCCTTCCGAACGCCTCTATTTCGGGACGAAGGGGATCAACGTCCACGCCTGGGAGGAGGACGGCAGGCTGCGGTTCCGGCTGCCGCGCTCGAAGAAGGAGATAGCGCTCGTCCCGCCCAAGCTCCCCGGCCGCCACAACCTCGAGAACGCGATGGCCGCGGGCCTGCTCGGCCTGGCGCGGGGCCTCAAGCCCGCCGCGATCCAGAAGGCCTTCCGGGCCTTCAAGGGCGTGGAGCACCGCCTCGAGCCGTGCGGCTCCGTGCGCGGCATCAATTGCGTCAACGACTCCAAGGCCACCAACGTGGACTCCTCCGTCGTGGCCCTCAAGGCCCTGGAGCCCGGAGGCAAGCGCCTCCTGCTCATCCTCGGCGGCCTGCACAAGGGCTTCCCGTACGCGCCGCTGAAGCCCTGGATCGAGCGGTCCGTCAAGGGCATCCTCACCATCGGCGCCGCCTCCCGGCGCATCGAGGAGGATCTCGCCGGGCTCGTGCCCATCTTCCCGTGCGGGACCCTCGAGACCGCCGTCGCGACCGGCCTACAGATCGGCCAGAAGGGCGACACGCTCCTCCTGTCCCCGGCCTGCGCGTCCTTCGACCAGTTCAAGGACTTCGAGGAGCGCGGGCGCCGCTTCAAGGCCCTCGTAAACGCCGCGGCGAAGGCCCGGTGAAGCCCCGCTCCGCCTCGCGCCGCGGCGCGCCGATCGACTACGCGCTGTTCGGCGCGGTCATGGCGCTGCTCTTCATCGGCCTGGTCATGGTCTACTCCGCGAGCGCCATCTACGCCGAGAAGAACCTCGGCAGCCCGTTCTATTTCTTCCAGCGCCAGCTCGTCTGGGCCGTGCTCTCCCTGTTCGCGCTGGGGGCGATGAGCCGCTTCGACTACAACCGATTGCGGGAGTTCGTCCTGCCGGCGTTCGCGATCACCTGCGCGACCCTGATCGCGGCGCTGTTCTTTCCCGCGGTGGCCGGCGCCAAGCGCTGGATTCGCCTCGGCCCCGTCGGCCTGCAGCCGGCCGAGTTCGCGAAGCTCACCGCGATACTTTTCCTCGCCGCCTACCTCGACAAGAAGCACAGCAAGCTCGGCCATTTCGTCCAGGGCATCGCGGTGCCGGTCGCCGTCGTGGGCGTGCTCCTCGTGCTCATCGGCCTCGAGCCCGACCTCGGCACGCCCTTCCTGATCTTCTGCGTCACCATCCTGACCTTGTTCGTCGCCGGGGCCCGCTGGCAGGCGATCGCCGGCGCGCTGGCCATGGCCGTCCCGGTGGTCGCCTACGAGCTGTGGAGCAAGCCCTACCGCCGCGCGCGCCTGCTCTCGTTCCTGACGCCTTTCGAGAACATCCGGGGCGCGGGATATCAGCTCTCCCAGTCCATACTCGCCGTCGGCTCGGGCGGCTGGACCGGCAAGGGCGTGGGCGCCTCCAAGCTCAAGCTCATGTACCTGCCCAAGCCGCACACCGACTTCATCTTCCCGGTCATCTGCGAGGAGCTCGGGCTCATCGGCGCCGCCGTCGTGCTGGGCCTGTTCGCCACGATCCTGATCCGGGGGGTGAGGATCGCGCGCGCCGCGCCCAACCTGTTCGGGACCTTGCTCGCCGCGGGCATCTCCTTCTCGCTCGTCATCCAGGCCTTCTTCAACATCGCGATGTCGATCGGCCTCCTGCCGACCAAGGGCATCCCGCTGCCGTTCATCTCCTACGGCGGCTCCTCCTTGCTCTCGACGATGATCGGCGTGGGCGTCCTGCTCAACATCTCGCGCCAGACGCGGGCGGAGGCGCTGAAATGAAGCGGGCGCTGATCGCGGCGGGCGGCACGGGGGGGCATTTCTACCCGGGGCTCGTCGCGGCCCTGGAGCTCAAGGCCCGGGGGTGGGAGCCGCTGCTCATCGTCAAGAAGGACGACCCCGCGAGGCAGCGCCTGGAAAATGCGGAGCTGGCGTGCCTCGAGGTCGATCTGGGGGGCATGCCGCGCGGCCTGGGACCCGGCTTCGTCGTCTTCACGGTGAAGCTCCTCGCGAGCATGCGGCTGATGTCGCGGGTCGCGCGGGATTTCAAGCCGGACCTGGCGCTGGGCATGGGGGGGTATCTGACCTTCCCGGTCGCGTACGCGGCCTGGAGAAGAGGGGTTCCCATCGCGCTGCACGAGTCGAACGCGATACTCGGGCTCGCGAACAAGGCGGCGACCTGGTTCGGGGGGGCATTGTTCTGGGGGCTGCCGCCGGCGGAGGGGGAGGGCAAGGTGGTGGGGACTCCCGTCAGACCGGCGTTGTTTGGACGCATGGAGGCGGGCGACGCGCGACGGGCGCTGGGGCTCGACCCGGAGAGAAAGACGGTCCTCGTGTTCGGGGGGTCGCAGGGCGCGAAGGCGATCAATCTCGCGGTGCCGAATGCCATGCGGGCATCCGGCATCGACGCGCAGGTGCTGCACCTTGCGGGAAAGGGCAAGTCCGAAGAGACGCTCGAAGCTTATAAAGCGGCCGGCGCAGCGGCAAAAGTCATTGATTACCTCGAAGACATGGCGGCGGCTTACGCCGCCGCAGATATAGTCGTCTGTAGAGCGGGCGCGAGCACCTTGGCGGAATTGGCGGCACAGGGCAAGAAGGCCATACTGGTTCCGTATCCTCACGCGGCGGCGAATCATCAGGACGCCAATGCCCGGGTGTTTGAAACGGCAAAAACGGCGTTGAGGATACCTGAAACGGACCTTTCCGACGCCCTCGGACCTGCGCTGGCCAAAATGTTAACATCGACGACGGCAACGGAGCATCACGACTTCAAATTGCCTCCGGCGGATAGGACAACGGCATTGTTCGTCGACGAGCTCGAGAGATTGGCTTCATGAAGCGACCAAGAATACTTGTATGCAACGACGACGGCATCCACGGCCCCGGGCTGCCGGCCTTGATTGCCGCCATGCGGCGCATCGGCACGGTCACCGTCTCGGTGCCGGACCATGAACGCTCCGCCGACAGCCACTCTCTCACTCTTCATAAACCCATCCGCATCCGCAAGCAATCCGAGGGCGTTTATGCCTTGAATGGCAGCCCCGCCGACTGCGCCCGCTTCGGGATTCTCGAGATCCTCAAGAATAAGGTCGACCTGGTCGTCAGCGGCATCAATCGCGGCTACAATCTCGGAGAGGACGTCATCTACTCCGGCACGGTCGCCGCGGCGATGGAGGCCACCTTGCTCACGATCCCCGCGATCGCGTTCTCCTTGGACCCCGACGGCAAGGACTACCGCCCCGCCGCGGCCTTCGCCCAGCGGCTGGCCCGGCAGGTGCTCGCGAAGGGACTCCCAAAGGGCGTCTGCCTCAATGTCAATTTCCCGGCGCGGGCGGGCAAGAGCTACAAGCCCGGCGTGCCCGCCAAGCTCGGTCGTCGCATCTACGGCACCGATGTCACCCGCCGCTCCGACCCCCGCGGCCTGGAGTATTACTGGCTCGCGGGGCGCCAGGTCAGCGGCATCGACGAACCGGGGACCGACGTCGGCGTGGTCTCCAAGGGGCTCGTCTCCGTCACCCCGCTCAAGATCGACAGCACGGACGCGGCGACGCTTCAGGCGCTCTCCTCCTGGCGGCTGTAGCCAGCCTTGAACGCCCCCCGCCAAGAAAGCTAATATCGAGCCCATGAGCGCCGTCCGCCTCCTCAAGAAAATCCCCTTCCTCTCGGCGCTGAGCGCCAAGCACCTCAATGAGGTCTATCGCCTGGCCGAGGAGCTCGACCTGGGCGCGCGCCAGTCCGTCTTCGCCAAGCGCCAGGACGCCGACGCGATGTACATCGTCCTGTCCGGCCGGATCAAAATCTTCACGAACTCCGCTTCCAAAAAGAGAAAGACGTTCGCCTACCTCAAGGAGGGGGACTTCTTCGGCGAGATGTCCCTGCTCGAGGGCACCACGCGCACCGCCGCGGCCCAGGCCGTCGAGCCTTCGCGCCTTCTCATCATCCGCAAGAAGGACTTCCAGCGCCTGCTCGCCGACGACCCGAAGCTCGCGCTTTACCTCCTGCAGACCGTCTGCGAGCGCCTGCGCCGCGCCAACGAGGAGATCGAGGGGCTCCTGTTCCGAAACATCCTCGGCCGCGTGGCCAAGGCCATGCTCGACCTCGGCCGCCGCTCCGGGGACGCGACCCGCTCTGGGGGGCTGCTGCTCAAGGAGCGCTACACCCAGCAGGAGCTCGCCGACGTCGTGGGCACCACCCGCGAGCCCCTGACCCGCGCGCTCTCGTCCCTGCGCCGCGCGGGGCTCATCGAGCAGGTCGACGGCCGCTATTCCATTCCCGCGCCCGACCGGCTCGCGGGCCTCTGCATCGAAGCCTGACCCCTCCGAGGTAACAGATGTCCAACTCCATGCGCTCCCACGACGCCGGCGGCCTCGACGCATCCTTCGAGGGGCGGAACGTCCGCGTCGCGGGCTGGGTCCACTCCCGCCGAGACCACGGCGGCGTCTACTTCTTCAACGTCCGCGACCGCTCCGGCCTGCTCCAGATCGTCGTCCATCCGGAGAAGGCCGAGGCCTTTCTGACCGCCGCCAAGCTCGGCGCCGAGTTCGTCGTCAGCGTCTCGGGAACGATCCAGCGCCGCCCGAAGGGCGCCGAGAACCCCAAGCTGTCCACCGGCGAGGTCGAGCTGAACGCCGACGCCGTCACCGTGCTGAACACGTGCAAGGTCCTGCCCTTCGAGATCGACGAGCATATCACCGTCAACGAGGAGTCCCGCCTCAAGTACCGCTTTCTCGACCTGCGCCGCGCGCGCATGCTGCGCAACCTGACCATGCGCCACACGATCGCGATGGCCGCCCGCAACGCCCTGGCCTCCGAGGGCTTCCTCGAGATCGAAACGCCCTGCCTGACCAAGGCCACGCCGGAGGGGGCGAGGGACTTCCTCGTGCCCTCGCGCATGAGCCCCGGGACTTTCTACGCTTTGCCCCAGTCGCCCCAGATCTTCAAGCAGATTCTGATGGCGTCCGGCGTCGAGAAGTACATGCAGCTCGCCCGCGCCTTCCGGGACGAGGACCTGCGCGCCGACCGGCAGCCGGAGCACACCCAGATCGACGTCGAGATGAGCTTCGTCGAGGAGGCCGACGTCCACGCCGCCTGCGAGCGCATGATGCGGGCGATCTTCAAGGCCGCCCTCGGCTACGACCTGCCGGCGCCGTTCCCGCGCCTCGACTACTTCGAGGCGATGCGCCGCTTCGGCTCGGATAAGCCGGATCAGCGCTACGGCTTCGAGATCGCCGACCTCACCGCCGAGCTCGCGGGCTGCGGCTTCAAGGTGTTCGCCGGCCCGATCGCCGACGGAGGCGTCGTCCGCGCCATCTCGTGCTCGAGCGTCTACTCCCGCGCCGAGATCGACAAGCTCACCGACGTCGCGAAGGTGTACGGCGCCAAGGGCCTCGCCTGGATCAAGTGGGGCGCCGCCGGGCCGGAAACGCCGATCGCGAAGTTCCTGACCCCCGAGAACTTCGAGGCGATCAAGGCCAAAACAGGCGCGAAGCCCGGCGATACCACTTTCTTCGCCGCCGACAAGGAGATCCCGGCTTCGACCGTGCTGGGCGCCATCCGCAAGGAGATCATCGCCCGCCTCAAGCCCGAGCCGTCCACCCCATGGCATTTCTCCTGGATCACGCACTTCCCGCTGCTCGAGTGGGAGGTCGAGGAAAAGCGCTGGACCTTCGCGCACAACCCCTTCACGCGCCCGCTCGACGCCGACGTCCCCAAGCTCGATACGGACCCGGGCGCGGTGCGCAGCCACCAGTACGACCTCGTCCTCAACGGCGTGGAGCTGGCCAGCGGCTCGATCCGCAATCACAGCGGAGCGATGCAGCGCAGGATTCTGGGCCTGATGGGCTTCGACGAGACGGAGCAGCAGCGCCAGTTCGGCCTGCTCCTGTCGGCGCTCGACTTCGGCGCCCCGCCGCACGGCGGCTTCGGCATGGGCCTCGACCGCCTCACCGCGCTCCTGTGCGGCGAGGACTCGATCCGCGACGTTATCGCCTTCCCCAAGACGCAGAAGGGGACCGACCCGCTGTCCGAGGCTCCCGGCCCCGTCAAGGACAAGCAGCTCCAAGAGCTGCACATCAAGCTGGTCCCCTAGATGGTGTCAGGCTTGTCGTTCTTTGCACAATTATGCAAAGAACGACAAGCCTGACACCAATTTTCTAGAACTTGGCGTTGCCGGGGACGCGCGGGCACAGCTGGACGTCGCGGATGTTCTCGACGCCCGTGACGTACATCAGCAGGCGCTCGAAGCCCAGGCCGAAGCCCGCGTGCGGCACCGTGCCGTAGCGGCGCAGGTCGGCGTACCAGGAGTTGGCCACCGGATCGATGCCGGTTTCCTTCATGCGCTCCAGCAGCTTCTCCAGGCGATGCTCGCGCTGGGAGCCGCCGATCAGCTCGCCCACGCGGGGCACGAGGAGGTCCATGCAGGCGACGGTCTTCTGATCGTCGTTGCAGTACATGTAGAACGGCTTGAAGGAGCGCGGGTAGTTGACGACGAACAGCGGCTTCTTGGCGTACTCCTCGGTCAGGTAGCGCTCATGTTCGGTCTGCAGGTCCTTGCCCCACGAGATGGGGTGGTCCCACTCGCGGCCGGACTTCCCGAGGATGGCGATGGCCTCGGTGTAGTCGATGACGCCGAACTCGGCCGCGGCCACGGCCTCGAGCTTGGCGCGCAGGCCCTTCTCGACGCGCTCGTCGAAGAACCGCAGGTCGCGGGCGCAGTTCTTGAACGCGTGCGCGATCAGGTGCTTGACGAAGTCCTCGGCCAGCGCCATGTCGTCCTTGAGGTCGGCGAAGGCGAGCTCGGGCTCGATCATCCAGAATTCGGAGGCGTGACGCGGAGTGGTGGAAAGCTCGGCCCTGAAAGTCGGCCCGAAGGTGTAGACCTTGGACAGCGACATCGCGAGCATCTCCGCCTCGAGCTGGCCGGAGACCGTCAGGGCGCATTTCTCCCCGAAGAAGTCCTTGGACCAGTCGATCTTTCCGTCCGGACCGCGGGGCGGCTTCTCGGGATCGAGCGTCGAGACCTGGAACATCGCGCCGGCGCCCTCGCAGTCGGAGGTCGTCAGGATCGGGGAATGGCACATCGCGAAGCCGCGGCTGCGGAAGAACTCATGCACCGCGAACGACATCTCGGCGCGCACCCGGAACACGGCGCCGAAGGTATTGGTGCGTGGACGCATGTGCGCCACGCCGCGCAGGAATTCGAAGGAGGTCCCGGCCTTCTGGACGGGAGAGGAGGGGTCGCACTCGCCGATGATTTCCACGGACGAGGGCTCCAGCTCGAGAGCCTGGCCCTTGCCCTGGGACGGGATCAGCTTGCCCGTCACGGCCAGGGAGGCGCCGGTGATCTGCTTGAGGATGAGGTCCCGTCCGGGAAGGTCGGCCGGGACCACGATCTGAATAGAGTCGAAGGTAGAGCCGTCGTTGAGGTGGATGAAGCCCACGCTCTTCGACTCGCGCACCGACTTGATCCAGCCCGCGACCGTGACGACGTCGTCCGCCTTGCCCTTCTCCAGCACCGCCTTGATCTCGCTTCGCTTCATGCGGAGATTATGCCAAATCAGCCCCGCTCGGAGAGACGCGGAGGCTCCTAGTAGCTCTTCGGGGCGGAGGAGTCCTTGCCGTCCTTCTTGAGCAGCTCGAGCAGCCGGCCTTCAGGAAGGTCGCGCGGCTTCGACTCCCTCGGCGCGGCTCGCGGGGCGGGCTGGGGCGGGGGTGGACACGCGTCGTAATGATGCGACAGGCCCATGACGAGCGAGGAGGGATCGCGCACGTTGAGGGGGGTGATGATTTCTCCGCCGTGACCCGCGGGCTCGCCCGGGGCGGACGTCGCCGCCGCCGCCGCGGGGAGAGAAGGGGTCTTCGGTTCGGCGACCTCCCCGGCAGCGGCCTCACTTTCCGCGGCGCTCGCGGACAGCGCCTGATACCGGCGCCCGGCTTGGAAGCAGGCGCCGCACAGGAGCAGCCCGACGCCGACCCGAACGGCCGGTCCGGCCAGAGGAGAGGTCTTCATAGCCACAGCATGTCCCCGATTCCCCGAATCCGCCGTTAAAAGGCGGCAAAGACCGGGCAAATTCCCGGTAAGGGGGTTTAGAGCTGGACGGCCGCGGTGAAGCGTCGGCCGCGCTCCGAGGAGCGCTTGTAGCCCGGTCCGGGCGTCACGGCGCCGAGCTCGGCTCCGCGCTTTGAGGGCGAAGGATGCGTCTTGAACATGCCGCCTCCGTCGGAGCCTTCGGCCTTCTCCAGGCGCGCCAGGAAGCCCTTCAGCGCCCCGGGATCGTAGTTCGCCGCTTTGACGTACTGCGCGCCGAACTTGTCCGCCTCGTACTCCTTGTCGCGGCTGTAGCCGTTGACGACGAGCTTGTTGACGACGTCGTCGACGGCGCCCTCGAAGGCGCTCGTGAGCTGGCTCACCTGCTGGGGGGTGTAGTTCTTGGCCGCCTCGGAGCCTATGATCGTGAACGCGCTCGTCAGCCGCGAGGTCTGGATGGTCTTGAGGCCGTGCTTCCTGGCGACGTGGGCGACCTCGTGGGCGAGCACGCCCGCGAGTTCGTCCTCGCTGCGCACGAGCTCGAGCATGCCCCTCGTCACGAAGAGGAACCCGCCCGGGGCCGCGAACGCGTTGATCTCCGCCGTATCGAGCACCTGTACGTGGTAGCCCTTGAACGTCGAGGGCCGGTCCGAGGCGAGGGCAACGGCCTGCGCCACCTTCTGCGCGTAGGCGTTGAGGCCCGGATCGTTGAGGGGCTTGTAGCGCGTCAGCACCTGAGCGGCCACGGCCCGGCCGATGAAGTACTCCTCGCTCTCCGAGATCTCGGAGAAGCCCTTGCGGACCTGATTGACGCCCTTGGCGACCTTGCTCAGGTTCACGCCGTCGAGGCGCCCGCCGGTCATCGCGCTCACGTCGAGGCGCTGAAGGGTCTCGCACCCGGCGGAGGCGAACAGGCAGACGAGAAGGAGGCGCTTCACTTGGAGCCTCCCTCGAGCAGGCCGCCCGCGCGGAGGAAGGCGAACAGCTCGGCCTCCCCGACGGAGCGCCGCTCCATGGCGTTGACCGCGGCGAAGTCGGCCGCGCCGTTCTTCTCGCCGTAGGATTTCTCGACCTGCGCGTTGAAGCCCTTGCCGGCCAAGGTGACCTCCTCGGCCGAGGCGCTGCCGCCGACGGAGTCCGCGGAGCCGAGCTTGACCTTTTTCAAAGTGACCGCGCTCGCGTGGATGTAGCCCGAGGGCGTCTTATGGAAGCCCGCTTCGAGGCCGGAGGACTCGAATTTCTGGCCCAGCTTCGCGGTGCCGATGGAGGGGGCATAGGACTGAGGGCGCTTGCGCAGGGCCGTCTGCTGGACGAGCACGGTGATCGTCGAGGCGTAGGCCGCGGCCGCGGTGAGCGCGAGCGCGAGAGCGAGCAAGATTCGGTTCATCATCATTTCTCCGTCAAGGCGTGAGAGCCGTCCCAGTCGGCGGGAGGCGCTTCCTTAAGATAGTGTTCGCAGCGCTCGATGTAGTTCTCGCAGGCATGATCCTCGCCGAATTTCGCGGCGACGCCGCGGAATACGTCAATCGCTTGTTCAAAGCGGCGTTCACGGAAATGAGGCAAGCCGGTCTCGAAGATTTTAGCTTTTTCAATCAGGGCTCGATCCGTTTCCCCCTTCAGTCCCAGCAGCTCGAAAACCCGGATCGGCTGGTTCTTGCCCTTCACCTTCACGAAATCCAGCTCCCGGACCTCGATGGCGTCCCCGGCTCCGACTCGCGTGGACTCAGAGATGAGGATATAGGTCCCGTAGGCCTTGTTGGCGCCCTCCAGGCGCGAGGCGAGGTTGACGTTGTCGCCGATCGCGGTGTAGCTCAGGCGCGCAGCCGAGCCCATGTTGCCGATCGAGGCGGACCCGGAGTTCAGCCCGATGCGGTTGCGCACCGGGGGGTAGCCCTCGGCCGCGAACTCCTCGCGCAGCCGGACGAGGCGCCTCTGGTTGGCGAGCGCCGCCTTGCAGGCGACCAAGGCGTGCCCCTCGCAGGGCACGGGCGCGCCCCAGAAGGCCATCACCGCGTCGCCGATGTACTTGTCGAGGGTGCCGCCGGAGGCGAGGATGGTGTCGGTCATCTCGCCCAGATAGCGGTTCATGAGCTTGCTCAGCTTCTCGGGGGAGAGCTGCTCCGAGAACGTGGTGAAGCCTTGTATGTCGGAGAAGTAGAAGGTCGCCTCGCGCCGCTCGCCGCCGAGGGCCAGCATCTCGGGGTTGTCGGCAATGCGCTTGACGATCTCGGGGGACAGATATTGGGAGAACGCGCCCTGGATGTAGCGTTTTTGGCGGCCCTCGACGGCATACCCATAAGCGGAAGCCGCCGCGAAGCCGAGCCACAACGACAATTGGGGGGTCACGATGTCGAGCCAGACGCCTCGGGTGAAGACATAACAAGATATACCCGCGAGAAGGGCGCTCGAGGACAGCACGATTCCCAGAGCGGACCAGGCATGAGAGGATGATCGGGACGCGATGCCGGCCAACAACGACGACGCGAGAACGAGCGCGAGAACGGCAACGAAGTTTGCTTGCGTCAGATAATCACCATTCATCAAATTGTCGGCGGCCGAGGCGACGATCTCCGTGCCGGGGTAGACCGCCGAGATCGGGGAGGGACGGTTGTCGAGGAGGCCGGCGGCGCTCATGCCGATGAAGACGACCTTGTCCTTGAAGACGGAGGGTGGAACCTTCGGGGAGCGCTTGTCCTCGATGGCCTGCCAGGAGAGGATCACGTCGCCGATCTGATAGGCGTCGTAGGTCTTGAGCGCCGGGTTATCGGTCAGGGATTTGCCGTGGTAGCGTACGAGCATCCGCCCGCCGGTCAGGCGCGGCTCGAGCTCGTCGAGGGTCTTCCCGGTGGCCAGCATCGCGGCCGCGGCGGGCAAGGTGGGATAAAGAGCGCCGTCCATCGAGAAGAGCAGCGGCACCCGCCGTAACACGCCGTCGAAGTCCGGGTCCGCCTTCGTGTCCCCCAGCAGGAGGCTCCCGGCGAGGATCTCCGGCACCGGGAGGCGGACGGATCTCCGCTCGCGCGCCGAGGCGGAGAGCGCGGGGCCCGCGGGGACGGCGAAGCGCTCCGCCGGGGGGGCGGTCCGGCCGGGATGGGCGTCGTCGCCGGTCTCGACGGCCATGGCGACCGGGCCGAACTCCTTGAGCGCCTTGCCGAACCCCTCGTCCTCGGCCGCGCCGTAAGGCGAGGGACTGGTGAACAGCACGTCGAACACGACGGCCTTGGCGCCGCCCGCCTTCAGGTGCCGCAGGACGGCCTCGTACACGCCGCGCGGCCAAGGCCAGTACAGTCCTTCCTTCTCGAAATGATCGAGGCTCGACTGGTCCACGGTGACGAGCGCGATGCGCTCGTCGCGGCGCGCGGGGTCGGAGAGCTGCCGGAAGCGCCAGTCGAGGGTCTTGAGCTCCACGCCGTGGACCGGCTCGGTCCCGCGGACGGCGAGGGCGAGGACGCCGGCCGCGGCCAGCAGCGCGGCGAGGGAGAGAAGTCCGCGCTTGGGCAGGAGGTTCACGCGCTCATACTACGAAAAAAAAGCCGCCCCGGAGGGCGGCTTTAAATTGGTGGACGTGACAGGGATTGAACCTGCGACCTCATCCTTGCGAAGGATGCGCTCTCCCAGCTGAGCTACACGCCCGACGGGCTTATTATGCCAAAAACTGGGGATTTCGTCCAGGGCCCGTCCTACCTTCCGGCCGCCTCGCGCTTGAGCCGCTCCTTCTCCTTGCGCAGCTGCTTCTTGTACATCATGCGCGCCTTGGAGTGCTCCTCGTTGGTCTCGGAGAACAGGTGGCCGCCGGTCATGTCGGCGACGAAGTACAAAGCGCCGGTCTTGGCGGGGTACAGGACGGCCTTGAAAGCCTCGAGGCCCGGCGAGGCGATCGGGCCCGGCGGCAGGCCCCGGCGGATGTAGGTGTTGTACGCGGAAGGGGTCTTCAGGTCGTAGCGGGTGAGGCCCTTCTTCCAATAGCCGAGGTTGAGGGCGTACTGCACGGTCGGGTCGGCCTGCAGGGGCATCTTGATCCGGAGGCGGTTGAGGTAGACGGCGGCGATGATCGGGCGCTCCTGCTTCAGCACGGCCTCGCGCTCGACGATGGACGCCACGATCAGCGCCTCCTCGAGGGTGAGGTCCGGCTTGGGGCTCGCGGCCGCGTAGGCGGCGCCGATCTGGCGGTCGAACTCCGCCGTCATGGCGGCGATCGTCTTCGCGGCGCCGTAGCCCCGGGGCACGTGATAGGTCGAGGGGAAGAGGCGTCCCTCGAGCTTGCGCTCGGCGACGATCGCGCGGAACTCCCGCGCGTCGGGGATGATCCCCGCCTTCTCCAGGCGCTCGGCGATCTGGCTCGCCATGAAGCCCTCGGGGATGGTGACCTTGAGGTCCTCGGTGAGCCCGAGGGCGAGCTTGCGCGCGACCACGGTCGGCCACTCCCGCTCGCGCAGCGCGTAGGTGCCGGGCTTAAGCTCACGGTCGAGGCCTGTGACCTTGAGGAGGACCCGAAAGACGAACACCGACTGCACGACTCCCTTTTCCGCGAGCAGCTCCGTCGTCTGACGGGCGGTGAGGCCCTCGGGCACGTCCACGACGACCGGCCCGCCTGGCGCGACGAGCCCCGCCCCGCCGACGGCGAGGGCGGCCAGGAGCGCCGCGACGCCGGCGATCAGCGCGGCCCGCTTCACGCGGCCTTCTTCTCCGTGCGGCGAAGGGCGGCGCGCACCCGGGCCAGCAGCTCCGGCGCCCGGAAAGGCTTGACGACGAAGTCGTCGACGCCGAAGTGCAGGGCCTCGAGCTCCTCGTCGGCGGTCTGCTTGACCGTGAGCATGAGCACCGGGAGGTCCTTGAACTTGGGCTCCGCGCGCATCGCGCGGCAGAACTGCTCGCCGTCCAGGCGCGGCATCATCCAGTCGACGAGCACGATGTCGCACGGTTTTTCCTTGAGCATGCGCAGGCCCTGCTCGCCGTCGGCGGCGAGACTTACCTGCATGCCCGCTCCGCGCAGGACCTCCTGGATGATGATCCGGTAGTCCTCCTCGTCGTCGATGACCAAGACAGAGATCGCCATGTATCCTCCCGCGGCTAGGCCGCGACCTTCAATGAAAAGCTGATCCGGGTTCCCTGCCCGGGCGTCGACTTCACCTCGATCTTGCCGCCGTGCTGATCGACGATCGATTTCACGATAAATAAACCGAGGCCCGTGCCTTTATGTCCCGCCACGCCCTCGGAGATGTTCCGCCCCTGGGTGAACGGCTGGAACAGGCGCTCCCGGTCGGCGGCGTCCATGCCGCGGCCGGTGTCGCCGACCGTCACCTCGATCCACCTGGCGCCGCCGTCGCGGAACTGCTCACCCGAGATCCAGATCTGCCCCCCGGTCGCGGTGAACTTGAGGCCGTTGGCGACGAGGTTGACGAGGACCTGGCGCACGCGATCGGCGTCGCCGACGACGGAGGGAAGGGCGGTCAGGCGGTTGGAGATCGTCACGCCCTGCTGCAGCGCCTTCGCCTCGAAGAACTGGCAGACTTCCGTGGCGACGGCCGGAAGTTCCATAGGCCGCAGGACGCACTCCATCTTGCCCTTCTCGATCTTCGCCACGTCGAGGAGGTCGTTGATGAAGCCCGACAGGCGGCGGACGTTGACCGCGATGCGCTCGAGGAACTCCGCCGATTGGGCGAAGCCGGCGGGCGTGCCCCCGGCGATCTTCTCCCGGATGAGCTGCAGGAAGCTCTCGATGGCGCCGAGGGGGGAGCGCAGCTCATGGGTCACCGACGAGACGAAGTTGCGCTTGATCGAGTCGAACTCCTCGAGGCGCTCCGACATGCCGTTGAACGCCCGCACGAGGCCCCCGAGCTCGTCGTCGGACTCCCAGGCGAGGCGGCCGCCGAGCTTGCCGCCGCCGATCTCGCCCGCGAGGCGGCTCAGCTCGACGATGGGCTTGGTCAGGCTGCGGGCGATGAGGTAGGAGATGCTCAGCCCCAGAAGGCACGCCCCGGCCCAGACGAGCAGGATGATCCTCTTGAGCCGCCGGGTCTCCTCCGCGAACGGGGCCCAGAGGACCTCGTCGTCGAGCAGGAGGTCCACCTCGACGGTCCGCCGAGGATCGGCCGGATCCGCGACGGTGAAGCGCGTCTCCCGCGTCCGAGCGCCGAAGCGCGGGTCCCCGACCGTCGCGGCCCGCTCCCGGCCCTTGTTCCTCCACCGGATCTGCGCCTGGGCGATCGCGGGATGCTGCGCCTGCAGGAACTTCAGGTAGCTCAGAAGCGCGACGTCGTCCTTCTGGATCATCGAGTCCAGCGCCGAGCGCTCCACGGATTTGGCGATCGTCGCCGCCTCCTCGCGCATGTCGCGCTCCTGATACTGCTTGCGCACCGCCAGCACGCCCCAGGCGAGCAGGGCCATGGAGAAGACCTGCAGCAGGAACGTGCCGGCGATGAGCCTCGTGCGGATCGTCACTTTTCGCCGCCTCCCTGGATGATCTCCGACTGCACCCGGTCCAGCGCGCGCCGCGCCGAGGTGTTGTTCGGCTCGACGTCGATGATGCGGCGGAAGGCCGCGGCGGCCTCCGAGAGCTTGCCCTGGGCGTAGAAGTCCACACCCGCCTCGTAGAGCCTCTCGATCTCGACCGGCGTCAGGCCCGTCGCCTTGGGCTCGGGCGCCTTCGCCGCCGGGGCCGCCTGCCGCTTGCCGCGCTCGATGAGGGACGTCAGCGCGTCGAGGTAGCTCTTGAGCTGCTTGCGCGAGTCAGGGTCGGTCTCGAGCTTGTACGCCGAGCGCAGGGCCTTGAGGGCCTCCGCGTTGCGCTTGAGCGCGTAGTGCGCAGCGCCCAGGCGCTTGTAGGCGAGGGCGTTGGACGGATCGAGCTCGAGCACCTGGTCGGCCAGCTTCACGACGCGCTCGAAGTCGCGCTCACGGAGCGCGACTTCCATCAACGCCATCGTGCCGCCGACGACCTTCTCAGCACCCATCGTCGGGGCCTTGCCGCTTTCCGCGACCGCCGGTCCCTCGCGGACCACGCCGGTCTTGGCCTCGACGGCCTTCGCCAGCCGCTCGATGCGCTCGTCGGTCGGGCTCAGGCTCTCCGCGTAGGCGAGCTTGCGCAGGGATGACTTGGCGTCGCCCGCGACGAAGTCGAGCGCGCCCTCGTAGACGGCCGCCTGCGACGCGTCGGTCTGGAAGTTCTTGAGGATCGGGAACGCCGAAGCGACGATCGTCATCCGCTCCAGGCTCTGCTGCAGGCGCGTGTCCTTGGGCTTGAGCGACACCGCCTGGCTGAGCTTGTCGGCGGCCTCGGCGAAGCGGCCCGAGGTGGCGTCGAGCTTCGCCTGGCGGAGGAACTCGTCGATCGCCGTGCGCTTGTACAGCGCCAGGTCCTCGAGCTGGTAGCGGAAGTCGGGGGTGCCGACGGCCGCCAGGTCGCGCAGGTTCTCCAGGATCGCTTCGCTGAAAGCGGCCTCGGCCTGCCGCGGGCGGCCGAAGCGCAAGGTCAGCCCCAGCCGGTGCGAGCCGGAGGTCGAGGTCAGGCCGCCGATGGGCAGGGCGAAGCCGTAGTCGAACTGCATGCGGCTGATCTTATATGAAAGTCCGACGGCCAGCTGGCGGAAGTCCCGGCTGCCGGTGGACAGCGCCCCGCGCACGCCGAAGGAGCCGTGGAGCAGGGTGGGCAGCCACTTCTCGGCGGCGACCGCGAAGATCTTGTCGGTCGAGCCGTCCGGAGCGGCCTGCAGGCGCACGTCGCCGGTCAAGGTCGAGAACGGCGTTTTATAGGCGCCGCCGAGCTTGACGTTGCGTCCGAGCTTGTCGGTCTCCGCGAAGCCCACGTTGGGCTCCATCAGGTGCTGGATCATCAGGCCGACCGTCCAGCGCGGCTTCACGCGCATCAGGAAGCCCAGGTCCGCGTCGAGGTTTCCCTTCGACGGTCCCTGCAGGACGGGGTCCGGGGTGCCGAGAGCCACGCCCGTGTTCGAGATGCCGTTGGAGGCCTCGGCCGTGCCGCCGACGGAGCGGTTGAGGTATTTCAGCGTGCCGCCGACGTAGTACTTGCCCGGCTGCGTGCGCGCGAACAGGCCGCGGCTGTAGGAGGCCAGCAGCTGGCTCTCGCGGTACAGCCCTCCCACGGTGAAGTAGTTCCAGCCCGCGCCGAAGGTCCCGCGCCGGCCGCCGTCGAGAGGATGGGCGTAGGCGATGAACGAGTTGGACGGGTTCGACCCGTCCGAGAGCCCCATGAGGAGCCTCGAATAGGTCGTGCCCAGCTCCGGACGCTCGAGCGTGCCGAGACCGGCGGGGTTGTAGTACACGGAGTAGACGTCGTCGGCGACCGCCGTGTAGGCCTGGCCGAGCCCCGACACGCGCGCCCCGACGCCCACGTCCTCGTAGGCGGCCATTGCGCCCTTAGGGTAACAAGTCCCGAGGATGAGGGTCAAACCGGCGATGAGGCGGCTGTTCATGTTTTTCATGGCTTACCTCACCACCAGCAAAGTGCCCGCATGAGTCCTGCCTTCCGCCTCGAGCCGGTACACGTAGATCCCGCTGCGCACGCGCACGCCGTTGGCCGTGCCGTCCCAGACCGAGTGCTGGGTCAAGGTCCCGGGCGCGCAGCCCGGCAGGACCGCGCGCACGTGGGTCATGGACGCGACCTCGGCGCCGAGCAAGGTGTAGATCCGTCCCGAGACACCGGAGTCGGAGAAGTTGTCGTAGCATATGAAGAGTCGGTCGTTGATCCCGTCCCCGTTAGGGGTGATCACGCGCGACAGCGGCCCAAAGAAGCGAAAGCCCCCGTCCTGCGCGCGCAGGCCGGCGGCTCCGAAGAGCGCCAGCACCAGCGCCGTCACGCCCGCCATGATCGTCTTGTTCGAGTTCATATCGCTTCTCCTGTGAATAGACATCAGCGCGCCACCACCACGGTTCCCGTGTAAGTCTTGCCGTCGCCCTCGATCTTGTACACGTACACGCCGCTCGAGGCGGCGCGGCCGTTCATCCTGCCGTCCCAGACGACGGTGTTGGGCACGAGGCCCGGCGTCATGTCCGCCACGAAGGCGCCCGTCATGTCGTATATCCGGCCGCGCGCCTGCACGTTGCGCGGGCCCGGGTCGTAGCTGAAGATGATGTGATCGTTCAGGCCGTCGCCGTTGGGGGTGACGACGCGGCCGGAGATGTTGGAGAGATCGAAGACGGCGCCGTCGGCGCGGAACAGCGAGCGGATCTGGTAAAGGCCCAGGTTCGGGGACTCGACCGTCACGGTCTGCGCGTTGGCGTCGACATTGCCGTACATCTTCTTGAATTCGCTTCCGTTATGCCAGTAGATTCCGACGTTCTTCGGCGAGACCGAGGCGGGAGCGGCCTCGGTCCCGGCCCCGGAGACGGAGAGCCCGCCCACGGCCGCCGTCGTCGGGACGACGACCCCGTTGAGCGTGTCGAAATGCAAGGTGACGCGCGCGGGCTTGGGCAAGGTGAAGCCCTTGAGCTCGACGGCGCCGTCGAGGAAGGCCGTCCACTTCGCGGACTGGAAGGTCGCGCCGCCGACGTCCTCCGGGCGCCGGGTCGACATGATGCGCACGTCGCCGCCCAGGCCGTTGGTCGCGGCGTTGAGCATCAGCGCGCTCGCGGCGTCGAGCGTCAAGGCGGTCCCGAAGCCGTCGACGGCGAACAGCCGCTGGCCCAAGGACGAGACGGTCAAGGTGTTCGTCGACAGGCCCTGCGTGTTGTAGGACTTGATGTGGTAGAAGTAGCCCAGGCCGCCCGTGCCGTTGACCAGAGAGGTCGTGAGGTAGGGCAGGCTAGAGACGTGCACGAACTCGAGGTCGAAGGCGCCGGTGGAGCGGAAGACGCTGTAGCCGATGAGCTCGTCGACGTCGAGCGTCGTCCCGGTGCTGAAGAACGGAGCGCCGTCGCCGAAGCGCGTGACCGGCGACCAGGCCAAGGTCACGTCGAGCGGCGTGGCGGCCACCGTCACGCCCAGGGGCTCCATCGGCAGGATCGTGAAGGGCACGACGCTGACCGTCGAGCTCGCGACGGACTCGTTGCCGCGCAGGTCGCGGGCGATCAGGCGGTAGTAGTCGGTCACCTTGGCCGGGAGCGGGGCGTCGACGAAGCCCGTGCCGGTCGTGGTCGTCGCCGAGACGAAGGTGACCAGGTCGGTGGAGCGCTCGAGGCGGTAGTGGTCGAAGTCGAGCCCCTTGCCCGCCGCTGAGAGGTCGGCCCAAGCCAACGTCGCCTGGCGGTTGCCCGCGACGCCGGTCAGCCCCGCGGGCGTCGACGGCGGCAGGCTGCGGGGCAAGGTCGCGGCCTGGAACGCGCCGGTCGACTTCACGTCGATCTCCGAGACCTCTCCGGTGGCGTCGATGGACTTGACCGAGAAGTACCAGGTCGCCGCCGGGAAAAGCCCGCCCACGCTGCGCGTCTCGAGAGAGCCGGGCGGCAGCGCCGCCGCGAACGCCGCGGACGAGGCCGCGGCGTGCCAGGCCGTCGTGCTGCCGACGGCCGCGGCGGAGATCGTCGCGAAGCGCACCTCGTAGGAGGCGACGGTCACGAGGTTCGTGTTGAGCGGCGCCGTCCAGACGAGGGTGACGTCGCCCTCGCCGGCCCCTTCCAGGGCGGTCAGGTCGGAGACGGGGTTGGGGGGATTGGGGATGAACAGCGGCACCGAGCCCGAGTCGAGGTTGCGGCCCTCCGCGGGAACGCGCAGCCACGCGCCCGTCAAGGTCGGCGTGGAGCCGTCCACGACGCGGATCGCGAAGTAATGGGTGACGAACGGCAGCAGACCGGTCGCGGTGACGCTCGCGGTCGCGCCGCCCGCCGCGTAGGCCGGGAAAGCGACCGTCGAGATCGCCTGCAGATCCTGGGCGGCTGCGAAATCCGTCGCGCCGTTGATGAACCCGAGCGTCGAGACCTTGATCTGATAGGTCACGGGTGCCGTCACCGAGGAGAAGAACGGCTCAGTCCACGTCAAGGTGACGCCGGTCGCCGACGGGCCCTCGCTCGCGGCGAGGTCCGTCACCGGCGCCAGGCCGCGGGCGCGGACCTCCACCTGCGCGCCCGAGCTCAGCTCATCGAGCGCGCCGACGCCCGTGTTGTTCGTCGCCTCGATGCCGAAATGGTACTTCACGCCGGGATTCAAGGTCAGGATCGCGCTCATGTCGGTGCCGGGCCCTCCGGCGGCGGCGATCACCGTCGAGCTCGACAGGGCGGCCGCGCGCCAGGCGGCGGTGCTGCCGCCGACGGAGGCCACGGAGAAGGTCGCGTGGAAGACGCGGTAGGAGGCCAGCAGCGGCGGAACGGGGGCGGTCCACGCGAGCGAGACCTGGCCCTCCCCGGGGCCCGCCAGGCCGGTGAGGTTCGTGATCGGAACGGGAGGCAGTCCGCTCGCCAAGGCGAAGTTCAGAGGGTTGAGGAGCGCGGCGACGCTGCGCACCCAGACGCCGGCGAACGTGCCCGCGTCGCGCTCGCGCACGGCGAACGCGTAACCTATGCCCGCGGTGAGGCCCGTGACCGTCATCTGCGCCTTCGTGCCGGGCGTCCCGGGATCGGGCGGCGAGGAGGGCGAAAGCTCGGAGAGCGGGGCGGCCGCGTTGAACTCCGCGTTGTTGGAGATCTGGCCGGTCGAGGAGATGCGGATATCGTAGAACGCCGGCTCGAGCTGGCCGTTGCGGCGCGGATGCGTCCAGGTCAGGGATATCTCGCCGACGCTGACGCCCCCGACCGTCAACGCGGTCAGGTCGCTGACCCCGTCGATGCCCTTGACCGGCACGACCGCCTGGTCGACCAGGCTCTTGAGCTTGGCGTCCGACTCGGACAGGTTGGCCGCGTCGTCCGTGCTCTTGAGGCCGAAGTAGTAGGTGACGCCCGGGTTCAGGCTCAGCAGCAAAGCCTGCGGGCTGCCGGGCGGCAGGGGCGCGGGCGCCCCGGCGACCGGCGTCGACAGCGTAAACCACGCGGTCGTGTCGTTGCCCAGGTCCGCCACGCTCAAAGTCGAGGCGTGGATCGTGTAGGAAACGACGGGCACGGGCTTGGGCCCCACGCCGAAGCTCTCGTCGGGCGCGGTCCACTGCAGCAGGGCCTGGCCCTCCGCGCCGGCCGTCCCGGCGAGGTCGGAGACGGGGTGGGGAGGGTAGATGTCCGGCGGGGTCGCGCGCACCGTGAACTGACCCGAGTCGGGCGCGGCGCCGCGGGAGGGCGTGGGCATGGCCAGGAGGACGGCAAGCAGCCCCGCGCCGGCCGACGACAGCCGGAGCCAGGCGCTCAACCTCCCGAGCGCGCCACCCATCGCGGACATCCGCGGTGTTCGGTGCATTTACGTCCTGTGCGTCTCCTCGTTCATGATTTCATCCTTACTCGATCTGCACGTAGACCCGGTTGGACATGTTCACGACCGTCCCGATCGGCAGCGCGAGCTGCACCAGGAACGCGATCTTCTTGCCCTTGAGCTCCTTGGGGACGTCGAGCAGCAGCTTGATGTCCTTGAGGCTTTCTCCGTCGACCTTCACCGTCTCGGGCTCGAACTTGGCCCAGCTCATGTCGTCGGGCGTCTCGTAGCCGACCGGCTTGCTCCCCGTCCACTTGACCGCCTTGACCGTCAGCTCGAGCGTCTGCTCGTCGCGGTTCGTCAGCTTCAGCGACTTCTTCTCCTCGGCCTTGACGTCGTACTTCCCGGGCTTGGCCTGCAGGACGTACAGCGCCGAAGGCCACAGCTCGTAGTTGAGCTCGACCATCTGCTTCTGGCGCTCCTCCTCCGCCAAGGTCTCCGGCCCCTTGCCGATCGAGAACCGGACGTTGCTCTTCACCCCGGCGGCGAGCAGGCCGGTATTGAGCGTGCGCGCCCACACCACGCCCTGGAAGTGCCGCCCGATATACTTGGGATCGTCGGGCACGTTGATGGTCAGGTCGCTGAACGCCGGCTCGCCCGCGCCCAGGAACGCGCGGCTCGGGGTGAGCGTGATCCAGCTCGGGTCGGGGATCGCCTCGTACGGCGGGATCAGCTCCTTTGCGTCGGGGGGGATGACCTCCAACGAGACCTCCACGGGACCGTCGCCGCGGTTCTTCACCGTGTACGGGATGCCCTTGAGCTCGCGCAGGTTGTAGCTCCTGCCCGGCTTGAGGTTCTCCAGCACCACGTTGATGAACTGCGAGGACAGCCCCACCTTCGCGCGTCCCGCCGCGGCCAGGCACAGCAGCATGGCCGCCGCCCCGAGCGCCGTCTTCATCGTCTTCGTTTTCATGCGTTGTCTCTCCTGTTCCGGTTTAGAGTCCCAAGCCGGTCACCGCCGTCACCGTCACCGTGAACGCCGCCTGCTCGTCCGTCGAGGACGTCGCGGGCGTGCGCGAGCGCAGCCACAACTTGCGTGTCGCCGTCGCCGACATGCCGTCCACGTCGCCATTGGGCGAGCCGATATACTCCGCGTGCCCGGTCGACAGCCCCGCCCGCGTCGCCGCGGTCTTGATCAAGTTCTGCGCGCCCGCGAAGTCGCCGACGATAGGCGAGGTCACCGACGCCGGCTTGGCGAGCACCTTGTCCGTCCCCAGGTCCTGCGTCACGTCCAGGTCCACGTTCGGCGTGATCCGCGTGAACAACGCCGAGTCGTTGGCCGGGTTCGCGTCCGCGTATGCGGACCTCGCTCCCGTCACCACCAGCGCCGCGGCCAATAGAGCCGTCTTCAGTCCTCATGCGTTATCTCCTTTCGTCCGTCTTAGAGACCGGCTCCGGTCACTGCCGTCACGGTCACCGTAAACGCCGCCTGATCGCCCGTCGTCGTCGTGCTCGGCGTGCGCGAGCGTAGCCACAGCTTGCGCGTCGCCGTCGCCGACATGCCGTCCACGTCCCCGTTGGGCGTGCCGATGTACTCCGCGTGCCCGGTCGACAGCTCGTAGACGTGCCCCGTGTCGCCGCCCTCGTTGGCCTGAATCTGCCCCGCCCGCGTCCCCGCGGTCGTGATCAGGTTCTGCGTGCCCGCGAAGTCGCCGACGATCGGCGAGGTCACCGACGCCGGCTTGGCGAACAGCGCGTACAGCCGCAGCTGGTCGACC